>JARXAD010000007.1 GCA_029866025.1 Vampirovibrionales bacterium | reverse complement strand
CAAACCCAGGCAGGTCAGGGATATTACACCACTGAATACCGGTAATGAGTACGTAACGGATGGTTTCAAAGCATTCCCTGTCCCGTGTTCTAGGCCGTCCCAAGTCGTTTTGAAAGATGAAAAACTCAATCCGTTGCCACATAGAATATTTTTAAGGTTTGTATTTCATCTCACAGCCCTCCAATAAAAATACGTCTTTTATTTTACAACACCATTACGGGATGGGCTCTATCAAAAGGTCATTTTAATCATTTTCGTTGCTCAATCAATAAGGTCTATAGATATGCCTATCAATACAATCAAGTCTGCAGCTTTTCAAAGTTACCTGCTCAAAAAGTATGATGAAAATCATACAAAACAGGTGCAAGAGCATAAAAAAAATTGGGGGTGGTTCGGTTCAATGATTATGCGTATGGATACACGTTACGATGTGCGATTTGATTTCCAAGGTTTTAAACAATGCTGGCAAGAGTTTAATATAAACGACCCAAGTATCAGTGATGATGCCTTACGAACGGCATTTGAGGGTATTGATTCACCCGGTAAAACCACATGGCATGATCCAGACGGCCATTATGATGACGGCTTTCTTTCCCGAGAAGAGATCGTGGATATGTTGACGCAGAAATCATAGTACCCTACCTAACTTACCCAAGGCTTATTGGAAATGGTTCCTTTTCGGGTGGGCATAGCGTTCCACCATTTGTAGGCTCTTGTGGCCACTGATTCGGCTGATGGTTGGTAAGTGTAATCCAGCCTGTACCCAAGTGATTAATGGCGGTGTGTCGTAACGTGTGATGGGTCCATCACTGCTGCACCTGATCAGCGGCCTTCACCACCAGCCAAAATGCCCGTCCAATGGTTACTCAGAAAAATACACAGTTATCTAAGTAATGATAAGGGACTATTGACTCTATTCATTTTTAGTCAAGAAGGCTACTCTAATTACAGCAATCAAAAAGAATGGGTTACAGAGCCTCTATAGGGGAGGATACTCCAGCGTCGCTGGCAAGGTAACTATACGCTTGTGTAACAGATACGACATAAGAAGTGCTGTTTTGATCTCCTTGAGCATGCAGTGGAATGTTAAGAGTTAAGTCTTTAGTGCTGGTATTTTCAGTTGCTATGCAAGGCTAACAATAACTCCAATTGTTTGGAGAAACTCTTCTCATTAGAAAGTGAGGTCAGCTTATGTTGCATACACTTAAAAGTCGTTTGTTTTTTAAAAGAGCCTCTGTGATGAAAGGGTTTGTTCGAGACCTATCGACGGCCGATTGTGACAGGTCTAGTCTCTCCATATTTATCAATGAGTTTTTCGCCAATGGGTGTGTTGTCATTTCCTCCCAAGCGAACAATGCAATTCAGTCTTGGAGTCCGATCATACGCTATGGATCCGATAACTTGGAAATGGTAACTGTATAAGTCTTCTTTGTTAGAGCCTCATCCCTTATCGTAAGCCGACCTTCTTTGTTAAGAGAACCTATCCCGTTAAGCGTCGTAGATTAATGAGCGCACAACCCAGCTTAAACAAGGCCTCGTAGTTTTTACTTTTGTATTCCCACCGCACTACCAGCCTTCTAAACCCATCCAGCCAACCAAATAGCCTCTCAATCAAATATCGTTGTTTGTATAAAATCGGCCTTGGCGTTCGTCTACGAACCCCCTTCTTCTGGTTCCGCTTAGGAATAATAGGGGTTAATCCTCGGTTTCTGAGGGTTTTCCGAAGATTTTTAGAATCATACCCTCGGTCAGCGGTGATACAACCAGACTTGGGTAGCTTTGGTATAATGTCATTGACCGCAACACAGTCGTGCTGACCACCAGGAGCAATGGGGCCAATTTTAAGCGGCAGACCGTCTTGATTTACGAGAACGGTCATTTTGCTTGTCTTGTATTTTCCGGCTCTGCTGATTTGGTCGCCCTTTTTTTGCGACTTTCACCGTCGCATCCAAGTGTAGAAGGCTCAAGGCTTCGATTTCGTCTGGTTTTAGCCAGTGAAGCAATCTGTCAAAAAAACCGTCATTCACCCAGTGTTGGAAACGTCGGTGTGCGGTGGATTTTGGCACAAACTCAGGCAGGACGGGAATATTACACCACTGAATGCCAGTGATTAGTACGTAACGAATCGTTTCAAAGCATTCACGATCGCGTGTTCTAGGTCGTCCCAAATCATTTTGGAAAATGAAAAACTCAATGCGTTGCCACAGAGAATCTTTTAAAGGTTTGTATTGCATCTAACCACCTCCCCAAAAGAATACGCCCTTTATTTTACAACACCATTACGGGATGGGCTCGAATTAAATTCTTTATGCTTGTATTTTTGTTTTGTGTGCAAGGGTTACCTAAGTTCTCAACATTCGTCAATTCCGTCCATATAAAAGAAAGTGAGTCATTCCAATGAAATCCGAAGCCATGGCCATTGCCGTTTTTAAAACCCACAATAACGCTGAAGAAGCCGTTAAAGAACTACAACATGAAGGCTTTGATATGACGAAGCTTTCCATTGTGGGAAAAGATTTCCACACGGAAGAACAGGTCATTGGTTACGTTAATATGGGCGATCGGATCAAAACCTGGGGCTCCTTTGGTGCCCTGTGGGGTGGCTTTTTTGGTGCGCTTACCGCTTCCGGACTCTTCTTTATCCCAGTTATAGGGCACATTTTTATTGCAGGACCTATTTTAGCTGCATTAGCGGGTGCTTTAGAAGGCTCCATCGTTGTGGGGGGATTCAGTGCTCTGGGTGCCGCACTCATGAGTCTTGGTATTCCTAAAGATAGTGCGATTAAGTATGAAACAGCCATCAAATCAAACCAGTTTGTGTTGATTGTTCATGGCACTCAGGCCGAAATTGCCCGAGCACAACAACTAATCAACGAGCTGGAAGAAGTGATTGAATTGAACATGGCTTTCGCGTAGCCCATTTTTTCTAGTTTTATCCCTAATGCAAACCATCTGTGATGGTAAACGAGGTTGTTATGTCTGGAATTCCCCCTACTTTTTCTGCCTTTAAAAATATTTGTGTTGCTTTAATCGGTGTCGTTATTATTCTCTGCTTCGTTGGCTCTCAAGCCTTTACAGACAATGAGAATGAGCAAAGCAACCGCATTGGTTTGCCTGCGGCCCGACTTATTGCTCTCAAGCTTCATCCCGGTGAGGTTATTTATGAGGCCTTGGAAGAGGAGAGCGAATTCACTCAGGCTCGTTATTTTTTTGATATTAAACAAGCCAAGTCCCTGTATGAAGTCACCGTCAATGTTAACACCGGTAAAACAACCAATACAGCAGTGTAGAAATCAGAGATTAACCGCAAGCTGGAGGTATTACCTCCAGCTTTTTTATGGAGTGATATTAACTTTAATCAGTATATATTTGATCTCATTACGGTCTCACTTTAGATCTTACCCGTAAGGTATTAATGGAAGTTAGATGACCAGCAGGCTGTTAACAGTCTGCTGGTTCCCTATAGTATAAGGGGGGAATGCATTTGCCACCCATGGCTTTGTCCAATGGGATCTGGCGAGCAGAAAAGTACAAAAGTCCCCAGTCCAAATTGATATTGGAGGCCAGGCCAAGCCCACATGGCTTACACTGGTTCTCTCTTTGCCCGTTCATTACAGCTGTATCTGTCAATCCATAGAAATCCAAGCAAGTCTAAAATAGAAATAGGTTGAGTCGGAAGATACTAGGTCTTTATACGATACAGATGTGACTAAATGCTTACTGAGAGTGCTCAGTGGCAATAATATAAACGTCAATATGGCTTGTTTTTTCAAAAATCTGATAAGGTAGTGTCGGTTTTAAAAAATGAAACCAGCCCGGTGAGCGGAGGCTTTCTCCCACCACAATCTGGGTGACTTTCTTTTCTTTGGCGACCGCGATAATGGCATCAGCAATATTATTTGACTCAACTTCAATGAACTTCCCCGACAATTCGTGGACCAACGCCTTATGCTTGGCAAGATTGTTTAAGTAAGGCTCGGGCATAGGTCGATTTTTCAATCGAACAAACAGTACGAGTAGTTCACCGCATAAGCCGTCGGCAATACGGTAGCCTCGGCGAATCAACCGCTGCGAATCGGGATGGGTGGAAATACACACCAGGATTCGTTCATGGATTCCGGTGGGTTCCAAGGGGCAGAAAACCGGATCCGCTTCCGCTTGTCCTTCCACACTATTGGCCACTTCGCGGAGAGCTAGTTCTCGAAGCGCAACCAAATTGCCTTTTTTTAAAAAATTGTTTAACGATTGCTCAATTTTATCGTGAGCATAGATTTTCCCTTTTTTAAGGCGGTCGTGTAGCTCTTCCACGGAAATATCAACTAAAACGATTTCATCAGCACTGTCGATAAAGGAATCTGGCACACGCTCATGAACCTGAATGCCCGTAATGCGGTTGACAATGTCATTCAAGCTCTCAATGTGTTGAATATTGACCGTGGATACCACGTTAATACCCGCATCCAAAATTTGAACTACATCTTCGTATCGCTTGGCGTTAGAGCTACCCTGGACGTTGCTATGAGCCAGTTCATCCACCAGCACTGTTTGGGGATGCCGCTTAATAATAGCCTGAGTATCCATCTCCTCGAGGGTAATGCCTTTGTAATCCAATTGCTGTCGGGGAATAACAGCCAACCCTTCCATTAGGGCGATGGTTTCTTTTCTCCCATGAGATTCGAAATACCCCACCACTACATCCACTCCCAGCTTTTTAAGATGTTGGGCTTCTTGAAGCATTCGATAGGTTTTACCGACTCCAGGTGAAGCCCCAATGATGATCTTGTGATGCCCTCGTTTACTGGGATACTTAGCGACCCCTTCGAGTAAGGGCTCTGAAGGAGTTTTGTTGAATTTTGCTGGTTCGTTGTTAGGCCCTACTATCATAATGCCTTTAACGTCTTTTACGGGGTTTTATTTTACCGAACTATTATCACTTAAAACTACTGAAGGCTCTACTGGCCCCAAACAAACCGTCGATTCGGAAAGAATAACCGAAGCCCACTAATATATTGGGAGAGTTGTTATTTAAGCCCGTGGCTAATCGCACATCGACTTGCTGACGAGGTGTTAACAAGTAAATAGCGCCGGATTGGAGGAATTGTGTTGTTTTTCCAGTGGTGGGGTAAAAACCAGAATATTCTAAAAACCCAGTGAGTTTTTTGTAAAGCTGTAGTAGTTAATAAAGGTAGGGTTAAAAACAACTTCCGCAGAAGCGTTTCTACCGGTGTTCCAGCGAGTATCCAGATGGCTACTGATTAACCATTTACTGGTAAGGGCTTTAGCGACCACCAACCGAAACTGAGGATCTACGGAGTTCGTAGACACCTTGTTGGCCCCTGAGGGGATGTTGAGAATAGGGATTAACGCCACATCAATTTTACCAGGGGCTACAAGGTGATGACTCAACCCCACCGAGATATCGCCAAAGTTATTACTCAGGCTCCCCGGCCGGTTATCCCCAATGTAGGTATAGTTGGGTGTCGTGAACCGAAGTTCGGTATTGTCCGTTATCCCAAGACGCAATAAGGTTTCAGGGGTCGTCCACGAGTAGCTTCCGCCCCGATTATCGGTATAGGTAGCTCCATTTTCTCCTTGCACACTGCCTTGCGGAACCGTTGTCACTGCATCAGTAAAGCTGGGCCGAGAAGTCGAAATATTGGGAATAGCTACCTCGACAGAAGCGTTATTGGGTGGCGCTAGTGGACCCGCGTCATTGTTGTCAGAATCTTGGCTTATAAAAACTTGTCTTTTCGGCAGCTCAACGGAGGATAGATCCACGGTGAGTTCCTTAGTCGGATCCGACAGGGGTTCTGCTGCATACGCTGGGAGGGCTAAAAGGGCCAAGGAGAGTATCAAAAGACTTTTTTTCATGTGCTACCTTTTTTGATTTGGTAATATTCCTAAAAAGAGTTCTTTGTTTCTAAGGCAAGATTAAGGGTTAACACATTCAAATAAGGGGCCTCTGAAAATAGCGGCTTTTCGGTTAACTGAAGAACCAAGGCTTTTATCCTTTTAGGGCTAACATTACGGGCATGCGCCACACGAGGAACCTGACGTAAGGCATTGGCCACACTAATATGAGGATCTAGATTAGACGCCGAAGCCGTCACGGCATCCACAGGAATAGGTTGCTTTGCTCCGTTCTTTTGTTGATAGCCACTGGTATCGACGGTAATGCGATCGATGAGCTTTTTGCTGGTAGGCCCAAGGTTGGATCCTCCTGAATTGGCGGCGTCATAGCCATTGGCGGCAGGCCTTGGGTGAAAGTACTCTGGTCGTGTAAAGGCTTGACCAATCAAGCTGGAACCAATGGTTTGCCCTGTGGCATTGTGGATGAGACTCCCGTTAGCCTGTTGAGGGAAAAAAGCTTGGCCTAATCCTGTAAGGGCTAAGGGGTAGAGCAAGCCCATCGAAACAAGGATAAGAAGGGTAAAACGAATGGCTACAAACATGGGGTCGCTCGTTTCTATAGTCCAAACAAATTCAAGGCAAGGGAAATGGCTTTAATGCCAATAAAAGGGGCAATGATGCCTCCCAAGCCGTATATGAGAATATTGCGTGTGAGTAATTGGTTGGCGGACATGGGCTTAAATTGAACGCCCTTCAGAGCCAATGGAATGAGTAAGGGAATAATAACGGCATTGAAAATCAAGGCGCTCAGAATGGCATTGTCGGCACTTCCCAACCCCATGATGTCAAAGGCCTTCATGGCGGGAATGGCCACAATAAAAATGGCGGGAATGATGGCAAAATATTTGGCAATATCGTTGGCCACGCTAAAGGTGGTGAGGGCGCCGCGTGTAATGAGGAGTTGCTTGCCAATGGACACCACATCAATAAGTTTGGAGGGGTCGGAATCCAAATCGATCATGTTGGCCGCTTCTTTGGCCGCCTGCGTGCCCGAATTCATGGCCAACCCCACATCCGCTTGAGCCAAGGCCGGTGCATCATTGGTGCCGTCCCCAGTCATGGCCACCAATAGGCCTTGAGATTGGTATTTCTTAATCAGTGCGATTTTGTCTTCCGGTTTGGCTTCGGCCACAAAGTCATCCACACCGGCTTCTCTGGCAATCACTTCCGCGGTAATGGGGTTGTCTCCCGTGCACATGATGGTTTTAATGCCCATGGTGCGCATTTGGGCAAATCGTTCGGCCATTCCTGGCTTAATAATGTCTTTGAGGTGAATAACCCCATACACTTCGGTATTGCAGGCCACGACTAAAGGCGTTCCCCCTTGTCGAGCTACCTGTTCGGCCAATTCCTGAGCCTCTGATGACCACTGCCACCCTTGGTCTAAGATAAAGCGCTTAATGGCGTCCATCGCGCCTTTGCGCACGCGAGTACCGTCTTCCCAATCCACGCCACTGCTACGGGTTTCAGCAGAAAATTCTACAGAAGTGGTGTTGGCCGGGTTGTTTAGATCCGTTACCCCCAAGCGCTTGGCCAGCTCCACAATGGATTTTCCTTCCGGCGTGGTATCGTCTAAAGAGCTACACGCAGCCATTCGAGCCAATTGGTCCACGGTCTTCCCAGCCACAGGTATGAATTCAGAGGCTAGCCGGTTTCCCAAGGTAATGGTGCCCGTTTTATCCAAAATCAACACCCCAATATCGCCAGACGCTTCGACGGCCTTTCCCGACATGGCAATGACATTAAATCGGCTCACCCGATCCATCCCGGCAATACCAATGGCGGACAAGAGTGCCCCAATGGTGGTGGGAATCAGACACACTAATAAGGCAATCAACGTGGCAGTATCAAGGGGTGATTTGGAATATCCGGCATAAAAAACCAAAGTCACACACACCATTAAAAAGACGAGGGTGAGTGCGGCCAGCAATACCGTTAAAGCAATTTCATTAGGTGTTTTTTGGCGTTTGGCCCCTTCCACCAAGGCCACCATTTTGTCTAAAAAGCTCTCTCCTGGATTGCTGGTGATTTTAATAAGCAAATAATCGGAAAGCACCTTTGTGCCACCCGTCACAGAGCTGGCCATGTCCGTGCCTGGCTCTTTAATCACAGGGGCTGACTCTCCTGTAATAGCCGATTCATCCGCCGATGCAATGCCTTCCATCACTTCCCCATCGGAAGGAATAATCTCCCCCATCGTGACGCGAACAATATTACCAGCTCGCAAGTCGCTTGCCCCCACTAACTTCTCGGTACCGTCAGCCAGTATCAATCGAGCCTGAGTGGTGGAGCGTGTTTTTTTCAAACTGTCAGCTTGTGCCTTGCCTCGGCCTTCGGCATACGCCTCGGCAAAATTGGCAAACAGTAAGGTCACAAACAGAATGACCATCACCCCAACGACATAACTTTGAGTTACCAGCGTAGGACCAAAGATTTGAGGCTGAAAGCTCATGACCAGCGTTAATAAAAAGCCTATTTCCACGACGAACATGACCGGGTTTTTGATCATGAGACGGGGGTCCAGCTTCGTGAACATCCCCGTTAATGCTTGTTGAAGAATAAGCGATTGATTGGACATCGCTGGTTTATGCTTACGGTCGTTACGTTGAACCGTAAAGGATTCAATGGATTCAACAGGGTTTTGCATGGATTCTCCTAAAATAATGTTCCATTGAGCATTGCCAGCTGATCAGCAAGTGGCCCTAAAACGAGAACGGGCACAAAGGTGAGGGCCCCTACAATCAAAATGACGCCTAGCCACACCCCGCCAAATAACAAAGTGTTGGTTGGCAACGTCCCCGGTCCGGGCTCCATTTTTGTTTTGGATAGCAATGAGCCCGCAATGGCCAGTAGTGCAATGATGGAAATGTAGCGCCCTAGCAGGATCACAATGCCTAGTGAGATGTTGTACCAAGGCGTGTTGGCATTAAGTCCCGCAAAGGCCGACCCATTGTTTGCTGCTGCCGAGGTGTAGGCGTACAGGATTTCACTCAAGCCATGAGGGCCCAAGTTATTGAGAGAGCTCAGCCCAAAATCATTCATGGTAGCGATGGCAGTCGGTACCAAAATAAGAAGGGGGTGAAGCAGAATGGCAATAGAAGCGAGGATAATTTCTGGCTTTTCAATTTTCTTGCCAAAAATTTCGGGGGTTCGTCCCACCATCAAGCCCGTTAAAAAGACGGCAATGATGCCGTAGAGCAAGAAACCCATCAGGCCTACCCCCACACCCCCAAAGATGATGTTCAGCATCATGTCGGCCAACGGTACCAGCCCGCCGATAGGTGTCAGGGAATCATGCATGTTGTTGACCGCGCCCGTAGAGGTTCCAGTGGTGGCGACGGTAAAGAGCATGGAGGGAAGAACGCCGAAGCGGACTTCTTTGCCTTCCATGTTTCCGCCTGATTGCAAGGAGGAAGACTGCTGATCAATCCCAACCGATATGCTGGGCAGGTGAGACAGAATAGGATTGCCAGCCTGTTCAAAGGCATTGCCCATCCACAAAAAGGAGAGGAATACAGCCATCATGGCGCCCCAAATGACCCACCCTTGCATACGGTTTTTTAACCACACGCCAAACATGTACACCAGCCCCATGGGGATGGCGAGTTCCATCAAGATTTCAATGAAGTTGGTGAGGGGATTGGGGTTCTCAAAGGGATGAGCGGAGTTGGCGTTAAAAAAGCCTCCACCATTGGTACCCAACTGCTTAATGGTTAACAAGGAGGCTACAGGCCCAAAAGCAATGTTTTGAGGGGCACCTTCCAATGCAGTGACAGAGACCTGTTGTTGCAAGGTTTGGGGAACACCTTGTGAGATAAAAAATAAACTACCCACTAACAGAAGAGGCAGAAAGACATAGAGTAAGGATTTTAAGAAATCTTGATAAAAATGGCCTAAGCCACTGTTCCCTGAATGACGGTTGGTCAAGCCGCGTAAAAAACCTACGCATACGGCTAGCCCCGAAACGGCTCCCACAATCATCATAAAGGTAATACCGGCTATTTGAGAGAAATTGGACAGCGCTACTTCGCCTGAATAACTTTGCCAGTTGGTATTGGTAACAAAGCTACAAATAGTATTAAAGGCCTGCCAAGGTTCCATACCCGCCAGATGGAGGGGGTTGAGTGGCAACAGATGTTGGAAAGACAGAATTAAAAAGGTGACAAAGCCGCACACAAGGTTAAAGAGGAGAAAGTCAAAGGCGTATTGTTTCCAATGTTGAGAACCGGTGGATTGAATACCCGTTATGTAAAGGCTCAATTTTTCAATGGGCTCAAAAATGGGGGTTAATAGTGTTGGCTGATAATTAAACACCTTGGCCATATAGCCACCCAAACAGACGGTTATGAGGAGACTGGCCACTAAAAAAAAGAGAAGATAGGTGATTTCAAACATTAAAATTTCTCCGGAAAGAGAATAACAGTGGTTAGGTAGATGGTTAATCCGAAGACCACTACGGTTAATGCCAATACTGGGAATGAAAGGGTTGTGATCATGAATTGACCTCTCTGCGACTCAATACCCAGTCACAAAAGCGAATAAACCCCATAAATAAAAGAAACAGGGCGGCAAATAAAAAGAGGGGCCCTAATAGGGTCATGGCTTTACCTTTCATCTTAAGGTTTGAAATATCAAACTTTATCAAAGATACTTTTGATTATGACCGCCTTGAGAAATCCAACAAGGTATATCTTTGCGTTTAGCATCTATACCAAATGATATAGATGCTTAGAATCATCATATTGAAACAATTTAAGAAGCGACCTTCTGTGTTTTAATAGGCACCATGAGCCTATTTTCCTTAGAAAAGCAGTTTTTTAGTGTCAGCGACACCACTCGCTGGGGTATCATTGTTCTTACATTTTTAAGTATTGCTGCAGCGGATTTTTTAACACCTCCCGAATACATTTTAGCCTATCTCTATGCCGTTCCTATTTTAATCTCGATGGCTTTTTCTCGACCCAATGTTGCTAAAGCACTTTTAGTCATTGCTGTTATAGCCACCTACCTTAATTTATTTTTTCCGATTAATGCGAGCCTTATTCCTTCCATTGTTATCAACCGCAGCCTAGCCGCACTTTCTATTGTTATTTCCTCTTATTTTATGGTGCGTTATATTCATTATCAACAGCATATTCAAGCGCAGGAAAGTCTTTTGCAAAGTGAGCGAAACGTCGCTCAAATGCGCGAAGATTTTATTGCTACCCTTACCCACGATCTTAAAACCCCTTTATTGGGTACTGAAAAAACCATTCTCTACTATTTAAAAGGGTCTTTTGGAGCCATCAATACGGAGCAACGTGAGGTCATGGAGGCCATTAGCCGTAGTACTCAACGGCAATTGGCACTGGTGGAAGATTTATCATCTGCCTATCGACAAGATACAGTTGGTGTGACCTTGCGTATGGGGCTGGTCGATATGGATGAACTCATGGCTGATAGTTTAACCGAGGTTCAATACCTTGCTCTCGAACGAAAGATTACGTTGGAGTATTATTGCCAACGTATACCGCCAAAAATTAAAGGAGATGCCTTGCAATTAAAGCGGGTGGTGGCTAATCTGCTTCACAACTCTCTTAATTATACGCCCTCGGGTGGAAGCATTCGGGTGAATGTGCTCGAACAGGCTAAGCAACTGCTAGTAGAAATGATTGATAGTGGCCCTGGCTTGGCTTTAGGAGATTTGGAAAACGTATTCCATCGTTTTTATCGAGGGGAAGGAACACGGGAGATTGTGGGAACGGGTTTAGGGCTCTATTTGAGTCGACAATTGATTCAAGCTCATCAAGGGACGATTTGGGTTGAAAATATGCCGAAAGGTGGCTGTAAATTTAGCTTTACTCTTCCCACTGTGAGAGAAGAGGCTCTTCTATGATTCGAGTGCTATTGGTTGAAGATGATGAAGTCTTTCGTATCGGGATCACAGTATCTTTGAAACAGTCGACGGATATTGATATTATTGGCCACTGCTCGGATGGGGAAACAGCCGTCTTTATGGCGGATGAGCTGTTGCCGGATCTCATTTTAATGGACATTGGGCTTCCCGTTCTGAGTGGGTTGGAAGCCACACGCATTATTCGCGCCAAGCACCCAGAGATGAAAATCCTTATTTTAACCTCCCATTCGGAAGTAAAGATTGTCGAAGAGATTATGGGGGTTGGGGCGGACGGTTATTGCCTAAAAGGAGTTTCAACAGAACGTTTACAGACACTCATTCAAGAAGTGCATCAAGGAGCCTTTTGGATTGATGCTGCTGTAGCCTCTCAAATCAAGAAGCAAGTGCGAAATGGGCAAAAGATTTCAGTCTCGGATAAGCTGTCTAATATTCCTCCTGAAGCCCTCGCTTCCTTAACAGAGCGAGAACAAGAGGTATTGGCTTTGATCGCTGAAGGAAAAAAGAATTTAGACATTGCAGAAATCCTCAGTATTTCGCCTGGGACAGTGCGGGTCCACGTCCATTCGGTTTTGCAAAAGCTAAACGTAAAAGACAGAACGCAGGCGGCTTTGTTTGTGGTTCAACGTAGTAAAGAAGTTAAAAAAAATGCTTAGAGTGAGCGCACTTGTTATCCTAACAGATTTTACAGTAACTTCAGTCGTTAAGGTATTAGGAGTCATTCACCGGACCGTCGATGACTCGTCAGACAGTTTTTTTGCTATTCCCGTCCAAAAAACCAACGACTGACTGGGATACGATCAACGGGACTGTGAAAGAAAACAAAGATTTTTTGGGTTTTGTGGCCGCCGTTCCAAAGTTTTATCAAACGGATAACCCTTCTGCCCATGATTGGGAGGGGTGATTGGCATTGTTGTTGCCAGGGTTGCCCTTACTCTGGTTTTTTAGCAACGGGGGTATTGGTCCTCCCTTACTACCGCAATGGCTGTTTAAATGTTTTTTATTTGCTTGTAAGACTGGGAGAATGATGAAGATCCTTTTGGGGATTGCCATCGCCTATATAGTGTATTATATACACTGGAATCCTCCCATTGTGTCCAAGAAAGCCTTTCCGATGACTCCTGCCGTTTCCACACTGCCAGCCTTTCATGCGCCTACTCATAGTGTTTTTCACAGCACTGTTAATCCGTTGGATAAACTATTAGCGCCCCAAAACGTTGCGGTGGTGGGTGCCACTGAAAAACCAGGGAGCGTGGGGCGTACCATTGTGTGGAACCTGTTGAGTAGCCCTTTTGGCGGCACGATTTACCCTGTTAACCCTAAGCGAGACAATGTGCTGGGTATTAAAGCCTACCCTTCTTTAGGGGCTATTCCCGATAGCATCGACTTAGTGGTCATTGTGACTCCCGCAGCGTCTATTCCTGCCCTGATGCAAGAAGCGGCAGATAAGGGGATACCCAGTGCGATTATTATTAGTGCCGGATTTAAAGAAGTGGGTCCGGAGGGCCAGGCCCGCGAACAAGAGATTTTAGCTATTGCCAAAAAACATGGCATGCGCATTATTGGCCCCAACTGTTTGGGCTTGATGAATACCACCAGCGGATTGAATGCCACCTTTGCTAGTGGTATGGCCCGCAAAGGCAACGTAGGCTTTCTCAGCCAAAGCGGTGCACTCTGTACTGCTGTATTGGATTGGAGCCAGACCAACAACGTAGGCTTTAGTGTGTTTGCCAGCTTGGGTAGCATGCTCGATGTGGATTGGGGTGACCTTATCTATTACTTGGGTGATGACCCCAACACCCAAAGCATTGTGATTTACATGGAAACGATTGGTGACGCTCAGTCATTTCTGTCTGCAGCGCGTGAAGTCGCTCTGGAAAAACCCATTATTGTCATCAAACCCGGTCGCACCGAATGTGCTGCTAAAGCGGCGGCATCTCACACGGGGTCTTTGGTGGGCAGCGATGCAGTGCTGGATGCCGCTTTTCGTCGGTGTGGTGTGCTGCGCGTGGATACCATTGAAGAATTGTTTGCCATGGCTGACGTGCTGGACAAGCAACCTTTGCCTAAAGGGCCTAAATTGAACATTATTACCAACGCCGGTGGCCCAGGCGTGATTGCCACCGATGCCTTGCTGATGAATGGCGGCGAACTCGCCGATGTTTCTACCGCAACTTTAGATAAACTCAACACCTTTTTGCCCAGTGCGTGGAGCCATGGAAATCCCATTGATATTTTAGGGGACGCTGATCCGGAGCGTTATGCTGAAACGCTAACGGTGGTAAATGCGGACGATGAGTCTGATGGTACCTTGGTGATTTTAACCCCTCAGGCCATGACCGATCCACTGGAAACAGCTCGCACCTTGGTAGAGCGATTCAAACAAGGGACAAAACCTGTTTTGGCTAGTTGGATGGGCGGCAATGATGTTTTAGCCGGCCGTGGCATCCTAAACCAGGCAGGCATACCAACCTTTGATTACCCCGATAGCGCCGCAAAAGCCTTTTCCATGATGTGGCGTTACCAAAAAAACTTGGAAAGTTTGTATGAAACCCCAGGCTACCGCGATCAAGACACCTTGGCCTTGGTGGATACCGCCAGTTTGTCTGATCAATTGTCCGCCATTGCAGCTACGGGTCGAACTACTTTGACCGAAATTGAATCCAAAGATCTGTTACGTTCTTACGATATTCCTGTGACACCCATTCAACAAGCAGCTACACCGGATGAAGCTGTTACCGCCGCCCAAACCATCGGTTACCCCGTGGTGGTGAAGCTTCATTCCACTACCATTACGCATAAATCGGATTTAGGCGGTGTAAAGCTTAACCTATCTAGTGACGACGATGTACGCAAGGCTTTTGTTGGTATTCAAACGTCACTGGTTCAACACGGCTGTGGCGATGGCTTTGAAGGGGTGACGGTGCAACCCATGGTGTCCTTCAAAGGCACAGAATTGATTATTGGTTCCAGCTATGACCCCCAATTTGGCCCTGTGGTGGCCTTTGGTGCGGGCGGCACCTTAGTGGAATTATTTGAAGATGTGGCCTTTGGTTTGCCACCTCTGAATAGCACCTTGGTTCGTCGACTCATTGAGCGGACCAAAATTGCCAAAGCGCTCAAGGGATACCGGGGCAAAGGGCCCATTAACATGGCCGAGCTTGAATCTTTGCTGGTGCGTTTTAGTTATTTGGTGATGAATCATCCACATATTAAAGAAGTAGAAATCAATCCTCTGCTGGCAAGTGAAACGGGCTTTATGGCTTTGGATGCGCGTGTGATTTTACACCCCGCCACCGATGTTCAGTCGGGGACTTTGCAACCCAACGTTATTCGTGCCTACCCTTATCAATACATTAGTACTATTGCCCTAGCCAATGGCGAAGGTATTACCTTACGGCCTATTCGTGCCAACGATGAAGAGGCCATTTGCCAATTTCATAGCCGCCTAACCGATGCAAGCGTGTTCCAAAGTTACAATCAGGCGATGTCTCTAACAGAGCGTACGGCTCATCAACGCTTGGCACGCATTTGTTTTAACGACTATACCCGTGAGTTAACATTGGTTGCTGTGGATGCAACCAATAATATTGTGGGTGTAGGACGCTTATCACGCCAGCGGGTAAATCATCAAACGGGCTTATTCCGGTTAATTATCCAAGACGACCATCAAGGCAAAGGGTTAGGTCGTCAGTTGCTTAGTCGAATGATTGAAATTGCTCGTTTAGAAGGGCTAACCTGCTTAATGGGAGAGGTTTTAGCCAGTAATGCTGCGATGCTTAAACTAACCCAGTCGGTGGGGTTTTCCTTAATGGCTACGGATGATGTCATTCAAACCATTCGTTTATCACTGTAGATAATTTTTTAGATTGACCGAGGTTCTCCTTGTATTATCGCTTTACAAAGGTGCTTTCACGGTATAACGACCCTACAACAAAGTCTCTTTATCTCGTTACGATTCTTCGAATCGGAATAGAGGGTTTGGTTAGTAAGCGTTTGAAAGTAGGATTATACCGTCAGACAGTTGCTTCCAGAAAGGTTGAGTAGCTGTAGAGAAAAACAAAACTGCCAATGAAGTAAAATGTTTATTTGGATCAATTTAATGGATGGCTATGAAGTTCTTAATGGTAAGACCTCTGTAACAACCCTGAGAATAAAGCCGGAGAGAACTACTAAGGAAAGGGTCGTTTTAAATCCATTTTCGGCGCCTAAAGTAAAAAAGAAGTCCGCCAATAATAGCCAGCATTAGAGCCACTGTGCTCCAAAAACCATAAGGAGAGTGGAGCAAAGGCATCCAAGTGAAATTCATGCCGTAAATGCCTGTAATAACATTGAGTGGAAGCATGATGGTAGCCATAATGGTTAAAAGTTGAACCACCTGATTCATTCGATGAGAACTGAGGGATAATTGGATGTTTAAGGTTTCGTGAAGGGTGTGGTGATAGTAGTCTGACATGTCCATGACCCGTATCATGTGATCATGAATATCGCGAAATAAACGTGCTTCATCAGCATCAATAAAGGCTAAAGAAGAATGGCTAAATTGGTAAAAGACTTGTTGGTTTTTTGTAGCAGTACGCCTTAAGTCTAAGATATACCTGGCTAATGCCATATATTCTTGAGTGGTTTTTTCGTTAAAGGAATGGTTGTGAAGTTCCGCTGTTAACAAGCGATTCTTTTCCTCTAAAAAATCCAAAATTGGTAAATACATATCAATCATGTGATCCAGAATATCGTAAGCAAGATAGGAGACTCCTTGTGAAAGTCTACCTGTGCTTTTTAAATTTTTCTTTTTTGCTTCTGTAATGGAGGGGATTTCTTCCTCATGGTAGGTAATAAGATAACGGTCAGCTAAAAAACCATCCAATTCTACTGCATCTGTGGCTAAGTTGCCTACATTAAGAGTAGGGCCTTGCACAATAAAAAAATGGTAATCTGAAAAAGACTCCAGCTTGGGTAATTGACGAGTGTGGGTACAGTCTTCAATGGCCAGAGGGTCTAATTTGAAAAGTGTTTTGAGGAGGTCGATTTCGTCTGAGTTAGGCTTGTTAAAATCAACCCAGACATACAATCGTTCATCGGTAAGACACGTCTCAATGTCGTTAACGGTTAAATCATTTACATAACATCTGTCATGGTGATTGTAAGCAACAATATCAATCATACAACCTGCTTTTTATCATGAACGAACTCTCGTTGGCTGCACACAGTGGGCAAAGTTTATACTCAAAGCGTTTAAGGCACATGTTTTTTAGTGAGGTAGAGCCATCAGTGGGGCAAGCAGTGACTCGAGCACATCACGTTCTGGAAAGTTTACCAATACCCCCCGAGTGGAACCTTGGTACACAAACAAACTTCCGGCAGCT
The DNA here is from genome assembly GCA_029866025.1 of Vampirovibrionales bacterium. Lineage (GTDB taxonomy): Bacteria > Cyanobacteriota > Vampirovibrionia > Vampirovibrionales > Vampirovibrionaceae > JARXAD01. The sequence continues at coordinate 96,784 of JARXAD010000007.1, read as the reverse complement.
ACTGCAGAAGCGCCACCCTCTGCCAGGGGCTCTATTAGGTGGTGGCGTTTGCCAGCACCGCCGCAGGCAATAACGGGTATGGTAACGGCTTGGGTTACGCTACGAATAAGCGGTACGTTGTAGCCGGCAAAGGTTCCATCCAGGTCCACGCTGTTTAAGAAAATTTCGCCAGCACCCGCTTGTTCTACTTGGCGGGCAATATCAGCGGGGGAGCCTTTCCATACTTTAGTGGCGTGATGGGTGACCACTTCAGGCTTACCCAGCCAGTTGGTTTTTACATCAAGGCTGGCCACAATGGCTTGTGAGCCAAACTGGTTGGCGGCAGCACGAATTAAATCCAACCCGCCGGGAGTATGGAGCACGCTGTTGAGAACAACTTTCTCCACCCCAAGGGTAATAATACGTTGAATGTCTTCTAGAGTTTGAATACCCCCCCCGTAAGCCAGTGGTACCCAGCACTCGGAAGCCAAGGGTTCTAAAATATCCCAGCGAATTGATTGCCTCTTGGGGGTAGCGCCAATGTCCAGCACCACAATCTCGTCTACTTCAAAGCGATTAAACAGATTGATGGTATTAACAGGATCGCCAATGTACACCGGATTTTTAAAGCGTTCGGTTTTTACAAACACACCATCACTTAGTAACAGGCATGGAATGACGCGAGGAATTAACATGGGGTTGTTTCCTCACCACGAAGAAAGGACGCTGGCGTAACGGTGTAAGGCGAAGGCAGGCCAATAAAATGTCGAAATAGATGCAGTCCAAAGCGGTGACTTTTTTCGGGGTGGAATTGAACCCCAAAAATATTTTCGCGTTGCACGGCGGCCACAAAGGGCTGGCCATAATGGGTAGTGGCTTGTTTTCGGTTATCGGTAGGGTTGGGCACTACAGGCGCATGATAGCTGTGAACAAAGTAAAATCGTGGATCCGTGGCTCCAAACCCTTGAAGGAGATCAATGTCGGCGGTGTCGGCAATGGTATTCCAACCCATGTGGGGAATACGTAACGGTTGATCGCGCTCATTGGTGAGTTGAGGATTAAAGGAGACGAGGGTTTCGGGAAACCAACCCAAGCCGGTTAACTGCCCTTCTTCGCTGCCGGCATACAACAGTTGCATCCCTACGCAAATACCCAAAAAAGGAATGTGATGCTCTAAAGCCGCCGCGGTTAAAGCGCCTCGTAAATGGAGGGCATCTACTTGCCGTGCCACGGTATCAAAGGCGCCCACACCGGGCAATATAACGTGGCTGGCAGAAGCAATGGTGGCAGGGTCTTGGGTAATGGTGGTGGTGGCACCCAGCCGGTGCAACATGTTGGGAATAGCTCCCAAATTTCCGGCGCCCAAGTCTACAATCACAATATTTAAACGCATACGGACTTTTCTATGTATTGGAGGAGAGTGGAAAAGGTGAAGAATCAAGCCAAGAAACAGTATCCAGTTGAATAGCGCCTACCTTACAGCGTGCCCAACATGTGCCATTGGAGAAAAACGTGACTTCACCGGGCGCTAGTTCTGGGTACGGTAGTAATTGTTGTGTAGAAACTATAGATACGCTCCATAAATGCGCCCATTGGTTATTCAGACGAGTAAACGCTCCAGGATAAGGAGCCGTTTGAGCACGAACTCGGTTGTAGACTTCCGTATCGGTGAGTAAGGTTAGGTCTAACCAGCCGTCAGATGGTTTTCGTTGTGGGTATAAGGTTCGCTCAGACTCATTTTGTGGTCTTGGTACGAGATCTCCATTTAAAAATAAGGGTAAACAGTCAGATAAGAGTTCTAATCCGAGTTCTTCTACACGATCATAGAGTGTTTTGATGGTGTCTTGATGATGAATAGCGGTGGATTTTTGGCCAATAATTGGTCCACTATCCACACCGCTATCCATTATAAATAATGTTATGCCTGTCTCAGTGGCATTTTCAATGAGAGACCAGACCAATGGTGCTCCGCCGCTGTACTTGGGTAACAAAGAGGCATGTAACCCTAAACAAGGAGCGATAGCCCGTATTGCTTTAGGGACCATGTGATACCAGCCAGCCACTAAAATTACATTGGGCTGCCATTCGGTTAATGCCTCTGCCAAAGCGGGTTCGTGCATGGATGTTTGCATCACATACGCAGGAATGCCGTGGTTGTCTGCCAATGCACCCATATTGGCGTGGCGAATATTATCGACCCCGGAGGGGGCATAGGAAATGGAAAATTGTTGCGGGTTAGTAACCACGCCCACCACTGTTAACGAGGTTAGCGCCAAGAGCTGATTAAGGCACCGGGCCGTAAATAGAGAGGAACCTATTAAAACCACCCGTTGGGGTGAAGCGGCTGAAGACATAAGGATAAGGGGCCTTTAGTCAAAGTCTTAGGCTTAAGAATAACCTCTGTAGCATACGATAATTAAGACGTGCTTCCAATAACGGTTGTTCATGGGGGTGCTTAAAGCCAGTCGGAAGTAACAAATCTTTAACACCCCCTTTCTTTAGGAACTTATGGTCAAAAGGGTTCGTCTACCTTGTTAATAAGCCCTGCAAGGGGCTTGCCAATGGTTATTGTTATTTAGGTGGTGTGGAAGGAGTTTGTTCTATGTTTATATTATCCAATCTTTAAAAAGCTCGGTTGGGGTTGTGTCTTGTGTTGGTAGCCACGGTTTGGGGGGTGTGCCATACCCGTCCGGTATCGGTCGGCCATAAACAAGCCGAATACAAAGTATTGGAAACCCTTACCAAATCCATTGAAATTAGAGAGTACGCCCCCCATTGGTGGCGGATGTGATTGTACCCGATGCCCGCATTGAGGCGGCTGAAGAAGGCTTTCCTCAATTGTTTGATTACATTGATGGTGCCAATCGACCCTCGTTAGCCATGGCGGCGGAAGACCTTCAAAAAGAAAAACAAGGCGACAGGGATTTAGAAAAAGGTGAAATCATCCACATGACGGTGCCGGTAGTAGAAGCCCCTTCCAATGACGGTTGGAAAACACGGTTTTTTCTACCAAAATCCTATACTTTGCAAACCATTCCTCAGCCTGTGAATAGCAACATTGTGGTTTCTCAGACCACCCCACGTAAAGTAGCCGTACTGCGTTATATGGGTTCGGACAATGACGAAGTGTTGAATCAATATGAAGTGAAGCTGCGCTACGAACTGGACAAAAAGGGGAAAGTGGCTACCGGCCCTGCCGAGTACGCCTTTTACAACCCTCCTTTTAAACCTCCGTTTTTACGCAAAAATGAAGTGATCTTACCCGTGGAATAGTTTCGATACGATTACTCTGGAAACACAAAGCCCTCTAAATTTTAGGGGGCTTTGTTGTGTACAATACAAGACCTACAAAAAAGGTATTTCAATGATGGTGGAACTTGTCAGCCCAGTGCCACGTCTTTTGGTTTAAGAAGCATCTTTCGATAACACGCATACATATCAATCCCCCTTGGAGAAGCATTATAATGAAAGCATTATCTCGTATTCAATGGTTCCGTCTAGGCGCGTGCCTTGCGGGAGTCGTAGCCTTTTGGGCCGTATGGCAAGGAGCACCGGTGTCAGCAGCTTACAAAGAAGCCCAATATGCCATAGTACAAACCTTAAGCAAGTCCATCGAGATAAGGGAATACGCCCCGCAGTTGGTGGCAGAGGTAACCGTACCGGGCGCGCGTAATGATGCCGCTAATAGCGGGTTTCGCCAGTTATTTGCCTATATTACCGGTGCCAATACCTCAAAGCAGTCGGTGGCCATGACCACACCTGTGGTTGAGGCAAAAACCAAAACAACGGAAACTATCGCCATGACCACTCCTGTTACCGAGTCTTCATCCCAAGACGGTTGGGTCATTCGATTCTTTTTGCCTAGCAACTACACACTAAAAACGGTACCTACCCCTACTAACAAGCAAGTGGTTATTTCCGAAACTCGACCCAGAAAAGTGGCCGTCATACGCTTTAGTGGTATGGGAAACAACGAGTCATTGAATAAACACGAAAGGTTGTTGAGAGAGGCACTGATTGCAGAAGGTAAAACGGTATTAGGGACCCCTGAGTACGCCTTTTACAATGCCCCCTTTACGTTGCCTTTTTTACGCCGCAACGAAGTAATGCTAGCTGTGGAGTAGTTTAAAAAATATTTTTGGAAATAAAAAGCCCCCTAATTTTAGGGGGCTTTTTTGTATTGGGAACAAGGTATAGCCTTATAAAAACCCGTCTTGTAAAAACCTGCCTTGGCGGGCAGCTACTCTACCGTCACGCTTTTGGCCAAGTTGCGGGGCTGATCCACGTCTTTGCCCAAATGCTCGGCAATGTAGTAGGCAAACAGCTGCAAGGGCACGCTGGTAAGCATCGGCGACAGCACCTCATCGCACGCTGGCAAGGGAATGATGGCTTCAAACAAACTGGCCACATTTTCCGCCAAGGGCTCCACGCTGCTCACGGCAATCATGCGGGCGTCGCGGGCGGCGGCTTCTTGGCAGTTGCTCACCATTTTGTCAAACACCGTACCGGGTGTCAGGATGGACATCACCGGCATGGTATTGTCCAGCATGGCAATGGGGCCGTGCTTCAGTTCGCTGCCGCTGTAGCCTTCGGCATGAATGTAGCTGATTTCTTTCAGCTTGAGAGCGCCTTCCAAAGCCACTGGGTAGTTCATGCCACGGGCAATAAACAACATGTTGGGGAAACCGCTAAAGGTCTTCGCCACCTCCTGGATTTTACCCAAGGCATCGCTAGCCAAATACGAATCCAGCAGAGCTGGTAGGCGCACTAGCTCGGTTTTCAAAGCTTGCAAGCAAGCCGTCGGCGTGGACTCATGCATTTCCGCTAGCTGAATGGCCAATAAGGTAAGCACCACCACTTGGGCCGTAAAGCTTTTGGTCGCGCACACGCTTACTTCAATACCGGCGCGCACGGGCAGCACGTAATCGCTTTCCCGCGCCAGAGACGAATCTTCTCGGTTGGTGATGGTGAGCACTTTGGCGCCTAGTTTGGCAGTCTGACGCACGGCTTCCAGGGTATCGGCGGTTTCGCCACTTTGAGAAATGGCTACCACCAAGGTGTTGGGGGTAATAATGGGTCGACGGTACCGGTATTCTCCAGCCGATTCCACCGACACAGGAATGCCGACCAAGTCTTCAATGGCGTATTTCCCTACCAACCCGGCATTCAGTGACGTACCGCAGCCAATCACCACCAAACGATCCACGGCTTTGAGAGCGGTTATATCCACGCTGGCGCCAAACAGTTGAATGGGATCTTCAGGGTGCTGCAAGCGCCCACTGAGAGACTGACGAATGACATCCGGCTGCTCGTGGATTTCTTTGAGCATAAAGTGGCGGAAGCCCTTTTTATCAATCTGCAAGGGGCTGGCGTCCACAGTTTCAATTACAGGGGTAATCACCGTGCCGTCTTGGGTCATTAAGCGCAAGCCAGCGGTGGACAATTCCGCAACTTCGTCATCTTTTAAAAATACAATGCGGTTGGTGTGGGGAATCACCGCCACCGTGTCGCTGGCCACCACAAATTCCCCACCAAAGGCGGGCTTATTACTGGCATGGTTGGTTATGTCTTTAATCCCTATAACCAAGGGCGCTTGGCGACGCACCACCCATAGGGTTTCGGGGAATTGGCGGTGCATGATGACCAAGGCAAAGGCGCCTTGCAGTTGGCCCAAGGTCTCAATCACCGTCTTCCGGAACGCTTCCAATGATCCCGTTTCTAAGCGGCCTTTGGCCGCCCAGTTGGATTCGAGGAGTTGAACGATGCACTCGGTGTCGGTCTCGCTGACGGGGGTGCGGCCTTCCGCTTGCAGTTGCTGGCGCAAGGTGTAATAGTTTTCAATAATGCCGTTGTGTACCACGGCAATTTGGCGCTCGGTGCCCATGTGAGGGTGGGCGTTCACATCATTGGCGGCGCCGTGGGTGGCCCAACGAATGTGGCCCATGCCCAAGTGGGTGTGGCCGTTGGTGGTAGACGCAGCCTGGGTGTTGGGAGCGCTAAACAGGGTGGTTACCGCGTTGCTGCCATCACCGCGGGGGGCCACGTTGCCTTCGGCGGCCAAGCGGTCTACCAAGTTTTGCAGCTTGCCGGCAGATTTTACCACGTGGAGCTGTTGGGCATCATCCAGCAAAGCAATGCCCGCCGAGTCATAGCCACGGTATTCGAGGCACCGAAGGCTTTCGATGATGAGGGGAACAGGGTTGCTTGGGCCGAGATAACCAACAATGCCGCACATAAAAGTTCTTCCTTACACAGGGCTAAATCCACAGGATACGAGACGCATTCCTACTAAAGGCGCATCATACGGCAAAATTGCCCGCCGTACTGCACCTTGGCCCAAATTTTATGTTTTGTTTACACCGCCTCGCGGTGTCAATTAAAGCGATTTAATCCTTTAACCGAAAGCCAACAGGCGGTGCTTGCTCGGAAGGCTCGGCCACCATTTGACGAATGGCTTCAAAAACCGCACTCAGCTGCTTATCGTACCGTTGTTCCAAATTATCGAGTCGGTTTATTAACTCTTGATGTGTTGCCAGCAAGTGACGAAACCGAACAAAGGCTCTCATAATTTCAATGTTTACCTTCACGGCCTGCTCGCTGCGCAACACCCCAGAGAGCATCGCAACGCCTTCTTGAGTAAAAACATAGGGCTGATAACGTCTACCGCCTCTTGTGCCTTGAATAGCTTCATTGTCACTCGGCATTTTTGAGATCCCATTTTGTGATCTCAAAAAATCCCACTCCTCGTCTGTTATTTGGAACATAAAATCCCTGGGGAAACGCTCTTTATTACGTTTTACGGCCTGAATAAGAGAGCGAAGTTCTACACCATAGAGTGTTGCCAAGTCACTATCCAACATCACTCGCTGGCCACGAAGTAGATGAATCGTCGATTCAATGGCATTGACAGCCAAGGGGACTGCACCTGCTGCCGAAACACGAGCAATGGCTGAGGTTTTTTGTGCTTTATCACTACCCATAAGCAAAAATCGCTTGCCTTTAAAGTGCTTATTTTGTCTTTTCTCAGTTGATTTTACACAAAAAAGCGGGGCTACCGAAGCAACCCCGCTCTTAGAGACATTATAAAAAACACCTTGGTGTTTAAGCTAGGCGGCTTTCCACTTCACTCCAGTTGATGTTTTTAAAGAAAGCATCAATGTAGGTGGGGCGCTCGGTGGGGGTGTAATCCACGGTGTAGGCGTGTTCCCACACATCCATGACCAACACGGGAGTATAGCCAGCAGGGTGGCCGTTTTCGTGGTCACTAATCCACATGTTTATCAGGTTGCCGGTAAGGCTGCACTGATACATAATGGCCCAGCCAATGCCGCGCATTTTGCCGGTGGCTTTAAAATCGGCTTCCCAAGCGTCGTAACTACCATAGCTGTCTTTAATAGCGGCCATTAATTGACTGTCGGTTTTTAAAGAGCCGCCGTTGGGGGTCATGTTGGCAAAATACAGCTCGTGCAATACCACGCCGTTAATTTCAAAGCCTAAGCGGCGCTTGAGCTCGGCCCACTCGGGGCTACCCGCGGTGAGGGTGGGGATTTTTTCCGTGAGGGTGTTGGTGTTTACCACATAGCCGTTGTACAGCTTGTAGTGTTGCTCTAGCTGGGCGGCACCAATGCCATCCAAGCCTTGTAGGTGGGGGAAAGTTTTGGCTTCCAGTTTTGATTTGCAGAGAGTCGCGGTCATGGCATGATTCCTTCTAGTCGAGTGTTAGACACATGGTTTACGATACAGAGCACGGGGCAGACAGTAATTTCATGCTTTCTTCATACCACAAAATTGCTGCCAATCCCCCACAATTCTCGGGTAATCAAGCGTCCTATGGCAACGCAGCAGCCACTCAAGGCCTTCAACGACGGTCATGGCCGCCCGATGTGTCTCGCATCGATGTGGTGATGATTTCGGTGCGGCGTTTGCCCGTGAACGACCTGCCTAAGGCCCATGTGCGCCCCAACGGCTTGGTGGTGTTTGATGAAGCCGTCATTCAGCAAGGCGTCGCTCAAGGCCCAGCCTTGTTACCGGTATTGGATCGTGCCCTGCGGAACCATGCGGCTGTGTTGTTGGGTCCAAACACAACTCATGAGGATCTGCTACGAACCCTTCACACCTTACACACTGCCGAACGATTGGCAGATTCCGGCGTGTCCATTGATAGTCTGTATCCGGCCCTTAGCACCTTGGATTCCATCCCTAACCCGTTGCTGACTATTTATTTGGCGGGGGCTTACAGCAAGCTGACACGGCCAGAGCCCTTGGGGTGGGCCCTTATGACCATGGCTCGACTCGGTGCCCAACAAGCCATGGGCGGACAAGTCACGCCTCATCTGCTTAAAGCCCATGAAGAAGTGGGCAAAGTCGTGAGCTATCAGCTGCAGCGCTTTCCGGCGTTACTGCCACAATTACTGTGGTGGCAGCAAACCTTTGCCGTCCAAAAATAACCCCTTCTAAGGATCCTTGACCCCATCCACTCTTAAGGTACACTAGCGGCCTATTGTATTGCTTATACCTTAATTCTTTAGTCATTTTTTCACCCCAAAGGAACTCATTATGATGTCATCCATCTCGTTTTCCGGCCGTGCTAACACTCCGCCTGTATCCTTTTCATCCAATCGTTCTTCATTCGCTTCGGTTCAGTCTGCCCAGCAACCGCCCGTTGTAAAATTTGGCGCAGATCGGACGTGGAAACAACGTCTCTGGGAGGCAATTTTGTTGGCTATAACACCTAAGCCCAAAAAACCAGCCGATTAAATTTGAGCCAATTCATACTTTAGGTACACTGTAGGGGTCTTTTCCAAATCAAAGGCCCCTATTTTTATGACAATCTTTCCCAACGCAGCCATAGGTATTGATATTGGCGGCACCAAGCTGCTGGCAGGGTTGATGATCTGGCCCTCAGAAACCTCTCAGCGCCCCGAGATTGTGGCGCGCGAGCAAGTGGCCACTCCTCGCACCACCCCCGAATTTTTTCTGGCCTTGCACGGGTTGATTGATGTCATGCAAGCCAACGCCAGCGAGCAGGGGTTTTCCCTTCCTATTGCCGCTCCTTTGGCAGTGGGTCTCTCCAGCGCGGGGATGATTCACCCCACCACCACCGACATTTTAGGCTCGACGGGTAACATGCCCGCTTTAAAAGGTGTCAAAAGTTATGCAAAAGGCTTGCATTGGGCCCAGTCCCAGTGGTCCTCTGTGCCGTTGGTGGCCATGAACGATGCCACCGCCGCGGCTTTTGGGGAATACGCCGTGTGGAGTGACTATGTGGGGGATAAGAAGCCCGAGGATATGCTGATGATCACCTTGGGTACGGGCATTGGCGGAGGGCTTATTGTAAACGGGCAACCCTACCATGGGGCCACGGGTGGCGCCATGGAAGTGGGCCACATTAGCTTAGATCCTCGCTCCAATCGTCGTTGCACATGTGGTTTAACGGGTTGCTGGGAGGCGTATGCCTCCGGTACCGGCCTGCACGCCACCCTTACCAAGGCCTTGGCCGATGCCGCCCATGAAACCGCCGAGCCGGAGACACCGTTGCTCCAGCGTTTCCATGCAGGGGAAGCGGTGACCACCTACCACCTTATGGATGCAGTGAAAGCCCAAGACCCTTTAGCCCTGAGCATTTTAGACACGTGGCATCGCCATTTGGCGCAAGGCTTGGCCACCCTCATTACCGTGCTCAATCCGGGCCATGTGGTGATTGGCGGCGGCTTGGGCGAGGCAGTGAATGAAGCCCAGCTAATGGCATTGGTGCGCGAGCGCACCTTTATGCCCTTGCCCACGGTGGCGGTGGCCCAATTTGGCAACGATGCCGGCATGGTGGGGGCGGCTCTGTTGGCTCGGTTGGCGGCTAGCCCTTCGGCGGTGGCCTCATTAGTGGTCGTGTAAGCGCACCAAACCAGTGACGTTTACGTTTCGCTGGGGCTTTTTAGGACTAGCTCTAGGGCATGGATGAGGCTTTGCATTTCGACTTTTAGGGCGGCGTGGGCCATGCGGTGGCGCTCCAGCCCATTTTTTCCCTCAAACTGAGGGGACACAATGGTAATCTTCAGGTGGTGGCCCGTGTTTTGGGCGTGCCCGGCGTGCAGATGGCTGTAGTCTTCAATGGTTACCAGAGAGGCCTCAAAGGTTTCCGTTAGTTTGGCTTGCAAGCCATCGTGTAATGTCGAAGTGGTCATGGGGGGCATCCTTAAAAATAAAAAGAGAATTAAAAAGAGAACACAAAAAGAGGACATCAAGAGGTCGTTAACCTTGTTTACGATAGCCGAAAGGTTGGGCAAAATCAGCGCATCCAAGGTTGACGTTAACGTCAACCTTGGCGACAACGGTTCTAAGTGAAGGTTACGTGAACGTCAAGGTTAATGCGATGGAAGGTTGACGTTAACGTCAACCTTGTGCAACACTAAATAGTATAAATAATGCTTAGCAGGTCGCTCCTTATGTCTGTATCCAAGCCCAAAAAAACAGCTCTTAAAGCGGTTTCTACCTCAGCACCCTCAAACACCCTGATGCTGATTGGTGATGTGGCCAATGCCTATGGTGTTACCTCGCGTACCCTTCGCTATTACGAAGAACTGGGCTTGATTACGGCTTCCCAGCGTCAATCAGGGCAATCCCGTCTGTACGATACCCATGCCGTCAAGCGCATTCAGGTGATTGTGTCCCTTCAGGCTTGTGGCTTCTCGCTCACCGACATTCAGGCCATGTTGGTGCCTTTAGAGCCCGCTCAAATTACGCCTAAAGCCGAAGAAAACACCACCCAGCCAAGTCGTTACGACCGCTGGAAAGCCACCTACGAAAGCTTGCTTCGTCAAAGCGACCGCCTGACAGAAAAAATAGCCCTACTCACCAGCATTCAGGCCGAAGTGGAGACCCGCTTAACCGCGGTGGAAGCCCTGTGTGGCCCCTGCCAATCCAAAAGCCAGTTGGCTGCGTGCGATCCCCTGTGTGAGCACCACCACCTTCACGAGGCCTAACCCAGACGTTTAAAGCACTTTGAATTTTTCAGCGTTTTTATTACTAAAACCATACCAAGCCACTCACCGTTTCCCCCGTGTCTGTAACTAGTGTCTGTACCCCATGTCTGTATAAGTACCTTTTGTGATTATGTCTGCGCTTATGAGTCCTTCTCTTGTGACCCCAACACCACAACCCGAATTAACGCCAAAGCCTCTTCCTGAGGGTATGGTGAAAGACGTCGTGAAAGACGTGGCTAGAGATGTAGCCAGCGTGACGGCCTTTGCCGCCCAAGACTACAAATACGGCTTTGTGAGTGATATTGCCAGCGATACCTTGGCAAAAGGCTTAAACGAAGACGTGGTTCGCCACATTTCGGCCAAAAAAAATGAGCCGGCGTGGATGCTGGATTATCGCTTAAAAGCCTTTGCCCTGTGGAAAACCATGCCAGAGCCCGATTGGGCCCATGTGGATTATCCCGTTATTGATTTTCAGGACATTAGCTATTATAGTGCGCCTAAAAAACAGGAAAAGAAGGCCAGCCTGGATGAGGTAGACCCAGAGCTGCTGCGCACCTTTGAAAAGCTGGGCATCCCCCTCAGTGAGCAAAAACAGCTTTCGGGTGTCAAAATGGCGGTGGATGCCGTGTTTGACAGCGTGAGCATTGCCACCACCTTTAAAAAAGATTTGGCCAAAGACGGCATTATTTTTTGCTCCTTTTCTGAGGCCCTGCAAGAGCATCCCGAATTGATTCAGCAGTATTTGGGTACGGTGGTGCCTGTTAGCGACAACTACTTTGCTGCCCTCAATGCCGCCGTGTTTACCGACGGCAGCTTTGTGTTTATCCCCCCCAACACAAAATGCCCCATGGAGTTGAGTACGTATTTCCGTATTAACACGGAAGATACGGGACAGTTTGAGCGAACCCTCATTGTGTGTAGTGAAAACAGCCAAGTGAGCTATTTGGAAGGCTGCACCGCACCAAAATTTAGTAAAAGCCAGTTGCATGCCGCTGTGGTAGAGCTAATTGCCCTAGACAACGCCGACATTAAATACAGCACGGTGCAAAATTGGTTTGCTGGCGATAAAGAAACCGGCCAAGGCGGTATTTATAACTTTGTTACCAAGCGCGGCAAGTGTGCTGGGGCCAATAGCAAAATTAGCTGGACCCAAGTAGAGACGGGCAGCGCCATTACGTGGAAATACCCTAGCTGTATTTTGCAAGGCGATGGCAGTGTGGGGGAATTTTACAGCATTGCCCTCACCAACGGCTACCAGCAAGCCGATACAGGCACCAAGATGATCCACATTGGTAAAAACACCCGCAGCCGTATTATTTCCAAGGGCATCAGTGCCGGAAAATCCACCAACAGCTATCGCGGTGCTGTTACCGTCAAGCCCAGTGCCAACAATGCTCGCAACTATACCCAGTGCGATAGCATGCTGATAGGCACCGCTTGTGCTGCCAATACCTTTCCCTACATTGATGTGGCCAACCCCACCGCCCAAGTGGAGCACGAAGCCAGCACCAGCAAAATTAGTGAAGAGCAGCTGTTTTACTGTGCGTCGCGTGGTATTGCTCCTGAGCAAGCCGTCTCTATCATTGTGAACGGCTTTTGCGATGCCGTGTTTAAAGAATTGCCCGGCGAGTTTGCCGAAGAAAGCCGCCGCCTGTTGGGCATTAAGTTAGAAAATACGGTGGGGTAATTTCAGTGATACGCTCTTTAACCTTTGCTGCGATTGTGACTCGAAACCGAAACCGTGATTTGGAAAGTGAGCTTGCCGAGAAAGGGTATCAACGATGTACGGATGAATCTCCTTATGTGTATGAGCCTAAGCCGAAAAGACGACCAGGTCCAGCGTTACCATATCATGATCTGGATGTTTACGAAGCTATTGAAATGAAAGGCAAGCTTCCCTCAGAAACGCGTGTTGTTCATTCTAACAAGTTAAAGCGAAAATAATAAAGATTTGATAGAAGGACTTTTAAAAATGCTTTATATCTCCAGCCGCCACGTAAGTATGTTTGTTGTTTAGGAGCCAATGCTATGAATATTCCTTCCATCTCTCCTCTGTCGTTTACTAAGGGTCACCCCCCTCAATTTGGCGTGGAGAACAAAGGAAAAAAACAAGTGGTTATTATAGAAATTGGTAAACCTGATCCGAAAGATCCTGTTGGAACAACAATTACACCTATGGGGGAGGGGAAGCAATTAATATCGGTAGGGACTAATGATAAACGTGAATTTACCAGTAGTAAAAAACCTTTATGGAAATTTTGGTAAGTTACTCTCTAATGAAAGATTTTTTCAATATGCGACACATTACCAACCTCCACGCCAGCGTTGATGGCACGCCTATTTTGAAGGGTTTGTCCCTAGAAAATACGGTGGGGTAATGTGATGCACGTTAGTTCCCCTCAGTTTTCAGCCATAGTGGTTAAAGCGCAGGACCCTAAGTGGGTAAATTTTTTGAAGAAACATCCTGAGCGATTCGAGCTTTTTTCTGTGGATAAGGCCTCTGCTCAAAAGGCGCTTACTGAATACCAGAAAGATACCACTCACTATGGGAAAGCGCCCAGTATGGATCAATTACTGTCAAATGACTATCAGTTAGCCCATTATATAAGTGGTGCTTTCTATAGCGAAGAAAATATCCCCCAGCAAACCCAATACATGGAGCAAGGGATATTTGTAAAATTTGCCTTTCCTACTGCCGTGTACGTCCCAGACTCTGTTTAGCCACCCAAGGAGATGTTGATGCATATTACTACCCCCCCCCGCAGCTTATTTGCCTCCGTTGTTGTTAACGGCGTTAAACGAGAAAATACATTAAGGACAATTGGAGGTGCAAATCACACCATAGAAACCGTCGTGGACGCACCCGACACCTTGATCTTTAGGCACAAAAGGGACTTCCAAGAAGGTGAACAAGCCTTCGCAAATTTTGTTAATGAGAATCCCCTATTAGCCGACTTCGCCGTTGTTGTTGACGACATAAAAAAAGACAAAAAAGACTAAGTTTATAGTTAGGAAAATTCCATGCTACACATTACCAACCTCCACGCCAGCATTGATGGCACGCCTATCCTCAAAGGGTTGTCGCTGGACATCAACCCCGGTGAAATTCACGCCATTATGGGGCCCAACGGCAGCGGCAAAAGCACCCTCAGCAAAGTGCTGGCCGGTCACCCCGCGTATGAAGTCACGGAAGGCACCGTCACCTTTCAGGGCAAAAACCTCTTTGATCTGTCACCCGACGAGCGCGCCCGCGCCGGCGTATTTTTGGCCTTTCAATATCCTGTGGAATTGCCGGGTGTGAATAATCGCGCCTTTTTAAAATTGGCCGTAAACGCCACCCGCAAAGCCAACGATCAACCCGAACTGGACGACGTGGCCTTTGAAGCCCTGCTGCGCGACAAAGCCGCGGTGGTGCAAATGGACACCGAGTTTTTGGACAGAGCCGTGAACGAAGGCTTTAGCGGCGGCGAAAAAAAACGCAACGAAATTTTGCAGATGGCGTTGCTAGACCCCACCTTGGCCATTTTGGATGAAACCGACAGTGGCCTAGACATTGACGCCCTGCGCATTGTGGCCGACGGCGTGAATACCATTATGACCCCCGACAAAGCCGCGCTGGTCATCACCCACTACCAACGCTTGTTGGATTATATTAAGCCCGATGTGGTGCATGTGCTGGCGCATGGTCGCATTATTAAAACCGGCGGGCCTGAACTGGCTTTAAAACTAGAAGAGCAAGGCTACGACTGGATACTGGAAGAAGCTGGCCTGTTAAGCGCCGTATAAAAAGAGATTGTTTTGTGACTGCTGTATTGAAAGCCCTAAACCCTGTGGAACACACCCGCCAACGCCTAAAAACTGCCGTGGCTCTTAACCCTTTTGAAGAAGGGATGCTTCGGACGAGTCGTAACGATGGTTCGGAAACTATGAATGCCCTGTTGGCCAGTGCCACCGAGGCCTACCATCGCGTTGGCTTTCCGTCGCGTCGCCAAGAGGCCTGGAAGTACGTGAATCTGTCGGCCTTGGCGGCTCAATCACTGCCCTATTTGCTGCCCAGCCATTTTCATAGCAATGCCATTGAATTTACCAGTGTGTGGCCCAAAGAGTGGCCTACCGTGGTGGCACTCAATGGCCGCGTGATGAACAGCCCTTTGCCTGATGGTGTCACCTTATTAAGCGCAACCAAATCATCGCCCGAAACACTGTCACTGGCGGGGTTATCTCACGAAGCCCTTGCCAACAACGACGACACCTTTAGTTTGCTGAATGCCTGTGGCGTGTTGCAAGGCCATGTGGCGGGTCCTGTCTGGGTTGTGCCCAAGGAGTCGGTAGCCAATGGCGGCTTGCCGTCTGTGTGGGATTGGTCGACGCTGAGCAATGAAGAAGCAGGCCAGTGCGCTATGCGCGGAACCGTGGTGGTGGAAGAGTCCGCGAAAGCCACCTTGGTGGTTGATCTCACCAGTATGGGATTTTCTCCCCTGAGTTTGAGCAACATTCATCTAAACTTTAGTGTAGAATCCCACGCCGAACTGGATGTGGTGGTGATTCAAGACAGCCAAACCACAGGCCACGTTAGCCTAGTAACGGTGGCTACCCAGCTCTCAGCCCACGCGCGTTGCACCCTTACCACTTTGTCTTTGGGACAAGGCTTGGCTCGCCTGAACTTAGACACCCACTTGAACGCCGAAGGCAGTGAATTTAACCATCAAGGGCTGGTGATTCAGCATCAAGCCGCTCAGGCTTTTACCCATTCGGTCGTCAATCATGTCGTGGGCAACACCACCAGCCATCAGTGGGTCAAAGCCATTTTGAATGACCAAGCCAAGCACGATTTTGACGGCACCATTGTGGTGGCCTCCATGGCCACGGGCGCGTCTGCCAACCAGCTGAACAATAACCTCTTGCTGTCTGGTCATGCACGGGCCTTGGCACGTCCCCAATTGCGCATTGATACCGATGATGTGCAGTGTAGTCATGGCGCGACGGTGGGGCAGTTGTCAGACGATCAGCTGTTTTACCTTCTCAGCCGAGGCCTACCCGACAGCGTGAGCCGTTGTTTGTTGACCTATGGCTTTGCCCAAGCGGCTCTGGATGAAATTCGCCACCCTGAGGTAAAAGCCATGCTGACCCAGCGGGTGTTGGCCGCCTTGGGCCAAAGTGAATCGCCGGTGGAGAACTGCTTAATGGATTGTACCCAGTGCCATTCTCACGCCCACGAGCCGGTACTCACCTCTGCCAATCGCTAACTTAGGTTGATAATTACGTTTACCGTTGAAAGAACCCCCTGTGACTGTGGCTTCCCCTTCTCACCCAACCCAACAGGCCTTTCCTGTGGCCTCTGTTCGGTCGGATTTTCCTATTTTAAAAGAGCTTGTTTACGGAAAGCCCCTGATTTACCTGGATAACGGGGCCACCACCCACAAACCCCACTGTGTGATTGACCGTATTACCAACTTTTACAGCAAAGAGTACGGCACCGTGCGCCGGGGTGTGTATGCCCTTAGCATGGGTGCTACCGATGCCTTTAATCATACTCGCAACGCGGTGGCCCAATTTATCAATGCTCCCAGCGTGGATGACATTATTTTTGTAAGCGGTGCAACAGAAGCCATTAACCTAGTAGCCCATAGCTACGGTCTGCCTTTTATTGGCAAAGGAGACGCTGTTTTAATTACGGAAATGGAACACCACGCCAACACGGTACCGTGGCAACTGCTGTGCCAGCGCACGGGCGCGGAATTGCGCGTGATTCCCTTGAAGGACAGTGGCGAATTGGATTTAACCACGCTGGATACGTTGCTGTCAGACAACGTAAAGCTATTGGCTGTGACGCATTTGGCCAACAGTTTGGGCACTATTAACCCCATTAAAGAACTCATCGACAAGGCTCACGCTGTGGGCGCCGTGGTGTTGGTGGATGGCGCACAGTCTGCGCCGCACCTAGCGGTGGATGTTCAGGCCTTGGACTGCGATTTTTACTGCTTTAGTGGCCACAAAGTATATGGCCCTACCGGCGTGGGCGTTCTGTATGCCAAGCGTGCCTTGCAAGAGGCGATGATGCCTTACCAAAGCGGCGGGGATATGATTGCTGTGGTGGATACAGTGAATGGCACCACCTTTGCCGAGCCGCCTGCTAAATTTGAGGCGGGTACCCCCGCCATAGCCAGTGTGGTGGCCTTGGCTCCTGCCTTGGAGTATTTGACCAGTCTTGGATTAGACGCCATTGCTGCCCACGAGGCGGACTTGCTGGCTTATGCCACAGAGCAACTGAATACCATTGAGGGTTTAACCATTATTGGGCAAGCCAAACACAAGGCCAGCCTCATTAGTTTTGTCGTTGATGGGGCTCATCCCTTGGATATTGGCACTATGCTGGACCAAGACGGCATTGCCATACGTACGGGGCACCATTGCGCCCAACCGGTGATGCGCCGCTATGGGGTGAGTGCCACGGCGCGTTTAAGCGTAGGCATCTACAACACCCGCGAAGATATTGACGTGTTTAAGGCCAGTTTATCTCGCGTCTTAACAATACTGAGATAAGACTATTCATGTAACAAAATTGTTAAAATCTGTTCTTAAACTAAAAAAATGTTTTTTTATATTAATATATGTATATTATCTAGAAAATACTTATTATGATTCGCATTGCCGTTTTGGATAATTTTAGTTTACCTGGTAGAGCAGCAGGTCATGGCCTATCTGTTATTGCTAGTGCTGTTGATGGGATGGAGTCTAAGGGCGCACAAGCGAGGTGTGTTTCGTCAGAATGTATTGACTTAGATAAGGATGGTTATTTTGAACGTATCTTTAATTATGATTTGGATGAGGATGGTGATGTAGATGCTCAAATCGTAGGTATCCAAACAAGAGAAACCTCAAAGGACTACAATTTCGATCAAAATGCGGCAGCTATGATAAAGCGCATCGATGAAGGTGTATATGGTGGCTCCTTTGATTTTTTGAATTGCTCTTTTGGAAAAAATTTCTCAACCCAAAAAGAAGCCAAGGATGCAGCTAAAACCACTGAATGGATGGCCGCTTTAAAAAAGTTATCCAAAAAAACCACTGTATTTGTTGGCGGTGGTAATTGCACCGACGCTTTATGCTATTCTCCTGAGAATTATTTAGGTAAGCACGTCATTGTTGTTAATGATCCAAAACAGTTCCATTCTGAATCTAAACAAAATGGAGAGGGGTTTATTAATATAGCTATTACCAACAATGGGTACAATGTGGGGAATGATGAAGATGTGGATGTACCTTTTCCTCCTTTAGAAGGAGAGCCCATAAACTTATTTATCAAACAAAAGGGCAATAGTTTTGCTACACCGAAAGAAATGGGAAAAGCTGTTATAAATAAGTTTGATAACCCAAAAACAAAACGAGTGGGCGTCAAAAAAATTGTTCCTCCCCCGCCCGTATCCAAACCAACCCCTAGCACTTTTAGCGGCGAAGGCTAAGCGATTTATGTAACGAAATAGTATAAAAAGGAGAAGAGAAGTCAATTTACCTTTATAAAATGTTTTTATTTATTTAGCAGTAATTATTGACGGGTCGTGAGTGGCCTCCGGTTTAGAGAGTCCTGAGCAGAGAAAAGAGATTGAGTATGAGTGCGATGATGCCTGCTGGTATGCCCCCTGCTTTTGGTAGCGGTAAAGCTGCGTCTTGGATTCCCCAAGGCTTTGGCCAAATGCCCAAAGAGCTTTCGGCCTTGCTGCGTGTAGCGGCCCACGATTTATACAGCGGCGTGGATCAATTTGGCGAAAGTCATTTTGATGGTGACATTGTTGCAAAAGCTTTGTATCACCCCGATGATCCTGTCATTAAACCTCTGTTAGAAAAAGACTATTTACGCACGGCCCTATGGCAATATGGCCAGTGGGATATAAATGACGACGGTGAGCTTAATGGTAGCCCTGCTTCTCAAATTTTTGCCGATGCTGCATGGTACGCCACGGGCCAAAGTTATCACGATCAACTAAGCCAAGCGCCAGTTCGCAAAGCTGATTTATCATGGGAGGCCCTTAACCGCCCCAATGTGGATAACAACACAGTAGAAGGATTTCAGGTGCAAGCCGACTGGTTAGGCCTTAACAACGAAGAAATGTTTGCCTTTACCAACTGGGGCCACGATATGTTGCCCGGCCAACCCCCCTTGGATGACGGCTGGTTTAATGGTAGCAGCTTAGTAAACGCCCAAAGCAATCCCATGCATCCCGACTATAAAAATACCAACAGTGTACCGGGCTTAAAAAACTTTGCCAACAGGCTAATTAACCAAGATGAACAGCAGTATGGCGAACTAAATGGCGCTAACCTGCACGGCTGGTTTGTAGACGCTATGTTCAAAACCTTCTTCCGGTAAATCTGGAACGTCAGATATGTTAAGGCGTCGTTTGTCTTTTACAAGCGGCGCTTTTGCTCTGTCATTTTTTTATCACTTTTATTTTGTACAGCGTGCTTTTATGATTGAGTAGTCTTTGATGGATTGGTTGAGTGGGTTGTATTGGGAAATACCATGGCGTTACCAGAACACGAAATTTCGCAAGAGCCCTCCAAAAACTGGCTGTGTCAGCTTAAAAATCGCTGGGCGGCCCAAAACACCACGGGGTTAATTGCCGCACTGGGCTTGGTGATTGCAGCGGCCATTGTGGCCAACAGCATGGTGTATATTAAAACCGCCACCAGCCATGTGATGACGGTAACGGGCAGCACCAGCCAAGTGGTGGACAGCGATTGGGCCACGTGGACAGGCAATGTAGCTGCGGAAGCCCCCACCCGCCAAGCCGCCTACGCCAAAACCCAGCATGATGTGGGCCAGCTGAAGATTTTTCTAAAAAATTACAAGCTGCATAAAGACGCCTTTCAAGTGGTGCGTTACGATGTGATTCCCCAATATGCTCGTTTTAGCAATGGCAACGAAGACACCAGCAACATTTTGGCGTATCGGGTGAATGCCGAATTCAAATTGGGCACCCCGGCCGTCGACCAAGTGGAAGCCCTGAGCCGCGACAGCGGTGAACTGTTGGCCAAGGGGATTCAGGTAAACGTTTACAGCACCCAATACATGCTGAAAGGTTTGGATGAACTGAAGATACCGTTGCTGGGCAAGGCCATTGAAAACGCCAAACAACGGGCGGTGCACATGGCCAAGCAAACGGGCAATGGTGTGGGTGGCATTCAATCGGCCAGCATGGGGGTGTTTCAAATTACCTCGCCGGATTCCACCGAGGTGAGTGATTACGGCATGAGTGATACCAGCACCCGCTCTAAAAAAGTCACTGCCGTGGTGAATGTGACTTTCGAGTTGCGTTAAGGGCTCTATTACGGGGTTGGTTGTGGGGTTTTCTTTTTTTGAACCTTTAATGGGAAGAAGCTCCTATAAATGGAGTCTCGCTCAATCTTACTCAAAATATATTCAACGTTTCGGGTTGTATCCCTTCCATCAGCATAAGATACATTAATTTTTCCGTCTATAGAGCCTGTACTATAAGTAAATACACGGTTTTTCTCGCTTTCAAACAAGCCTTTGGTAACAACAAAGCAATCCACGCTTAGCTGTGTACGACTTTTGCTGTCGCGTGTCTCAGTGAAAAATACTTTGTCTGGATCAGAATTTTTTTTGTTAAACAAATCGTTTGCTAGCCGGGCAGAGCGCCAAATAGCTAGACGCTCCATTGTGTTCATCATTTTCAGTTCTCGTTGTTTTCGGGCAGTTAATGCTGATGTATCTGGTTCGTTTTTACAGCCTCCTCCCACACCTAATAAAGTGAAAGCAGCAAAAACAAAGGGGGATAGTTTCATGGTAATAAAACCCATACTGTCTAGCGGTAGAGAAAAATGTAGCAAGGCTAAAAGTTATTAATTACAAACACGGTGTGCCGTGCGGAAGTGACAGGATTCGAACCTGCGACCCCTTGCGGGGCGACCGCTTTCAAGGCGGTTCCCTAACCATTCGGCTCACTTCCTAACGGCAGCGGTTAGGTGGGCATTATAGCAAAGACCACCCACCGTCCGATAGATTGTTTGGGGGGCTTAGGGAGTGTATTGACGCTTTTGCCAGCCACTGTTGCTGGCGGGTGACGTTGTTGGAGGCCCCTGTGTTGGCGTACCGCCCAATAGCTGGCGTTGCTGCGAGGTGTTGATGGGGTTGGCAATAATATCGGGAATGTCGGCGTCCGATTGCTCCGAGACTTCTACCAAGGGTTGGGCCACATACGCAAAGCCACCTGCGCCCACGCCGCCCAGTGTGGACGAAATAACTTTGGGGGCTTGAATACCAGGCAAGATGCCGGGGCCTGGTGTAGGGGCCGTGGTATCGTTTTTGACAATGTGGGGGGTTAATAACACCAGCAATTCGGTGCGTTGGCGGCTGCGTGTGGAGTTTCGGGCCAAGGCCCCCAAAATGGGGAGATCGGCTAAAAAGGGATATTTACTCACGTTGTTGGTGTCGGTTTCTTGAATGAGGCCGCCCATAACCAGGGTTTCCCCATCATGTAGTTTAATGTTCTGCCCAATGGCTTCTCGTTTGGATAGCAATGTAATGATGTTGCCCTGAGCGTCTTCTTGAACCGAAGACACCGTGGATAGGGTGGGATGAATGCGTAAGTTAATAAAGCCATTGGCACCCACCTTTGGTAGTACAGAGAGGGTCACGCCCACTTCCCCAATGTTGGTGGTGCTCCCAATAACCGAACCATTGGAAGAATCTAAGGTGACGGTGACACTTTTAATAATTTCATCCACAATGCTAATCACAGCTTCTTCATCGTGCATGGTAATAAGGTTGGGATTGGCTAAAATTTTGGCGCGGTTGTTGCGAATAAGGGCATTGATTTGGTAATAAAAATTGTAAGAAGAGCCGTAATCGCGGCGGGTGGCGTAACGAAAGAGGGCTTCAAAGGGGTTGGTGGCCGAATTGGCAAGCCCAACGGCTTGAGTAAAGGGAGTGGTGCCACCAAACGAACCGGTAGAAGGCACATTGTTTTGAGAGGTTTGGAAGGTGCCTTGATCCAGGCCCATGTTAAAGCCCAGCTCTTTGGCAGACCCTTCACTCACTTCCAATAGGGTGGTTTCAATCACCACTTGGGGGGCAGGCTGATCCAAGGATGCCATCATTTTTTCTGCCAAGGCCAGTTGGGTAGCAGTGCCCAATAGTGTAATGGTATTTAGGCGTGTGTCGGGAACAATCAACACCCCCGTAGGCATAATGCTAACGGTGGCCTGCTGTTTTACGGTGGCCCTTAGGGTGGTACTGCTGCCGCTTGCGGTGTCTAAATCTTGTCCGGGACTGGCAGAGGTTGAGCCAGAACCTTCTTCAATCGTCTCGCTACGGACGTTTAAGGTGCTCGGAAGATTTCCAATGTTTCCTTGCCCCCCGCCTTGCCCGCCACCGCCTTGTCCACCACCGCCTTGTCCACCGCCACCGCCTTGTCCACCCGGTTGGCCGCCGCCACTCCCCGATAAAATTAAGGCAGGGGTGCCTTCATTAAATAGGCCGGCCGAAAGGAGCGAAGCCACATTTAATGCGTCGGAATGGCTAAGGCGCCACGTTTTTCGCTCGCGAGGTTTGTCTAGTATGTGGGCGTATTCCTTGGCGAGTTCCACATCGCTTTCTCGCCCCACCACTAAAACGCTGTTGGTTCTAAAATCGGCGGTAATGCTAGGCCCCAACGGATTAGTATTTTGCTGAGCGCCGCCTGATGCAACAGACTGGGAGGGTGTAGAGACGCGATTGCTAGTACCGCCCACCCCTCCTCCGGCCGACTGCTGAAAAATAGTGTTGTTAAGCAGCTGAGCAACCACACTGGCGTTGGCATGTTGCAATGGAATAATGTCGGAATGCGAACGTTGCAGCTCCACCCCCGAATCGCTGGTGCGGTTATACACCATTAGGGTGCGGCCATTTTGCACGGTGTATTGCAAGTCGTACTGGCTGGCCAGTGCTTGCAAGGCTTCTATAATAGAAACCTTACTTAAATCCGTATTCAACTCACCTGTAATGGCGTCACTTACCACCACGCCAAAGCCTCCTTCACGCCCAATGGCGCTAAGGGCTGTGGCTAGTGGAACACCGCGTAAGGCCAATGTGATAAATTTTTGCTGATTGGGTAGTTCACTTAAATGGCGATCCACCCGAGAATGGGGCTCTGTTTCCTGGGCGCTTGCCGTGGTTTCTAACGTGTATGTTTTTGGAGAGTCCACCAGGGTGCTAAACACCATGGTGGCCGTAAGACCCAGTGAGACCGTGGCAGCAAAGCGCCGAGTGAAAGCATGGTGGTAAGGCAGCAGTGTTATCACGGGGCAAGTCCCTCCAGAATGCTCACATTCATGGGAGAGCGAGTGATGGTAGGCGTTTGGTTTAGAGGGTTCAGAATATGAGGTGTCATCATAAGCACCAGTTCGCTGCGGTTGGTACTGCTGGCTGAGGCGCGAAACATGGCTCCCACAATGGGTAAATCACCCAGCAAAGGGTATTTGTCTTTGGTGAGTGAGGAGTTTTCTTTTACCAAGCCGCCTATAATAAGGGTTTGCCCGTCTTTAACGCGAACAGCCTGGGCCAGTAAATCCCGCTTGGTAAGGAGTGTAACCTGGTTGCCATTGGAGTCTTGCTGAATGTCTCGAATGGAGGTAATCGATGGGCGAATACGCATGGTCACCGTGCCATCTTCGCCAATTTTGGGCAAAATATCTAATACAATACCGGCTTCGCCCAGCTCGGTAGTAATAGTGGTGGTGCCTGCCAAACCGGCCACGGTTACATTCACGCGTCGTACAATTTGGTCCACAATGCTCACAATGGCTTCGGTATCATGGGTGGCCACAATGGTGGGATTGGCCAGTACCTTGGCACGACGATTATTAATTAAGGCATTGACTTGAAACAGATAATCATTGCCTGTTACCAGGGGGCGACTGGAGAACAGCATTCCTGAGCGGGCGGTGCTGCGTGCATCGGTGGGGTCATTGGTGGGTAGGCCAATAATCCCGGTTCCGGCGGTTGTGGGCACAGCCGTCTGGCTTCGAATGCCACTCAAAGCCTCGTTATTAAAGCCAAATTGAAACCGACCGTCTGCCAAACCAACGTTCGTACTGAGCTGTTTGACGCCCTGCTCTGAAATTTCTACCAAAGATACATCAATAGACACTTGAGGGGGTTCGGCATCCAACACCGGAATCAACGCTTCTGCTTGAGCAATTTGTTCGCTTGTTCCTAGAATGGTGAGAGAGTTGAGGCGGGTATCGGGCAACACAATAGCGCTCAATGGTGAGACTTGAATGGTACTGGACGATTTAATAATGCCCCGCAACAAAATATCGGATGAAAAGCTGGAAGAACCGTTACCTCCGCTACCGCCGCCCGTAATGTTATTAATGCCGGATCCTTCGGTAATGGCTTCGGTGTTTACCCGTAAGCTGCTTGCCTGCGTTTGCAATACGCCCCCTTGTCCCCCGGCACCCAGTCCCCCACCCCCCGAGTTTCGGCCTCCGCCTTGTCCACCGCCTTGTCCACCACCACCGCCAGCACCCGAAATGAGGAGGCCTTGGGTACCGTCGTTAAAAATACTGCTTACCAACTGGGTCGCCACATCCACGGCGTTGGCATGAGACAGGTAAAAAATCTTGGATTCACGGGGACGATCCAATGATTTAACGGCGGCTTCGGCCAGCTCAATGTCTCGAGTGGTGCCAATGACCATAATGCTATTGGTTCTGGGGTCGGCTTGAACCTTGAGGTTTGCCCCCCCTTGAAGAGCGCCTTGCCCCCCTGCTTGTCCTCCGCCTTGTGCGCCGGCCTGTCCACCAACCCCTTGTTGCATGGCCGGATCGGCTAATAAAGAGCTGTTAAGCAAGGCCGCCATTTGGCTGGCGTTGCCAAACTGAATGGGGATGATATGAGTTAGGGGCCGGTTTAAACCGACGGACTGGGCACGATCGCGGTGCAATACCAAAAACAAGTTTTGGCTTTGGGGAATAATGGTGAGATTGCTGAGGCTGGCAATGGCTGTTAATGCTTCATTGAGAGGCGTTTTTTTTAAGTCTAGGGTAATGGTGCCGGTTACCGATTCATCCAGCATGAGGTTTAGGCCGCCTTCTTTGGCCAAGGCGCGTAGCACCTCTCTTACCGGGGCATCGGAAACTTGGATGGTGATGGTTTTGCTACCGTTAGGCACCGTAATGGCTTCGTACATAGAGACCGCCCCGTAAGCTGGGTGGTTACCCAGTAAGGGGAAGACTCCCGTCCAAGACAATGCAACCAGCCCACTGATCACCCCTGCCAAAAAAGCGCGGGTGCCGCCGCGGGTGGTGCGTTGGATAAAACTAGGGTATCGCAGGTGGGTCATCGGTTTCGTCCTGCCATGGGCATGGCGGTTGAACTGTTGGAACGACTGCCTACGCTGCCAGTAGGACTGCCTGTGGCCCTATTGGCATTGGTTGCGTTATCCGAATACTCTTGTAAGGAGAGGTTCTCTACTAAGCCATCAATAACGACAGCCACATCCCGTTTGTTCACGCGCTTTAACATCACGCGGTGCCCATCCACTTCAAATCGGTCGCCGGGCTCTTTAATGTAGGTGGTTGGGGTTTCACCGGTGCTTTTTAAAATGGCCACCAATCGGCCCGATCCACTAGCGCCTTCAATAATGCCCACAAACGACAATACCGGAGGCTTGGGAACGTCTTCGGCGTTGCTACCGTTGGCAGCATTGGCGCTCTCGGGTAGCTCGGGTGAAACGAGGGGTGAAAAGGGATCGTCTCTGCCATACGGGGTACGCGCCGTTGCTTGGGCTTCTTGAAGAATTTTGGCAGTATCGGGTAATACAATAGGGTTTGGGGTAGTAGGACTTCCAGCAATTGCGGCCAATGCCATGGGCGCCGCGTTGACGACAAAGGGTTGAGCAGCAGTAAATACATGCTGTTGTTGATGAGTTTGCTGCTGCCAAAGCTGGGTTCCCATCAGGGTGGCCCCCAGTAGTAACAGCCCTCCCAAAACGGCCAAACCGCTGCTGGCCAGACGGGTTTGGTTATTGTTTAGCAAAGAGTCTGTGGGGACGCTGTACGGTTGCGAATCCATAGCAGCGGTGGGTAGTGGCGCTAATTCCAGTGTGGGGATATCCAAGTTCAGTAGCCCGTGGGGGCCCCAAGAGGTGTCTTGAAATAGGTCATGTTGATACTGGCGTTTGGCAGTCATAAGGCTAGGGTGTCTATCCATTCAAGCGGATGAAGAGGCGTTGAGGATAAAAATACCCACACGAACGCGAATCCCTATCGTAACAGATTGTTACAATAGGGGAAGGCAGGGAAGTCGCTCTGGGGGTGGGTATCTATCAGAATAAAAAAGGGTTAACGCCATGTGCTTAAAAAACATAAGACTCTAGACTAGAGCCAAAATAAATAAAATGCCTTGGCCTTTAGGAGAGGGGCTGGTGCTGTGACGGTTTTTTAAAGACCAGCAATACTAGTAGGTTCAGGGCGCTTAATAGGGTCATAACGGCGGCAGGCATAATTTTGCCGGTGGCCAAATAGCCCTTTAAAAACCAGCCGCCCACCAACACGGTAATGGTAAGCAAGGCGTAATAGCCAGCTATGCGGCCCCGCATGTATGCCAAGGTGCTGATGATAATAAGAATGCCACTAACGCTACCGGCAATAAGGCTAGCCATGCTGCCTACCTTTACAAAGCCAATAATACCGCCCACTAGGGCCATTAATCCGTAGAGAAGTGAGATGTTGAGCATAATGACGTTCCTATTCAAGATGTGAGAAAGCCTTGTGACTCTATCCTTGTTGGTAAAGGGAGTCAATCAATCGTATTTTAGAGGTTGGCCACAATCAGTAGCTCTCGGATGGCTTTGGCGGCCAAGGCGGTGGAACAGCCGCTGGCATCCAGCATGGGGCTTAGCTCTACTACGTCCATGCCCACAATATTTAGGCCACGCATGGCGTTGATCCAACGCAAATAATCGGCCCATAGCCAGCCACCGGGCTCGGGGGTGCCGGTACCGGGCAACACCGCAGGGTCAAACACGTCTAAATCCAAGGTTACAAACACGGGGCGGTTACCGGCACGTTGTTTTATGACGCTGGCCCAATCAGCATCCGGTGCTTGGTAGGTGTGGTTGGCTCTCATCCAGTTCCATTCTTCTTCTAAGCCAGAACGAATACCAAATTGGAGTAAATCACTGGGGGCTTGGAGTAATTCAGCGCAACGGCGCAGTACGGTTGCATGAGAGAGTTTTTCGCCCAAATAATCGTCGCGTAAATCCGTGTGGGCATCGGCGTGGAGAATCACCAAATCGGGGTATTTTTGTGTGTAGGCTTGGATGGTGGGAAGCGTGACTAAGTGCTCGCCGCCAATGCCCAGCCAGTGTTTATCGGCAGCCAATACCGCTTGGGTGGCCTCGTGCATCAAGGCCAAAGCCGCATTTCGGTTGCCAAAAGGTAGGGCCAATTCACCGGCATCCCACAAGCAGGCGGCTTCCATATCACCATTTAGCGCGGGGCTGTAGGTTTCCATGCCCCAGCTGGCGTTGCGAATCATCTCTGGGCCAAAGCGCGTACCGGGGCGATAACTACAGGTACCGTCGTAAGGGATCCCCACCGCCACCCACTTAGCCGCATCCCAGTCATCCACACTTCCCATCCACTGCGGTTTTTGGGCCAAGCGCTGAAGGGTGTTTAAAGGAGAATGTTGAAGTAAGTAGGGCATCATAACGGTAGAAGCTTTCATTTTATAAAAGGTCGAGCGCTTAACCTTTTTGATCTAAGTGGGTACGAAGGGTTGGTAACAGTGTGCTGACAGTATAGGAGGGTTTTAAGTAGTCAGTTAATTGTTTGTCGGTTTGGGTTTTATCTTTTTGAATGGAGAGCAAACGGTGGAACCCTGTTACAAAATCAAGATTCGGCAACGTGGCAAGATACTTCCATAGGGGCGGACGCAGGATAAAAACGACATTATAATTTGTCTGTTTAGGCGTTACTAAGTGGGCGTCTGTACGCGTTAATACCCACTGAAGGTTATCGCCCAATGTTTCCTGAGCTTTTAGCGCTCGCTTTTCCAAATCGAGCTGCTCGTTTTCCTTGGTAAACGAAACCGAAACGCAATGTAATTGTGGCGTTTGTTTCGTTTCAATATGTTTACCAAAAGTAACACATCGTGGTGGTGTCCCCAATCGAAAGAGCTGCATATAAGAACTCCTAACGGGTAACAGTGGTTAGTGGTTGGCGGCAGTATTTAAAATCGGGCGATCCGCTTGGCGCATAAAGTTGGGCAGTGCAAAGGCGGCGCGATGAATTTGACGGTTGTAGTAGCGCGTGGTTTGCTCTAATTGGGCGGCAGCGGCATCGCGAATGTTTTCCAGAGGGCCAACGCCGTTGCTGCAAAAGGTCCAGCTCCACAACCCACCGGGATAGGTAGGAATGGTAGCCGTGTAGGGGGCTACCACGCTAAAAATGCCTTTTAAACGCCGTTGCACCCGATGATAGGCAGCTGGCATGGCAATGGGGGATTCGGTTTGGTTGACCATGATGCCGCCGGGATTCAAAATCCGCGCCGCGTTTTGGTAAAACTCTGGGCTAAACAACACTTCGCCGGGGCCAGTCGGATCAGTGGAGTCGACTAAAATCACGTCAAAAGAGCGGTCGCAATCACGCACATAAGCAATGCCATCGGCCACCTTTACCGTCACGCGGGCATCATCCAGCCAAGGGCCGGCAATGGTGGGCAAGTGTTGCCGACAGGCGTCAATGACCATGCCGTCAATTTCGCACAACACCACTTCCGTCACGCTGGGGTGCTTCAAAGCCTCGCGCACCGCACCGCCGTCTCCGCCGCCAATAATGAGAATCGACTGAGGGTTGGGGTGGGCCAGCAACGGCATGTGGGTAATCATCTCGTGGTAGATGAACTCATCGCGCTCGGTGGTCATCATGCAGCCATCCAGCAGCAGCATGTTGCCTAGGGCTTGGGTGGGCACAATTTGCACGTGCTGAAAATCGGAGTGAGCATCAAACACGGGTGCACCGGTGGTGGCATAGCCCGTTTTTAAAAAGCCCTCAAAGGTCTCTATCACCCAGCCGTCACTAATAACGGTAGCAGGGGCTGTTGTGGTGGTGGTAGCGGTCATGGCAGGGCGTCCTTGGGTTTAGGCCAATAATGGCTTATTCATAGCAAAAACGACGCCCCAGCAAAAGCCACAGCGCCGTTTATGAATACGAGCAAAAGACGTTTGGCCTTTATTGACCTTTAGGCGTTAGTGTCGGGAGTAGTATTATGTCGCCCTCATGCAGAACGATATCACCCGATGGAGAAAAGAGATTCTTCTGCCGGAACAGGTCATCATAGGTATTAACTCTAACCATAGCAGCCTGTTTTTGTTTTTTAATTACTTTATCCTTTAGCCAGCTATCTGTTTGAGAGGTGAGCATGTCGGAAAAATACGCTCTGGGGTTCTCCACTTCTGGTGTACCGTTCATCGCGGCAAACAAGCGCATCAAATCCCGCCAGTTTTGGCCATCTAATACGACCATATTGCCATTTATATCAAACTGCCCTTTAGGCGGCGTAATGGTATTGTCGGGGCCAAAGGTCACCGTGCCCGTCGTACCCAGCATTAAGGTCTCATTGGGTGGTGTAGTGCCCTCACTGGGTGGTGCGATTTTATTGGTCCGGGTTGGTATGATGTTATAGGCCACGGGTGTTGTTGCAGGCCGTGTCACTTTAACATAACAGGTCGTGCCCTCTTGCACCAGCTGGAACGTCGTTCCTTCTGAGAAAAACTCGTGTCCTTTGTTTTGAGTTGTTACACTCTTTATCATGGCTAGAAGAAACTGAGTTTCGGGAGCTTTTTTGTTCTGAGTTGTGGAGTCCTGCAAGAACTTGTCGGGCTTAAACCCAAGCAGAGGAGCATAGTATTGCCCTAGAGCCCGAGCCAGAGGGTAAACACCTGTACTGTCTTTAGTTAACCGAACCACAGAGGGGTTGTGTTTACTGACCTCAAACAAATTGCTGATTGAGCTGGGAGTAAATTGGTCTGCATCCAATTGTTGGAGGGTAGTGCCTGAAGGGATTTGTGCATAAGCCGTAGAAGGCCCCAATAAAGCCGTGGCGGCGATTAAAAAGGTGGGGGTGATGATACGCATGGTAAAAAATCCTTACAATTGCGAGAGATAGAAATATAGGGATAACGGTATGGAGGATTATGGGGAGTTGCTTACATAACGCCCGTGAAAAACTAAAATTGCCTAACCACTACAATGCCATGAACACACCGGCAGGCAAATGCCATGAGCACAGAATTGCTATACGGATTAAAGTGGTAGAAGATGGCTATAGGCTGACTGGCGTAAGTCAGCAGTAACGGGATTCCCTGTCCATAGGGTGAAGGCATCGGCCCCTTGGTGCACCAGCATGCCAAGGCCATCGAGGGCGTTCAAGCAGCCGGCGTGCTGAACGGAGGCTACAAAGGTGGTGGGGCGATTCAGGCGATACATGAGATCCATAGCCGTGGTGTGGGTAAAATCCTTTGTTTGCCACAGCCAGTCAAAGTCATTGGTATCGTTGCCGTTGGATAAGTCGATGGACGTGGCGTTGATGATGAGAACAGGAGGCTGTGCTGTTGGCTGTGTTCCCCATGGGTGCCAGTGAGTGCTAACGCCTTTGGCCGTGGCGGTAATCCAGTCGATTAAAGGTTGGGCTTTGTCGTGTGAACGGCTAATGACCGTGATGTGACCCACGTGATAATGGCATAGCGAAGCGACTACCGCTTTGGCAGAGCCGCCAGCACCTAAAATCCAAACAGAACCCCCCATGACTGCTTGCCGAGTGGCGGGAGGTAAGCTGGCCCAAAAACCGGTGATGTCTGTGTTTTCGGCATGCCAGCCGTCGTCGGCTCGTAGCAAGGTGTTGGCAGCTCCAACACAGGCCACTACAGAGCTTTGAGAGGTTACATGTGCCAGAACGGATGCTTTGTGAGGGACCGTGATGTTGAGACCCTCGAGGCCTTGGTTCCACAAGGACTTTAACTGTTTTTCCAGCAATTCGGTGGGGGTGTCCCATGCCGTGTAAGTGCCTGCTAACCCCAGTTGTTGCATAAAAAACAGGTGCAGCTTAGGCGATAAGCTGTGGGCGACGGGATGGCCAATGAGTCCTAGCGAAATCATGGGAAGTAGCAGCCTTGGTAACATAATTAAGGCTAGCTTAGCAGAAGGGTGAAGGGTTTAGTTTGATGAGGGGTCCACGCCACTTTTATGCTGCTTGTCAAAGGCTTTAATCAGCTGTTCAAGATATGGGATGAGGTGAGTGTAAGCGGTGGTTATTTGCTTCGCATAGTGATCGGCATTGGAATGAGCAACAATAATGTTTTGATCGGGTTGGCGGGTTTTTTGAAATGTATGGAGTTGAGATTTCATCATCGTAGGAGACAAAAATGTATCCTTATCGCCAATAAAAAAGCCAATAATAGGTACCTTTAATTTCGCTATGGCAGCATCTGCGTAGAAAGTCTGTGATAAATGGCCTCTCGGCGAAAACTTCTTTTTGGGCAGCTGAGTTGCATCTAAAAAACCATCATAGGCATCATCGCTGCTGGTTAGGCTGTGTACAATGCCTAAAAAGGCATACAGCCTGTTATTGGGGTTTTCAATCGGGTCCTCGATGGCTTCAGACTCTTGTGCGATGGCAAGCGTGGCAATAGCTCCTCCCAACGAAACAGCAATAATGGCTTGTTGGGATTTGGGCACGTTTTGGGTTTTTAAAAAATGAGTACCAGCCAAAAACGATTCGACCATGGCTTCTTCGGTTAGTGGGCCTTTGCTGTGGTTAAACCCAGGTAGGGCATAAATAAAAAATCCACTGTCGGCGTTTTGCAAACCCCCTTGTTCCACCAAGTCCGCCATATCAATAAGCCCGCCCGCGTTTCCGTGAACAGCCCTCCAAACCAGGTCTTTGGGTGTTTTGGGTGGTTTGTAATAAGCTTCCAGCTCCAAACCACTGTCGGTTTTAATCGTAACCCGATACGGCTTTAGCCAGTCGGGCATGGTGTCTTTCCACGAGCTTTTGGGGTGGTAGATTATTTTTTGCTCAATTTTGTTTTGAATTTTTTTGGATTGCTTTGGAAACAGCCAGCGGAAAAAACCTTGGCGAGCTAACTTATGCATTTGGCTGGCTTTTTTTAGCAGGGGCCGCATTTTTTTTGCGGTGACTGAATCGAGAACAGGAGGGTCGTTAAAATGCAAAGAGGTGTCTTGAGGGACGTAATAAATTCCATAGGCCTTGAGAGAATCCAAACCAGGAATATTGAAAGGAATCCTTTGTAAGGGGATTTTGGCTAGTTTTATTAATGCTGGGGGCTGTTGACCCCCTGGCTTGGTAATAAGTGTGCTTAAAGAAACCGGGGTGAAAAATGGCTTATTTATTTTTAGCGTGTGTTGCGAGTGAGATTTTGTTGGCTCTGGTTTTTTTATTTTGATAATACCGTCAGGTGTAAGTGGAGTCTCTGTTACGGGGTTTTGCCCTGATACCGAGCTTTTGTCTGCTTCTACTTTTGTTAAGTGCCTTTCACCATGGGTTCGAGCGGGCTGATGAACACTAAGGGCAAGCATCAGTGCGGTTAATAAAGGCTTTTTTAGCAAGCCAAAGGTTAAGGGTTGGTGTGTGGGTAAGAATGCTTCGGATGTCGAACCCTGTCTAGGGTGTATGAGGGTGGTCCGCTGAAGCATTTTTTGCGCAGCAAATGGACCGTGGTAATAGGGTTGAGTAACATTAAACGATGAAAACCCCACAACCATGTAAAACCCCATGTCTGTTGATCATAAGCAAGCCACCACAATAAAGGGCTGCTGCTTATCTAAACAATTGAATCCCTAAACCCTGTTTGAGGAGCGTTTACACGCTGGCCTTCAAGTGGTTCCATACTAGCTTACCAAAGGCCGTATGGCTAGCATGGCCCGCATTAATGGCAATGAGATGGGCATTCAGGCGCAAGGGATTTAAGCCTATCAGCATTAAATCGCCCAATAAATCCAGCATTTTGTGGAAAAGTGGCTCTTGAGGGTGTCGTAAGGGCGAGGTGGTGGTGCCGTCATCCACCAAGCCTAAGGTATTCTCTAGGCTTACGCCGCGGGCCATGCCACTGGCCTGCAGGGCAGGTAATTCTCGTAACAAACCAAACGTACGCGATGAGGCAATCGTCAAAATATCATCGGTGGCGCTATCCCAGCGGGCCCACTGGTTGGCGGTTTCAGCATGATCCAGATTGATAGCGTAGGTCATTTGCAAACGGTCTGACGGCAGGGCATAAATGCACACGTCATCATTTTGGCGGTACCACAAGGCCTTGGTTAGCTCTAGGGGCGATTCCTCCCCACGGCAAGAGAGTTGATTAAGAAAGGGCAGCCAATCCGCCGCGCTGCCATCCAATAAAGGCAACTCCCATAGCGGTGCGTCGGTCGCCATCTCAATAGTAACGCGTACATCCAGCCGGTTGGACAAAGCGCACGCGCATAAAAAATGTTCCACAATGGAGAGGGTTTTACTCGTGGCAGGGTCAATAAGGGTGACGCCACGGTTGGCGTCCGCTAGCGTAGCTAGTGATGCGGGAATGACGGCCCTATTGGGCAATTGAAAGGTAATACCTTGACCCACCAAGGCGGGGGCGAGTGTTACCGTCACGGGCAATCCGGTAATCAGTCCAATGCCGGAAACGCTTACAGCAGAAGGGCTTAAAAGAAAAGACGACAAAGAGGCAGTAGCGGTGGGCATGGGGGCAGTACTCATAAAAGATTAATGGGTGTGGGTGGCTTGTTCCAGGTCGCTGAGGCGTTTTTCCAAATCTCTTACGGTAGCGCGCAAGGCAGACACTTTACCCAGAGACGCCCATTTTTTAAAAAAGTCGCGTTGGTTTTCGGCAGGCGTGCCAAAGTGAATTTCGCTTGCGGGGACATCCCGCATCAAACCGCTTTTGGCCATCACAATGGCGTCATCTCCTAGGGTTAGGTGGTCGGCGGTGCCTACTTGGCCGCCGAGTACCACGCGGTCGCCTATCACGCAGCTGCCAGCAATGCCTACTTGGCCTGCTATCAGGCAGTTTTCGCCCAGTGTGTTGTTGTGGCCAATCATCACCAGGTTATCAATTTTGGTGCCTTTTTTAACTAAGGTGGGGCCTAAGTTGGCACGGTCAATGGTGCTGTTGGCGCCCACTTCCACGTCGTCTTCCAAGATTACGTTGCCCAGCGATTCAATTTTATGAATGGTGGTGTTTTGGGCCGTTATTTTTTCGCCCAATTTAGCGGCTTCAACGCTGCCTTTTTCAGGAGTCACATAACTAAAGCCATCGGCACCAATGCTCACGTTATGGTGAAGCATGACGCGCTTGCCCAACACACAATTATCGGCCACCCGAACGCCGGAATACAGCCACGAGTCGTCTCCAATGGCAACGTTGGCGCCAAGGGTCACGTGGGGCATAAGCGTTACGTCATCCCCTAGCGTGCAGTTCGGTCCCACGAACGTATAAGCTCCGATGGTCACGTTACTGCCGAGGGTGGTTGTTGGATCAACAATTGCTGTGGGATGAATCCCTTGGGTGACGTAAGGCGGTGTGGAAAATATTTTGAGTAATACCCCCAAGGCCACACGAGGGCGGGGGTGTTTAAGCTGAGCCAGCGCGATGCCCTTGGGCAGAGTGATTTTTTCTGCCGTAAGCACGCTGTAAAAAGGGTGGCCTTGTTGGGCAACCGCTTGCTGCAGCAACGGAATGATGGCTTCATCCAGCACCACCAGCATGGCGTTGGGGTCTGCGGCGTACTTGGGGTGAGAGACCGCTGTGACAGGGGTGTCGACTTGTCCTTCAGTGGTGGCGCCTGGGCCTACCAAAGCGGTCATAAACTCGGCTAGGCCCCCTACTGTCCAGAGCTGTGACGCCGACTGCGATGAGGACGTTGGAGAAGGGGCTAGGGTCGCAGTCATACAAAAATATCCTAAGCAGGCAAACACAAATAAACCTCTTCCATTGTAACGAAGACAGCCGCGCCACAGCTTTGAAAAAATTGACACCGGCCCAAAACGTTACACTTCCGTAACATCTTGTGTGTCCCTAATGGCATTGGGCACTCTAGTGGCTGTGTTTTGCCTATAATGACGATGATTTTAGTCTTTCTTTACCTCTGTATTGGATTGTAAGGTTGTTGAACCCATGACTGTGATGACCCAAGCCCCTTCCGCTGAATCGACCCCCACTGACAAAAAATCATTACCACCCTTAAGCATTATGGACATTATGCAGTGCATCCCACACCGCTACCCATTTTTATTGGTGGATGGTGTCACGGAACACTATTTAGGGCACTCCATTAAGGGTTTTAAAAACATCACCATGAATGAGCCTTACTTTCAGGGGCATTTTCCCAATCGTCCCATTATGCCAGGTGTATTGCAGGTAGAAGCACTTGCGCAGCTTGGAGGCATTTTGATTAGCCACATTCCGGAAGGCAAAGGCAAGCTGGCGGTGTTTTCTGGCATTACTAACGTCAAGTTTCGCCGTATGGTGCTGCCTGGCGATCGTCTGGATTTGGAATGCGAACTGATTCGTTTCCGCCCCCCCATTGGTAAATCGCTTTGCAAAGCCAGCGTCAATGGTGAAGTAGCCGTGGAAGGCGAACTCATGTTTTCTCTGGTGGACAACCTTGTGTAGCCTTTCTGTCGTGTGAATGCGCTGAAACATTGTTAGAAAGAATCTCATGACTGCCACCTTAATGTCGTCCATTCCTGCCCATACTCTGGCCCCAGATATTCACCCCTCGGCGGCTATTCACCCCTTGGCGGTGGTGGACAGTACCGCCAGCGTGGGGGCCAACACGACGGTAGGCGCATTTAGCCTCATTGGGCCTCGGTGCATTGTTGGAACCGACTGTGAAATAGGTGGTCACGTTGTGTTGGATAAAGATGTAACCATCGGCAACGGCACTAAAATTTACCCCACCGCGGTGTTGGGATGTGATCCTCAAGACATGGCCTATCAAGGCGAAATCAGCCGTGTCGTCATTGGGCAGGGCTGCTGGATTCGCGAAGGCGTGACGGTCCATCGGGCCAGTGGCGAAGGCAACGAAACCCGCGTGGGTGATCGTTGCATGTTGATGGCCAATAGCCACGTGGCCCACAACACCGTGTTGGGCAATGATGTGATTTTAGCCAACGGGGCGTTGCTGGCGGGTTACATTACGGTGGGCGATGGGGCCTTTATTAGCGCCGCCACCATCGTGCACCAGTTTGTGGCCATTGGCCGGTTATCCATGTTAGCCGGTGCTAGCGGCACCCGCCAAGACATTCCCCCTTTCGCCATGACGGATGGACGTCCTGTGTCTATTCAAGGCATTAACAAAGTGGCCTTGCGCCGCAAAGGCTTTACCCAAGAACAACGCCACAATTTGCAACGAGCCTATGATTTATTGTGGTTCTCCCATTTGCAAATGCAAGACGCCCTCTCGCAAGTTGAAGCCGAGTACGGTCACGACCCCAACGTGCAAGAGCTGTTGGCCTTTGTGCGCGCTAGCAAACGTGGCATTCGCCGCCATGAAGCCAGTGATACGGGCGAATAGGTAAGATTCATGTCAGTATCTTCCGAAGGTTCCACCATGCAGGCTAATAAACACGGCGTTGCCGTGGTTGTACTGGCGGCAGGCAAAGGCACGCGACTGAAAAGTCAGTTACCCAAGGTGTTGCACCCGCTTATGCGGTTGCCGTTGTTGGAGCATGTACTGCGCACGGTGGAGTCTTCGGGTATTTCACTAGGCCAGCGCTGCGTGGTGGTGGGGCACCAGGCCAATGTGGTGAGTGATTTTTTGCTGACACGGAGCGGTGAAGTATGGAACCCCGTGTTGCAAGAACCACAGTGTGGTACAGGCCATGCCTTGCAAGAAGTAGCCAAAGCCGTCACATTAGGTGAGTGTGTGCTGTTGCTATCGGGTGATGTGCCGCTGTTACGCGTCGAAACCTTGGCGAAGCTAAAACAAGCTTTTGATGAACAACGCACCGAAAACAATGTGGCCATGCTGGTGGTGGGTGCCACGGTAGAGAACCCCAAAGGCTATGGGCGGCTATTGCAATCATTCGATGGTCAATTGCAAGCCATTGTGGAAGAAAAAGATGCGACAGAAGAGCAACGGGCTATTTCTCTGGTGAATGCCGGTATTTATGCGTTGCATTGGCCAACAATTGCCCCATGGTTGTCGCAACTTTCCAATAACAATGCACAAAACGAAGTGTACGTAACCGACTTGGTGGCCATTGCGCGCCAGCACCACCAAACAGTGGGCGTGTTTACCTTAAAAGACGACAGCGAAATGCTGGGAGTGAATAGTCGAGCGGATTTAGCAGAATGTCATCGCCTCCTCAATGAACGGACCACCCGCCACTGGATGGCCCAAGGCGTGACCTTTGTTGACCCTGCCACCACGTGGATTTCTCCTGAAGTCCTCCACATTGGTTCGGATACGATTCTTGAGCCCAATTGCCAGCTCTTGGGGCCTGTTTCCATTGGCGATAATTGCAAAATTGGAGCCAACACTCAGCTAGTAGGGGTTGTTTCTATTGGGAATCACACCTCAGTGCTTGCCAGTGTGATTCAGGATTCAACGATTGGCAATCGCTGCAGCATTGGGCCTTTTGCTCACATTCGCAACCAAACCGTGGTAGCGGATGATGTGCGCTTGGGCAATTTTGTGGAAGTGAAAAACAGCAGCATTGGTGCCAACACGAATGCTGCTCACTTAAGCTACTTAGGCGATAGCGACATTGGCAGCCACGTGAATATGGGCGCTGGCAGCATTATTGCCAATTACGATCCCATTCGTAAAACAAAGCACCGCACCACGATTGAGGACCATGTGAAAGTAGGCTGCAATAGTGTGTTGGTAGCCCCTGTAGCGGTTGGGAAAAACGCTTGTGTGGCTGCGGGTAGCGTGATTACTGAAGGGGTAGCACCCGATGCTTTGGCCATTGCTCGGCCACGCCAAACCACTCTAGCTGGGTGGGTCAGTAAAACCCTGTCATCACTGTTGATAAAGTAACCCTATTAAGCGGGTCGGCTTTGGTTGTAGACACTCCAGCGGATGAGCAAGGCGCGGATGAAAAGGGTCAGTAGTCCCATAAAGTCTCGTCTCTATTGGTGATGCTTTAGGAAAAATGTTAGGCAGTAATGGCTTGAATCTCGTTGGTGGCTTGTAGCCGTTGGCATACCGATTGCACCAACCGGGGGAACACGCTTTTGGTGCTAAAGGGCACGCCAAATTCGTGCATGACCGTCCAACCGACTACGTCGTTAAGACTCTGGCGGCTGAGAATGGTTACGCCTTCTTCGCTGGTCAGAGTTTCTAACGAGTGCAACACGTGTTGAAGCGCACTGGATTGGAGATTGGCGAGGCCTTCGGGGCCTTGGCTGGCCCATAACCACAGTAAGCAGCCGGTTTGGGACGCTTCGGGTTGGTGTTGTAAGTAGTGTACAAAGGCCGCAGAGGCGTTGGGGGTTGTCATATCGTTCACACAAAATTCTAGACTCATACTTAGATAAAGGCGTGTGGGCTTTAAAAATTGCTAGCGAAAAACCACACTTTTAAAATTCTTAACAATTGGGGGGTAAAGCCCTCCTTTTTTTAACGCCTTTGGTTATTTTGCTTGTTGCTTACCGCGGAGTAGACAAGGCCGTGATAGGCTAAAGCGATGCGTTTTTTCCCCACAGACTATAGAGTAGCTGCTGCTTGGCCTTGGTTGGCGGGCGGGCTGCTGATTTTTTTATTGCTGGGGTTCAATAGATGCAATCAAGTACTTCCTCCCATTCCACAGGGAGAAACGGTTACGTTAACTCTCTCTACGTGGGGTGGCGCCCAAGAGCTGGCTACCTTGCGCCACCAATTGGTTCGCTTTGAAGAAGAACACCTGCGTATTCGGGTGCATGTCAGTCATATCCCAGAAAGCTATTTAACCAAGCTCCACTTACTGGCGGTTAGCAATCTTCTGCCCGATGTCATGCTGATGAACAGCTGGCAAGTCCCCCCTTTTGCCAGCCATGGGCTGTTGGAGCCAATCAAGCTGCCCACAAAAGAGGCCCGCACTTTTTTCCCAACGGCTCTAAAATCGTTGCAAGTAAATGGGCAGTTGATGGCCATTCCACGGGATGTCTCTACTTTGGTGGTTTTGGTCAATACCGATGTGCTTCGGCGTTTTGGGGTCCCTTACCCATCGCGCCATTGGACCCTTGAGGAGATGGGAAGGCTTAACCAAAAAATCCTTCAAGCCCAACCAAAAACACCTCTTTCTGAAAAGGTTTACCCCCTGTCGTTTTACCGTGAACCCCCTTTGTACTGGCTACCGTGGGTGTGGGGCAATAGCGGCCAACTTTGGGACAACCACGGCTGTTTTAATCTGCACACGCCCAAGGCGACCAAAGCCTTAGCCGATTATATGCGCTTAACGGCTCAAGGCCATGCTCCCCTGCGGAAGGACTCGGCGCGCACCACCATGACCCAGCTGTTTTTGCAGCAACGGCTGGCGTTTTTAGTGACAGGCCGATGGACAGTGCCCCTTTTGCGCGAGCAAGCTCGCTTTAATTGGGGAGTGTGGCCTTTGCCAGCAGGGCAAGCGGGTAGTACCACAGGAGTAGACGCGACAGGCTATGTTATTGCCAAAGTCTCTCAGCATCAAAGAGAGGCTCGGGAACTGGTGGATTTTCTCACCAGTGAGCGAGTACTTTACGCCCAAGCGACCAGTGGTTTATTGGTAGCTGCGCGCTCCTCTGTCGCAAAAAAAACGTTAGCCAACGAGCCGGCTTTTTACCGTGTGGTGCGTAAAAGCATCGCGACAGGACAACCCACCCCTAGCCACGCTCAATGGCCCGAAGTGGAAGCGGCGTTGGCTCAGGCCTTGGAACCCTATTGGGATACCGAAGCTACACCGGAGCAGTTATCAACTGCGCTTCAACCCTTGGCTCAGCGTTTTTGCCATAACACACACGGGGGCTTCTCCTCATGACACCTCCACAAAAACCGTCGTCCCTTTGCTCCAATACACTTTGGTCAAACACTCTTGGCTGGTGGTTGGTGGCACCCGTCCTGTTGGGGCTTATTCTGTTTACGTGGCTTCCTACCGTAGCATCGTTGGGCCTTAGTTTTACTCATTGGGATATGCTGGGTGCGCCCCAGTGGGTAGGGCTCCACCAGTATCAAACGCTGTTAATGGATCCGTTGTTTGCCAAGGTGATGACCCAAACCCTGTGGTTTGTGGTGTTGGTTACGGTGTTTGAGTTGATATTGGGCCTAGGGCTGGCACTGTGGTTGCATCAACAGGCCACCCGAAGCGCCAAGTGGATTCAATGGTTAAGTTTTACACCGGTGGTGGCTCCCCTGGTTAGCGTGGCCTTGGTATGGGGTTGGATTTATGATCCGGCCACTGGATTACTCAATCAACTCTTACAATGGGTTGGGGCTTTAAATTGGCTGAATGGCGGTCAGCCCATGGTGTGGTTGTACGATGAACGCACGGCTTTGGGGGCATTGGTGGCCTTGCATGTGTGGAAACACGTGGGTTATACCGTCATTTTATTTTTGGCAGGGCTGCAAGCTATCCCAGACAGTGTGCTGGAAGCCGCTAAGTTGGATGGCGCCAGC
The DNA here is from genome assembly GCA_029866025.1 of Vampirovibrionales bacterium. Lineage (GTDB taxonomy): Bacteria > Cyanobacteriota > Vampirovibrionia > Vampirovibrionales > Vampirovibrionaceae > JARXAD01. The sequence continues at coordinate 56,168 of JARXAD010000007.1, read as the reverse complement.
GGGCTGAAGGCGTTGAGCAAAATTACGCTACCACTGTTGTGGCCCACCGTGGTGTTTGTGGTGACGGTGACTCTCATTAATACTTGCCAAACCTTTGATAGTGTGTATCTACTCACACGGGGGGGGCCCAATAACGCCACCACCCTGTGGGTGTTTTGGCTGGTAAAGCTGGCTTTTGAACAATTTAATATTGGCGCCGCCGCCGCTTTGGGGGTGTTGCTCTTTGTGTTATTGGCGGGCCTTGGCTTATCGCAAAAACATTTTCAAAACTCCAACTAAGCCTGCTTCAAGGTTAATATAGGAATTTCGGGGGGCATGCCAAAGCGAATGGGGGGCATAGTAGCGAGGGGATGCTCCCATTTAATTTGCATATGGGTAGCCATTCCGCCAGATACATAGAGCTTTCTATTTCCGTAGATGGTGTAGAGTTTGTGGTTGTACTTGGGGGTCCCAAAAGCAAATCTCTCTTTAGCCCATTTGTAGAGCCCTTTTAATGGCTCTTTCTTAAATTGATGATGCCCTCCGTGAGTATGGCCTGCGAGAAAGAGCTGCGCATTCAGATTGTTTTTTTTCAGCTTTTTAGCCAAATCAGGGTGATGAACCAAGCCAATTTTTAAATCAGCAGGGGTCTGATGATAACGAACCTTGTTTAAGACTTCTCTTAAAGCCTGAATACTTTGCTTGGCTAGAACATTGCTAAGACTCCCTTTTTCTCCACAGCAATCTTTTGCACCCAGTAGCCGTATACGCTTGCCACGTAGCATAATATCGGTAACGCTATCTTCTAACACAATAAAACCAGCATCTTTTAGCGCTTGAGACGCCCCTTTGCCGTGTTGGCCATCGGCCATGTCGTGATTCCCCAAAACGGCTATTTTCGGGGTGTTTTTTGGCAGCTGACTTAAGAGTTTGGTGGCCTTTGTTAAAAAATGGCTACCCAAGTGCACGGCGTCCCCGGTAAATACAATGACGTCCGGTTTTGCCTCTACTACTTTATCGATGGCATTTTCCCAGTAGTTTTTTGGGAGTCGTCCATAATCGTGGTGGGCATGTAGATCAGAGAGGTGAGCGATTTTTAAGTCAACCAGTTCCTTGGGTAAGTTGTGGAGCCCAATGTTTACATGCACCAACTCAACAGGTTTGGGTTTGCCAATAAGCTTGAAAGGCCACAAACCCATTCCCCACTGATGGAGGTAAACTGGTTGCCGACTTCCCTTGGTGGTAGGGGATGTGGGTAACGTCTCGGGTTTTTTAGGGTCATTCGAGACAGTGCTTTTTTTAGGAGTTGAAATGCCAGAGAAAGAAGGAGACGTTATGGTAAGCATCAGCGAATGGCTTTATGACAATAATGGTATCTCCATTAAAGTATGGTGAAGCACTCCAATTGCCTAAAACACATGGTAAGCAGCAGAGGTTTAGTATACTTCCACGTGCCAGCGGTGCTGGGCTTTCAGGTCGGCCAAAAAGCTATCCCAATCAATCCCTTGAGAAGCCGCCGCACCGGCGAGGCCTTCCATCACGCCCGGCTCCATACCCCGCAGGCCACACATGTAAATGTAGGTGCGTTCGTCTTTTAGCAGATTAAACAGGGTCTCGGCTTGCTCTTGCAAACGGTGTTGCACATACATACGCCCGCCGTCTTTGTTTTGCTGTTCGCGGCTAATGGCCGTTACCAAATTAAAGGTGTTGGGGTCGTAGCTGGCCAGCTCATCAGCGTATAGCATATCTTGCTGGGTTTGGCAGCCAAAAAACAGCCAGCTTTGGCCCGTTTCGTGGGCACGTTGGTTATAACGGGTTTTTAAAAAGGCACGAAACGGCGCAATGCCCGTTCCGGTCGCAATCATAATCATGTGGCCGTTTTCCACAGGTGGCATGAGAAAGGCCTTGCCCACAGGGCCGGTAAGATTGACGGTATCGCCCGGCTGGCTATTACACAAAAAACTACTGCACACCCCCGGCGGATGCCCCTTGCTGAGCGCTCGTTTCACGCAAAGCGTCACGGTTTTCCCGTGGCCATCGTCGCCCACACTGGGAGACGCAATGGAATACAGGCGCAGTTTGTGGGCTTTGCCGTCATCGGTTGTACCAGGGGGCAATACGCCCACACTTTGGCCATCCAGGTAACGATACTCACTGCCTTCCAGGTTCATCACAATGTGGCGCACATCGTTGGGAGATTCGGCCTGGGTCAAACGACGATTTTCCAACACCGTAGCGGTAAAGGGGTTGGCCAGCTTGTACAGGTTGGAAGGAATCTCAGTTGGGGCCCAAGGCATTGGCAGGTTATTGGTGGCGGTGGTCACAGAAAATTCTCCCAGTGTTAGAAAAACAATTGGCCACTATTGTAGGCACTCTGGTACCCGTAAGCTACCTCTGAATGAGGGAGGCAAGAACACTGTTAAACATCAAAAGGTTCCGTCGTTGCCTTACCGGTAGTGCTATCACTTATGCTGGTGAGCAGTACCTCTACCTTGCCGCGGGCTTGCTGCAAAGTGGTTTGGCACACATTCAAGGCACCCACGCCTTCCTCAAACAAGGCAATGGCGTCTTCTAAGGGTAAATTATCATTCCGAAAGCGCTGCAACACGGATTCCAGAGTTTCGGTGGCGGCAGAAAAAGAGGTGGGCGGTGGCGTAGGCATGAGTGGGGTCTCCAAATTATGGGGTGAATGATTGGATGGTTTGAATGGACGCCGTGGCTCCGCCATCCGAAAAACGAAGGGTGATGGTTTCTTGAGGCGCTAATTGATGAATACTGGTGATAACGGCACCCGTTGGGTGCTGGGCCACGGCGTACCCACGGGCCAAGGTTTTTAACGGGCTTAGACCATCCAGTTCCCCAACCTGTTGGGCCAAGTGATGCTCATACGGGTTTAAAAGCTGTTCACCCACATGGGTTAAGGTTTGCTGATGTTGAGCCAGCAGATGGGTTGCTATTTGTACTTGTCGGTTTACCATTTCACACAGCCGATCAGCTTGGGCATCCAGGCGCTGTTCATCGGTATTGAGGCGTTGTTGCAGTTCTCTGGCCAAGTATTCACCCACCGCTTCAAATTGCTGTTGCATGGCCACCACATCGGGCACGGCAGCTTCGGCAGCCGCCGTGGGGGTGGAACAACTCAGATCTGCAGCGGCGTCCGCCAGTGAGAAATCTGGCTCGTGGCCAATGCCCGCCACAATGGGTACTTTAGACGCCACAATGGCTCGCACCACAGGCTCTTCGCTAAAGCAAAACAGATCTTCAAAGCTGCCGCCGCCTCTGCCCACAATCAATAGATCCAACCCATACTCGGGGCGGTTGAGCTCGGTGATGGCATTGGCAATGCTTTGTGCAGCCCCCACGCCTTGAACGGACACAGGATGCAGTAGGACACTCACCAGTGGGTTTTTGCGGCGAATGACGCGCAGCATATCGTGAATGACGGCACCGGTTTTGGCGGTGATAATGCCAAGTCGCCAAGGGAAACTGGGCAAGGGTTGCTTCAGCTCAGGGTCAAAGCAGCCGTCGGCGTCTAGGCGCTCTTTAAGCTGCTGAAAAGCCAGTTGCAAGGCTCCCACGCCAACGGGCTCTAATGTTTTAACCACCAGCGAATAGGAGCCACTGGGGGCATACACTTCCACGGTGCCGGTAGCGTACACGTCTAAGCCGTTTTGCAAGTTGAATGGTAAGCGTGCGGCTACGCTGGACCACACCACGGCTTTCAGGCTAGCGCTGTCATCTTTTAGCTGAAAATACACGTGCCCACGAGATGACGGGCTGTGATTGGATAGTTCGCCACGCACGGTAACGGTTTGACCCAGCACCGGGTCGTCTTGCAGCACCCCTTGCAGATGTTGCGTGAGTTGGGACACGGTATACGATGAGGGCCGGTCACTCATGGAATTGTCGGAGGACGGTGCATTCTCCGGGTGCAGCAACGATGGGGCCTTTTTACGCCGTGGCGTTTTTGAGGCTGGAGAGACTTTTGGGGTGTCATTATCTTCTGAAGAAGGAAGGGGTGGCGTTCCCAATAATGAAAGCTGATCAACGGCTGTTTTGAAATGGGACATTGGCTACACGTGGGCCAAAGGTTTTTCATCGGTGCTCGAAGCTTTGGGCATCACGCTTTTACGGCCAATACTGACGTAGGCGTAGCCTAACTCTGCCATTTTTTGAGGGTGGTACAAGTTGCGTCCATCCACAATCACACGGCAAGCACTCTCAGCTTTCAGTTTTTGAAAATCGGCATAAATAAATTCCGGCCACTCGGTTAAAATGGCAATGGCATCAACGTTCTGGGCGGCATCGTAAAGGTCGGCGCAATACGTAATTTTAGGAAACAACGCCTTGGCCTTGCCCATGGCAATAGGGTCATACGCCTGAATATGAGCCCCACGGTGGAGAAGCCCTCGAATAATATGGGTACTAGGGCAATCGCGCATGTCGTCGGTGTCGGGCCTAAAGGCCAACCCCCACACCCCAATACGTTTACCTTCCAGTGAGTGGCTACCCGTGGACTGGCGCACGGCGGCTTCCACCTGCTCAATAAAATGAATGCGTTGGTAGCGATTGATGGTTTCGGTGGCTTTTAGTAAATCCAAATTAATGTGGTATTCGTCGGCAATGCTCACCAGCGAATGAATATCTTTGGGGAAGAAAATGCCGCCATACCCAATACCTGCGTTTAAGTAATCATGGGCAATGCGTTTATCCATGCCCAAACCTTTGGCCACCATGGTAATGTCGGCGTCGGTTTTTTCGCACACATGGGCAATGGAGTTAATAAAGGAGATTTTCATGGCCAAAAAGGCATTAGTGGCGTGCTTAATCACTTCGGCACTGTTCACATCGGTAATCAGCAACGGGGCATTGAGGGCCTGATAGATTTTGACCAACATATCCGTGGCACGTTCGCTATCGCTGCCAATAACCACCCGATCAGGGTTGAAAAAATCGTGAATCGCGTTGCCTTCCCGCATAAATTGGGGCACCGCCGTAATATCAAAGGGACGGGTGGCTTCGTCTAGGCTAATTTCGGGGTGGGCTAGCTGCAGTGATTTAGACAATAATTGTTTAAGGTACTCGCCCGATTTTACAGGCAATGTGCTTTTTTCCACAATCAAGCGGTACTTGTCAGGCCGCATGGTGGCGGCAATATCGTCTACCGCTAAGGTTAGCGGCTTCATATCAGGTTTGCCCCCCACATGAGACGAAACAGGTCCCACACAGAGAAAAATAATGTCGGCGTCGGCAATGGCCTCTCGCGTTTGGGTGGTAAAGGTCAGGCGCTTGTCTTGCTGGTGGGTGCGAATAAGACTGGCTAGACCTTTTTCAAAAAAAGGCACGTCGCCTTTTTGGAGCAGTGAAATTTTATCGGCGTCCAAGTCGGTGCATACCACGGTATGGCCTAATTCTGCCAGGCACGCACCCGTTACGGTACCCACATAGCCAGAGCCAATCACCGCCATTTTCATCCCTTTTTTGGCTGTTTGATGGGGCATGATATGCACTTCCTTCCGTCTAAAACCAACATGATGATGGCGTTTTTCTAATGGTACCAAACACAAGGTGAAAACAGCAGGCGGTGGATGTGGGGTTTATCCCCCCTTTACTCAGAGGAGAGAAGCGGGGGTAAAGGATGACTTTCTCCATCAAGTGGTGTGGGCAGAGTGGCTTTAAGTCGCCTGTGGGGTGGATTTTACACCGCAGTGCCCTTCATGAAATTGGGCCGTAGAGCGATACCCACTGTATCCACAGCGATGGAAAATGAGCGGAAGAACCTAATAAGCTGAGAGAGGATTGTTCCCATGGCCGTTGCCAACATCAATACCAATATTTCTAGCCTGAGAGCAGTCTATCAGATGAATTTAAGTACCAAGGCGACGAGCCGTACTTTTGAACAGTTAACCACGGGCTATCGTGTGAATCGGGCTTCGGATGATCCGGTGGGCTATGCCACCGCTGTGGCCATGAAGCAAGATCTTCGTTCCATTCGGCAAGCTAACATTAATGCGGAAACCGGTGTGAATATTTTAGGCACTGCAGAATCTACTTTAGGAACGATTCAAGACCATTTGCAGCGGATGCGTGAATTGGCTGTTCAAGCAGCCAGTGATACCCAAAGCGCCAGTGCCCGTATCGCGGCAGCGATGGAAATTCGTACATTGGCAGATGAAATCAATCGTTTGGCTTCGTCATCGGAGTTTAATGGCCAAAAATTGATGGATGGAACGGTTACCAATGCCTTGGTGCAAGTGGGTACCCGTACCTTGGCTGCTGGTAACACCGTGGATTTAACCAGTGCCATGCAGCAGGCCAACACCGATTTAACCGGTGGGGGCATTGGGCTCATTGATTCGGGCGGCACGCTTACCGTTAATAGCTTAAACAGCATTTATAACCCTGCAACAGGTACCACTGCTCTTACCACAGGGGCTTTGTTCCGTAGCTTTATGAATGACATTGATGGGGCTCTACAAGTGGTTTCCAATCGTCGGGGCATTATTGGTGCCTTAGAAAACCGCTTGCAAGGCGTGGCAACCAACTTAGGTGTGTACGAAGAGTCCTTATCCGCAGCGCATTCGGCTATTCGTGATGTGGATATTGCCCGGGCGAGTAGTGAATTGACCCAAAACCAGGTGAAGCAAAATGTAGCCCAGTCGGTTCTCTCTCAAATCAATCAGTTTGATGCCAGCGTGGTTCAAAAGCTACTGTCGTAGAAGGCTTCGCTGTTTTAACTAGATGAATTCCTCTTTTTCCCCGCTCATTCATAGGATTACTCCCACCCTCTCGTGATAGTTGAAAGGATTGTGCCCATGCCTTCTAACATGCGACCGCCCCATTTAAAGGCGGTACTGGACGAACAGTATTACAATAAACCCTGGGGAAGTCCTCCCTCCTCTGAGCGTTTGGTATCTTCATCTACCAAATCGGATGCCTTATGGCTGTTTGCAGATGGGCGTCATTTGCTGAATCCTCACGATCATATGCGTGTGGCCCAAGCCAATATGGGGGCCAGCCGACCGCCCTTGCGCACCATGAATGTGATGGAAGGGATTCGTCAGCTACACAAAGCCACGCTGTTAAAAACTCGCCTGGATGCGGTGTTTGCCACTCTTTAACAAGGAATCTTAACACGGCATCGCTCTCTAACAGTCCTCAAACACAAAGGCAAGCTTTCACGGATGAAAGCTTGCCTTTGTGTTTTGTAAAGTTTTTTCCTTGTTAAGCCGGCGCAATAGATCGTTCAGGCGGGGGTTGCGGGGGTGTATGAAACTGCTTTTTAACCACGAGCATGGCATGGTTAAAAAATCCTAGGGCATCCAAGTTTTGGTTTAGCACATTGCGAGCTTCGCTTCGCACGCTTTCTAGCTTGGCTAAATCCGTGCTGCTACTTAACTGTTCAGCATACTTTTTGGCCAATAGTTTTTCTAAATCGTTGGGTGCTTTCATTGGGGCTAATGCCTCTCCATACAGCAGTCGTTGCCTGTTCTTATCAGGCCAACAACGGCGGTTACCTCCAAATACCTTGCTATACTCCCAAAATGCTCACAACATGAGGTGATTGGGGAGTACCCTCGGTAGCATAAAAACAAAAGGTAGGGCTTTGCTGCTAATTTGTAAACAAATGTATCAAAAAGAATGGATGTTACTGGGGCCAAGCCTGACGATACCAATCACTCCAGTTATCTAAGTTAAAGCTGGCACGTAATTGGGCGCACACTGCTTGGGCTATGTTGGGTGGCTGGGATTGAGTAATAGAGCTGGTTGGAGAAGGGCTTTGGAGGGCAAACACATGTTTGGCTTCCCGTCCTTTGGGGGTAGAGGTGTTGCCACTGTTATAAAACGAAGCAATGACTGCATTGGCGGCAGGTGTGTTTGTATTGCTGGGAACGCCCGGTTGAATGCCCGCAGCTTGCAAGCGCCCCGCGTATTCCATCGGGTTCAGTTCCATTAACGTGCTGGCGGTATGCTCAGAAAGGTTAATTTTAAAGTCAAGGTCCGTATCAAAGGTCGTCAGCCATTGAACGGCCAGTTTTTGTGCGGTTCCTACATTGGGCGTAAGCCGTTGAAAGACCGCTGTGAGTTCGTTGAGGTCAATAAAGCCATCTTTAGGGGCGCCGTTTTTTCCGTCGTAAATGGCCATGTCTTCGGCGCTGTAAGCCACCGCATCGGCTAAAAAACCATGTGTATTGGTTTTGGGCGTATGTGGGGATAATTGCACATGCACTTGTGGCATGGTGCCCGGCTGAGTTTGATTGACCCAACTACTGTTAAAGGCTGCATTTCTTCCATAAGCGCCTGCCTTGCCTTGTTGCATGGCAGCGGTATAGGGGCCCGATAGGCCATTGATAAGGGGGATGGAAAAAGGGGGGACTGAAGACATAACTAGGGCTCCCGTAGAAAACTCTCTCTAATAGAGGATTAAATGCGCCTGAAAGAAAAGAGATGCTAGGCGCCTGTGAAAAGCTTAATAATGTGTTACATGATCCGCGTGGGGCGTGGGTGACGAGAGGCTTTCTTGCCATTCGCGCACAATGCTTTCGCGTTCGCCAATCTCGGCGTGAAAATTACAAGCGTCGGTGACCACGGTAACGGCGTCGGTTTCCCAATCCACTTGGCGGCCAAACTTACCAAACAGGCACACGCCACTACTGCCTTTTAGCCGATCGCTGACATCGGCGGTGGGGTTGTAAAAATACCCGCAGCTGCCACAGGTCATGATGGTTAAGCCTTTGCTCTTCATTTTGGCGTGAAGTTCGTAATAGGCTTGATCTAAAATCTTATAGCGCTGGGTAGAAAAAGAGACACGCCGATAGTTAAGAGTAAGCCGATAGCGTTGTTTCCCTTCGGCATCATTGCTTTTGGGGGGCAACGTATGAATTTGAAGGATGGCATCCACTTGTTGAGAGCCATTGCTAATCCACACGGTTTTTTCGGATAGTTGAGGGGCAAGGCGAGGGGCGTCCTCTGGTAATGCGGGTTGAGGCGAGGGAATGGAGGCCGCTTGATCAAAGGAAGCGTCTTGAAACCCTTTCGGATAAGCCTTAGGCGGTCCTGAATCGGCAGCGTCGTCCATGACTTGCTGGCCTTCGTTGGCTAAGTAATCGATTACCGATGATTGGCTTGTAGGCAAGTCAAACACGTTTTGAATGGGTACTAACGATTCATTGAGGCGGTTGGTGGGTTGCTGCCGATACCCACGATTGGCTTGTTGGCGTAATACCACTTGTTTTACCGCGCCATTCAGCCAAACCAAGGGGGTAAGCGCCACAGAGGCTGCTACCAGCCAGGGGGTTAACCAGAGAGAAAAAACCGCATCTCCCCATTTGCACCGGGCCACGGCCATAGCCAAACCCTGAAAGCTGCACCAGCCTGCGGTAAGCATCCACCACACCAAAGGGCGCCCCCAGTGAGAGATACCCCAAATAGAGCCGCTTTGCCACGTGGTGCTAAGAGCCAGTAACAGTAGAGTTGCGCTTACAAGCCACCCAGGAGGGGCTATGAGCAACCACCATTCCAGCGCATCAGAAACGCGCCCCTCGGCAAGGCTTCGTCCTAAAAGAGGAGAGGCCGATTGAATGAGGAGGGAGGTTCGTTGCCAAGCATTTTGCCAATGCTGGCCCAACCAGCCAAACAAGCGTAGCCGGTTACGCTGAAAGACAACCATACCCGGTGCCCAACCCACGCGAATATGATTGAGAGAGAGTTGGAGTGTGTAGGCTAAGGCATCCAGAGCTTGAGAGTCGGGGTAAGGCACCCGTTCCAATACATCGGGGCGAATGGCCCAGCCACTGCTAAGCAGTTGACATGGTAAGCCGGCATGGAATCGTCCGGCTTGCTCCACCCGGTTTAAAATGCGGCCATGAATGGCATCCAAACGCTCCATGGGGGAAATGTTGGTTTGTTTGCCACCCAAGTTAGAGCTGCGTGTGCCCACATACCCTTGAAAGACAGGGAACTCATACCCGTAGGAAGCCACACTGGAACAAAAATCAGGTTTAATGAGGTCACTGGCTTGCAGCATGACCAAAAAATCGGCAGGATGGGTGGCCAAACTACGGTCAATCAACCACTGGCGAACAGAGCCAGTGTGGGAGGGATTAATTTCGGGGGGTAGGACCCAATAGCGCACATTGGGGTTAAGAAGGCCGTTTTCAAAGTCGGCGGCTGTCTCTGGGGTGCAGGCCAAATGAACAGACAGGCGGCTGGTGGGGTATTCTTGTTGGTCGATGGCGCGGAGTAAGTGTTGCAAGTCGGGAAGGTGTTGTGGATCGGTGTAGGCCACCAGTAGCGCTAATTGAAAAGGCTGCCGACCTTTGTAGGCCTTCTTAATAAGGTCGCTGCGGCGACCCCGCTCGGCCATCACAATCATCCAGGCTTGCCAGGTGAACACGGCAAGCCCAGCCAATAAGGCCACTCCGTCCAATGAGAAAAATCCACCAAGACTCATGGAAACCACGTACACCCCAAACAAAAAAGCGACTCGTTGGTGAGCCATCCTTTACCCTATGGGCACAATGGACTACACCGCAGTCATTGTAGGCGAAACACAGGCATGGGAGGCTTACCCTCAGCATCCACCGTTGGGTGGATGCTGAGGGGGCAAAGGATTCACCCCCGGTCTAATGTTATGCAATTGAGTATAGAATATATTAATTATATCAACGGCTGAGCAGCACCTGAAGCCAGTAAGCAAGGGTATTCTCAATAAAAAGGCCCGCCACCCTTCTGTTACAGAAGATTTGCAGGCCCAAAGGAAGTTATTGATTAGAAATAAGTCACATTAAATGGCGCGAAATACCAACTGATTGGACTTGGGGTTAATGGTGAGCTGAAAATTACGCAAAAAGCTTAGGCCCAATAATCCAGAGAAACTACCACCTTTGTGTAAGTTAATGACCGTGGCTTCCACATTGCGAGCTTCCAGGTTGTTAATGCGAATGCGATCGATGACCACTTTGGGCACATCAATTTGGCCATTGGCTGTGGTAATGCGCACCGTACCTACGTAGCGAAGGCCGGGGCCCATGCTATCCGCCAGTTCTTGAGAGATGGACGTGTACGTGGCACCCGTATCCACCACAAAGGTGCCAGTGGCGCGGTCGTTTAGCTTGGCTGAGACCATTAAAGCGTTGGTTTGGTTCATTAAAGGGATGACAATGCCGGGGTCTTCAACGGCTTTAGAGGCTTCGCTGTTGGGGCTAGCTAACGACTGAAGGCCCGATTGCAGATGCTGCGTAATTTGATTGACGGTGGTGTTAAGGGTATGAGACGTGCTGGGGTTGGTTAGTAACGAGGTAACAGGCATTGCCATGGCGTTACTAATGGACATATTTTTAGAGGGGGTACTGGTTGCGATTGTTGCGGTTTCTGAGAGTTCTTTGAGGCGCTGGCGAGAATACAGTAAAATAGGCGCCTCAGCACCATAGGTGCTTACTAGGCCGTAATACTTTTGGGCTTCGTTGGGCTTGGCCAAGGTGTCTAACACCAGCGCTAAGTAATATTGGGTATTGACGTGGTCAGGTTCTAAGGCTTCGGCTTGGTAAAAATGGTTTAGGGCGGTGGTGTAATCGCCATGGCGATACGCCAATACCCCTTGACGATAGGCGTTTTGAAACGAAGCGGCTTGTGCTGCCGATGCAGAAGGGCTACTGTTGGTAACCAACAATGCAGTGGCAGAAGAGTGTTGGCCCCCCAGTGCAACAGTGGTTTGCGGAGGGAAGGGTGCCGTACTGGCCGGCAAACACACGCTCATCCATAGGGCGCTTATGAGTAAGCAGCTTGTTAATTTTTTAGAATATGGTGCGTCCATGGTGGGCATTTTTTTGTTAAAAAAGTGCAGCATAAATAGCTCCCTGATTAAGGTAGGTCTCTCAAGCATTCCCCCTCCTGTTGGCTAAGGTTTTATAGGCCGTCACATAAAAATCTGACGCCAACAAACCCAGCAATCCGATGGGGTGGAATTGAGGCTGGTAATTAATTGTTAAATTAATGTTGTCCGATAATTAAGCTTCGGATGCTCCCTCTACCGTCTGTAGGAAAGGTCGGTAAGCTGTAACAAACCGTTACTCCGGCGGTTAACAAAAGGAATGTTTTGTGAAACAAACCCGTTACAAAACGGCATCAAAATCACGAGGCTGGTGTTTATCCATATAAGGATTACTGGCTTCACTTGAAATGAGTGGCTAGTAAAACCTAACTTAGGGGACAGGCCGTGAAGAGACATGGCCAGAGCGAGAGATTGAGAGCGTCACCATCACCATGAGTGATTCCAAAAATCCATTCAGCGCTGTTCAATTTGGGACCATTCAGGGCCAAAATTTTGATGTGACGGCTGGATTGTCGGAAGCGGATTTAGCGGCTCAAAAGGCTCAAACACAGTTATTGTTAAATATGAAAGACGCGGCCAGCGCACCCATGGGAGACGCCATGGCGCTCAGTCCAGAAGCCATGCAACAATTGTCTCAGCAGCGCGGCTTGCAAGGGGCTGCACAAGAAGCGCCCAAGCCCAAAGGCTTTTTTGGCACCTTATGGCACCGCTTTGAAAGCGCCAGTAGTTGGGTATACATGCCCGCAATGGTGGGCATGTTAAGCCTTTTTGGTTTGGGCGGTAAAGTAATGGAAAAAAACGCCGCCGGAGAAAAAGTAGCGACAGATGTTTTAAAACGAGCCAAGGCCAATTGGTTTGCAAAGCCTTTTCATGGGTTGGTGGATATGTGCCACTGGTTTACTGAAAAATTGGTGCCTTGGGGCAATAAAATCTCTAGCTTTGTGCTGGATAAATGCGGTGTGGGCAACTTGTTGGGCCGTGGCAAAGCCAGCGGTGGCCTTTGGAACGGCTTAAAGCGTGTTGCAGAGTTTGGCCCCGGCTGGAACACCCTTGGCGAAAAACGATGGTACTCAGGTATTGCCCGTTTCTTAAAAGGCGCTGGTAGCTTTTGTGGTACCGGGACTGCTAGCACCACTCTGACTCAAACGGGTCTCCGGTTCTCGTTACGCTCGGTGCTTACAGGCATGGGCTTTGCTGGGCCTATAGGCTGGTTGGCGGGTGGTATTGCTGCGGCGTGGACGGCAGTCTCTCTGATTAAAGGAATGAGCAGCTGGTTTAGTAGCTCTGGCGCTCAAAGCCCACCTAATGCAGTCCCTCCCCAACAATTTGTTTCTCCGTCTAATGCGTTGGCAAATTACGGAGCAGGCCCTCAGTTTTCTACCTTTGGCACGCAACCGCCTTTAGCGTAACACCTTTCCTTTCCCTCCTACTCGCACCCAACCCACACACTCACGGGAACGGTGCGCCGGTGTCATCCCCTTTCTTTGCTGTCGAGAATGAATTCTCCAGCACCCGGGATGGCACCGTTTTTATTTGAGAATCTTTGCTTGAGGGGGCCGTTCCCTCACCCTTAAAGATCCCCCCTATTATTTATAAAGAGGTTTTTGGCCGGTTACCTTAAAGCGCAGGCTTTTGCCCAACAATAAGCGCCACGCTGCCAAAGGCCAACCGCTTTGCACAAACATTCTCCAGCCCCGATTCTTCAAACCACAAGGCCAGTTGGCTGGGTGGGGCAAAGCGCTTGCTGGATTCGCTTAAATACTGGTAAGCACCCACATCCCCCGACATAAAGCGGCCCACCAAGGGCATAATCGTATCAAAATACCACCAGTAACCGGGTAGCCACGGGTCGGGGGTGGTATCTAAGCTGACCATTATTCCACCGGGCTTTAGCGTACGGGCCATTTCGCTAATGGCTTGGGGCACGTCATCCACATTGCGCAACCCAAAAGAGACCATAGCCGCATCCACCGAAGCACTGGCTAACGGCAAGGCCAAAGCACTGGCATGATGCAGTGTGGCAACGGTTCCAAAGCGCTTTTGGGCCACGGCCAGCATATCGGCAGACACATCCACCCCAATAAGCTTTCCACTGGGGCCCACCGCAGGGGCTAAATAGGCCAATAAATCGCCGGTGCCGGTGCACACATCCAACACCGTTTGGCCAGCCTTAAGGTGCAAAGCCTTTACGGCTTGGCGTTTCCACACGCGGTGCATGCCAAAGGAAATCACATCATTGAGGCAGTCGTAGGTGGGGGCAATGCGATTAAACATGGCGGCCACCAAAGGCTCTCGGTGCTGGCCTTGGGGGGCAGGCAGTTCCGTGGGTATGGCAGAAGAAGATGTGGAAGTCATACTCATTACTCTACCGCCGGCAGGCTATCGCGTCGAGTAGGCTATTGAGTGACGATTTATAGTCGCTCCTGTAAATGCAGGAGATTGTTGGGTGCTTTACCTGAAGAAAGGCGATGGATTTGCCGATAACAAGGACAAGAGCGGATAAAACCCGAGAGAGACGATGGAGACACCCCCAATGTTTGATTTTTTGCCAAAACCTCTTGCTTCCAATCAAGGCAATGCCCAAGGGTTAAACAAGCCTTTTAAACCCTTTCAGGCCAACACGACCACAAGCACAAATACAAGCACCACAGTAAAATCTCGCCAAGGGGCCTTTTCTCCAGAGGCGGATGAAGCTGTGGCCTCGCTAACATGGCTGCCCGACGACATGGAACTACTAGCGCGTGAAGATATTTACGCAGCACCGTCGCCTAGCGGCGAATCGGGATCCAATGGCCTGTTATTATTACCTGCGGGGGTTACGGTAAAACCTCACATGTTGCCCAAGCTTATTCGTCATGGGGCCAAACCGGCCCAATTTATTATTCAAAACCGAGAAACGGGCGAAACACAAAACGTTGATACGCCTTCGTTGGTACCGCCAGTGGGGGTTACCTTGCCCGAAGCCTTACAGGGCAACGGTACCAGAACAACGGCAGGGGCTCATTCCATGGAAATGGTGCTGATTGACCCCAGTGACAAGCATTTACGCAAACTCATTGATACCCTCACCCTGGCAGGGGTTCGTATGCCCCACTTGCATTGCAGTCATGATCCGGCCCAACTCATTGAGTGGGTAAAGCGGGTTCGTCCTTCGGTGTTGATTGTGGATGAAGCCGCCCACCCCTTAACCAGCATGGTGGCCAAGCTCAATAGTTTGCGTCGTACTTTTGGTATTGAGCATGTGATTTTAACAGTTGCTCCACAGGCTACGGCGGGCGATGTGGTGGATCGCGAGCGTATTCTCGATCAGGCCCGCCAAGCGGGTATTGAAGTGGTGATCAAGCCTCTCAATACCTTTTCCGTAAGTAAGGCCGTGCGCTTGTACAAGGCCAAATTGTCCTTGGCCCGCCAAATGGCCGATGAGCAGTTTTAAAGGATGGGTTAAGGATACTCGGTGCTGGATGCGTCCCTATCATTGACAGAAGCTCAACCACTGGAGGCCTCCGTTGTGGGGGAATCCGTTGTGTTTGCTGATGCGGTGAGTTTGGAAGCTTGGACGGAACGGACGCTGGCTCAGCTGAATCCGGTGGCGTTAAAAAAAATTAGAGATTTGCCGTCCTTACCCACGGTAATGACCCACTTGCTGCATTTAATGCAAGATCCTCAAGTGCCGGCGTCTCGTGTGGCTAATGTGATTGCCTACGATCCAGCGCTAACCTCCAAAGTGCTGCGTATGGTTAATTCAGCGGCTTTTGGGGTACAGCGTCAAATTACGTCTATTCAGCATGGCATGATGTTAATGGGCTTTAATGCGGTGCGAGGCGTGGTGCTGAGTGCCAGCGTGCTTAAACTGTTTGAAGGCAAACAACACCCCGATGGCCTCAATCACGAAGCCTTTTGGTGGCACAGTGCCGCTACCGCGCTTATGGCCAAAACCTTGGCCGAGCACTTTAAATTACCGGGCAGCGATGACGCCTTTACGGCAGGCATGCTCCACGATATGGGAAAACTGGTGCTGGATGTGTATTTCCCCGATGTGTATCGCCCATTTCTCCATGACGCTCGGCTCCAAAAACAAGTCTACTATGGCACTTCTTTTTTTGAGGCGGAAGTAGAACAACTGGGACTAAGCCATACCGCTTTGGGTGCTATTTTGGCCCATCGCTGGAAGCTGCCGGTGGCTATTCAAGAAGTGATGGCCTTTCATCACACACCGCTCCAGGCAACCCATTGCCCGCCCTTGGTGTTGGTGGTGGCTATTGCCAATACCTTAGCCCATGCCCTGTATGATAAAGGCGCTGATGCCTTATTGGGTGCCAGTACTATTGAAATGAATGAAGACTGGCTAGCCGCGTTAAACGTAACGCGCGCGCAAGTGGTGGCAGTGTGGCCCAAGTGTATGGACGCCTGCGAGCAAATTGCGACCTTGTTTGCCGAATAATAATGAATAACAATCATGCTTTTAAACAAGGTGAGGGTAAAGCCTGCGACGTGTGGAGCGGAGTGGGTGGTGACTCGGATGAGTGGGTCGTCAGTAGTAGACAGTAGACTCAGTCTCGGTGGTCCTTAGGGTCCCTTAACAGGGGGCTTCCAAACGTCGCGTGGCGGTTACCTTGTTTCTCAGGTAGTTAAACGAGATAGTTAGTGTCATGAATCTAAATAAAGTTGTGTTTAATTGAGGTGGGGTCATTCACGATGATTCAATTTAATAATTAATTTTAATAATTCATTCTCTCTCTCATTAATTAACGCTCTTCTTCTCTCTCAAAACACGGAGGGCCGTTTCATAGTTGGTATAAAGGGTGGAAGCGGTTCCGGTGGCCGTGGATTATTACTCGGCCCATTCACCAGGGTGTCAAGGTTTTGGTGTTTTGTTGTTAGGTGGTGTTGTCGCTTACAGAGTCACTATGATCGTCGGTTGTAGTATCACTTGTTGTGGTTGAAGGTGGGTGTTGAGACCAGTAATACACCAGCTGTTGCAGCTTGGGCAAAATGGTTTTAAACACGCTTTGCAGGGTTTGCTGCACTGTTGTTTGCGTCGTGGATTGAATGAGGGATTGGAGGGTTTCGGCGTTTAGGTTAGGGCCTGTGCTGGGTACTTTTAAGGTGTAGTCGGTGGTATCGGGGGCTAACAACTTTTGTAAAGCCAATCGCTTGGCGCGTTCTGCGTCAACGCCCAAGACACTAAGCTGTCTTATCCATTGGGTGGCGTCGGCTAGTTTGTTGGCATCAATGCCTGTAGCTGTACTGGTGGTTGTGACCGCTGCTGTAGCGGGTGTTGCGCTGGGTAGGCTGCCTATTCCGGCGGAGCTGCCAGTGCCATTGGCCGCTTGATATTGTTTGAGCCAGTTGCTGGTTTCGCTCATCATG
Source organism: Vampirovibrionales bacterium (assembly GCA_029866025.1). GTDB lineage: Bacteria > Cyanobacteriota > Vampirovibrionia > Vampirovibrionales > Vampirovibrionaceae > JARXAD01. The sequence continues at coordinate 38,986 of JARXAD010000007.1, read as the reverse complement.
CCCACTTGGCTGGCGCTAAGCATGTCGCCATACACCACCGATGCGGTGGTTTCGGCAGAGACGCTATCGGTAGCAGCGGGTATGGCGGTAGCGGCTGCAGTGGAACTGGTAGCGCTGTTGCTGAGTAAAGCCAATAATTCGGCATCACTGGCGTTGGCGGCAGATGACGTTGTGTTGGAAGAAACCGTACTGGGAATGCCGCTATCCGTGCCGGAAATAAACTCTTGCACCGATTGATTGAGAGGAGATTGGCCTAAATCGCTGAGTACTTTGGCATTCAGCGACGCCGCCGTGAGAGATTCTAGCGGAGGCTTGGCGCCCAAACTGTTGGTTAAAAAGGCGTTTTGGTATTTATCGCCATCGGCAAAACCAAACAGGTTGTTGGTTAGCATGGAAGCTGTTAGCGGGTTGGGCTGACCCGTAAGCAACGAGCCCACTACAGTTGAAAACACAAAAGTGCTAAAGGCGTTGCTAATGGTGCTGTTACCCAGCGGGCTAATATACGGCATTGCGAGGTATTTGTCATCGCCCGTGTTAAACACCGAGGATAAATTGGTAATTTTTCCTGTTATGGGTATGGCCGTGCCATTAAATACCCCATCGGCCAGCTCTGTGGTGCGCTTACGAATGGTTTCGGGTTTTAAAAAGGCTTCGCCGTAGAGATCCACCACTTTATTTCCGTTACCAAAGGTGGTGTCTTCGCCCGCTTTAATAATGTCTTTGGGGTTTTGAAAATCACCCCAGCCAAAGTCTTTGGGGTTGTACTCACCCGTTCCACCTTCCACCGTGCCAAAGCTGCTTTGTAGCAGGTAGCTGGGTATTCGGTTGCCTTCTACTACCCGATGCTGAGAGGCTGAAGCGGCCTGACTACTAAGCAACCATTGGGCCAGCAGCGCGTTATTGGCGCTGTTGTTAAAGCTGGCGTTGTTTAGGGAAGACGTCACAGGAAGCCTCGTCAGACGCATGCAAATGGCCTGATGTTTCTCAATGGTTTTGCATCGCAATTATTCCTAAGGCCTTGCTACCAATAGCGACGACTTAAGAATTGGCCACGACAGACAAAATTAGGAGGATGTAAGGGTATTTGGGTGGTATCGATCGGGTTTGGAGCATGAATAATTAAGAATGAATATCTATACTGAATAAAAACAATATAATAGGGATAATTGCCTTTTCTGAAGGGAATCACTCTTTTTTGTTACAAATCAACTTCAGCACTCTAAGCCTTTTGAATACAACCGTGAGTTTAGGCTATGGTGGATTCATGAAAAAAGCTCCCAAACCCAACGACGCTAAACCCATACCCAGCCTCTACAAGCAGGGCTTTGCCACGGCCTTGCAAGATTGGTATCGCCTGAATTGCCGCGATTTACCGTGGCGTAATACCAACGATCCTTACGCCATTTGGGTGTCAGAAATTATGTTGCAGCAAACCCAAGTGGCTACCGTTATTCCGTATTATGGCCGGTTTTTGCAACAGTTTCCAACCATTGAAGCCTTGGCCAAGGCGCCCCAAAGTGCGGTGTTAAAAGCGTGGGAAGGCTTGGGTTACTACAGCCGTGGGCGGAACCTTCACAAAGCGGCCCAGCACATGATGGCCCACCACGGGGGGAAATTCCCCAAAACGTTAGAAGAAGCGGAAGCCTTATGTGGCGTGGGTAAAAGCACTGCTGGCGCTATTTTAACCTTTGGCCATGGCCAAAAGCACCCCTTGCTGGATGGCAATGTAAAACGGGTGTTAAGTCGCTTGTACGATGTGGATACCCCTCCGGCAGAGACTGCCACCACCAAGGCTATGTGGACGTATTCCGAAGTACTGCTGGAAGAATCCGACGATGCGTATACGTATAATCAAGCCATTATGGAACTGGGAGCGACCCTCTGTACTCCCAACAATCCACAGTGTTTGTTGTGCCCTGTTAAACAGTGGTGCGATGCCGCCGCGGCAGGCACTCAGCATGAACGTCCCGTGAAAGTGGCGAAAGCGCCAGTGCCACATTTTCATATTGGGGCGGCGGTTATTTGGCACAACGGTAAAATCTTGATTCAGCAGCGGCCCCAAAAAGGCTTGCTGGGCGGCTTGTGGGAATTTCCCGGTGGAAAACAAGAAGCCAATGAAACGCTGGAAGAGACGGTACACCGAGAATTACAAGAAGAATTGGGCATTGCCGTCACGGTGGGCAAAAAAATTGCTACCGTCAAACATGCCTACAGCCATTTTAAAATTACCTTGCACGCGTACCATACCCAGTGGGTATCGGGAGAACCAACTCCCAAGTGTGCCGATGCTATGGCGTGGGTGCTGCCCACCGAATTGCGTCAATACGCTTACCCCAAAGCTAATTTGCGAGTCATTGACGCCCTTGAAGAAGGCTTGGCAGCGTCAAAAACTCCTAAAGAGTCTCCAAATGCCACGCTTCTCCCAGTTTAGTGGTCTCACTCTAAAGCCACGGTGATAGTGTTGAGTAACGTGCTGTGTTGTGAGGAGGGCAGCAGTGTTTCCGGGTTAGTCCACTCCGGCGACTGGGGACTGCGTAACAAATACAAACGCTGTTGAGCACGAGTAATGGCCACGTAAAACAGGCGTTGGGTTTCGGCCTTGGCGCGGGGCTTTAACCATAAATTATCAGCCAAGCGGCGCTTGAGAGTTGCCATAGAGCCTGAGCTGCTCCAAAACCGGTGGTGCTCCGTTAAATACAACCCAAAACCCGGCAGTGCGGTGGGCGATTCTCCCAGCAAAAAGGCTGGGTATTGAATTTCCAAGTCCACTTTAGTGGTGCGAGGTCTTGGGGCAAAGCTATCGGTGCACGATACAAACACCACGGGAAATTCCAACCCCTTGGCCGCATGCATCGTCAAAATCTTGACTGTTAAGGGCTCTAATTCGGCTTCAGCGTCGGCTAGCTCTTGGTGGGCCGTGGTGGCTTGGGTATCAATCCACTCGCACAGGGTTCGTAAGCTCATACTACGGGTGGCTTTTTGCACACTCAGCTTATGCAGCCATTTGCCAACGGCCTCAATGCTAACGGGCTCGGTTAAAGGAAAACTATCGTCTGGGCTCGCGTCAAATAAGCCTAGGTGCTGGGCCAATACCCACACAAGAGTGGTCCACGATCTCCGATTCAGCAGGCTGCGGGCCTGCATGATTTGCTGAGCAAGATCGAGCAAGGCTTCGCGAACAGGCAAGGAAAGCTCTGGGCAAACCTCAAAATTCCCCAGCTGAAGCAATACATGAATCCAATGAGGTTGATTTACCTTACTGCCCGTGGTTTTTTCATGCCCATTGCGCAGAGTATTTAACGCCTGAGAAAGGATGCGCAACTGTCGGTGATTCAGGCGTTGTTCTAACAAGCGAACCCAAGCCACGTCGTCGTTGAGGCGGGCTAGTATTTTTAGCAGAGCCCGAATATTCTTTAGTTCCGGCGTGTTCAGCCATTCGGCCAAGGATTCTTGGCGATCGCTAGGAATACCCGCGGTTTTGAGTGCGGCGGCCATGCGCTTGGCTTTGGTGTTGTCTTTCACCAGAATGGCTACATCGCTGTAAGGTAAACCTTCTTCAGTGTGGAGCCGCTGGATTTCGGAAGCCACCCACTGGGCTTCCGTATCTCGTACCGTGCCCACTTTGCTTTTTTGGGCGTCGGCGTCTTCTAGCGTTACGTGCGTTACGGGTGGGGGGGGCTGTTCGGTCTGTAAGGCGGCGCTTAAGGCGTGGGTGTTGGGTAAATTTAAGCCATCGGCCACGGCGTTGGCTAACGCTACAATGGGGGCGTGGCTACGGTAGTTTTGAGTGAGATGCACCGTGGTAACGTCACTTCGGCCCGAAAAGATCCAGTGCATGTTGTCGGGCTGAGCGTCTCTAAAGCCGTAAATGGATTGCTTGATATCCCCCACCACTGTGAGGTTGGTAGTGTCAGGGCGGATGGTTTCCCGCATTAAGGCCAGTTGGCTGCCGTTGGTATCCTGAAATTCATCCACAATCACCAGCTGAAACTGCTGCTGGATTTGGGTCTGCAACGTTGGGTGGTTTTGAAGCAGCTCCAGTGGTTTTAAAATGAGATCATCAAAATCGCAGGTGTTGGCTTGGTACAGGCGGTATTGGTACACGGCGTACAAGCCGGCCATTAGGCCAATGAGTGTTTGTTCATCGGCGTGGGTGGTGGCCAAGGTCTCCAAAGAAGCCAATTCGCCTGTCTCCACCGTGTTGCGCACTTTTTTGGGGAGGGGTTGCAAGGCTTGGCCTTGGTGCATCCACTGCCATTGCTTGTTCAGCCACTCCAAGCGTTTGCCATAATAGGGTTCTAAATCGGTGGGGTCGCCTTTTTTTAGGGTGGCGGTTCGATGAGCAATATAAGCGGATTGTTCATCATCGCTGCCAAACCACAACGACGAATCAGGTGCCCAACGTCGCCAGTGATTGCTCCAAGCACTGCTCATAGCCTCGTTGTTCTCAAACACGCTCCCGTCCGCTTCTGTTACCGGATGATGGTGAACTTGGCTGGATAATCGTTGGGTTTGAAGTAGTGCCGTGTCGTAAAATGCTTGGGGAGACAGTCCTGCTGATTTGGCCCGGTTCAGCACATGAGGAAAGGCCCGCACCCAGTGGATAAAATCGGTGGGGGCATGAGGCGGTAGCGCGAGAACGTCATGGGCATGGAGGGGGAGTTGTGCCCAAGCCAGAGCGGCTTCCAAGTCGTCCAGCCGGTTGGCTTCCCAATCCCTTAGCACGGCTTGCAAGTGTTGGTTTCGCTCGTTGGTGTCTAACACCGCAAAGTGTTCGGTAAAGCCCAGTAAGTGTCCGTGGGTTTTTAGTAATCGCCGCCCATAGCCATGAAAATTATGAACCCACATCGGGGTTTCGGGCTGAGGTAAGCCCAATCGGCCAATCAGGGCATGAATCCGTTCTTTCATTTCTTCGGCGGCTTTGACTGTAAAGGTAACGGCCAAAATTTGGGATTCAGGCGGTAGCTCGTGGCCATTATGCTGCTGTAGGTGGTGTAAGGCCCCCACATAGCGGTGTGTAATAACCCGCGTTTTCCCCGTGCCTGCCCCGGCCAGCACTTGCACACCCTGATGAAAGGGATGCATGACGGTTTGGCGTTGCTCTGGATTCAGCCCTTCCAATAAACGCTCCAAAATAGGGTCTTTGTCCCATTCAGGTACTTCTAATGTGGGTGTAAGAAGGGAAATCATGGGCTTTCCCCTTCTCCGCTTGTTTTGTTTTTTGCATAAGGCCCCCTCGGGGCCTCTTTGCCAATATTGGGGTCATTGCAAATGGCTGTAAAGGCGCATTGCTGGCAGTGAAGGCCCGTGACGGTGGGCAAGGCATCGCTTTGCTGAAGAGGCTCCACAATCCACTGACGTAGGTCGCTCAAGCAACTGTCTAAACGAGCTTCTACAGAAGTACCTGAAACCGAAATGCTGCGCGAACCAATCCCATCACCCAAGCTAGGGCGCAATACTTGCAGGCCAATGGAATCGACGGTAGGGGGAGGGTTGTGTAGTGCTTGCTGAAGCTTCGTATCCACTTGGGTAGCCAAATAGTACAAAGGGATTTGATAATTTCGGCTGGTGCGGTCTTTAAATCGCTCAGTGTGGGTCAGAGGTAAGGCGTCCTCCGTATTTATGGGCAAGGGCTCCAATGCTTTCAGGAGACTGGCTTGTTCTTTGTCATCGCTTTGGCGGTAGCGAGACGTTTGCCCGGTTTTGTAATCCACAATCTTCCAGCGCAAGTCGTTGTTATCAGTGAGATCATTGGACTCATAGCCAATGAGTGCATCCAGGGCGCCGGTAATAGCCACGTTGGGCAGTGATGGGTGGGTGTAGTGAATTTTTTGCTCACTTAAAATAGCTGTGGGGGTCTGATTAAAGTAGCCAGAGGCCTCTAAATCATCAATGGTGTTGGGGATAACTTGAGAGAGTTGCTCTTGGAGAAGGGTGGGTAAGGTGTTCCACTGCTCATAAAGCTCGTAAGTTAAGCCACTGTTGGGATCCTTCAGTAGTGATTCATTGTTGGCCATAAACAGCTTAAAAATATCGTGCAGCCGTTGGGCACTGTAGGGATATTCGGGGAATTGTCGGTTGAGGGTTTCCATCAGCCCATGGACCAGTAGCCCTTGCAACAGGGTTTCGCTGGCTGGGGTAGGCAGCCGTAACACGTGCTGGTAAAAAAACTGGCGGGGGCAAGCCATGTAACGATTGATGCTACTGGGGCTTAGGGTGATAATTTCGGTTGTGGGCCAGATGGATTGAGGAGACGGAGGGGTTAAGGCAGACCACAGGCTGGGGCGAACGGTTGATTCATTACTGGAAGACGTCATTACACGAGCGTCTAGCCAAGCCTGACCTTCAAGAGAAAGGTTTGCAAGTCTACCGCCGTTCGCCATTTTTAAGGTGGGTAAGTCGGCTACATGTTGGTAATAGGTGGCTGTCACGGTAGGAACGTTATCTCCAAAAACTTTGCTATCAGCTTGATTTCAGTTATTGTAGCCAGTATTCGTTCCAAACAAAACTGTTAGCCAAAACTGCTACAATAAACGGGCATAAGCTTTTACCTAGGGGTGAACCACGCATGACCTTTCTCCACATGATTCGTCGCTTTCGCCACGGGCTGGCCCAAGTAACCTTGTTAGCCACCTTGGCGGCCTGCGCCACCGGCCCCGATGTTCTTGCTTGGGGCGATGACGTTACCCCTGAAGAAACCACAGCAACGCCCGTCTCTGAATTTGCCCCCGATACCGTCACGGCGTCGAGTAACAAGCGCTATGACCAGGCCCTCACCATTCGCCAAGTATCCATTAAGGGCAACCAGCTGATTGATGAGTACCAAATTAAAGACTCCATGGCCCTCAAGTCGGGCAGCTTGTATAACAAATCCACGCTAAAGGATGATTTAAAACGTGTTTACGACTTGGGTTATTTTACGGATCGCATCCGCGCGGTGCCCGTAGCCACCCGTGATGGCATTCATTTGCGCATTGAGGTGGAAGAAAATGCCCCCGTCACCGGTGTGCAAATTGAAGGCAATACGGTTTTAAAAGATGACGAGCTGAACAAACTATTTGAAGGCCAAACAGGTCTGCCTCAAAACATTACCCAACTCAATAAAACGGTAGAATCCATTGAGAAACTGTACGCCGATAAAGGTTATATTTTGGCACGCGTAAAGGCCATTGCCGATGACCCCGATGGCGTGATTAACCTAAAAGTCAACGAAGGCACCATTAACAACGTGCGCTTTGTGGGCAACCGAAAAACCAAAGATTATGTGGTCGAACGCTTAATGGCCGTAAAATCAGGTCAGGTGTACAACGAAAAAGTGCTTAGCGACGATTTAAAACGTATTTTTGGTACCCAATCTTTTAGTGATGTGCGACGCGTCATTGCAGCGTCCCCAGAAGACCCGGATAAATACGATGTAACCATTGAACTGGATGAAAAACGCACCGGTGCCATTAGTTTGGGTGGTGGTATGGATACAGGCACCGGCCTGTTCGGCTCGGTGGGTTACACCGACCCCAACTTTAGAGGCCGTGGCGAAAACTTTAACTCGGTGGCCATGATCGGGACCGGCGTCATTGGCCGTGGCGAAAGCGTTGCCGATGCCCGCACGTATCAGTTTGAAGTGGGCTGGAGCACGCCCAGCTTCCGCCAAACCGATAACTCGGTGGGGGTTTCTACCTATGCGCGAGACATGTCGAGCCTGAATATTCCTTTGGGTATTGAGCGGCGTATTGGAACCAGCTTCAACTGGTCCCGTCCTGTTAAACGCTGGGAAAATACCGCCTTTAGCTTGGGCTTAGGGGCAGAAAACGTGTCGTTGCGTGAAGGTGGCTCTGCCAGCGACTTGGCTGATTTGGGCATTTCCGATCGAGGCAAGAGTCTGTCGGGCGGTACCTTTATTAATGTCACCCCAACCCTCGCCTACGATTCCCGTGATAATCGCTTTAACCCCACTCAAGGCTGGCTCAATACAGCCTCTCTCACAGGGGCGATGGGCTTGGGTGGCTCCTCGTATGGTACGGCCAGCGTGAATGTACGTAAATTTACCCAGTTGCGTGAAGGCGTGGTACTGGCGCTGAATGCCCAAGGAGGCACCAGCCTATTGGGCGATGTGCCTACTTTCAATATGTTCCGTTTGGGTGGGCCCTACAGCGTTCGCGGTTTCCAAATGGGTGGCTTGGGCATTGGGAACGGTTTTATGCAGGCCAGCTCTGAAATTCGGACCAAAGTCCCCCTGTGGGGCAAAATGAAAGACTTGCCGGTGTTGAATACCATGACCTCAGCCTTCTTCTTGGATGCAGGCCAAGTGATTGGCCAAGAAAAGCTAGCCAGCGGCGATTATGCCCAGAGCGGTTTTGGGGCATCCATTGGTGCAGGCTTACGGTTTACCATTCCGGGGGTGGGGCCGTTGCGTATTGATTATGCCTTGCCGGTGGCTGGCGGCAATAGCAATTACTTTCAGCGCTTTAATTTTGGCGTCGGTCAAAAATTCTAGTGCCTCAGTGCTGAAGCAACACTAAGGTCGGTCTTGGAACCTTGGCTTTTGTGGCCGTCTCGGGTAACGTATGGTTGTTGAACAATTGTTGATATTGGTTCATTGAAGGAGACTCTGGAATGAAACGCATGATGCAAACCTTGTTGGTGGCCGGTACTGTCGCAGTCATGGGTGTATCTACCCTTGCCAGCACTGCCTTTGCCGATGCTATTGGCTACGTGGACTTTGAAAAACTAATGGGTGAATACGATCGTGCCCAATCCTTTATGGCCGATGCCAAAGTGCGCGAAGCCGAGTTGCGTAAGCTACAAGCCGACTACGTCAAACAAATTGAAGAAACCCGTAAAAATGCCCCCAAAAACCCAGTGGCCAGCAACACCCTCGAAAAACAACTCAATGATCAGTTGGGTGTGAAGGTGCAAGAGTACCGTGATTGGTCGACTTCGCAACAAAAATCCATTGATGACTCGCTGCAAGCTGCGGTGAAAGATGCTGCCAAAACCCGTCAAATCAACGTGGTGTTGGCCCGTCAAGCCGTGTTTGAAGGCGGCGTGGACATTACCAGCGATGTGCTCACTCGTTTGAACACCACGGCCAGCGCCACGATGCCTGTTAAAACAACAATGCCCGTTAAAAAGTAATTGTTAGCCAGCGGGGTTGCTTTATTGCTTCCCACTGTTTAAGCATACATTCTCTAAAAAGCCGTCTGAACCGTGGGTTTGGGCGGCTTTTAGCTGTTATGAGGTTGCAATCACCCAAGGCAACGGTTGAGGGCACTCAAAGGGTTGAATGCCTTTAATAGCATTGGTGAGAAACCCACGGCATACTGTGATGCCTATTTCTTCTAGGGCAATGGGTCGCTCAATAATGGGTTGCCCTTTGACTAAGGCGTTTTCCATTACTTGCTGGCGACAAATCCCCGCCAAGCATTGCGTTAAAGGAGGGGTAACCCATTGCAAAGAGCCGCCAGTAACGGTTTCAAAAAAAACATTGGCGCTGGTGGCTTCGGTAATGTGATCGTCACCATTCACCCATAGCACGTCATCCAAGCCTTGCTGTTTTGCCAAGCGGCGTAAATAAAAGGGCTCTGCCAAGCTGCCATGTTTAATGTGGGGCAAGGCCTTGGTGTACCGTACCAGCCCCAGTTGAAGCGGCTTAGACTGTTCCTGAGACGTGTAGGGAATGGCCTGAATAACCCACTGGGTGTGGATTTTTTGGTTAGAGAAAGTCTCTAAGCCACCGGAAGCGGGGAAAGCGGTGAGGCGAACCCGTAACAAGCCAGAAGGTGAAGCGCTTGTACCTTGTAACCAGTGAACAATGCCGTGTTGAAAGGCTTCCAATGACTCGGTGGGTTCAATCATTCCCAGGTGTGCCGCGTGAGACGTGACCCGCTGAAGGTGGGCCTCCAACCAACGAGGCTCTAAGGGCCACAGGAAACTGGTAAAGGCACTGTACCCGTAATAAGACGACTCAACCCTGGAAATACTACTCTCTTCTAAGGGCTGAATGGCTCCATTGAGCCACTGGCCACAGTGTGTTTCTTTCGGCATAAAAAGTTCCTCATTCAGCGCCTTGCTGAGGCAAGGGTAACGCGTCCTGTTGGGCCAAGGCTACTGCCTGATGAATCAAGCCTGCCAGTGAGGAGCTAACCCATTGTTCGCAGGTTGTGGGCGGAGAGGCCAGTAAGGTTTGGGCCACATGATAGGCAAAATCGACTTTGTTAAATTGCTTACCCTTGTGGCTGCCTTTGCGAGGCGACGCCAATTCCCAATCGTTAAACAGGGTTTCTAGGGCCGTAATGGTTTGATTTCCGTGCTTGCCAGCGCAACGGCGGGCGGCCATATCGGCGGTGGTTAGGGGTTCGGGTGGATCGTAGTATTGATTGAGAGTCTCGGCAATCAGGGCATCACTCAAAGCGTCTTCCAGTGTGCCTTCGGGTAAAATCAAGGCACTGTCCCTCGTATTAGAGTTACCCATGGCTTCTGCAAGGTGGCGCTGCTCGGTTGCTCCGTCGGCATCCAACACCGCAATAATGGGTGGGCTGATAAAACCAGCCAGCTGATGGTAGGCTTTCAGCATCAGTGATTTTCCTCCCACAGCCACCAGTTGAATTTTATGGTGAGCAAGGGGACAGCCCAACGCGTGGGCAACAGCAGGCAACAGAACCACTTCCGAGGTTCCTTCCACCAGCAGCACACAGCGGATGGGCCTGCAACGCGTGGCTTTGAGCATCGGAAGGGTTTCGATTGTCTCTGAATAGGTAGCGGGAAGGTCGACGGCAGGGTTGATAAGGGTTTGAAGGTATTCGACGCGCTGAGGCCACGAGAGGCGTTGCCATGATGCGGGTGGACTTTTTAGGAGTGCTTGATAGTGGGTTTGTAACCGCTGTACCGAAGGGTGGCAGGCAATGGAGGAAGCGGCGGCGACAGCCTCCAGTAAGGCGCTCCACGGGAATGGATGTTGATGATACACGGAGAGCAAGGCGGTTTGAGCGGCTTCATCCAGAGTTTCTCCCAAAGGTGTGGAATTATTGGTTGGCGAAAACACAATGCCGGTGCGCTTTAGCCACTGGTGAAGCGTAAGGGTGTTGATCTCACCAGGGGTGGACGGAAGGCCCGAAGCCGTATGGGGGGCCGCTTGGTGCAAGGCGGTGTTCGTAATCAAACGGTTGGAAATGGCGTACAACCAAGGGATTGCTTGGCATTGTTGGAATTCTTCCAATACCCACAAGGCGGTTAAGCATTCATCTATCTCAAATGCTTGACTGTTGTTGGGGTATAGCCAATTACGGGTGATTTGGGCTAGCTGAGCGTAGCTCCACTGGCTGATGGCAGCGGCATCTTGCTTGGGCTGAAGGGCGTGGGACTGAACCAGATACTGTAACGCCTCGCCATAGCGGGTATCGGGGGGAGACAGGCGTAATAATTTGTACAAGGCGCTGTGGGCGCGTTCGGCATCCAGCGGACGACAGGCAAAGCCCGTGTTGAATGAGTGGTTGTTTTCGTCAGGCATTACCCACCCCACCGTCTTCAGTCAAAACGGTGTCCAATCGTTGATCCCAGTCGTCATGGGGTAAGTGTTTCACCACCAATGCCAATGGGATGAGTGAAGCTACGGTTAAAGACTCTTGTAATAAAGGCCGATGCGCGTGAAGCCACGCATCAAAGTAACCGCCCCCGTAGCCCAAGCGATAACGGGCGGCATCCACACACAAAGCAGGTGCCATCAGCAGGGTATGTAGCCTTGGGTTGGGTTGCCACAGGGGGGCGATTTTCTCAGGCTCCAAAATACCATAAGACCCTTCAACCAAAGGGGCTTCTGATTCAAACTGATGAAAAGCCATTTGGCGTGGGCCTGTGATACGCGGCAAATAGACTAGCCCTTGAAAGGCCTGAATCAGCGGTCGAACATCCAATTCATCTCCAGTGGGCCATGTGATGAGAAGCTCATCCGCTTTAAGGAAGCCTTCCCAACTTAAGCATTGAGCGATCAATGCTTGAGAACGATGAGGCGTTAATAGGGTGGTTCGGTTCTGTTTGGCCCAAACACGCCACTCACCCTTGGGGGCCAAAGGAGACGGTTGGGAAACAAGCGACTGAGAGGTGCTCAAATTAACGTGCCGCGATTAAACCAACACAGGTTGAGCGGACGTGGAAGCCGTTTTTGCCGCCGACTGCAACAACAGGCTACGAATGGATAGGCAGGTTTCCAGCAACGGCTCCATCCACGTGAGGGGAAGCATGTTGGGTCCGTCGCACAACGCCGTTGCTGGGTCGGGGTGGGTTTCAAAAAACAGGCCGTTGCAACCGGCTGCTACAGCGGCTCGCGCTAGTGTAATGGCGTATTCGCGCTGCCCGCCCGATGACGTTCCTTGCCCGCCGGGCAATTGAATGCTGTGGGTGGCATCAAAAATAACAGGCACGCCATACCCTTGCACAATGGGCACGCCGCGCATATCCACCACCAAATTATTGTAGCCAAAGGTGGTACCGCGTTCGGTCACAAACACGTTGGTGTTGCCCGTGCTTTTTACCTTTTCCACGGCGTTAATGGTGTCGTGGGGGCTAAGAAATTGCCCTTTTTTGATGTTCACAATCTTGCCAGTGTCGCCAGCGGCCAGTAGTAAATCAGTTTGGCGGCTTAAAAACGCGGGCACTTGAATCATGTCTACCACAGTGCCCGCCAAGGTGGCTTCTTCCACGCTGTGAACGTCTGTAATCAGCTTCACACCAACGTCGCCTTGGATGCGTTTCAGCATTTCTAGGCCTTGCTTGGCGCCGGGGCCACGGTAGGCGGTAATGCTGGTGCGGTTGGCTTTGTCGTACGAGCTTTTAAAATAATACTCAATGGCATAGGTCTTGCTTAGGCGGTCCACCATAGCCTTTAGGTAATGGGCGGATTGCAAATTGATGCTGCCGTCGCCTTCCAGCACATCAGGTCCAGCCAGCAAGGTGAATGGCAATTTTGCTAAGGCAGACGAGGCAAAAGGCTCGGTAGGGTAAGGCAATGAGGTGAGTTCAACCGTCATAAAAGCAGTCCTAAAATGAAGAATAAGGTTAGAGGATAACCCGTAACACGCTGCATCTTACGCCCAACACGGGTATTCCCCAACTGTTGGGCGCGCTGCAGTCGACTTTTTTGTTACATGTGGCTTTACCGTAAAAATAGACGGTGCAGGTACCCATGATTTCCGTAAATTATCTCTATGATTTCTTCATCTCTTTCTAAAATCGATGTGGACCTTGCACTGGGGCGCTTGCTGGTACTCAGTGAGGTAAACGGCATTGGAAGCCGAACGTTGACGTATTTATTGGCCAAAGTCGGAAGTGTAGATGGGTTGTGGACCGATGATCCCACCGTATTACGTGAGCTACTCCCCAACCGCTGCGCGGATCCGGTGATTGAAGGTTGGCGACACGCGATTCACCACGCCAATCCACTGGCCAAGGTGGAAAAAATTCGATCTCAGGGGGTGAGCATTCTTATTTCTCCTAAAAACACATGGGCACCCGACTCTTTGACCTATCCTGAATTACTAGCCAACACTGAGGACCCGCCCAATATTGTGTATGTCAAAGGCAATCCTCACGCCTTGGAAGGCAAAACGGTGGGCATGGTGGGCACCCGCCGCATTAGTGAATATGGACGCCAGATGGTGAACCATTTGGTGGAAGGTTTGGTGCCTGTTGGGGCTTGTATTATCAGTGGGTTGGCAGAAGGGGTGGATGGGGCTGCCCACGAGGCCGCTTTAGCGAATGGCTTGCCCACAGTGGCGGTGTTTGGGTGCGGCATTGATAAAGTGTTTCCGGCGTTTCATAAGCGCTTGGCCCAACGCATTGTGGCGGAAGGCGGAGCCTTGGTGAGTGAATATCCACCGGGTATGGGCGGTACCCGCGGCACCTACCCCCAACGGAATCGCATTATTTCGGGATTAAGCTATGGCACTGTGGTGGTGGAAGGTGCCATTGCCAGTGGATCTCTCATTACGGCCCGGTGCGCTATGGACGACGGCCGTGCCGTGTTTGCCGTGCCGGGCCATGCCTTTAGCCCCGGTAGCGAAGGCCCCCATAGCCTTATCAAAGATGGCGCCATCCTCACCACCAGTGCCACCGACATCCTCCACGAGCTCCACTGGGAGCCAGCAAGCTGGCCCAATAATGGCCTGGTCGATAGTATCGATAGTTCTGAAAGTTCTGAGATTCAACCCAGCTTGTTGGCGTTGAACTTAACCGACGATCAGCGCTTGGTAATGAAGGCTTTGGCCTATGAACCAAAGCCCTTGGCGCTCTTGCAGCAACACAGTGGGCTTTCAGTAGACGTGCTGCAAACCACCTTAACCTTGCTGGAACTGATGGGCTTGGCCAAGCAGCATCCGGGGGCTCAGTTCTCTCGCTTGTAGGGGTGTTCGTGGGCAGGTCAAAGTCATTGCGAATCCCAGCCGTTGGCGAAATAATAGAGGAGATTTATCACTATCGATGGAGAAATGCCATGTCGACTGCAACATTAAACCCCACCGGTGCTACCCGCGATGAAAAAGATTCGATGGGCGTGCGCCAAGTGCCTGCCGAGGCCTACTATGGCGTGCAAGCCTTGCGGGGCTGCGAAAACTTCCCCATTTCGGGCGTTACGGCCTCCATGGCCTACCCCGAAGCCATTAGGGCTTACGGGTGGATTAAAAAAGCCACAGCCCAAACCAACGGCCAGCTGGGTCTAATTCCCCAAGACATGGCGGATGCCATTGCCATGGCGGCCCAAGAAATGATTGACGGAAAATTCAACGATCAATTTATTGTGGACGTGTACCAAGGCGGCACCGGTACCAGCCACCACATGAACGTGAATGAAATTTTGGCCAACCGTGCCACGGAACTGATGGGCGGGCAAAAAGGCGACTACACCGTTAATCCCAACGATCACGTTAATTATGGCCAATCCACCAATGACGTGACCCCCACCATGATGCGTCTCACGTTTTTAAGCATGCATGGGCCTTTGGTGTTGTCCCTTAAGCAATTTCAAGCCAGCTTAGCAAAAAAAGCCAATGAGTTTAAAGACGTGCTCATTGCCGGACGCACCCACATGCAAGATGCGGTTCCTCTCACCATGGGCCAGCAATTTGGCGCCTACGCTCATGCCATGCAAGACGCCATTGACAATGTAGAGCACGCCGCCAAGCGTCTCCACCAAATTGGCTTGGGCGCGTCGGCCTTGGGAACCGGTTTGAACACCCATCCCCAATACCGCCCGGTGGTAACAGAAAAATTAACCGTTATTAGCGGCTTACCCTTGGTGATGCACCCCGATTATTTTCAGGCCACCAGCAGTTTTGGCCATTTTTCCGATTATTCGGCAGCGCTTCGCAGCGTGGCCATTGAGTTGGAAAAAACTGCCCACGATCTAAAACTCTATTCCATGGGCCCAAAAACCGGCTTGGGCGAGCTGTTGTTGCCCAGCAAACAACCGGGGTCGTCCATTATGCCGGGGAAAATCAACCCCATTTACCCCGAATTGATGGACCAGATGAGTTACATTGTGCAGGGTAACGATCTGACCATTGCCCTGTGTGCCCAAAACGGCCAGCTGCAACTGAATGTGATGATGCCCACGATTTTGCTCAAGATGGTGGAGTCGCAACGTATCCTCACCAACAGCTTTAAGTTGTTTGCCGCCGAGTGCATTGATGGACTGAAGGTGGACGAAGCGGTGGCTATGCATCGCATTGAAACCAGCTGCGTGCTCCTCACAGCCCTCAATCCCCATATCGGGTATGCGGCGGCAGCGGATATTGCCAAAAAAGTACTGAGCGAAGGCAAACCTGTGAGTGATGTGGCCCTGGCCATGAACCTAACCGATAAACTGACAGGCCAAACCATTGACGCCAAGCGTTTGGCGGAAATACTGGCCGTTGAAAAAATGACGAGCCCCAATTAATGGACGAGGACTAATGGAATCAACCATGGAACACGCTTCGACCGACGTTATCGCTAAAACCATGCCCTTTCCTTTGGCGGAAGAGCCTGCTGAGAAGGACTGTGGCGGCTGTAAGGATACTCAGGGTGGCCATAAACCCTGTGGCGATGTGTCGGACGATATTCCAGCCGAGCAAGACACCAACCGCCCGTGGGTGGCGCGTCAGCTGGAAACCGCTTTTTACAACAGTCTAGAGCTATTGTTTGAGGCCCGTGCTGAAAAAACTAGCGCCGATCCCAAGCGCATTTTAATGGTGGGTGGCTGCCGTCAGTTGGATGTGGCGAGACGACTCGGCTTTGTGTTGCCCTTTAGCACTATTACCCTGCTGGATAGCGATGAAACGATGGCTCGAGAAGCCCAAGAAAAAATTCAGTGCCGCTTTCGCTTTGATGACAGCCCACTCACTGCATTGCCTTACGCCGATGACCATTTTGATATGGCGATTGCCTTGAACGTTTATGAACAAGCCAACAATCAAACCATTGGCCGTGTGGTGCGTGAACTGGCGCGTGTGTGCAGTGGACATTTGTTGGTGTCGGCGCATCGCCCCATTACCGGCACCCTTGTGAGCTTATGGCCCAAGTCCAATCATGCGTTTGAACAATTGGGGATGCGATTGCCTACGGGCGAAGGTCTTTCCAAAGATGGCCAAGTATGGCCCGATGACAGCGTGCTTAAAAAAGCCTTAAGTGATGTGGCCGAACCCTTGCTGACCTTACAACCGTGGCCGTGGTGGATGCAAATCGCACGTACCAAGCCGGCTCGAAGTAAACGAACACAGGCGGTATAAACACGATGACAACCATTGAAACAGCGATTGTGGCAGCGGGCTGCTTTTGGGGTGTGGAAGCCTTTTTCGCTCAAGTGCCGGGGGTGGTTTCTACCCAAGTGGGCTATATTGGCGGTTCGGTCGACCATCCTACCTATGAGCAGGTGTGTACGGGTACCACCGGCCATGCGGAAGGGGTCGCCGTGGTGTTTGATTCTGTTGTGGTGAGCTACAGTGAGTTGCTTAGCTTGTTTTGGCGCTTACACGATCCGACGACTCTCAACCGCCAAGGGCCAGACATTGGCACTCAGTATCGCTCTGCTATTTTTACCACCACGCCAGACCAAGCTACTTTGGCCGCAACCAGTAAACAGTTGGCCCAAGTAGGGTTTTCAAAGCCTATTGTGACTGAAATTGCCGTTGCACCCACTTTCTGGCCGGCAGAAGACTACCATCAGCAGTACTTTGCCAAACGCGGCATGGCTCCCAGTTGCCACACGTTGGCCTAGCGGCCATTCGTATTGTTACTTTGTGTAACAGGCAATTGGCTGGTATGGGCGGGTTTTAACAAAGTATGTCATTCAGTTGTCATACAACAGTGGCTTGAGTAAGCATAATTGTTGGGTAACTTACAAAATTTTTTATTTAAGGTGCTTCAGTTATTGTGTCTGGTCATCGTCTTTCCACAGCAGCGCCGCACTTTGGGTACATCCCTGCAAAAGCTATTGTGGTTAAAGCCATTGATGGTTTAACGCCCCAGATGGTTTCTCAGGGGATGACGGGTGACCAATATGTCCCATACCCCACA
Source organism: Vampirovibrionales bacterium (assembly GCA_029866025.1). Taxonomy (GTDB): domain Bacteria; phylum Cyanobacteriota; class Vampirovibrionia; order Vampirovibrionales; family Vampirovibrionaceae; genus JARXAD01. Next base: position 21,445 of record JARXAD010000007.1, on the reverse strand, counting down.
GCACCAACAATTAAATGCAAGTACAGCGAAATCCTCCCATCAGAATACAGATATTTGATGGGGGGACCCTTTGTTTGGGTTGGCCAGAAGGGCTACTATGAATCGCATGCTCATGACGGGGAACCCTATACCGAAGTGGGTGATTTGGCTTGGCTAGATGTCGAAAAAGACGTCGAATCAGGGGCTGATTCAACGTCTTCTCGTGTTGAGTGTTCACCCCTTCTGCTAAAATCATTGCGAAAACTGGCGGCTTATAAAATTAAAAAAACACCATCGGCACCCAATCATTATCAACAAGAAGTGGATGAATACATTGAGGCTTTGGGGCAGTATCATCAACGGCATGGTCAAACACCACTGTCAGCGGTACAAATAGTTAATCTTAAAAAATTGTGTAACCAACATAATTTTGGTAAGCAACAGTTAGCAAAAATTTTTAAAGCAAGCAATCTGCCCCCATGTTCTATGGATACTTTGATGGGCTATGTGAAGACAAAAATGGAAGGCCGTATTTTGATGGATCAGGTTTTTCCAGAAAAAACCCGGGAGGCTGCGTTGCTTCGGAAAAGCCGAGTATACCCGTTTGAACAAGTGTATGCAGACTTTGTGTTTGGCCCTAAAACATTGGGGCAAAAGCTAACCTTAGGAGCGCAAAAAATACTTTGGACAGCGGCCAAGCCCATAGTAAAAGTAATGGAACACTGGAAATCTCCTATCGCTAATTAATGCCTGCTTTTTTAATGAAGGCCTACAGTCCTTTGCCAATCAGGCCGCCAATATTTTGAATGAGGATCATGCCCAAAGGGCCAAAAATAGACACAAAAATAGCGGGAAATAAAAAGATATAAATGGGCGGCACCATTTTGACTGGAATTTTTTGGGCTTTTTCTTCCGCACGCTGTAGGCGTTTGTTGCGCAACGTATCACACTGCACACGCAAGGTTTGGGCCACGCTGGCACCCATCTCATACGCCATTATTAAGGCGTTTACAAAGGTTTTCACGTCTTCCACACCGGTACGTTCACCCAATAACAACATGGCTTGTTTGCGGTTCATGCCAAATTCAATATCGCCCAAATAGCGCATCAGTTCCTCTCGCCACGGCAAGGTATTGGGTGTGGGCGTTTGGTGCTGAATGATTTTTAAAATGGCGCCATCCATGCTCAGGCCCGCTTCTACGCAAATAACCAGTAGCTCTAAAAAATCGGGCAAACTTTTTTGAATGAGCCCCTGTCGAGCCCCTACTTTTGCATTGAGCACCATCATGGGCAATAAATACCCAAACACGGCGCCAATGCTGCCAAAAAATAAGGCCGGTAAACTAATGAGTGTTTTACCCAGTAACGCCGCTTGAAGATAAAAGGATCCCCCAATTACCAATACCGATAGGCATTGAATGCCTAAAAAAGCCGGTACTAGCGATGATTTTTTATAGCCAGCATAGGTCAAGTGCTCTTGCACCCAGTCCATTTGGCCACCTAAAGGAATGTAGACTTTAATGCGTTTAAACAAGGCAACGGCGACAGGTAAAATAACGCGTTCGGTAAAGGACGCTTGAAAGCCATTGGGCCCCAACATGTGTTGTTGAAGGCGTCGTTTTTTGGCTTCTACAGTGCTAAGGGTGGCAACGCGTTCGGCTACTTGTTGATGCTGCTGGCGCATCATACCCCAGGTAATTAAAGCCCCGTAGGCCAATAAAAAAACACTCAGTCCAGCAAGAAGCCCGATCCACATACGGTCTATACCTCAATCTGAACAGTTTTAAAGAGGATAAAAATACCAAACAGCATCCAGATGCCGGTTAAGCCTAATAAAATCATCCCCAAAGGGTGGGCAATAAACCCATGCACCGCTTCGGGAATAATCAGAGCCATAAAGCTCATCAAAAAAAACGGAATACACGTAATCATGCCAGCCGATAATTTTCCTTGGGCCGAAAGGGTTCGAATTTTACGGAACAATTTATAGCGTGTGCGAATGGTGGTGCTCAGATTTCCCAGCAGTTCCACTAAATTTCCACCGCTTTCAAAATAAATTTGCATGGCGGTGGTAAATAGTTCCACATCGGTGTTGGGAATACGCCGATACAAATTGCGAAGCACTGTGGTTTTACTTTGCCCCATGCCAATTTCAATGGCCATTTTGCCAAACTCGGTGCCCCACGGGTCTTCAAAATTTTCGGTAATGCTATGGACCGCCTGGTTAAATCCAAATCCGGTTTTCAGGCAGCTAATCATGGCATCCAACACGTCAGAAAATTGCTCTTCCGCTTTGGCCAAGCGAAGCCAGGCCTTGATAGACACAAACCAGTCGGGAATAAACCACACACTCACCGCCCAACCCACACCCAATAACATATTCTGGTGGGCTAAAAAACCCAACACACCCGATAATGCCGCCGCTAAAAACGTGAGGGTTTGAAACTCATGGGGGGCCATGGCAATGTTGGCTTGCTCTAACTTAAGGGCCAATTTGGACAGGGTTTGGGATTGCTTGGTAGACCCATCGTACACTTTTTTAAGAATAAACTTTTCAGCGGCAATCACTTTAGCAGAACGTTGAGGGCTGTTGTCCTGCTTTTTAAAGGTGGTTTCAAAGCGTTGTGTGGCCTGATCCGATTTGGAAAAAAAAGTGAAATACAAACTGGCTGCTAACGTAAGCACCAGTAAGCCAGCAAGTACCGGTAGGCTAGATGCCATCCACGCGTCCACTAGCCCCAGCCTCCATCATTTAAGGCGTTAAAACTGCTACTAAAAATGCTGGGGTCAATGGCAATACCAGCGGCTTCCAGATGTTCTAAAAACTTTGGGCGAATCCCCGTGGGTTCAAAACGGCCCAGCACTTTTTTATTTTCATCCACACCGGTTTGCACAAATTTATAAATGTCTTGCAGTAAAATCACATCGCCTTCCATGCCCACCACTTCCGTAATGTTCATCACTTTTCGGCTGCCATCACTCAGTCGGCTTACTTGCAAAATTACATGCACCGCAGACGCCACTTGCTCACGGATGGCACGAGCCGGTAAATCGTAACCGGCCATGAGCACCATGGTTTCCAGTCGGCGCAGCGCGTCGCGTGGGTTGTTGGCGTGTAAGGTGGTCAACGATCCATCATGACCCGTATTCATGGCTTGTAGCATGTCTAGGGCTTCGCCGCTTCGGCATTCCCCCACCACAATGCGTTCGGGGCGCATGCGTAAGGCGTTTTTAAACAAATCGCGCATGGTAATTTCGCCACGGCCTTCAATGTTGGCAGGGCGGGTTTCCATCCGCGCCACGTGATCTTTTTGCAGCTGCAATTCGGCCGCATCTTCAATGGTGACAATTCGTTCGTCATCGGGGATAAAACTACTAAGCACATTAAGCATGGTGGTTTTACCACTGCCTGTACTACCGCTAATAATAATATTGAGGCGAGCTTCTACAAAGCCTTTCAGTAGCTCTGCAGCTTGCTTATTCAGAGTGCCGTATTGAATCAAATCCTCTACTTTGAGCGGATCTTTGGAAAATTTACGAATGGAGACCAAGGCGCCATCCAGCGCTAGGGGGGGAATAATGCAGTTAAAGCGAGAGCCGTCTTTTAAGCGCGCATCACACAACGGTTGCGATTCATCTACGCGGCGGCCCACCGCAGCCACAATGCGATCAATGACTTGTAAGAGATGTTTATCATCTTTAAAGCGTACATGGCTACGGACCAGTTTTCCTTTGCGTTCTACAAACACATTGTAGGGTCCGTTAATTAAAATATCGTTCACAGTGGTGTCTTTGAGAAGCACCTCCAGCGGTCCCAAGCCCAAAATATCGTCCATTAAGCCATCAATGAGCTGTTGTTTTTCTTTGTAGCTTAAAAGGGCATCGGTGCCTTCAATCAGTTGCCCCAAGGCAATGCGAATTTGCTCATGGGTTTCGGTGGGATTCAGGGCCATGAGGCGAGGAATATCCACGGCTTCCATGAGGCGTTGGTGCAGCCGATGTTTCAGCCCATCCCATTTGTCGTCCCAGGCAGAAATTTCTTCTACGCTGGTTGGCTCTTCTGCTTTGATGGTGCTGGCAGTGAATTCACCGTGCTGAGAAAGCTGCTGGGTACTGGAAGAGTCTGTTTCTGCTGTGGCATGGATTGCAGCGTCAGTAACGGACGCTTCGTTTAAAGGCGCCTCTTTCCGCGGATCGCTAAAGGGTGAGCGTAGAAGTCCCATAAACAAGGTGAGCCTTTAGTGCGGTGTGGGATGCGGAGTGAGGGCGCGCTAAGTAAAAATGAAGCGTGTAAAAATAGGGGCCTTTTAGGGGGTCTTTTAAGGCCCTAGGCGTGGCGAATGGCGTGGGTGACGCGAGACAGCCAGCCACCTTGTTTTCCACTACTGGTTTTTTCTGTGCTGTTGGTTGCCACGCCCATCAAGGCTTCGGCCAGTTGCTGAAGATCTTTGACGAGGGGAGCACCGGGCTTCGTATCCGTTAACAATTGTCCCAGGCTGGCGGCTTCCACACACACCGTCCAGTCGTTGGTTAAGCGCCCGTATGCCGGCAGGCCAAAGGCTTCTTCCAGCTGTTGATTATTAATGCTAAAGGCTGCCGATAAATTGTAACGATTGAGGACCAAACGAATTTTCTTTGGATCCAGATACTCATCCACCAGTGACAAATATTGTTGGGTGCGAGAGAGGCTGGGCAAGTCCATCATAGAGACTACCAGCATATGATTGGCCATGGCAAACAATCGCTGGTGCGTGTCTTCCACCCACTGGCTGGGGCAATCGACGACGACATAAGCATACAGGCGCTGCAATTCTTTGAGGGTTTGTGTCAGTAATCCATCCGACAGTAGCGGGTTGTCATCGTGGACGGATTTGCAGACGGCCAATAAATGCAGCCCACTGGGGTGCTCGTGAATGAGCTTTTGAAGCACATCGGTATCCAACCCTTCGGGGTGTGTGTTCAGTGTGCGCGCCACATCGCCTAAGGCATGCTTAAAGGGTTGATTAAAAGCGTGGCCAAAGCCTTCGTACTGAGGGTTTAAATCGATAATAGCCACGGGTTGCTTGGAGAGTAAACTCAATTGGTGGGCCACATTTACGGCCACCGTGGTGCCGCCACCGCCGCCCTTGGGAGAGAACACCCCTATGAGGCTGCCCAGTTGCTTGGGGGCGCTGCCGTTCAGCATTAGAGGGGGAGAGGGCTTTGTAGGCGCTTCGGGGGGTGTGGATTGCTTGGCACAGCGTTCCACAATGTGGGTGAGTGAGGCGGAATCAAAGGGGTAATGTACAAATTCTTTGGCACCGGCGCGCACGGCGCCCAAAATAATGTCGGCATCCATGCGGTTGTGAAGGGCCACACACCAGCGATTTGGGTATTGCTGGCTCCACTGGCTAATGAGTGCTTGAGATTCGGCTTCGGTGTCGGTGCAATCAATAACGGCCAAAGACCAATCGGTATTTTGCTCAGTAATATTCTCCGCCAGCGAGCTTATGGTGATGCTAGCCACGCACGACAACCCCTCCAATTGCTGTTGCAGTTGCAGTTGGGTGGCTTGATGGGAGGTAACGATCAACACGCGCATAACGGTAACGATGGTTTCTCCAAGGTGAGGAACCCCCTGATGATACCGAAGCGCCCTCACTGCGTCCTCCCCCAGCCAACGGAGCCGCCCAGCAAGCTGGAACTATCCATGGGCATTAGGCGTAAGGGCTTTGGATGCCAAGTGAGTTTCTGTGAGGGGGCTTTAAAATTAGGGCTAACGACACCATACCAGTGGTTACCAAAAAACCATAGCGAAAGAGATTTACGACCCGCAAGGCGGTTTTGTACACTGGCATTTGGCGTAACCAGTTCGATAAAGGTGCCCTAGTGAAAACCCCAGCCTCTGTGATGAGAAAAGCTTGAGTGAGATGAAATACGTTAAGCAGTAAATTACTGAGTTTGATTTTGTTTAATGACTTGAAGAAACCTTAAAATAATGCTCGCATAGTTATAAAGAGGCTCAACGGCATCCTTTGCATTCTTTACAGAGTCAAAGCCATGAAAAATTTGGTCAGCTTTTAAATGCTCAGCTTTTGACCATTCGTTATATTTTTCTTGGTCTAGTTCGAACATCTCTAAAAGTGCATCTCCCATACCTTTTTCGCAAATAGCCACACCATAGCTATCATCGTTTTGATGAGTCACTAAAACGTCAAATCCAAGGTCATTCCATGCGTTGACCGATTCATTGATTATGCCTTCTGTGCCTTCAAATTTCTTTTGATCGCTTTTAGAACAACTACGATTAAATTTTAAGGCACCAAATTGAATGGCATTCATGGGTATTGTCTCCAGTAAAAAGGGGTGAAACCACCCAACCCTAAGGCTGTAGTGTTACCTTGTTAAACGCCCGTCAATAAGAACACGTGCTAAACCAGCCGTTAAATTTTTTACAAACCTTTACAAAACCGCCCTTTGGGCGGCTATTGGCCCATGGCGGAGAAGTAATTGGCGCAGGCGGCATTTAGGCTGTCAGGGGTCATTTGGGGTTTCTGGCGCTTGTAGCGGGCCATTTGCAGCACTTGGTCCAGCAAGTCGCGGGCTTGGCAGGCACGAAAGGGGCGTTTGCCGTCGTAGTGGGTTTTTACCAAATAATCAAAAGCATCGTCGCTGTACTCAATGCCAAATTTTTTGGCCACGCCGCGCATAATGGTTTCAAAGGTTTGGCGGCTGGGGTTTTCAATGTGAATTTTATACGGAATCCGGCGTAAAAAAGCGTCATCCACCAAGGCTTTGGGGTCTAGGTTGGTGGAAAAAATAATGAGGGGATCGAAGGGCACCGTAATTTTTTGGCCGTTGGGCAAGGTTAAATAATCCACGCGTTTTTCTAGGGGCACAATCCACCGGTTTAAAAGCGCCGCAGGCTCCACTATTTGTCTCCCAAAGTCATCAATCAGGAACACGCCACCGTTGGCCTTCAGTTGTAGGGGGGCTTCTGCTACTTGGGTGGTGCGATTGAGTTGAATATCCAGGGCGTCGAGTGTGAGTTCACCCCCCACCACCACGGCGGGGCGTTCAATTTGTACCCAGCGGGCGTCGGGTTGGCTCATCCCTAATGGATTATTTGTTTCGGTAGTTTTCTCATGGCATTGAGAATCAAACACTTGAATGACTTGGCCTTCCGCCATAATGGTGGTGGGAATCCAAATGGCGCTGTTAAAACTCAGGCAAATGCGCTCGGCTACCGAGGTTTTTCCGTTGCCCGGCTCGCCGTACAAAAATAGACCTTTACCGCTGGCCACAGCTGGCCCCAAAATATCAAACAAGTGATCCGGCATGGTGAGATCGGAAAAGGCTTTGCGAAGCCGGATTTCATCAGGGCATTCGTCTTTCACCGATTGGGCCGTTATGCTCGTCACGTAATCGTTTAACGGCACGGGTACGGGGCCTAAGTATGCCGATTCATCGCGAGCAATGAGGGCCCGGCGGCGGCCATCGTCGGTAAGCTGGTAGTCAAAATCTCCCATAGAGGTGGTGCTTTTATGAGCAATGGCCATGCTTTGCTTTAAGCGTTGCAGCAGCATTTCTACCAGCGTGTAAGGCAGGCACAGGTAGCGGGCAATGGCGTGGCCTGTGAGGGATCCCTTGGCCAGCAACCACTTGAGGAGCAGTCCTTCCACCCATAAATCGTTAATGCCCACTTCGCCCCATGTGGCGGGGGGCTTGGGAAGAAAGGCCTGCTTGGTGGGCAATGGTGGGCTTTCGTGCAAAGGATTAGGGGATGAAAGGTTAGGAGCAGCAGCTTGAAAGGGGTTGGCCGACATGCGTGAAAAAGACCCCACAAAAAACGATGGAAGGATCTGTTACTGTAGTGTGTTTAGCGCCTGTGTGGGCTAAACCATGGCGTTAGTTCAGTTAAACGCACGACTCGGTTTTTACCGTACGCAACCGCTGGTAGGTTTTGCTGGTAAGAGGGCGTCCCAACAGGGTTTCCATTAGGGCTGTGGCCTCCACCACTCGGGTCACGTCCACGCCCGTATTAATGCCAAGGCGATCCATCAGAGACACCACGTCTTCGGTGGCCACGTTGCCGCTGGCCCCTGGGGCATAGGGGCAACCCCCCAACCCTCCGGCAGAGGCATCAAAGGTCGAGATTCCCATCTGTAAGCCTGCCATCACGTTGGCCAGCGCCGTGCCGTAGGTATCGTGGCAATGCAGCGCAAGCGCTGACAGATAGTTTGGATGTTTATTGAGTAATACGCTTAATGTGTGCTGAATTTGAACCGGTGTGGCGGCGCCAATGGTATCCCCTAAAGACACTTCATCCACACCCATGTTAAAAAGAGCCTCGGTGACGTCGCGCACGCTCTCGGCGGGCATCTGTCCTTCATACGGGCACACCCACGCGGTGGAGACATAGCCACGAACCGATAGCCCTGCGGCTAAGGCTTGCTGAACAACGGTTTCAAAGGTGGTGAGGGATTCGGCCACCGTCATGCCAATGTTTTTTTGGGTAAAGCTATTGGAAGTGGCTGTAAACACGGCAATGCGTTTCACGCCGCTATCTATGGCGCGCTCTAGCCCTTTTAAGTTGGGCACCAAGGCGGAATAGGTAATGGGTGAGTTGGAGCTTAAATCCAACGATGCCAACACCTCTAGTGCATCCGCCATTTGTGGCACGGCTTTGGGGTGAACAAAGGACGTGGCTTCAATATGGGTGAGGCCAGCCTTCCCGAGTGCTTGAATAAAGCGAATTTTATCCGCTGTGGGAATTAAAGCGCCTTCATTTTGAAGGCCATCGCGGGGGCCCACTTCCACTAATTTAACGTGGGTGGGAAGGGTTGGGCTCATGAGGCTACTTCCTCCAATACCGCAGGGGTCACTTCTACCAACACTTGGCCAATGGACACCTTGTCACCTTCGGCGACGTTTACCGTGGTGATGGTTCCAGCAATGGCGCTGGTAAGGCTAAGTTCCATCTTCATGGATTCCATGACGACCAACACATCGCCTGACGTCACCGGCTGACCGACAGCTACAGCCACGGAGACAATGTTTCCCGGCATGGTGGCTGATACCAGTCCTGATGACTGGCTGTTATCCCCGGTGTTGTTGCTTCCTCGCCGTCCCTTTGTATTTTGAGGTTTGGGGAGGGTAATCGTTTGCCCGGCTACCCACAAAAAAATGTGGGTGGTGGAATAGGCCACGGCATACGGCCATTGCTTTCCCTGCAAGGTAATAAGCCCCTTTTGTGTCGGGCCTTCCGTTGTTAAGGGGGCAATAGAGTCTTTTCCTATGAGGGCGATAGTGCCATTGGGTAAGGTAAGTTCCCACCCGCTGGGAGTTGTGGCCCACTGAGCGGTGTCCGAGCCAATCGTGATGGAAGATGTCGTCATTGCGGGTGTGGTATCTCCAAGAGGTTAGGATACTAAGCGTGGAGGCGCCAATGGGCAGCCAAATCGGTGGCCAAGTGGTGCAGGCCTTTTAGAGGGGTTGCAGAGTCGCCACGGTTGGATGACGACTGTTGCCGCACTTTACCTAGCGCTGAGGGTTCGGTGAGGGCCAAGGCGCTGATAGACCACAAGGCATTGCTGGGGTGAGTGGCGGTTTCAATGGGGTGTTCCGTTAAAAAGTGGGTGTGAATATTCCCCAATTGAAACTCAGGGTGCTGAATGAGATTGAGTAAGAAACCCACGTTGGTGGTAACCCCAAGCAAGATGGTTTCTTGCAAGGCCTGCTCCATGGTTTGTAAGGCTACCGCTCGGCTTTCGCCCCATACAATCAGCTTGGTCAACATGGGGTCGTAGTGAATGCCTACCTCACTGCCTGTTTCTACACCGGCATCCACCCGAATGTTGGGGCCTTGAGGCCACTGCACGTAGTGCAAAGTACCTGTGGCGGGTAAAAAACCATGGGCGGGGTCTTCAGCGTAAATACGACATTCAACAGCATGGCCGCGTTGATGCAATTGCTGTTGAGTGAGAGGCAATGCTTCTCCTTGGGCGATTAGTAGTTGCCAACGCACCAAATCCACGCCGGTGACGAGTTCGGTAACGGGGTGTTCTACCTGTAGGCGAGTATTGACTTCTAAAAAATAGAACGAGCCATCGGGAGCCAAGATGAACTCAACCGTTCCGGCGTTGGTGTAGCCAATGGCCTTGGCTGCGGCCACAGCCGCGTTACCCATTACTTCTCGTAACTCATTTGAGAGGGCTGGAGAAGGGCTTTCTTCCACAATTTTTTGGTGGCGTCGCTGAATAGAGCACTCTCGCTCAAACAGATGGACCACGTTCCCGTGATGGTCGCCCATTACCTGAATTTCCACGTGGCGAGGGCGTTCAATGTATTTTTCAACAAAAACACGTCCATCCCCAAAGGCTTTAGCAGCTTCTCTTCGTGAAGAATCAATGGCCGCTTCCAGTTCTTCGGGTTGATAAACCAATCGCATGCCTTTGCCGCCCCCACCGGCGGCGGCTTTTACCAGTACGGGGTAGCCAATGGCTTTTGCGTCCTTGGCAACCGCCTTGCTGTCAAAGGCGTCGTCCAGGGTTATGCCCGGAACCACGGGCACATCGGCTTGGGTCATGGCCTGTTTGGCGGCAATTTTATCACCCATAGCGGTAATAACCTTGGGAGACGGGCCAATAAAAATGAGACCCGCATCGGCGCAGCGTTGGGCAAAGGTGGCGTTTTCCGATAAGAACCCATAACCGGGATGGATGGCATGAACGCCTGCTTGTTTGGCAATAGTAAGGATGGCGTCCATATTCAGGTAAGTATCGGTGGCGGAATCCCCTGCCAATCGGTAGGCTTCGTTGGCTTGTTTGCGGTGCAGGCTGTTGGTATCAGCATCGGAGTATACAGCGACCGCTGTTAGGCCTACGGCTTGAATGCCGCGAATAACCCGGAGGGCAATTTCTCCCCGGTTCACCACCATGACTTTGCTAAAACGTGTGTTGCTCATTACAAAAGTTGCTTTCCACTCAGTTGCTTGGATGTGAATGCTATTTTAACCCCCAATCCAAGGCAATGCGAACCGTTGGCGTATGTGAGGTTCGGTTTTTATTGGGGTAAACAACGGCAGGGCTTTCCAGTCGCCCCGATTCCTTGACGCTGTCCACCACATCCGAGGGTGATAATCCGGGCCCTGACAAAAACAGGCCCGCTGCAAAGGGATTGGCTTGGATGGGTAAGGCGCTTTGGGCTGTAGCAAAGGTCAGCATTCGTATGGTGTGGGTGGCGCATGAGTTGGTGAGCAAGTGATATTCGCCCGAAGGGGAAGCCAACGCTTGCTTCAGTCGTTGAATTTCAGAGTAGGAGAGTTTGAGGGGAAAGGCATAGATGCTAAGACTGTGTTTATGGGGTGATGTGGGCTGAGTCACGCTGGTAAGGTAGACCCGGCTTGGAATTGTTGAAAGGGTATGCGGGGCGGTAAAATTGTACACCACGCCTTCTACTTCGAGGGCCACATGGCCAAAGGCCGCTTGAAGAGGCCAGTAGCGCCCGGAGGTGTCCACATAGAGCAATCGCACCGATGGGGAGTGGTTTTTTAGTGACGTTCCAATAACGGGTAAGGGTTCAATGGGTATGTGAGAGAGCTCTCCCACTGACGCCACCCCTTGACCCACCGACACGACGATGAGGAGACAGACAACAAAACCCACCATACGCCATAGCCAGTGGCTATCATGAGCCATTTTATTCAGATTGTTTATTCGGTTGGCCACACGGGAGACCGTTTTTCTAAAAAGGCGGCAGTGCCTTCTTTGCCTTCAGCGCTGGCGCGGCGGCGGGCAATCCACTGTGTGGTGAGGCGTTCATAATCGCTGGGTTGGCTGTGATTGACTGCAAACACAAGCTCTTTGGCATCGTGCATAGCAACGGGACCATTGGCGGCAATATAACCCAAGCGTTTGGTTATCCACCCGTCCAAGGCCGTTTCATCGCTCACCACGGCGTGGCACAGGCCCATCCGTAATGCAGCAGGGGCATCAAACAGTTCCCCCGTTTGGAACAACCACCGCGCTTGGCGAGGCCCAATGGCTTCAATCACCACCGGAGAAATCACCGCCGGAATCAAGCCTAGCTTTACTTCGGTGAGGCCAAACCGGCAGGATTCTAGAGCCACAGCCATATCGCAGGCGGCAATAAGGCCCACGCCACCGCCAAAGGCATTGCCTTGCACCCGCGCAAGGGTGGGCTTGGCACTATGGCGTAAGGTATTTAAAAGTGAATATAAACCTCGGGCGTCGGCTTCGTTTTCTGCTTGGCTGTAGGTTGTCATCTTGGCCATCCACGCCAAATCGGCTCCTGCTGAAAACGAAGGCCCTTCGGCTGCCAGTACCAACGCTTTAACGCTGTTCTCAGCACCAGCGTCCATGATCGCTTGGGTGAGTTCCTTAATGACGACCTCGTTAAAGGCGTTGTGAACGTCAGGGCGTTGTAACGTTATCCAACGGGCCAAGCCTTTGGCGGGCTCAGCTTCCACTAAGGGGCGATCGTGAAGCGTTAGGGTCGCTGCTGGCATTGGGCGTTACGAATGATGAGGCGTGGTTGAAGTAGTCGTCGCAGGCGCTTCCACACTGGAAGACGTTGCTCCCATAGGGCATGGTTTATGCATGGGGGTCATGCAGCCAGCGCAGGCAAATTCGGTGGCCAGTAAGGCTAATAAAATTAGGCCCAGCATGAGTTTGGCTTTATACACCTGCTCCGATTGCTTATGAACGGTTTGAAAGGCGGCCATTTTGACGCTGTCGGTATGCAGCGTGGGGTCGGTTTGTAAGGCTTCCAGCTTGGGACTAAGGACAAATAATCCCAAGATCATGGCAATGACCAACAAGGCGGTGGCGGCCACACGGGCTGTGGGCAACCAGCCAATCATGGGGTTCATGAGGCAGCCTTGGCAGTGCCACAGGCGAAGAGCCTCGCCAATAATAACGAGAGCGAAGGCAACCGTTAAAACCACATCGTAGCGACGAAAAATAACCGTCATCGCCGTACCGGCTTCGGGGCGGGAAAATTGTTGGAATAGCACCGGTGCTGTAAAAGCACCCAGCGCCAGTGTGCCGCCAATGATGAGAGACAAGCCTGTGAGGCTAGCCATATTGGCTGCAAGCGTCATTAACATTATGGAGTCTCCAAATTAAACAGAAACGGGGGCCAAGGTGGTTAAAGCCACCCGAATGACATCATAGTCTGCTTGGGGCCACTGGTGTAAATTGCCTTGAAACCCGAGGGACCAGCGCTCGGGGGCCCATTTTTTTAGGTACTCTAGCTTGCTGGTGTAGGGTTTGATGGGTAAAAAACCGGTGGCATCGTCGGGTATCCAGTCTGGCTTTATGTCTACCCGCCATGGGTAGGGATCGTTGCTGGTACAAGGCCACACAAAGCTTCGGTCTTCTCGCATGGGGCTGGTAATGGTGGCGGCTCCGGCAATTACGGACAAGCCAGTAAGGTAGTACAGCAGCTTATCGCCCGCTTGGATGTGGCTGGCTTTTTTGTGAGCCCGAGTTTTAAACCCATGGAGGGTAAATCCCAATTCACGCGAGCGTTCAAAGTTGTCTTGGCTGCCAACGGTTACCCAGTATTGGGTCATTTCCAACTCCTTTACGCAAAGGTTTTGATGGCGGCTTCCAGTGCATCATCGGTGGGCATGCCTTGCTGGGCAAAGCGAATGACACCCGTGCCATCAATAATGTAGACGGTGCGTTGAATACTGGTGCCGTTTTCTTTTAATGCGCCGTAGTCGCGGGCCATGGTGCGGTCGGCGTCTACCAAAATGGGAAAAGGATAGCCTTGTTTTTGGCTAAAGGACGTATGGCTCGTGATACTACCGGGATTACTGCCCAAAATAGCGGTATTCAGCTTGGCAAAGCGATCCACGTCATCGCGCAAGGCACACAGTTGGCGGGTACACCCGGGGGTAGAATCTTTGGGGTAAAAGACGATGATGAGGTTTTTCCCAGCGTAATCGCTCAACGATACGATGCCCTCTACGCCGCTGGCGGCGAGAGAAAAGGCGGGAGCTTTGGTTCCGACGGTTAGTGGGGTTGCTTCAATGGCGGTGATCATGTGTAAAACTCCTTGGTTACATGAACATAAAGGGAAACGCTGGGTTATTACCTTAGGTTATTGCTTGGCGACTGTTGGGCTAGTGGGAAGAATGTTGCTCCACAAAGCGCCGCCAATGCGGCTGTTCATATCAGGAGCAGGAAACAACAATCCATTGAGAGGGTTCCAAAACAGCAAGCCATCTTGCCCTGCGGGGATAATGGCGGCTGGCGCGGGAGCTGCCGTAATACTGGCCAATTCGGGGGATAACGACAACCCAATGGGGAATGACCCTTCGGGTAAGGCCGCCAAAGAAGTCACTTCTCCCGTAAGGGTGTTGACGGCCTGCAAACGACTATCACCGGCGCTTAGCACCCATAAGTGTGGGTCCATACCTGACGCTGCTTCAATACTGGGGGCAATGTCCGTGGGTGTATCGTAGGCATTGGCCAAGGATTGATACGGCTTCACACCCGATTGAGCAGGGGCCATGAGCAATGCCACCGGTTTTTGACCCACGGCAATGGTTTTAAGCAAGGTGCCATCACTGAGTTGCAGTGCCACCACCTGATTGAGGGTACGACTGGCCACCCACAAGCGGTTTAAAATTTGGGGTTTATCCATCTCGTTTTTGGCGGCAATAGCGGAATGCTCTACGACCAAGGCGCTCATGTTGGCCAAGCCGGTAAGGGTTCGAGGAGACGTACTGCTATCGGGCCCTTGAGCTAACGATACGCCATAAATGTTGGCCTGGGTTGGGTTGGCCACCCATACGGTCTGCGAATCGCCATCCCATGCCATGGCACCGCCTAAACTTGGAATAGGAACATTGGCCAAGGCTTGGCGGGTTTCCAAGTCAATAATGCTAAGGCTTGCCTGCGTGCTGTCTTGTCCTCGGTGGCTCACAATCAACCGGTTCGCCTCGGCGATGAGCAAGGTTTCGCGAATGGGATGCGACAGGCGAATGCGGTTGGTAACGCCGCTGGTGAGAGGGTCAATGGTGACAATTTCGGGGCGATTAACGCAAGGAACCAGCAAATGGCCTTTGCTGTCTTGATGCACCGTGAGGGGCAAGCATCCCAAGGCAATGGGCTCCAAGGGCTCCATCAGGGGAGGGCTTTGCTGGAAGTGAACTCGATAGGGCCGGATTTGATAATTGGTTTTATCCGCCACGTACAGCAAGGCCGTGGTTTCGGTGAGCAAGGGGGTGATGGTAGGGGCCTTCAACGCAGCAGCGGGAACGTCAATGGCTGCAACAACGGTAGGCTTGGGTAACGCCGGTGTGGAGGTTGCTGTTGTTACAAGGGGGGGGTTAACCGTTTTCGTGGTGGTTTTTGTGGTTGTCACTGTGGTGGTAGTGAGTGGGGTGGTGACGGGAGCAGGGGTTGGTTTTACCACAGGCACTGCATCAAGTACGGTTACCATGGCTGCCATCGGCTGAGCCACGTAAAGAGCCGAGGATTCATTGGATAGATTGGGGGCCGTGGTTTGCGGAGGTGTCGTGGTTTTTTTGGAAGGCTCGTTAAGCGCGTCTGTCTGGTAGGGTAAATCGCCTAAAATCACCTTCAGTTCATTGGGAATGTAAAGGGCATCGGGTAAAATCAAATCTTGGGGCAGTAGACCTTCTTTTAGCCGGATGGGGTAGGGATCCACTTTGGCCAAAGCTAGTTTGCCGCTGCTGGTGCGCACCACCCGAATCAAATAAAAGCCGTTGTCAAAGGTGACCAAGTCGGGGCGATTGGCCAAAATTTCCGTGGGCGAGGCACTGGGCAGTTTAGGCAAGGTGGGGTCTTGAGGAAATACGGGTAAATACACCTCCCCATTGCTGAGGGTAATCACGCCATCAAAGCGAATGGTGGCATTGGCGTCTTGCCCTTTAATGTAGGTGGTCACGGGGTCGGGTAGCTTGGTGGCCTGTGCCGTTAGCAGCCCGGAAGAACCTGTTAATAAAACAGCGGCCAATAATCCGCTAATAAGGGCTTTTTTAGAAAACAGCATCTTGATGGTTTTTCTTCTCATATGTTCTTCCCGCAGCAACAGTACCCACCGATTATGTGCGGTTATTATCCCCAAAAAACAGCCCTTTCACAGGGGTCTAAGTGGGCTTGGCCGACTCATGTTTACACAGCCAATGCTACAGCGCCTGTAAACGCAACAACAGCGGGGCCCGTCATGGCAACGGTTTGGCCGTTGTAGTCAATCAATAAATCCCCGCCGGGCAAGGTAATACGCTGTTGCCCACTGCTTTTATGTGTATGGATAACGGCAACCGCCACGGCACAAGCACCGGTGCCGCAGGCTTGGGTAAAGCCGCAGCCGCGCTCCCACACCACCACATCCCAATGGTTATCGCCCAGTTGGGTCACAAACTCCACGTTGGTTTTTTGGGGAAACAACGAATGCACTTCCAGCAAGGGGCCAACAATCGTTGGATCGAGAGGGGACCCCAAGTCGTCTTGAAAAATCACGCAGTGAGGATTGCCCATATTGACCAAGGTGATGGGAACGGTTTGGCCTTCAATCGTAACAGCGTGTTGTATGACGGAATCGTTTTGAGAGGAAAGACCCAACGCTTGCCAATCGGCTGGAATCGCTTGTGCTTCTAGAATCGGCGCCCCCATATCCACGGTAATGAGATCGACATTGGTAAAAACAAGGGTACGCAACCCAATGGCGGTTTCCACCGTTACCGAATTCCCCGTCACCAGTCCCAAGTCTTTTAAATACAAGGCAAAACAGCGAATGCCATTGCCACACATGGCGGAGACCGAGCCGTCGCTGTTCCAATACGCAAAGCGGCGCACGGCCTCAGATTGTTCCGAAGCCGGCAGGGCCACAATCAGGCCATCGGCGCCAACACCCCAATGACGATCGCATACCTGCTTGGCTAAATCACTCAGGGCTGCATCGGTTTGTTGCTCAAGGGCTAAGTCTTCGTGGCGCAGCATGACAAAATCGTTGCCAAGGCCGTGCATTTTAACAAAGGGGAGGGATGTCATTTTGTGTCCTGCTGCTCGTCTGTGACTCGTTTTTTGGGGATGCTTTAACGATAATGGATCTCCTTTGAAAAATCTATTGATCCCCAACGGAGCGTTGCCATGTCTCAGTCCACTGTTAGTTCTATGCCTGTATGGCAAAAAATACCCACGTGGGGGTGGCTGTTGCTTTTGTGTGCCGTTGTGTTTGGCACCAACTTGTGGGGTTATTCTCTGTTTGATGTGGACGAGCCCCGGTATGCCCAATGTGCTCGAGAAATGATGCAGCGTGGCGACTGGATTACACCCTATTTTAATGGGGAGGTTCGCTTTGATAAGCCCCCGTTGTTTTACTGGTTGTTGGCCTTGTCTTACAGCATTTTTGGCGTCTCGGAGTGGTCGGCTCGTTTGGTGAGTGCCGGTGCCGCCACGGCCATGGTGTTGGGGCTTTACACCACGGTAAAAAGTCTCGGCTACAAAACCCAAGCCCTGTGGGCAGCGGGAATTCTCTCCACCAGCTTGCTGATGGTTGCGCTGGCTCATATGAGCATTACGGATATGACCCTTTCCTTGTGGATGACCTTGACGACGTTGGCGCTGTATCGCGTTATTGGCGATGTGGGCAACGTCACTAAAGAAAACCCGGAAGGTAACCCAAAACAGTGGCTATGGGCTGGCTTATGGGCGGGTGTTGGTATTCTCACCAAAGGCCCTGTGGCTTTGATGTTGCCCGGTGGTATTTTGGTGGTGGTGTCGCTACTGTTGGGCCGCTTTAAAAAAGCTTTTGCCACGCCCTACTTTGCCGTAGCCATTTTCATGGCCTTGGCTCTATCGCTGCCGTGGTACTGGGCGGCCTACCAAGCCAACGGGCAAGCCTTTTTAGAGGCGACCTTTAACCACAATGTGTCTCGCTTTAGTGGTGCGGTGGATTACCATCCCCAGCCGTGGTGGTATTTTTTCCCCGTGGTGTTGGTGGGATTTATGCCGTGGATTGTTCCCGCGTTGGTATGGGGGGGGGCTTACAAGTGGCATTTGTGGAAGCATCTGCCTCAGCGAGATACGGAGCCGGCCCTGCGCTTGGCGTGGTTTAGCGGCCTGTGGACGGGGTTGGTATTCTGGTTTTTCACCATTGCTAAAACCAAATTGCTGACCTATATTTTGCCCTTGGCCCCTGGCTATGCTTTGTGGATGGCGTGTTTACTCACTCACTACTCAGCACAGCCTTCTCCCAAGCTTTCCAAAACACTGGCCTGTGTTTTGGCTCTCATTGCGCTTGCCTTAATCGTGGCTGGGCCCTGGGTTGCGGCTCATCCGGGGGCCATTCTCCCAAAAGAGGCCCGCCATTTGGGGGACTTAAAAGCCCTTTGGGCTGTGATCGGGTTGTTGGTGTTGGGCTTTGGGGCCTCGGCGGTGTTTGTGTGGCACCAACGCATCAAGCGCATGGGCCTTGCGCTGGTTTGTATGATGGTATGGGTGACGGTAACGGCCTTGGTTGGGGTGGTACCGGCCATTAATGCCCACACTCAAGGGGATTTGCGACGTTTTGCTGAAAACGTATCGTCTCAGCCCAGTGGTGCTGCCTGGGTCAGTTATGAAATTACCAAGCCCAGCCTCACGTATTACGCCAACCAGCCCGTGTTACGCGTACTGCGCGGCGAAGGAGCAACATTCAAGGCTTTAGCCCAAGCCAACGGCACCGTATTTGTGGTTACCAAAAATCGTCTTATTGAGGATTTGAAAGTCCAGCTCCCCAAACCTTTAACTGCCACCGTGGTGGATAAAGGAGTATTATTTAGTTTGGTGAAAGTGCAGTAGCAATTTAAAAAAGCCTTTGGTTTTGTTTTCTATAGAAGGTGTTTTAGATAAAATAGCTTTTATTTTTTGTTACCGTGTAGTTTAAGGAGCGACACTTATGAAACTTGGTTTTACCCCCCCCCTAACCTTTGCAACACGCCTTAAATTTTCTGCTGAGACGGAAGCCCAACGCTTACAAAAAGAAGAAGAGCAGCAATTACAAGAATTAGAAACAAAGCCCCTTAACCAGAAGCAGACAGACGCAATAATCGCAGCTGAAAAAGAAGAAAAAGATAAGAAGTAATTAGCTCATAGGCGCTTGCGCCAACAGGGCATCGGCAAAGGTGGCCCAGTCTACACTTAAGGCAGCGCTTGAAGGGTTTTTGTCAGTGTCGTTGGGGGTGTGAAAGCTAACACCACTGGCCAGCTGGGCCAGTACCCGCTTGCGATCATCGCCCGTAAGCGCCGCAACCCCCACCGAGACGCTGTTGTTTACAAAGGCTTTGCTAACGTGCCAATGGGTTTGGCCATACGCGGCCACAATGGGCTGGTGGCTAATGCATACCACTTGCACGGCTTGCCCCAGTCGGTACAGGCGTTCGGCCACGGCACGAGCGGTGGGTCCGCTAATACCCGTGTCAATTTCATCAAACACCAACGTAGGAACACCGGCATTGCCAGCCAACAATACTTTAAGGGCTAACAGTACACGCGATAGCTCGCCGCCACTGGCCACATCCTGCAAAGGGCGCAAGGGTTCCCCGGGGTTGGCACTAAACTGAAACCCCACGGCATCCAAGCCTTGTTCGGAAGGCATTGCAACGGATAAAGCTGTGGAGAACCGCCCATGAGGGAGGGCCAAGTCGGCCAGTTCACCTTGAACCGATTCGGTGAGACGTTGGGCAAGCACCAATCGGCTTTGGGTTAAATCAGAGCAAAGCGCTTGAAACTGGTGCTGGGCTTTGGCGGCTTTTCGCTGCAATAATTCGGCATCGGCGTCATCGTCTTCCGCTTGATTGAGTAATTTTTCCAGCCGATCCCGCTCGTCAATTAGGGCACTTAAGGGTTTGACGTGTTTGCGCTTGAGGCGCTCCAGTAAATCGAGGCGTTCAATGGCGGCGTCTAACGCTGCGGCTTCTAGAGGAGCAATGTCGCGTTCCAAGCCGTCACTCAGGGCACTAACATCGCGAATGTGCTGAGAGAGCTGGGTGGCTGCCGTGACCAAGGTATCCCCCACGCCGTTGGGCAAACGCCCCACCGTGGTTCGAAAGGCTTCGGATAAGGGCAACAGCCCACCACTGTCGCTATCACCATGGAGCAACGCTTGGAGCTCTGCCAGCAATGATTGCGCTGCTTCCGCTTGCTTCAAGCCATCCAGCTGGGTTTTTAGGCGTGTGTCTTCCTCGGCATCCGTTAGTTTGGCGTTATTGAGTTCTTGAAACTGGAACTCCCAAAAGCTGCGCTGCTGCGCCACTTGCTCCCGTTGGGCAATGTAAGCGTCGTAGGCTTTTTGGGCTTGTTGCCACGTTTTATACAACCCAGCAACCTGACCCCGCAACCCCTGATGGGCATCATCCCCAATGCAATCCAGGTAATGGCGATGCTGATCGCTTTTAAACAGGCTGGTGAGTTCGTGCTGGCCGTGGAGATCCACCACCCAGGGTTGCAACTGGCTGGCTACATCGCCTGTAATGGCCACGCCGTTTAGGCGGTAGCGGCTGGTGGTTTCAGAAAATTCCCGCGTGAGCACCAGCTCGGGGCCGTCGTCTAACACACTCTCCAACTGGACCGCTTTTAAAATCTCGCCAATGGCAGGGTGTTTTGCCGAAAAGGTAAGCTCCACGCTGCCTTTGGTGGTTCCGGTGCGCAGCACCTCTTTGGGAGAGACCTTGCGGCCAAAGGCCAAGGCAATGGATTCCACCAAAATGCTTTTCCCAGAGCCGGTTTCGCCGGTAATGACGGTAAACCCTGTGGGAACCGACACGTCGAGGGCGTCGATGATGGCAATGTTGGTGAGTTGGATGCGTTGCAGCATGGCCGTATTGTACCAGCCAAATTTTACTAGCCAATAAGCGCGGGTTTGGTCATGAGGTTGCTCCTATGGTTGTCTGCGGTTGTGGGACTGGGGTAACTTAGGGGCATCTCCCCTTGATTAAAAAGATGTGCGCCATGACTTTAACCCCCGCCTTGGATCACTTACCCCCCGATGTGCTGGATGACGGTGCCCATGAGCGGCTACCAGCCGCCTTTGAGATGGAACCCTCGTTGGCGGGGATGGACGACACGCCCCAAAAGCCTTTTGAAATGACCCCCAAGGTGCGCTTTGGCATTGTTGTGGCGGTGTTGGTGTTGTGCACCTATGCCAGCGTGGCTATTTTTGGCGCCAATATGATTACCCAATTGGAAAAAGATCGCTTTGCCCGCGATAAAGATCGGTTTCATCAGGTGGAAGTAACCAAACCCATTAGCGGCTTTGATACCACTTACCTTAAAAAAGGCAATTAAGTTTTTGTTTGGTTTTTTTATTAGAGCCCATCCCGTAATGGTGTTGTAAAATAAAAGACGTATTTTTATTGGAGGGCTGTGAGATGAAATACAAACCTTTAAAAGATTCTCTGTGGCAACGGATTGAGTTTTTCATCTTTTAAAACGACTTGGGACGGCCT
>JARXAD010000010.1 GCA_029866025.1 Vampirovibrionales bacterium | reverse complement strand
CGAGCCTCCTCAATACGGTGGTGGGCAAGTAACGACCATGGCTTCTCCTGAATACGGCGGCGGAGGCCACGGCTACCCTCCACCTCACGAGCCTCCTCAATACGGTGGTGGTAATTGGGACAACCCCAATTCCTACGGCTAGACACTAATGGGCTTTACTTTGGTTAAGCCGTTAATAACGTTAACAGCGCTTGCGTTAGTGGCGCTCCGCTGCGTCGTTCAAACCCCACAAACATAGCAGCAGGGTTCGCCTCTAAAAACACAAACGTGCCATCAGGTTGGCGTAAAAAATCCATGCCAGAATACATCATGTGGAATGCCTTTAAAATAGCCCAGCATTGGTTTTGCACATGGTTTGGCACGGGTACTTGTACCAGTGGCGCGGCTTGATCATCACGATAATCCAAGGCATCGGTTTCAATACGAATGCCATAGCAAGCCTCTGGAAACACAACGATCCGAATGGCTTCGCCTTCAATGCGTTGTTGAAAAGTCACCGGACTTTCGGGTAATTCGGCCAAACGCTCGTCCGACAGATCGTCTTCCGTCACCGCTTCGGTATGGGCCCCTCCCAAAACGGGTTTGTAAATCCACTCTCCTGCCTTCACTGTTTTTTGAACGCTTTGAGGGTGGTTGCTAATGCACGTGTGAGGAATAGGAACGCCCAACTGGTGAGCACGATACAACTGGTAGGGTTTGGTTTTGTGCATTTGAAACGCTTTCAAACCATTCACAAATCGGCAGCCTTGATGCGCTAGAATTTTAAAAACACTTTCAACCAGCCCACCCCTATCTCGGTTAAGCATATATTCCACCCGTTCATCGTTTGAAGATTGAGAAAACTCGTAATAACAGCGCCAAAACACGGCTTTAATATGAGCGGCGTTAATAGATTGATGTGTATGCGGATCAAGCCACGTTAAAAGAGGCATCTCTAAATCTGTTTTTAGGTGAAGTGCCGCTGCATTGGGGCCGTTCCAGTGACGGGTATCCCAATAGGCTACAGTAATCCCTTTCGCCTCCAGCTGTTCTTTCATGTAAGCGGCATGAAAATCTTCCGGGTCACCTAAAATCAGGTGGGTCACAGTGTTCATAAAAGCTACACTCCTATAAATAAGCGTTAAGCGCCAGCACTGGCGGGGAAGAAATTGCCGCCAAAGTCGCCACCGCCACCCACGGTGCCCAAGGCCTGCACCTGCACATCGGGAATCAGCTCGCTGTAGCTAATGACGGCCACCATGGGAATGTGGCGATCCAGCAACTGGTACAAGGGCAAGCGTATGCGCGGTGAACACAGCACGACGGGCATGCGACCATTGCTCTCATACGCAGTCATGGCCTCGCCCACGCTTTCAATCAGCTCTTGCACTTGTAGCGGGTTAAGTAAAAACATGGTGCCCAGTTCAGTGCGCTGGCAACTGTCATCCAGCATTTTTTCCCACTCGTTGGCCAAGGTTACGGCTATCAGGTTTTTGGTAGCATCGCTGTGGGTAAGGCAAATTTGCCGCCCCAAGGCCGCTCGTAAGCGCTCGCTCAGCACGTCCGGTTCTTTGCTAAAGCGGGCATAATCGCTCAGGCGCTCAAAGACAAACATAATATCCTTGATGCTCACTTTTTCGCGAATGAGGTTCACAAAGATTTTCCGTAAATCGTTGGGGGTGAGGATATTGGGCACCAACTCTTGAACGAGCGATTGATCTTGCTGACGCACCAGCTCCATGAGCTTCAGTACGTCCATTTTGGTCATCACATCGTCTACGTACTTCACCGCCACTTCGCCCACGTGGGCCACCACCGCATCGGTGGCTTCCACCACACGGTTTTGTAGTTCGGGCGGAATTTGATCGGGGGTCAGCCACACCACCTCGGCACCAAAGGTGGGATCAATGCCTTCCACCACATCATCGGGCAGCGGAAAGCCGGCTTCCGTCATCAAGCTTTTAATCAGCATAAAGCGATCGGGGTACACAAAGCCGTTGGCCACAGGATTATTGCGAATGCTAATGAGGTATTCCTGTGGTTGCAGGCTCATGCTATCCATAATGCGCACGTTGGGCAAAATAAAGCCCAGCTCATCCGTCATACGGGAGCGCAAGCCCGCAATTTTACCCAGCAATTGGCCGTCTTGCTCCGGGTCGGCAATGCGCAGCAAGTCGCCCCCTACTTGTAGGCTTAAAATATCCACCCCCAGTTTTTCATACATGCGGTTGGGGTTAATGAGCTCCGACATGTTCTGCTTGGTTTGCTCCAGTTGGCCCAGTTGTTGTTGCACATCGGTGGCCAAAAACACGCTAAAGCTAATCCCAATAATAATGAGGGCAATGGGTAAAAACGTCCACCACGGCAGCCCCGTAATGCCACCGGTGACGGCAATGAGGAGCAAAAAGGCTGCTGCAAACAACAAACCATACGGCTTGCCTTGCACTTGGGTAAATAAATCTTTGGCCAAGCTGTCGCCAGTTGCGGTAGAACGCGTCATCATGATGCCGCACGCGACGGCCATTAAGAGTGCTGGCAACTGAGAGGCCAAGCCGTCTCCAATGGTGAGGATGGCATACTTGTTCAGTGCCACGCCTAGCTCTAGCCCTTTTTGGCCCATTCCAATGGCCAAGCCGCCCACAATGTTAATAACGGTAATGATAATACCGGCGATGGAATCCCCTTTAACAAACTTCATGGCACCATCCATGGAACCAAACAGGGCGCTTTCGCGTTGCAGGTCTTCTCGACGTTTAATGGCTTCATCGGGGCCAATAAGGCCGCTGTTAAAGTCGGCATCAATGGTCATTTGTTTACCCGGCATGGCATCCAAAGCAAAACGGGCGCCTACCTCGGCGATACGCTCGGATCCCTTGGTAATAACCATAAACTGCACAATGGTAATGATGACGAAAATAACCACCCCTACCACCAAGTTGCCGCCTGTTACAAAATGCCCAAAGGCGAGCACCACTTCTCCTGCATGGCCGTGGGCCAATACGGACCGTGTGGTGGCAATACCCAAGGCCAGCCTGAATAATGTACCCACCAAAATGATTGACGGGAAGGCCGCCATATCCAAGGGCTTTTTAACGTACAGAGACATCATGAGCAGCACGATGCCGAGGGTTACGTTCATGGAAATGCACATGTCGATAAGAATATCAGGCAAGGGCATAATGATAATTAAAATGAGGAACAGCATGCCCGCCGCCAGCAATAGTTCGCTGACGGGCGGAATGGCAAAGACCTGCTGTTGCGGGTTGGCCAAAGGCTTGTATCCTAAAAAAGCAGATTAGCTAAATGATGGACGGACAGAGTGCATCTCAGCATGAGAATGACTTTCTGTAGTATAGCCCTTGTGGTGTTCTTGTCAGCTTTTTGGGCCCATGGCTCCTCTAAGGGTTGGAGTCTCTCTTTATAAAAAACCGCTAGACGGTTTGCCAGTCGGGCCAATGGTCGGGGGAAAGTCCCACACGGTTACGCCCCCCTTCTTTGGCAGCATACAAGCCCACATCCGCCACGGCAATCAAATCGGCAGGCTCCAAGGCATGATCGGGGCAAACGGAAACCCCCACACTAATAGTAACGTGTTTAAAAGTGCCTTCGGCAATCCCGTAAGGTTCTGCCGCCACAGCGGCCACTATTTTTTGCGCTGTTTGAAACGCCGCTTCCGCGTCGGTATCGGCCAACACAACTGCCATTTCTTCACCACCATAGCGCGCTACCAAATCACTTTTACGTACCGTATGCTCTAATTTTTGAGACACGGCCTTTAGTACCCTATCCCCCGCCTGGTGGCCGTAGGTATCGTTAAACTTTTTAAAGTAGTCAATGTCAACCATCAGCAAGGCTACAGGTTGGCCGCTTCGTTTGGATTGATCCAACATACGGGCCAAATGCTCTTGAAAATACCGGTGATTTTTTAGCCCCGTCATGGCATCCGTCGTTGCCAATTGGTAGGTCACTTCCAAATCTGCTGTACGGCTTAGGTAACGGAGTACATAGGTCATGAGTACCACGGTGCCTGCCGTGCACAAGGGCGCCGCAATGTTTACCCATTGGTTTGCCCCCACAAACAGACCAAAAGCCAAGGCAACATAAAACACCCCAATGACCAAGGTACCGGCAATACCCAACCAAACCGAGGGTGTATAGGCAATACACAACACGCACACGACACTGAGGATTAAGGTTAATAATAAGTTAGTAGAACCCGAAGCACGTTGAACAAAGGGGGAAATGGATTGCTTCTGACCATTGTTGGGGTGGGCTGCCTGCCATAAGTTATCAAACAGGGTGGCTTGAAGCACCATCCCTGGAAGGGTTGGCGAAATAGGGGTGGTCTTAATATCATAGGTGGCCACGGCTGTGGCACCCACAAACACAATTTTGTCTTTAAAAAAGGCTTTCAATCGAATGGCGTCCAAGGGTGTTAAACGATTGGAGCGCTTGGCCAACAGCAATGTTTCGGCGCCCAAATGCGCCCCTTGCTTTTGAGGTGCCGCCGATGCCTCTAGCGTGGCGGGCTTACCCAAGTGAATGGCTTGCAGAACTTTCCACGCCGGCACTTCCATATAGGATTTGGGGGTAAATTTTTCAAGGGCCACACCATACAACTGAGATTGCTGGTTTTCTAAAAACAGCCGTTCTTTGTTATGCGAGGCATCTTTAGACAGGCGAGCCAATTGGTATTGAATGTGCTTCAGTTCACGAGCGGCCAATTCTTGATCCACATTTCGGTTGTACCAACCAATTAAAAAGCGGCCATCATTTTGGAGTGGCACCCGATACGGCCCCACCTGGATTTGGCCACCCCGTGTTAGCACCAAGGGTGGTGGCCCACTGGGGTATTTGTCCTTGGGAAACATTAAATCAAGCCACACTTTAAAACCCAAATACGGATACACTGTGGATTTTTTTTGCCCTTGGGCCGTGTGCCAGTTCACTCGAACCAACAATGGATTGGATCGACTCACCCCATCGCGATCGCGATAGTGATTTAGCAAGCCCACTCGGTCTCCGACAGACATTAAGCCCGGCAGTAAAAACCGAACATTATTAAGAGACAGCAAGGCATTCTCTTTCCAAAAACCATCCCATGCCGGTGACTCCTCAATTTTCAAGCCAAGTTGCTCACCATAGTGTTCAAAATGTTTAGAAGAAGTTCCTTTGCCGAGAGCTTCTAGCTCGGGGCCGTGGTTATCGGCATTCATGCCCACATACACATTGGCATGGGTTTGAAACGCCTTAATGAGGGCGGCGTCCCCTGCCTTGTCACTCCCACGGCGGGGATGGGTGTACATCACGTCAAACACCACAGCTTTCGCGCCCGTGTTGCTCAACCAGGTCATCATGTCGGCAGAGACCTGACGGTTCCACGGCCAAGTACCATATTCGTCTTCAAACAGGCTGAGGGTCGTATCATCAAAGGGAATTAACACGACCTCCGCGCTTGGTTTTCGTGCCATTTTGCCGCGCTGCCAAAACACGCGTAAATCATAGGTTTTTAGTTCCAGGTCATCGATAAAGTTACTGACCTGAAACTGCTGGCCCAGCCACACCACCACCACCGCCACCACAATGGCCACCCACGATAATCGCCGTTGCCCAGAAGAACTTTTGCCACTACCATACCCGCTCCCCGATGACATTCGAGAAGCCTGACTCTCGCCTTCTCGGCGCAGCCACCATTGCTGAACGGTTTGCCACATGGGTAAATAGTCCTTGATGCTTACTGCCTTTGCACTCAGCAGACAGCAGCCTTTAACCCATTATTGTAGGCGACAGACTCATTTTAATGAGGATCGGGCTGCCGAAGTCCTTCATAATGAGGAGGCTTAAAAACGCCCGATTAGTTGCTAGCCAGCAGCAACCAAGGTGGGGGCAGGGTTTAAGGCTGCAATACCTGGCAAAACTTGGCCTTCCAAAAACTCTAAGCTTGCGCCTCCGCCTGTGCTGACGTGGGTAAAGGCGTTGGGGTTCATGCCAAATTGGCCAATGGCGGCCACCGTATCACCGCCGCCCAGTACCGTGGTTGCCCCACGTTGGGTGGCTTGGGCTAGCAATTCGGCAATTCGGCGGGTACCTGCTGCAAAAGGCGCCACTTCAAACACGCCCACGGGGCCATTCCACAAGATGGTGTTGGATTGAGCAATGACCGCCTCCCATGCCTTTAAGGTTTCGGGGCCGGCATCCAAGCCTTCCCAGCCATCGGGGATGGTTTTAGAGTCGCCCAGCTTGGTTTCAGCATCGGCGGCAATGCGCTGAGCCATTACCACATCGCTGGTTAGGTGCACCGCAACACCCTTGGCTTTGGCTTGCTCTAACAAGCGTAAAGCCGTGGGCACATGTTCTTTTTCCACCAAGGAGTTACCAACCTGTCCGCCCAGTGCCAAATTAAAGGTGTGGGTCATACCGCCGCCAATAATGAGGTGCTGCACCGTGTTTAGCAAATTTTCTAGCACCGTAATTTTGGTAGAGACTTTGCTGCCCCCAATAATGGCGGTAAAGGGTTGTTTGGGGCCTTGTCCCATGCCTGGCACCAAGGGGGTTAGGGCTTCAATCTCACGCGCCATAAGAAAACCTGCCACCGCCACGGGCACAGAATGGGCCACGCCTTCGGTGCTGGCATGGGCGCGATGAGCAGCACCAAAAGCATCATTCACAAACACGTCAATGCCGGTGGCAAAACGTTTGGCCAGTTCAGGGTCATTTTTTTCTTCGCCGGGTAAAAAACGGGTATTTTCTACCAGCGCCACTTGGCCTGGCTGGACGCTGGCCACAAAAGCCTCGTAATTTTCCAAGCTGTTAGGGGAATAGAGTACCGCTTGCCCCAACAGTTCACTCAAGCGTTGGGCCACAGGGGCCAAGCGCATACTGTCCACCACTTGGCCCTTGGGACGTCCAAAATGGCATAGAATCACCACTTTGGCTTGTTGAGCCACCAAATACTGGATGGTTTCCATTCCCTCTTGAATGCGGGTGTCATCGGTAATAGCGCCGGTGACGTCGAGCGGTACGTTAAAATCTTCGCGCACCAGCACGGTTTTACCGGCAAGTGATTGAGTGAGTTGCTTGAGGGTGAGTACGGTCATACCATTATCCTTTGTCATTAGGTAGCAAATGTTGCCATAATTTGTTGCGTAAAGCTTGTTGTACAAGCGGTGGTTGTTGATCAATTAACTCTCCAGCGGTCACAAGGTCTGTCTCAAAAAGATCAATAACCTTATCTAGTAAACCTCCTGGAGCCGAACTCAAATCAGTTGTTACATTCGTAGCTTTGGGGGGATTGGGGTTAATAAAAACCCCAAATTCATCCACAGCCCCAAAACGGGGTGCAGAAGAACGAAACGAATGTAGTGGCATAAACATTAAAGCAGACAACATAAAAAACTCTTTTAAGGATTATTCGGCCAGTTTTTTCTGGAGTAACTCGGTCATGGTGGCGGCATTGGCCTTACCTTGGGTGGCTTTCATCACTTGGCCCACAAAAAAGCCCATCAGCTTGGTTTTGCCGCCTTTGTACGCTTCCACTTCAGCAGGGTTGGCCGCCAGCACTTGTGCTACTAAGGCTTCCAAGGCGCTGGTGTCGTTAATTTGGCCCAAGCCACGGCTGTCTACCAAAGCTTTGGGGCTCGCGCCATCGGTCAACAGCTCTGGCAGCAACTGCTTGGCCACGGCACTGCCAATGGTTTGGGCTTCCAGCAAGGTCACCAACTCTACCAATAGGGAGGGCGTTAGCTTGGTATCTGTCAGAGAAAGTTTTTCGGTGTTAAGCCATGCCGTAATATCCCCCACCAGCCAGTTGGCAATGGGTTTGTGTAAGGCTTTGTTATCGGCGGTTAAGGCCAAAGCGGCGTCAAAATAGTCGCCCAGCTCTTGGTTTTCAGTTAGCAGGTTGGCTTCAAAATCGGGCAGGCCAATGGTTTGGGTGTAGCGTTCGTAGCGCTGCTTGGGCAGTTCGGGCAAGTTGGCCTTCATGTCTTCCAGCCACGTTACGCTAAGGCGCAAGGGCGGCAAGTCGGGCTCTGGAAAGTACCGATAATCGTTGGCCGCTTCTTTGCCACGCATGCTAATGGTGGTGCCAGTGGCGTCGTTCCACAGGCGGGTTTCTTGAACCACTTTTCCGCCGCTCTCCACCAAATCCACTTGGCGCTGGGCTTCGTATTCTACCGCCCGCTGAATGGAGCGCAAGCTGTTCATGTTTTTCACTTCGGCACGGGTACCGTATTGGGTAGCGCCTACTTTACGCACACTCACGTTGGCATCGCAGCGCATGCTGCCTTCTTCCAAGTTACCATCGCACACATTGAGGCAACGAACCAAATTCCGCAAGGTGGCCATGTATTCTTTGCACTCTTCGCCACTGCGCAGGTCGGGGTGACTTACCACTTCCAGCAAGGGCGTGCCCGCACGGTTGAGATCCACCAAGCTATAGAGGGACCCTGCCAAACCTTCGGCTCCCACGTGATTGAGCTTACCCGCGTCTTCTTCTAAGTGAGCGCGCTGAATGCCTACCACACGGCCATTGGCCAGGGTGAGGGTACCGTTGCTGCACAGGGGTTCATCAAACTGGCTGATTTGGTAGGCCTTTGGCAGGTCGGGGTAAAAATAGTGCTTACGATCAAACTTGCACACGGTGGCAATGGTACAGCCGAGGGCCAAGCCCAAGGTCACGGCTTTTTCAACCGCTTGCTGGTTGAGCACCGGCAACACGCCGGGGTAGCCCAAGCAAATGGGGCAGGTGTGGTCGTTGGGGGCATCCCCAAAAGAGAGAGTATCGCCGCAAAAAAGCTTGGTAGTGGTGTTTAGCTGCACGTGGACTTCCACGCCAATAATGGTTTCGTAATCGCCGTTGGGGGTGTGGATAATACCCGTAGGGGCAATGGTAGCTGGGGCAATTGTGTTCATGGTGGCTTCCAACAGGGCAAATGATAAACAGGCTATGCCTGTATTATCTGTCAAAATTGCTTAAAGAAGCAAAAGAAGCAAGCAAAAAGCCCCCAGAAGTGACTCCGAAGGCTTTTTGACAATTGCAGTAACAGCGCATTAATGGCGCAAGTGTTTAAAGGCTCATTTACGGTTTACTGGCGTTGCTAATTAGTTCTACCAAAGTATCGGCAATGGAATTACTACGCGATGCCGCCTGAGAGGACTTTTGACCCATCTCCCGTGAGCCATTAGCGACTTCACTGACGTTGTTGCTAATTTCATGGATTGTAGCGGTTTGCTCTTCAACAGCGCTGGCTATTTGGGTATTAATATCATTTACGTCTTGTATGATTTTGGTAATAGCGTTGGTCGCATCCACCGAAGATTCGGTGATGTTTTGAATATTTTCAATCTGATTACGGATATCTTCCGTGGCTTTGGCAGATTGATTGGCGAGCGCTTTTACCTCATTGGCCACTACGGCAAATCCACGACCCGCATCACCGGCACTGGCTGCTTCAATAGTGGCATTTAAGGCCAACAAATTGGTTTGAGACGCAATGCCTTTGATGATTTCCACCACCTTGCCAATGTTACGGGCGCTTTCGCCCAACTGATTGAGAATCGTCGCTGTTTCAGAAGCCTTAATGCTGGCTTGGTCAGACATGTGAGACGCATGAGCGGTGTTTTTTGATACTTCGGACAAAGATGCGGACATTTCTTCAATAGCGCCTGCAACCGTCTGAATATTACCGTTTGTTTGTTCTACAGCTACAGCCACGCTGGTTACATCATCATCCAAATCTTTAACATACCCTTGTACCGTTTCAAGAGACTGTATTAAATTATCGCGTTGTTTATAAGCCTTTTCCATATTTTCTAAGGCGGTATTCACTATATTGTTCAATCCGTCAAGGGCGTCTAAGCGATTTTTAGACAGCGTTATTTTTTCAAGGGTAAAAAAGTCCATGGTGCCACGAATCTCTCCACCAATACGGATGGGGAAACAAATACCCGACTTAACACCGGCTCGTTGGGCCGATTCACGGCGGCAACAGTCCGTCATTTCGCCTAAATCGTCAACAAACATCAGTTGGCCTTTGGCCCACGTTTTACCACTAAAGCCCACCCCTTTGGCAAAGCTGGCAGTTGCCGTTACCTTGGCAAATTCGGGGGTAACCGTGCCGCTTTCGGTGCTGAAGGTTAGGGCATTTAATTGTTTATCCAGCGACCAGTAAGACCCGTAAGCCCACTTAAATTGCTGACGAACGGAATCCAAGGTGGCCTTTAGCACAGTCTCAGATGTGGTTGCGGAAGAAATAGCGGTTAAGGTGTTCAATATAGCTGCTGCGTTTTCATTGGATTCATTCATGTTGAATGTGGTGGTTAGGTAATCGGAAATAATTTTGCCGATACTACGTAGTGTGTTTAAACGATCTTCCGAAGGCTCGAGCTTTTCTAAACTAAAAAAGTCCATGGTGCCTGCAATAACACCATTTAAATACACAGGAAAACAAATGCCTGATTTTACACCGGCTCGCTGGGCCGATTCGCGACGGCAGCAATCTACCATTTCGCCTAAATCTTCAACAAACACCAGTTCGCCTTTGGCCCACGTTTTACCACTAAGGCCAACGCCTTTGGCAAAACTGGCCTCGGCTGTTACTTTGGCAAATTCGGGGGTAACCGTGCCAGATTCACTCATAAACACCAAGGCCGAATGGTCGCTATTTAACTTCCAATACGACGCATAGGCCCAGCCAAACTCTTTCTTTACACTATCCAGAGTTATTTTAATGGCTTCAGCAAAGTCTTTAGCCTTAGAAATGGAAGACAAGGTATTAAGAACCGCAGCTAAATTTTCTTCCGAAGATTTTAACTCCTGCTGTAATTGGCCAATGCCTGTTTCAAAGGCCTCCGGCTGTACTGTAAAGGTTTCAGGCTCTACGGTGGGTAACGATGGCTTAGACGATAAAAAGCTAAGATTCATAACGTTTTCTCTCCTCTTGATAGAACTGTAGTATTCATCGGCAAATTCAAATAACATCTTAAATGGGCGAGATAAAAATGAGCTGTAAGTACCATACCGGCACACAATCAAAAAAATCACAAAATAACAAACAATCTTACGCTGGCTTGATGCCACTTCCCCTTCGCCGTAACATAACCTCATCGTTACATTGTTGTAAGACACACGGACACGGGGGATTTTTGGATGGTGATGCACAACTTTTTGCCCCACACACCGAGCGATCGCGATGCGATGCTAGCCGCCATTGGCTTACCCACGGGTCAAGCGGGTTTGGATTCCTTGTTTGATGACATTCCTCAGTCGTTGCGAAATCCTTTACCCACAAGCACCTTGCCACAATCCGGCATGGATGAAGCGAGCCTGCAAAGCTTATTAACCGAACTGGCCACACAAAACACCGCCAGTGGTAAGGCCTGCTTTATGGGCGGCGGTGCTTACGCCCGCTTTGTGCCTATGGCCGTTAATACCATTGCCAGCCGAAGCGAATTTTACACTGCCTACACCCCATATCAACCCGAAATGAGCCAAGGCACCTTGCAAGTGGGCTTTGAATTCCAGACCATGATTGCCGAACTGACGGGCTTGGATACCGCCAACGCCAGCGTGTACGACGGCGGCGTGGCCGTGGCCGAAGCCGCCATGATGGCCCACCGCATCACGAAAAAAACCCGCTTTCTTACCCTCAATAGCGTTCATCCTCATTACCGAGGCATCACCCAAACCTACGTGGAAGGCCTTGGTGAGGTCTCACTAGAAACCTTTGCGAATACCCGCGCCTTAACCGAAACCGACACCAGCAACGTGGCGGCGGTCATTGTGCAACAGCCTAACTTTTTTGGCGGCGTGGAAGATATTACGGCACTGCGAAGCTTTTGCGACGCCACCAAGGCCATTTTAATTGTCTCCAGCGATCCTACAAGCCTAGGCGTGCTAGAAGCTCCTGGCAAACTGGGTGCCGATATTGTGGTAGGGGATATTCAACCACTGGGCAATAATTTATCCTACGGTGGGCCGTATGGTGGCTTTATGGCCACAAAAACCCAATACATGCGTCAATTACCCGGCCGCCTAGTGGGAATGGCCAAAGATAAAGACGGTCGCCCCTGCTACACCCTAACGATGCAAACCCGAGAACAACACATTCGTCGGGAAAAGGCCACCAGCAACATTTGCACCAACCAAGCTCTCAATATTTTAAAGGCCACCGTGTATTTAACGCTGGTAGGTCCTCAAGGGCTCAAGCACTTGGCCAATCTGTCCGTTCAACGCACCCATCACTTGGTGGATCGCCTCACCCAGTTACCCGGTGTTACGCCAATTTTTGAAGGCCAGCCCTATGTGTTTGAGTGCGCCATTAACCTACCCAAGCCGGTTAACGAGGTGCTAGCAGCACTGTCAGCCCAAGGGATTTTGGGCGGCGTGCCACTGGCGGACCTGTATCCCGAATACCCCAACGGATTGCTCGTCACCTGCACCGAACTGACCACCCCCGAGCACATGGACCGCTATGTGTCTGCCTTATCAGCCATTTTAAGCGGCACGACAGTTACCAATGGAAACGGTAAAAGTAGTTTTATGGCACCAACAGCCCCCGCTGTTGCCTGTTCGTTGTAAGGAGGGCTATTCGTGATGATCACAGCAACCGAACAAAACAACATGACTCGCCCCATCCTTAACGGAGATACCAGCGACCTATCACCCCTTCAGCCCAGCGTCTTTGATCAATCGCGCCCTGGGGCCTTGGGCGTAAGTTTGCCCGCCGTGGGTGTTATCGAACAGCCCCTTGAGACTCTGCTCCAAGGCGTTCGCCTCCGGGGCGATGTGCCCCGTTTGCCTGAGATGGCCCAGCTGGATGTGGTGCGCCATTTTGTCAAACTATCAAAGCTTAATCACAGCATTGATGGCGGTTTTTACCCCTTGGGTTCTTGCACTATGAAGTACAACCCCAAGGTGTGCGACTTTTACGGCATGCTACCCGGCTTAACTCAGTTGCACCCCCTTACGCCCGATGTCGATAGCCAAGGGTCTCTTCGCGTCATCTATACGCTGCAAGAAATGCTGAAAGACGTAACGGGCTTTGATGCCGTGACTCTTCAGCCCGCCGCCGGTGCCCAAGGCGAGCTGGTGGGCATTATGATGATTAAGGCCCACTTTAAAAAAACCGGTCAATTGACGCAGCGTCGCCAAATCATTGTGCCCGATTCCGCCCACGGTACCAACCCTGCCAGTGCGGCCATGTGCGGCTTTGACATTGTGGAAATTAAAAGCGCCCCCAATGGCCTGGTCGATCTCGACGCCCTTAAAGCCGTTTTAGGGCCATCCACTGCCGGTATTATGCTCACCAACCCCAGCACGCTAGGCCTGTTTGAAAAAGATATTTTGGAAATCAGCCGCCTGGTCCACGATGCCGGTGGCCTGCTGTATTACGACGGTGCCAACCTGAACGCCATTGTGGGCGTGGCTCGTCCTGCCGATATGGGCTTTGATGTGATGCACATCAACACCCACAAAACCTTTGCCACTCCCCATGGCGGCGGCGGCCCCGGCTGCGGCCCCGTGTGTGTGACGGCCCAACTGGCGCCGTATTTGCCCAGCCCTAACGCGGCTTTTGATGGCACTCGTTATTTTTGGGACAGCAACCTGCCGGATAGCATTGGCCGCGTGAAAACCTTTAACGGCAACTTTGAAATGATGGCGCGTGCCCTCACGTATTTGCTGGCCTACGGCGCCGACGGCCTAAAGCAAGTGGCCACGGATGCGGTGCTGAACGCCAATTATATACGTAGCCAACTGCAAGACACCTATGAAATACCTTACAACCGCATTTGCATGCACGAGTTTGTGATGAACAGCCACAAGCAACACGCCATGCACGACGGCCTGAACACCCTAAATATTGCCAAGCGATTGATGGATTATGGCATTCACCCCATGACGGTGTATTTTCCGCTGGTGGCGCATGAAGCCATGATGATTGAGCCCACCGAAACCGAGTGCAAAGACACCCTCGATCATTTTATTGCTGTGATGAAGCGTATTGATGACGAATGCCGCACCACGCCCGACGTGGTCATCAACGCCCCCCACACCATGCCCATTAAAAAGGTGGATGAAGTAACGGCCGCCCGCAAACCCGCCCTCAACTTTTACTGCTGCACCGTATAACGGTGTTTTGCTAATTTGTATTTGGGAGCATCTTCACTGTTTTGGTTTTCTCTTTTTGGGATTTTGAGGGCGTAGCCCTTAAAAAACTGGGGAGGGGCGCGGGGCAGGAACGCCCCCCCACAAAGGAACAACTCTCATGATTGAACTAACCCGACTAAACGGCAGCGTATACTTTTTAAACCCCGATTGGATGCTAACGGTGGAAGCCACCCCAGATACCGTGATACGCCTTAAAGATGGCGAAGTGCTGATGGTGAAAGACAGCGTGCCCACCGTGATTGAGCGCTTTACGGCGTATTACCAAGCCTTGCACCAACCCACCTTAAAGCCCTATACCAGCCCGTAATTTTTTAAAAATACTCCAAAACCAAACAGGCCCCGAGAAATCTCGGAGCCTGTGGGTTTACGACCTAAGTTAGGGTTTAGCCATTGGTGTTTTGGCGTGCTGCCCAATAAGTTGCCGAATCAGTTCGGCCTCATCGTATGAGTCAACTAAGCCGTATTGGTCTTCAAGGCGCTTGGCTAAAACCAGATCAATAATCGTGTTTTCTTCGCCTGAATTAACTAACTTTGGCTTGTTTAGCGTTGGCGCAGTTGCTTGGATTTTTTCCTTCAAAGCATCCATATCCAACCCTTGTTTTTTTGCATCGGCAATCAGCTTCGCTTTTGTAGCAGGGTCTTTAAACTTTGCTTGATGCGCTGCTTTATCAATGTCATCAAGGGCATTAAACTGATGTCGATCCATTTTACCAAATGCATACGGCGTGTAGGTACTATCCACATGGCCACGCAGTTGCTGCTCTAGGGAACGGTTGTTCTTGGCCCCAACAATGGCGGGTAAATGCCCTTCGCGCTCCAGTACGGTTAGTACAGCAATGGAATCCAGTTCTCGGGTCACATCATATGTTGTTTTTAATGGGTGATAACCACCACCTTCTTTGGCCATAATTTCTAGCTGCCCAGTTGCTACTTTGTTACCATACAAGTGATCCAATCGCTTAAATTCTTTCTCAATAGCAACCTTCAACTCTGCTTGTTGTTTGCCATTAAGTTTTAACGAGCTTATCAATTTATTAATTGCCGGTGTATCCATATGTGCAAAATACTCGGTGAGGGCCTGCAATACACGTTCTTCACCGTAGGCTAACTTATCTAAGGGAACCCCTTGAAGTCTTCCTAACAAGGCTTTCTTCACCAGCTCGTCACTGGCTAAAGCTGTTTTTACAGAGGCTAACGCATCCGCAGTAATCACATCGGCCGCTTTAACAGCCGCTTTTTGAGTATGATGCGTTGCAAATTTCACCAAATCATCAAAGCCATGGTTTGCTGCCGCAATCCCTTTGTCAATCAGTAGCTTGGGCGCTGCAAATATCTCGGCAATCCAGTTTCTAAACACCAAAATTTGGCGATCAAACCAGTTCATGTTTTCAAATCTTTTTAAAGCCTCTTTGTTTTTACCCACAAACCCTAATCTATAAAATTCATCAATGTTACCCGCTTTTAACGCTTCTTGCCCTGCAAGCGCATTACGAGTATTGCAGGCACCCAATCTGGCACCAATTTCTTCAGCCCCACGAAGAAATTTGACACAAATTTGCTCGGCGCCGTGTGTTAATAAACTCATGTCTAACAGTCCCCTATGATGATATTGAAATGGTACCTCTATCCTATGACACTGGCATAAAAACATGCTGACCCCATTTTGATGCCAGTTTGTAACCGTTTGTATCAATACCCGCAATTAATGCCTTAAAAATGTTTTTATTTTATTAAGAATGCACTACAGTAGTGCTAGCGGGAATGGAGTAGGAGGCGATTGCGTATGCAACGAAACACACCTTAACGTAAATACCATAGCCTGGTTTTTAAGCTTTGTTTTTGATGGCCTTGGGAGGGGCAACCAAAAACACCAAGAGCTTAACAACGAAGGACACCATACTATTGGCGTTTACGCCTTAAGCAAGTAGATTCTGTCGGCTGTGCCGACTTGATAAACACACTGTGGAACAAGAAAAAAGAGCACTGTGGGTAGTGGAGCCCATAAGCTTAGTGGATAAACCCGGCTTGCCGGGGGAGATACGGGACGCGTGAGGAGTAGTGGATGACGGAACTAGCTTTTGCAGTGCGCATGGCAACCCAGTTGGGCTTGCGCAACGAACCCATTCGAAATCGAGTCAAGGAAGCGGTACTGGAAGAACATGTATTGCAGCGCATGATGGATGTACTGAGTACCCAACAACGCCAAAAAGCCCAAATGGGCGGCGTAAAAACCCAAGCGTGGTTGCAGTTGGTCCCTTGGACCAGCCTAAACTAGGCGGCCAACGACCGCTTTATATACTTGGATCTGGAATAGCTGCCGACACCAAAGTGGCTTTATATATGGCCTTATAGGCGACGGCTTGCATTCTTTAGAAGATTAAACCTGAGACGCTTCTTGAAGCGAGGCCAAGGTTTGTGGCGTTAGTAAGCCCAAACGATACAACAACAACACCTGCGCCGCAGAGCGCTTTAGCACCGCCCGGCCCCATTGGGCTTGGGCGTCATCCCAAAAGGCTTGGGAATCCTTCAGCTCATGGTCACTGTTAAATCCGGCCTTCACGCTTACCTTCATTTGAGCGTAAGCTTTTGCCGCCAAAGCTTTATCGGCTTCCGCCAGTTGTACCCATTGGTTAGCGGCTTCTAATCGTTGCGAGGCTTCGATGACTTGCAACGAGGCCAATTGCTTTAACGCAGCCAACGATTGTTTTAGACCCGCTTCGGCGGCTTCAAACACTTTGGTTTGGTTTCTGTCTAAAATCAACGCACTGGATTTTCGAAGTTGAATCACGGATTCTAGACGATGGGCTAACTCTAAAATGTCTGGCCGTTTTTGTAAGGCGGTAGCCACAAGCTCTGGAGTGGGCGCCAAGGCAACCGAGGTTGGCAATTCCCACTGCCAAGCGGTTAAATCCAATAGCCCATCAGCCGTTGGATGAAAAGCTTTCAGCCCTACCGTAGTAGAGGCACTCAAACCCAAGGGCAAGGTTAACGCTGTGGATAGACTCCGACGAAGGGTTTCTGCGTCTTGGGCTTGTTGAATGGCAGCAAACACACGATGCTGGCTGGCGTTCAGTTCAAAGGCCACAATGGTGCCCGTTTTAAACTGCTGCTGGGCTATAGCCAAAGCACGGTCTGCCCGTTGCACAGCATGGGTTGCAGACCAATGCGCCAAAGTGATCTCGCCCAACTGGAGGGCTTGAGCCACGGTATCATTCAGGGCTGTTTGCTCCACGGCCTTCACGTGGGTTTTGGCAGCCTCCACATCGGTATCGGCACCACCCGCCATGGTTTGGGCATCAAAGTATTTAAAAAAGAACAGCACCCGCTTGCTTTCCACAACGGCATGCTTGGCTTCGGTTTCAATCACTTTTAAGCGAGCCGCTGCGATGAGGGGGTGATTTTGGACCGCTTGGGTGATCAGTTCATTCAACCCAACCAAGGCATCATCGGCCCCATGCCAAACAAAAACCTGTGTTCGATACGGACTCAACCATTCACTAAGCACGGCATCCGTTGGGTTGGCTGGCGTTTGAATGGCCGTGGGTGGTTTTAGTGTGGGAGTGGCTTCTAACGTTTCTGCATTGACAGTAAGCACCCCAAGCAACAGGCTACTCAAAAAAACAAACCAAACACTTCCATTGAAGAATTGTTTCATCACTTTAAGCCACCCGTTTTTTAAAACGCAACACACTGGTTGTAAGTAACAACCCAGCCAACACCGATAGAATAAGAGTCGGTAGCCACAGTTCACCAAGGCCACTGCCTTTTATCACCACGCCTCGAATAATCTCGAGATAATAGGTAATGGGCAGGGAATAACTAATGATTTTGATAAACCACGGAATGGGCTCAATGGGAAAGACAAAGCCGCTAATCATCAAGCTGGGCAACAACAGCGCCAGGGTTACCTGCACCGCCTGCACCTGAGACCGGCACGTGGTAGAGATTAGCAGCCCAATGGCCAACGACGTAATGATAAAGATACTGGACGTTGCGAGCAGAAAGAGAAAATTGCCCGAGATGCCAATATCAAAAAACCACACCATGACCAGTAAGGTTAGCACCATGTCTAAAAAGCCAATCATGGCGTAAGGCAAAATTTTGCCCACCATCAAGTCACTCACCCGGATAGGAGTCACCATCAATTGCTCCAGGGTACCGCTTTCGCGCTCTCGCACAATGGCAAAGCTGGTAAATAAAATGGTCATCATGTGCATAATAATGGCCAAAATGCCCGGCACCAAAAAATAAGCGGTTTGCAGCTCGGGGTTGTACAGCACTGTGGCCGAGGATACCACCCGTGGCAGCGCCATTAAATTAGACGCCGAACTGCCGGCCAAGCCGCTTACGCTACGTCCACCCAACGTTTGCTGCCGCTGAAAACTTTCCACCACCGCCATGGCATTGGCCCGCATGCTTTTGGCAATGGTGGCATTGGCCCCATCAATTAAAATGCGAACCGACGCCGCACCGCCACTGGGGTTGAGCAAGCGTTCGCTAAAATCAGGGGGAATGACAATCCCTGCCCTAAACTTACCTTGCCGCAAGGCGCGTTGTACCGCTGAATCCGACGGTAAATAGCTGCGCTCCGTCACGTTAAACACTTGGCTGGCTTGAAAGGTCTTAATGAGTTCAATGCTAGCGTTACGATGATCCAAATTACAAATGGCCAATGGAATATGTTGTAAATCTTTGGCAATGGCCAAACCGGTTACCAATAACTGCACAATGGGCAGCAACACAATAAAGGTCACTAAAAAGGGGTCGCGAAAGAGCTGAATCAACTCTTTGCGCACAATGCTTTCAATACCGGGCCACGTTAGGCTGGTGGCAAAGCCTGCCATGCGTTCCCACACTGATGCCCAGCGCTGCACCGACCAAATAGGAGGCGTGGTCATGATGCGTCTCCATCATGGGTCGATTTTGAGGCAGGGTCTTTTTTAAGGGGATTGAGGTTTGCCACCGATGTGGCCACGCTTTCTTCCAAGGAATGAATGGTGTGACTGAGGCCTTTAACCAAGGGCGTGTGCATGACGTTGGGTAACAACGTTGCCCACGAAGGATCTTGGTTTTCCACCGGTTGCTGATAATGCTTGGTCAGAGCCACAAACACGTCTTCCAAGGATGGCTCAATGCTGCGAATGCTCCGCAGGGTGATGCCTTGGCCACTCAAATGGTCTCGCAATACATCTTCGGTTAAATAATCGGCCCCCACCACGTGCAGGCTTTGGCCAAAAATCGTCACGTCTTCCACGCCGGGCAATTGGCGAATCCAATTAAAGGACGCCACCAAGGGGGAGCAAATCACCTCGTAGCGGTGCTGGCCTTGATCCACCACTTCGCGCACCTGTTTCAGTTCATCCAGCCCACCGCTCACAATCAGCTTACTGTTGTAAATGTAGCCCACGCTGCTGCAGCGTTCGGCCTCATCCATGTAATGCGTGGTAACAAACAGAGTGACGCCATCACTGGCCAAGGAGAACAACAAATCCCACAACTCGCGGCGAGCGACGGGATCCATGGATGCTGTGGGCTCGTCGAGAAAAATAATATCGGGCTCGTGCACCAAGGCACAACACAGGGCCAAGCGCTGTTTCCAGCCGCCAGACAGCTGGCGGGCCAAGCGGGTGCGAAAATGGCCAATGCCCACCCGCTCAATCACCGCTTCTTTGCGTTGCTTGGCATAGTCGCCCGTCAGGCCATACAGGCGGGTGTAAAAATCCAGGTTTTCTTGCACCGTCAAATCGCCGTACAGGCTAAATTGCTGGGGCATGTACCCAATGCGCGCTCTTATGGCCTCGGGGGCCGTGGCCACATCCAGCCCACACACGGTGGCGGTGCCGCTGGTGGGCATCAGCAAACCACACAGCATTTTAATGGTGGTGGATTTTCCCGACCCATTGGGGCCCAGAAAACCAAAAATCTCGCCTTTACCAATGGATAAATTGAGGTGATCCACCGCCATGCGGTTGCCAAAGGTGCGCACCAAGTCGCGGGTTTCAATCACCGGTGGGGCCGAGGTTGATACAACGGGGGGCTGTAAAAGGGTGTCAGTTGAAGTCACGAAGGCTGAGCCTAAAAAAAACGCCCGTAACGCTTCACGGGTGATCCGTTATTGTACCGTAAGCAAGGCCCCATACACGCTGGGCTTTTGCAGTGGCCTTTTGCTGCAACAGCTGGTTACAGTTTGTTACAAACTAGCACCTACGTTTTTTCAGGTGGCTTTATAGTAGTGGTTAAACAAACACTCACATTCTTCCCACACCTCTACGCAAGGTCATTCCATGACAATCTCACGTACCCCCCTCTCCTCTCAATTTAGTGGAATAGTTCTTGGTCAAAAGAATGAACAACAAGCGGCTTTTGTTGCCCGCACGAAAAATCTTACGGAAAAAGACGGTTGGGAAATAGTGGCAGATTTTGACAATTTGTCAGAGCTTCGAATTGCTAAAATAAGAAACGATGAAGATGGAAATCACCTTGACATCTATAATGAAATAAAAGAGCAATGGAGAGCATTTATTGGAAACAAATCAACTCTACAAAAGCTAAATACTCTCTTGGGCCTAGAAGAATATTCCCACTTGGATCGTAATTCTCATAGTGTAACTAATAGCGTTTATGAAGCGGGTAATTTTTATTTAAAATCACTAATAGGTGCCTTTTATGACAGTGGATTGAAAAAAGAATAAAAAATGATTAACAACACTTAAACAAAAAGCCCCTTGATGCTTAAAAAAAGT
Source organism: Vampirovibrionales bacterium (assembly GCA_029866025.1). GTDB lineage: Bacteria > Cyanobacteriota > Vampirovibrionia > Vampirovibrionales > Vampirovibrionaceae > JARXAD01. The sequence continues at coordinate 14,260 of JARXAD010000010.1, read as the reverse complement.
ATCGAGGGGCTTTTAAATTGTTTACGCCAGATTCAGCCCATTAATAGGGCTGCTTTGCAGCCTAGCGGACGGAGATGAGCTCGACCTCAAACTGCAAGGTGGCGTTGGGAGGAATAGAAGCACCGGCACCGCGGGAACCATAGCCCAACTCGGCAGGGATGATGAGGGTGCGTTTGCCGCCTACTTTCATGCCGGCCACGCCTTCGTCCCAGCCTTTGATAACCTGGCCACGACCCAAGGCAAAGGTAAAGGTGTCACCACGATCTAAGGAGCTATCAAATTTTTTGCCATTGGGGTACAAGGTGCCGGTGTAATGTACTTCGGCTTGATGGCCAGCCGTGGCAGTGTCGCCAGTGCCTTCTACGGTATCGGCATACTGCAAGCCGCTGGGGGTTTCGGTAAAGGTGAGTTCGGAGGTTGTCATGGAATGACCTTTCGTAGCGATATGGGAAGAAACAAGAGCGTTACTATGATCGGGGTTGTTGGTTAGCTTGGCCAACACAGGCGACCCCAACGCCAAAGCGGTTATCATAGCGCAGACAAGGGCCACACCCAACCAGGGCTGCTTTTTAGAAGGCGTCGAAGGAGAAGAGGTCATGGAAGCGTTCATCCTCACAAGAAACAAAACGGCGCACAGGCACGTAACAGGGCCAGTATGCCACAAGAAAGTCCCGTTCGCACGCCCGCCAAGGCGGGTTTTTATAGTGGCTTCTAAGCTACCCTCTAAAACGTATGGGGTTTACGCCAAATGCCAACTTATAAAGGCCGCCTTGGCGGGTCGTAAAGGTTGTTCGCTGTTCAAACTTTAATTCAAATAGTATAGTTGATCTATCCTGACCGGCTCAGGTGCTCCTGTACGATTGGTAAGTCCCGTAAAACTACGGCACAGACGTGTGTTGCTCTGCAGGCATCCTAATCCCCGGTTCCAGTAGAAGCGCTGACTGGTGGCCCACATAACTGGGTCATCCGCCAGATTACCTCCCATGTTTTGTGGCAAGGCCAGCGCTTAGGTTTATGTTTTAGGGTTCATTTTTTAGTCACTCTTTTCGCCCAACCTTGTCATAAATTTGGAGGTACACCGTAGATTCAGAAAAAACGGGCCCAACCCAAAGGTCAGACCCGTTCAATGGCTAGATTTTTAAGACGACTAGTAGCCGTAACCGCTGGTGGAGCGCTCGCGAGGAGCACCATAGCCACCGCCCGAGGGTTTGGCACGGGTGGGGTCTTGGAATTGAACCGCCAGTTCTTTACCACCAATGCTGTGACCGTTTAGCTTTTCAACGGCTTGGGTCGCATCATCGGTGCTGGCCATTTCAACAAAAGCAAAGCCACGGGGCTGGCCGGTTTCACGATCGGTAGGCACGGATACCGAAATAACGGTACCGGCATGACCAAACAGCTCGTTTAACTCGGTATCTGAAACGCTATTAGACACATTTCGCACAAACAATTTGGGGTTTGGAGAAGCAGGAGTGTCGTTGCCAAAGCTACGAGCGCCGCCCGAAGGAGCTGAGGCACGCGACTCATCTTGATAGTCTACGGAGAGTTCCCGCTGCTTAAAGGGCATAGCGTTGAACTGCTGAATCACTTGCTGAGCCTCATCTTCTGTTGACATTTCAACAAAGGCAAAACCACGCGACTTGCCGTCTTCACGGCGGGTAGGAATTTTGACCGAGGTGACCTGGCCGGCACGGCCAAAGAGATCATACAGATCGTCTTCGGTAACAGCCCAACTAAGGTTACGGACAAAGAGCCGATTTTTCATGAGAGGAGAGTCCATCTTGTTGCTAACGGTAAAATCCAGCACCCACAGGCAATAAGCACCTGGGTTACTGAGCAATGGGCTTCCATGGGTTTCAACATGGCAGACGACTGCACGCAACAGTATACCCGAAATTCTCTCAATCCAACCCCCCAAAAAAAGGAGTCAACGAAGAGGTTCCGACAAGTATCAACAATGACGATAAAAACTGTCTATAAAAGAACTACACTGTTAGCCAGCGTTTAACGGTGGTGGCAGCAAACTGAATACGAGCGACAACCGTCTCAACCCCATTAAGCAGAGACACAGCACGAAGGTGGGCTGCCAGGTTGGGATCCAAGTTAGGATCATTTAACTTAGCCTTAATGGCGGATTTGGCATCACGATGATGAATCATCACCTTACCCAAAGAGGCAAACACGGCTTTTTCCAAGGTGGGCGAGAGGCCCAGACCCAACTCTAAAGAGATAGCGCGGACCAACTCGGGATGGCGGGATTCTCTGGCCTTACGCACCAGGGCCAGTAGCTGCTGTTTCTCTGGCTTGGTATAGGCACCACGGGTTTCTTCGGTTTTGGCAATGGCTTTTTTAATGCTGGCTTCATCCAATGGCACCGAGTCGGTATCGATCCCTTCCAGCATTACATGATAGGCCTCTTCCAAATCACTAATGGCTGCTTCAGCGGCCGCTTGACGATCCCGCTTTTTACGGCGGCGCTTGGTGTCATCGTCTTCCGAGAACGGATTAATATCCGTGACGGGGGCCAATAAAGACGAGCCCATCACTGTGCCTGAGCGCGTTTTTTTAGCGCCTTCAGCCGTAGCCGGGCGAAAATTTATAGGGCGAGGGGGGGCAACCGTAACCACGAAACTCTCGTATCCACTCAAAACAATACTCTAATCGCCGGCACATGCACTCTCGGGGTGGTTATGCATTTGGCAGCGACCGTAGGCTATTAGGCGACGAACGATGCCCGTTAGAATCACACAACGGATACTTTAGCCGGACTGTTGATTTACTTACGAAATCAAACCGATGTCAACGGGCGGCAAGCCGCCTTTACCTATTTTTAATATGGCTGGTGGCAAAAAACCGGCCTTACTGCTTTAGCAAAACCGGTTTTAAACACATTGAATGAGTTAGAAGCGGTAGTGGGCGAAGGCCTTGTTGGCCTCTGCCATCTTGTGCACTTCATCCCGCTTTTTTAAGGTGGCGCTGTTGCCACGATACGTATCCAGTAATTCAGCCGCCAGTTTTTCCATCATGCTGCGGCCATTACGAGACCGGGCATAGGCAATAATCCAGCGCGAGCCAATGGCTTCGCCATCGGAATCATTCACTTCCATGGGCACCTGGTAGGTGGCACCGCCCACACGACGGGCTTTCACCTTCACCAATGGACGGGCCTTGTCCAAGGCTTTCATGAGGACTTGAAGGGGCTTTTCTTCCACCTTGCCATCCAACAATTCAAGGGCGCCGTAGAGAATTTTTTCGGCGGTGCCTTTTTTGCCGCACAACATAATGCGGTTAATAAACTTGGCAACCCGCTCGCTTTGGTAAATAGGATCGGGGGCTGGGATGCGTTTAGCCGGCTTGTGACGACGAGACATAAGAAACTCCTAAGCAGTAAAATCTAAAAACAGATACGAATGAAGAGCGGCTACTAGCGTTTTTTACCGGCAGCGGCTTGCGCGTTTTTCTTGGTGCCATATTTGCTGCGCGATTGTTTACGGCCGTTCACACCGGCAAAATCGAGGGTGCCGCGCACATTGTGGTAGCGCACACCAGGCAAATCTTTTACCCGGCCACCACGAATCAGCACCACCGAGTGCTCTTGCAAGTTGTGGCCCACGCCAGGGATGTAGGAGCTGACTTCAAAGCCATTGGTTAAGCGCACACGGCACACTTTACGCAAGGCCGAGTTGGGTTTTTTAGGGGTGGTGGTGTACACGCGGGTGCACACGCCACGTTTTTGGGGATTGGATTTTAACGCGGGCGAAGACGTTTTACGGATGGCGGCTTTACGAGCCGTTTTAACCAGTTGCGAGATTGTTGGCACAGGGCGTTCCTTTAGTCATAATCAGGGCACGAAAGAGCGAGTAAACACAAAAAAGTAGATAGCCTGTCTGTTTGCCCAGATGAGAAACCTCACCAGCGAGACGAAGGGGCTACCCTACTATGGATTGAAGACAGCCATTAAACGGTAAACATACCCCCCATGCAACCGTTATAGGCCGATAACGTAGAAAACACCCTTCAATTTTACAAAAATTAGCTGGCAACCAACGTATTGAATTGCTTTTGCAGCGTGTCGTAATCTTTACCCAAGGCTTCTTTGACTAACCGTTCAATGGTGTCGTGGCCTTCAATGGTGCCGTGTTGTTCTAGGGTTTTGGCCAAGCGAAATAGCCCTTCTTCGGGAACGGTTTTCATTAGTTCGTGTGATTGCCGGATCCATTGAATAATAGTGGCATGTTCTTTATGAGGGTTAATCCACGCCCTGATGTTACTGAAAAACCGCTTGAAGAATTTTTGTATTTTAGTTCCAAAACGATCCTTAGGGAGACTTATTCTGTTATTTAACAGGTGATTAAAGAATACGAGCTTGCTGTGGTCGGTTTCTCCGCCAGCATATTTTAAAAATTGATAGGGTGTTACCTCTTTTTTTAGAAGTTGTTCAATTGAGAATTTATTGTTGCTAAGACTGTGTATATAGTTAGTTAACACAGGGCCGGAAGCCAAGGTAAGACTTTTTTTATGAAGGGAATTTTTAAAGGCATTCACACTACTTATTGCTATGGCAGGTTCTTTTTCTAACTCAATTACAGCTCCTTCAGTTAAAATATAACCAACTTTTGATAAGGAATCGATTTTTTTGCCTGTGTCATGGAGCTGGATTTTTTTGATCGTGTTCCCATCAAAAAGATGTCCAAAAGCGTGCCCTAGTTCATGAATAGCACTAAAAATTCTTCCAGAAAAATTGGCCTTAATCGCAGCTATTTCTGCTGCGGTAACGGTAGCCAGCTTAATGGTGGCACTACCAAAGCGCACACTATCATGGGCGGCAATGGATGGGCTTGCTACCTGTTGGGGCCTGCGGATAGCACTAAAGGCCATGGCGGGTGACGCTTGAAGTTTCATGGGGAATCCTGCGGATAGGCTCTCTAAACCGCATAAAGCCCCGTGAAGCCGACAAGATGCTTATTGGGCTATCGTGTCTGTAATATTTCTTAATATTTTAGTCACTACACCCTTGCTGGGCGGGTAACAAACTGGCCGTATTTGGTGGGGGTTAAGGTGTTGGTGGCTTTTTCAGCGCCCACGGTGGTTTCGTCGCCGCGTGTGGGCAATAGGCGCACCGCATCTGGCAAGGTAAAGATGCGGTTTTTCACCGTCTCAATCAGGCGTTCCGTATTGGCGTAGGGAATATCGGTAGGGCCTAAACTGCCCTTGTAAATCACATCGCCCACAAACAGCAGGCCTGCTTCTTCCACGTAGTAACTGACGGAACCCGGCGTGCAGCCCGGTGTTTCTAATACCTTAACCTTAATACTGCCCACCTGAATCACATCCCCCTCTCGCACTTGTTGATCCACAAAAGCCTGAGGAATATCCGCAATGCCTAGCACCATGCTTTGGGTATCCATGTGGGCCAACCAAAACTCATCCATGGGGTTTAAGTGGGCCAGCAGGTTCATTTCATCCCGCAAGGCGGGCTGCCCCAGCATGGTGTCTAAAAAGGCATGGGTATGGAACAACATCTCGCAGTTCAAAGCGTTGGCGGTAATCACACCCAACACCGGCTGAATACAATGGCCAATGTCCACTAAAAAGGCGTCTTTGGTGGCCTCATCCCACACCACGTAGCTATTGACGCCATAGGGGGGGTGCTCAATTTTCACCACAGTAAGAGATTGGGAGAAAGTCGTCATGATTCAGTATCCAGTCAGAATTGATAAATAAGTAACGGTGTTTAAAAAACAACCGTTTAAACAACAATTTGTAGTGTCAAATTATCACGGCCCGCAACGGGTTACAAACACGCGTTACCAATAAAACACACTGCTAAAGAAAGCCAGCGCCGCCGCCGATACTCCTTCTAACGTGGGTGGATGCCAGCGTTTCGGTTGGGGCTATGGAGAGGCCAACACACAACGCCGCCTAATGCGGTTGTGGCTTTTGTATGTCTTTGCTGTCTGGCATTTCCCCGTTGGGGTTGGATACACCGTTGCCCCCATGGTCTCCCTACCTGTTTTACGCCCTGCCCAGCAGTGCCGTAGAGCAACTAGCCGGCGACCTAGACTACAACCAGCTGATGGGCCTGCAACACGTCAGTATGGCCAAAGATTTAAAAAAATCCGACGGTACCCGCTACCTAAAAGAAAAAGGCTGGCGGGGTGTGGACATCCATGAAGTGTTACGCCACATGAACATGGCCGACAACAAGCTGATGATGCTGAAACTGCTTCGCCGCAGTGATTGGCTGAATTTAATGGGGCTGATGGATAAAGAAGAACTACTGCCGGGCCTAAAACTTTTTGGCAAAGGCAGCCTACTGCGCCTCATTGGGTATCTACCCAAACAGTTGTTAATCAAAATGCTGATGAGTGTGATGAGCCTAAAAGAACTGGTGGAAAAAATGCCACTGGTAGAGATTATGGGCATCCTCAAATCCGACCGGCTGCCTGTGAGAGAGCTGGTAGAGCGCCTGATGATTTTAGAGCCCAAGTACCTTCGGTTTTTAATGGAAAAAATTACGGGCCAAGCCGTGGGCAACTTAAGTGAGGCCGAAATGCGCCCCATGCTGCAACGGTTTAAAAAGCACCGCCTGCTGGACGGCATTCGTTACTTGCCCTTTAAAGCCTTGCAGCCCTTGATGATGGAAAGCTTTAAGCAAGACCCTCAGCTACTGATGGCCATGAGCGACCACTTTTTGTTTCGCCAGTTTGAGCAAATGGACCGCCAACAACTGATGCTGAGCTGTGCGGTGCTGGATAAAGAAATATTGCTCCAGTTTTTTAGCCAATTGCCAGATACCTTGCTGGTGCAAGTAGCCGCCTTGGCCAACGACAGCCTGTTTAGCAAATACATGCTGAGTGCCCAACCCAACGTGCTGATGTGGCTAGGCGAACAAGCCCAAGCCATGGCGGGTTAAACACTCTCAACATTAAAACGCGTTTAAACGCTTTGACGCCCGGCGAGTGCGCGAGCAATGGTGAGTTGATCCGCGTAATCCAGCTCGCCGCCTACGGGTAGGCCAAAGGCAATGCGGCTTACGTTTAGCCCCAACGGCTTCAGCAGCTGGGTAATGTACAAGCTGGTGGTATCGCCTTCAATGCTGGGAGAAATGGCCAACACCACTTCTTTAAGAGGTTCTTCGGCTGCCACCAATTGGCGGCAGCGCTCAATGAGGGGCGCAATGCGCAAATCACTGGGGCCCAAGCCATCCAAGGGTGAAATGAGGCCATGAAGCACATGGTAGCGGTAGGGAAATTCTCCCGAGCGCTCTAGGGCAAAGACGTCTTCCGGGTAGGCCACAATCCCCAAGCGGTCAGGGGATCGGTTAGGCTGAGCGCACAGCTCGCACGGGGTGGTGGTGGCCCAGTTAAAGCACACGCCGCATTCCACAATGGTGTGTTTGGCTTCCAATAACGCTTTGGAGAACCCTTCCACCTGATAGTCAGGCTGCTTGAGCACATGAAAGGCCAAGCGCTGGGCAGTTTTGGCCCCAATGCCCGGCAGCGCCTGAAAGGACTCAATCAATCGCGCCAAAGGAGGGGCGTAGGCTTGAAGGCCCCGTGGCAAGGCAGCACTGCGACTGGACGAGGCGTACATAAGAAGAAGCCTCGGCTGTTAAAAGGGAAGTTTAAGCCCAGGAATGTTGAGACCGCCGGTGACTGACTTCATTTTGTCTTGGGTGGCGGTGTTGGCTTTGGCGTAGGCGTCTTCCAAGGCCAGTTTAATGAGATCTTCCAGCATCCCAGCGTCACCCAAGGCTTCGGGGGAGATGGAGACGGATTGCACCGCCATTTTGGCGTTGACGCTAATCTTCACAGCGCCACTACCGGCTTCGCCGGTGACGAACACACTTTCCAGCTCGGCTTGAGCGGCTTCCATTTTGCCTTGCAGCTGCTGGGCTTGCTTCATCATTTTGGCCATATCAAACATGGGGATCGTCTCCTAGGTCTTCATAAAACGCTTCGCACCTATGGTAGCAAGAGTAGACCGCATTACAAAGTAGTCTCGGTTTGGTTACAAAGTGTTCTTAAAATAAGTTAGTCTGTTTTTATACATTTAAAATCCAACGTTAACTTTCTTTATTTGCAATAAAAAATGAACAGTAAGGTTTTATCATGGCCCCATTTGAAATTAGTAAGATTCAAGGCACTACCGAGTGGCGCTACTCGCAGGAGCAGTTTAAAGCCAAGCGCGAAGCGCTGGTAAAACAGCATGGCGGTATTAGAAAAGATTATTACAAGGCCAACACGCTCGGCGGCATTTGCACCGAACATATCCAGCGGGTTGAATATGCTGACGGCATAGTATTATCGTTAAAAGTGTTTGACTTTAACCACAATGGCATCATTGATCCTGAGGATCAGGTAGAACTTTCGGAGCGGCAGGGCGTTGGTGGTGAGGTGATTTCTTTAACTAATAGTGGTGTCAACCCCAATGATGATGTGGTGGATTGGGAATTGAATAATGGCACTCAGCGGCCCACCCACAACTGGAAACAACTTATCTATCAATATTTAGGCAAGCTTTATGCCAAAACCGCTTTCACATCGTAGGGGCCGGCGTGGGTAATGCGCACGGGTAAAATTTCACCGGGCAAAATGATTTGGCCTTCGCCCACCTTCACCAGCACACTGTTGTCCACCTCGGGGGCATCCCACTGGGTGCGGGCGGTGGCCTGTCCGTAAGCGTTAATCTCATCCACAATCACATTGACGGTTTGGCCAATGAGTTTCTGGTTTTCTTCAAAGGCAATTTGCTGTTGCAGGGCCATCAATTCGCCCCTGCGGCGCTTGATGGTAGCTTTGTCCACCTTGTTTTCTAGTGTTTTGCTGTGAGACGTGTCCACATCGCTGTATTCAAACACCCCAAGGCGATCCCAACGGGCTTCCGTCATGGCGGCCTTTAGGTGCTGGAACTCTTCTTCGGTTTCTCCCGGAAAACCCACAATAAAGCCGGTGCGCAGCTTAATACCGGGCACCGATTCGCGAATGTGCTGGCTAAACGCCACATGATCCATGACTGGGCGACGCATACGCTTAAGCACCGAAGGATGCGTGTGCTGCAAGGGCACATCCATGTACTTAACGATGTTCTTTTGCTCGCGAATGACGGTAAGGAGATCGTCGTTGACGAGGTTGGGGTAGGCGTACATAAAGCGTAACCACTCCATGCCGTCCACCTCGGTGCTTAAGCGAAACAGAAGCTCGGCTAGGCTGCTGCCAATGTCTTTGCCATAACTGGTGGTGTCTTGTCCCACCAAAATCACTTCTTTCACGCCCCGATCCACAAGCTTACGGGCGTTGTCCAAAACGTTTTCCACATCGCGACTACGGAAGGCCCCACGCATGCTGGGAATAATACAAAAGGAGCACTTGTAATCGCAGCCCTCGGCAATCTTCAGGTAGGCCCACGCACCCATGGTTACATGGCGACGCACGGTGTCGTCTTCCAGCACAAAGGTGGGGTCTTGCTGGGTGGCAGTCACGCGCTCTCCGGTGGCGGTGCGGCGCACAATATTGGCAATATCCGGCACGCTGTGGATGCCCACCACGGCTTCGGCTTCGGGGAACAGATCCAGCAGTTCGCTTTGGAATTTTTGAGCCAAGCAGCCCGTTACCAAAAGCTTTTTGCCGCCTTCGGCCAAGTTGGCCAGCACTTGGATGGATTCTTTCTGAGCGCTGTCAATAAAGGCGCAGGTATTCACCAGCATCACGTCGGCGTCGGCCTCGTCCCCTACAATCTGGTGGCCGTCGGCTTCCAGCAGGCCCAGCATGGTTTCGGTATCCACCAAATTTTTGGGGCAACCTAGGTGAACAAAGCCAATTTTTCGGCCCACGTGGGGCTTGAGCGATTGGGCAATTTGCGCTGGCGTTGGTTTGGGAACCATTGGGGAGGCGGGCGTTTCGGTCGCGGTTGGCATGCGGGGTCTGTCCATTCCTATCAGAAGCGTTGAATCATGTATTTCAACCTAAACAAAACCCAAACACCACCACGCATTGCCCCCAGCCAAAGGCTGGGTGTTAAGGTTTGTAAAACAATGGCGCCTTTTATTGTTCTTAATAGAGATTGAGAGGGTTTAAGGCGTTTACACCCACACCAAAAAGCCCTGTGACTATGACACACTTACACGCCCACCGCCCAACGTTTGCCGCCAACATTGCATTGGTAAGCCAACCCGTTTGCTATCAACTTATACAATTATCAAAAGCAGATGCAGTCGCACAGGGGGGTACTGATGGGTGGGCAATAACTGATGACGATCAATTTTTAGAAAAAGCAGCCTCGTTCACATGTGAGGTACGCAGTTGCACAAGCGTCACACTAAGCAATAAAAAAACTGGGAAAATAGGTCATCTTAACCCATCAGACACAACAAACCAGAATGCTCTAGAGCTTTACGAAAATGCTACAAAGGATAAACTCAATCTAGGAAGTATCATTGCAAAACATCTTCATGATATAAAAAGTGCCATCCTTGTAGGTGGGCAAGCAGGGCACCCACAAGAGAGGGAAAACAATCTAAAAGCAAAGAAATTATCTGAGAAGTTACTTGAGATCATTCAAAAATACGACATCATGCCGTCATTCTTTTTAAACCATAAAAAACAATTAGCCGTTTGCTACATTGGTAAAAATGCTACTTCTGTGCCAAAAAGTATTCAAGACACTCTTTTCATTTGTACATTCGACGAAGCGCCTCCTAAATCCGAACTAAGAAGCTACTTAAATAATTATTTTGGCAAATGGCACGTTTCTAAAAATGACAAACTGGTCTGGGTCAATGAGCATCTCGATATCCACGATCCCCACTTCATTGAAGAAATCCCCAGAGAGCTATACGACACCCACGCGTAACCAAACTGGATGCGAGAACTTAGTGCTAGAATAAGGGGCCTTTATTGACCCTTGGGTGGGACCTTCCTCATGCTAGCGCTACTGAACAAACTATTGGGCGACCCCAACAAACGCCGCATTGCCAAACACTGGCACACCGTGGATTTAGTCAATCAGTTTGAGGAAGAACTGGCCACCCTAAGCGATGACGAGCTACGCGCCAAAACCGAATGGTTTAAAGCCGAGCTGGCCCAGCGCCCCCGAGACTTACACAACACCAAAGCCGATTGGAAACTGCAACAAGAAGCCTTGGAATGGATTTTACCCGAAGCCTTTGCCGTGTGCCGCGAAGCCAGCAAGCGCGCCTTGGGCATGCGCCACTACGATGTGCAGCTGGTGGGGGGCATGATCCTTCACAACGGCGGTATTGCCGAAATGCGCACCGGCGAAGGGAAAACCCTAGTGGCCACCTTGCCTGCCTACCTCAATGCCCTCACGGGGCGGGGCGTGCATGTGGTAACGGTCAACGATTACCTCGCCCGCCGCGATGCGGAATGGATGGGGATTTTGTACCGGTTTTTGGGGCTAACCGTGGGCGTGGTGACCAGCGGCATGGACCCACTGGCGAAACGTGACGCCTACAAAGCCGATATTACCTACGGCACCAACAACGAGTTTGGCTTTGACTACCTACGCGACAACATGGCCACCAGTCGTGGCCACATGGTGCAACGCCCCTACCATACCGCCATTGTGGATGAAGTGGACAGCATCCTCATTGATGAAGCCCGCACCCCACTCATTATCAGCGGGCGTTTGGAGCAATCCGCCGACTTGTATCGCCATATGGCCACCATTGCCCCCCAACTGGTGGTGGAAGAAGACTACACCCTGGATGAAAAAGCCAAAAGCGTGATTTTAACGGAAGAAGGCATAGAGCACGCCGAAAAACTGTTGGGGGTAGAGGATTTATTTGATGCCACCACCAACTTGGCGCATCACTTGTTGCAGGCCCTTAAGGCGCGCACGCTGTTTATGTGTGACAAAGAATACGTCGTCAAAGACGATCAGATTGTGATTGTGGACGAATTTACAGGCCGCATGATGGAAGGCCGCCGTTGGGGCGATGGGTTGCACCAAGCGGTAGAAGCCAAAGAAGGGGTGTCTATCCAGGACGAAACCCAAACGTTGGCCAGCATTACCTATCAAAACCTGTTTCGCCTATACCCCAAGCTGTGCGGCATGACGGGCACCGCCCTGACGGAAGAAGCGGAATTTAGCAAAATCTACAACCTAACGGTGGCGGCTACCCCCACTAATCGCGTGGATTTACGCAACGACGAAGCCGATGTGATTTACAAAAGCGAGCAAGTGAAATTTTTGAAAGTTATTGAAGACTTGCTGGACCTGCACCAGCAAGGACGCCCCGTGTTGGTGGGCACCACCAGTATTGATAAATCCGAGTTGATTTCTGCATTGCTGACCCAACCAGCGCCTATGGTGGCTTATTTGGGGCGCAAAGCCACGTACTTGGATAAATTTTTAAAAGACAGCGAAAAAGCGCACCCCATCCTGGGTGCTATTCTTTCTGGCCCAGCCAGCATTTCAGCCGATCAATACGAGACAGCGGCCACCGATACGGCTCTTCCCAAAGAAGTGCGCGAGTACATTGATGATATGAAAAAAATTCGCCAAGCCATTACCCTCATTGAGCAAGGCGTGCCACATCAAGTCCTCAATGCTAAGCACCATGAACGTGAAGCCTACATTGTGGCCCAAGCCGGTCGCCAAGGGGCCATTACCATTGCCACCAACATGGCAGGCCGCGGTACGGATATTTTGCTAGGCGGCAACCCCGAATTTTGGGTGCGCGAAGAATTGGCTAGCCAAGGCACCGATTGGCGCACTTTGCCTGAAGACGACTACAAAGCCTTGGTGGCGAAGAAAAAAGCCCTCACTGATGCTGAGAAAGAAGCGGTGATTGCCTTGGGTGGCCTGCATATTATGGGCACCGAACGCCACGAATCCCGCCGCATTGATAACCAGTTGCGTGGCCGCGCCGCTCGCCAAGGGGATCCCGGCTCTACCAAGTTTTATCTGTCGCTGGAAGACAGCCTGATGCGCATTTTTGGCGGCCAACGTGTCAGCGCCATGATGGACCTGATGCAAGTAGACGAAAGCCTGCCCATTGCCGCCCAGTTGGTAAGCCATGTGATTGAAAGCGCCCAGCGCAAGGTGGAAGCCTATCACTTTGACGTGCGTAAAACCGTGCTGCGCTACGATGACGTGCTGACGGAACAACGCGCCCTGATTTACGGCCAGCGCAAGCAGGTTCTGGACGGCATTCGTCTCAAACAATCCATGATGCACATGCTGGACATGGAAATGGCCCGTTTGGTGGCCACCCATTTGCCCCTTACCCGAGATATTACCGACGCCGACCCCGAAGCGGTGAAAGACTTGGTGGATCAACTCCACAGCTTGGTACCTCAAATTACCGAAACCGTGACCATGGAATCACTCCAAGGGCTCACGGTCTCTCAAGTGGTGGAACTGTTTCAGCAAGAAGCCCAACGGGCTTACGAAGCGTTAGAAACTCAGGTGGGAGAAGCCGCCAGCCAACTCCATGCCGAACATGGGATTCAACTGTTAGGCCTCGATGACGACCCGGCTGAATCGCTGCCCGAAGGCACGGTGCTGACGAATGACGAACAGCAAGAACGCTTACACCCTTTGCGCCGCGTGGAGCGGGAAATACTGTTAAAGACCATTGATGCCCAGTGGATTGAGTACCTGCACAATTTGGATGCACTCCGCGAAGGCATTGGTTTGCGCGCCTACGGCCAAAAAGATCCGCTGCTAGAGTACAAGCGCGAAGCCTACGACATGTTCCAGAACCTCACGTGGGCCATCCAGCACGAGGTGTTGTCGTTGTTGTTCCGCAGCCGCATTGAGATTGCCATCGATATGCCTGCAGAGCTTCCGCCGCCCGAACAGCCCGTCATGGCTTAAACAATTTTATATTTTTACCTGTCTTTAATAAGGATAACTTCCCTTTAAAGGATCTATGCAATGTCGACTATATTTAAATTACATTCCAACCTTCGCTTTCACTCACAATGCAACCCTTTCTTCTCAGCACAGCCGGCTACAAAGGTAAATTATGATACAGTTCAAATTACAGACACACTTAATACTCTCCCTAAAAAGTTAAAAGATTGCACATACCCTGACACAAGTGCCGTGCTTACCATTCTTTCAAAGATCGATTCAAATGCATCCGTTTTTAGAACCTATCCCGTTAAGCGTCGTAGATTAATGAGCGCACAACCCAGCTTAAACAAGGCTTCGTAGTTTTTACTCTTATATTCCCAGCGAACCACCAGTCTTCTAAACCCATCCAGCCAGCCAAACAACCGCTCAATCA
>JARXAD010000005.1 GCA_029866025.1 Vampirovibrionales bacterium | reverse complement strand
CCCTACGAAAAGCAGCGATAGCTCCAAGAACTCCGAGGCTTAGACCTCAACTAAAAGGAGACATTACTCCTGCCGTTTATAATCGTCTTGCAGGCGTTCAATGTCGTCTTCGCCAAAATAGGTACCCAGCTGAAGCTCAATCAAGGTAACGATTTCGGTGCCATGATTGGCCAAGCGGTGCACCGCTCCTTGAGGAATAAAAATCATTTCGCCCGCAGGCGCATCCCACGTGCGATCATCCACCGTAATGGTGGCCAAGCCTTGGGCCACCACCCAATGCTCTTGGCGGTGTTTGTGGCGTTGCAAGCTAAGGCGATGCCCTGGCGTGACCTGCAACTGCTTCACCTTGTGGGTGGGGGCATCCACCAACACCCAAAAGCAACCCCACGGACGCACGTCATCAGGCGGACGATTGAGGCTAACGGGTGCAGCAATGGTGGGAATACCGTTCATAGTGTAAGCACACTTAATAATGGAATAAGCATAATGGAATGGGCGGCTATTATGCCCCAAACCGTAATGTATTCTCAAATCATCCGAACAAGGGTCTTACACTAAGTAAGTGATGCACACCCGCAAAACCCTCTTTACAATAGAAGGGCCTTCAATAGGCTGTTGGATTAGGTCCCACAACATCACCTCATGGTGTACAGTAATCTACCCAACTTTATTTATCCCCCTAGAGAGTTAGGCGCCTTAGCGCCCCAAAGCAACAAGTGAGTGTCCAATGTTCATGGGTTTGCGCTGCTTTTCTACACCGTGCATTGTTGCCTTACGGTCTCGGCCTGTGGCGAGTGGCTTGGCGTTATTATTGGTAGGCAGCTTGTTTCTGCCGTGGATGGGCACCGTGGCGGCCAACGTCACTGCGCGCACACCCAACATGCCCTCCTCCTCCGAAGCATTAACACCGCCGAATCCCTACCAATTTTCACCGGTAAAGGGCCCCCTCAGTTCTCCCTTTGGCAAACGCACCGATCCCATTACGGGCAGCGAACGATTTCACGCGGGGCTGGATTTCTCCTCTCCCGAAGGCACGCCCATTTACGCGCCCCAACCCGGCGTGGTGGTTTTTTCTGGGTGGAAAGACGGCTACGGTAACGTGGTGGTGGTGCAGCATCATCCCAATTTCCATACGGTCTATGCCCATGCGTCGGCGCGGCTGGTGGGCGTCGGCGATCGCATTGTGGCCGGTCAGCCCTTGGCGCTCGTTGGCTCTACAGGGCGTTCCACGGGCCCCCATCTTCATTTTGAAACCATCGTAAACCAGCAATACCAAGACCCCAACGAATACTTGGCCTACCTCAACGTGCACCCCGCCGTGGCACCGGCCCAATACTGGGCCACCATTGCCCGTATGCCACTCACCCCCAGCCCCGGTGTTACCAACGCCACCATATTAGCCAGTAATACCAAAACGTTGCCCCAACCCACAGTGCCATCCTCTGGTACAAAAGCGGCGAATACCAACGTCGCTAAAACCGTAAAATCGCCCACTCAAAGCAGTCCTTCTACGGTGGGTAAATTGGCCCGCAGCGTCACAGGGTGGATTCCCCTGCCGCGTGCTTTGCGTCCCTTCCGCCCCATCATTCAGGCCACGGTGCAAACCGCCAGTTCTTCACCAAAGGCGCCCACACCCAAAGCCTTACCCATAGCCCCCACGCCAATGCGCGAACCTGAAGTGGACGGCGTGCCGTTGCCCCTCGTAGCTCCGTTGTCGGCACCCATTACTAACCATGGCAAACCACCGGTGGGTGGCAGTGGTTCGCTAACCCTCATGATGGGTACCGAACAGAAGACTCTGCGCTTTTAGCAGCCCTGCCACGGCAACCCCAATGCCGCAAAATCCGCTATGATAGAGGTCTTGCCTCTATTGTGTCCCCTCGGGTTGCACTCTTAGGTTGTACTCTTAGATTGTTAAGGATGGCCATGGCGAGCAGTTCCAAAGGTGCCGTCTCACTAGCAAAAGCTGCCTTAAAAGCAGCTCCCAAAAGCGATGCCCCGCCGTGGTACCATCGGTGGTCGTTGCAATGGGTGTTTGTGGTGACCTTGCTACTGGTTGCCAGCCTACTGTGGTTTTCTCAAACGGCCGCTTGGCAAGATTCTTTGCTAACATCGCAAGCCACGGTGCAAAGCGCCTTGGGTTTTATGCAGGGGGGGCACCTGCTTAACCCTGCCGATAAGGGCATGCTGCCCATGCCGCCCTTGTACCCACTGCTGCTGGCAGGATTATCCAGCCTAACCCACCAGGATTGGCCCCGTATTTTGCCCGTATGGTTAGGGCTGCAATGGGGATTGTGGCTGTTTGCCATTGTGTTGGTGTTTGTTTACGCGCGCAAAAGGCTTCGACCCTCATTGGCGTTACTCATTACCGCACTGGTGGTGGTCTCTCCTGTGGTCTCAGAAGGCGTTTCGGTACTATCGCCCAGTCTTCTGTATACGGTGTTTAGCCTATTGGCCCTCAAGGTGGTGGATGCCACCCTGTCTCAAGACGTGGATGACATTGAAACGGGCCACCTGATTCACTGTGGCCTGTGGCTCACCGCGTCGTTACTAACCGATGTGATGGGCGCAGCCTTACTGCTGGCCTTTGTGTGCTTAGCCTGGAGACGATTGAGGTGGAAGCGCACTGCCCAATGCTTGTTGTGGATGGCGGTGGTGTTGGCTCCGTGGCTGTTATGGTCGTGGTCTCGCCCTGCAGTAATGGACAGCGCCCAAGCATGGATTCAGTGGTTTTCAGGTCATTCCCTCAGCTCGTTTTTAGGCAGTGTTCAAGTACTGGATACCAACATGATGGCCGTGGTGGATGGACTGTTGGGTAGTTGGCCCTTGCCGTGGCTTCACGACGGAACGGTGTGGAGTTGGGCGGCGTGCGAGCCCATTCGCTGGGGGCTGTTTCTGATTATCGGTATTGGCATGGCTGCTGGCCTCACCCACTTTACAGGGGTGGGCAGCTTGTATTTACTGTTTGCTGCCATACTTAGCCTGCTTACCCCCTTGGGAGACGGCTGGGCCAGTCTACCGCTATGGCCGTTGTGGCTGTTCTTTTTAGTCACCGGCTTGTACTGGGTGCAAAAAGGCCTGGGTGCCCTGTATTTAAAGCCCATTGGGCAAGGGTTGATGACAAGCCTACTCGCCCTTATGGTCATTCACGGCGTGCTGGTGCGAATCCAATCACCTGATACCTTGATTGTATCGGATGTCGGAAGTAACCAGCCTATCCAAAGCGCTTTGGAAGGCCCTGCTAGCATTTTAAACACCTACGCCCTCGCTGCTGATGCTAACAACGGCGGCGGCTTTCTCCTGTCGGGAGACTTGCTCCACCAGCAAGAGGCCCTCACGTGGCTCAGTCGCCAAACCTTGCCCACCGAACGCTGGCTCACCACGCTGCCCCAACCCGTAAGACGCTTAACAGGCCGCTTGGCATGGCCTTTGACGCTTATTCAAAACCAAGGGCCTCAAAACGGGTGGGAGGACAATCGTCGTGCCTTAAAAGCCGTGGATTACGTGCTCATCAATACCAATTCCAGCACCCCTCAAGGCAATGCTGGTGCCCGCTTTGTCTCTACCTGGGTGGCCGCAGCCCCCAACAATACCCACATGGCGTATGCGTCGGGGGCGTGGCAAATTTGGCAGGTGGATCATTAGTAACCTCGCTTAGCCCTTCACCAAAGCGGCTTTAAGAGTCAGTAAGGCGCGCTGTTCTTGTTTACGGATGGATTCTCGGCTGACGCCAAAGCGTTTGCCAATGGTTTCCAGGGTTTCTTTACGGGGCCCCATACCCACTAAGGGAAGAGTAAAACATCCCAAGGCTGCAGGGTGATGAGACGCTTGAATAATAGGACCCACAGGCGCCTTGGTTCGAGATCGGACACTCGCCACAACCGTAGGGGTGGGCATAGCCAACCCAAAGCGAAGCCCCAAAATTTGCTGTTCTTTTTCGGACAACTGAAAATGCCACGCGCGATAGAGTTGTTGGCGCTCTTCGCGCTCCAGCAACCCGCCTTCTGGGGTGGGAGACTCACAGGCCAAGCGGGCTTCCAAAGGTTGTTCGTCGTCGTGGCTGGTGGATTCCAGCGAGACCGTTGCATGGCGCAGGCGTAGCAGTTCGGTTACTTTGGCAGGCGAAAACCCCGTGAGTCGAGCCACCGCTTCAATGGTGGGTGGGGTGTCGGTCTCATCCGCCAAGCGATCAAAGGCGGCAATCACCTTATAAAAATGGGTCAGGGCATTACCGGGCACGCGATACGGGCGTTCACTATCGGCCAGTGCTGTCATGACCGCCTGTTGGATCCACCACGTGGCATAGGTGGAAAACCGCAACCCGCGGCTGCCATCAAATTTATCCACGGCCCGCACCAAGCCCACGTTGCCTTCTTGGATCAAATCATTCAACTCAATGGTGATGGTGTTACCGGTGGTGGACTGTTTGTGGGCCAACAATTTTTTTGCCACTGCTACCACTAACCGCAAATTGGCCTGAATGAGCTTACGGCGGGCTATCACCCGTTCGGTTTCGTTGCCCGTGCGCATGGCCGCAGACAACGCCTGCTCTTGGGCTGCCGTTAACAGCGGGGCTTGGGCATTACCCAGCGCCTGTAGGTAGGATTTTTCAGCCTCACTAAGAGGAGTGGCCATCGGTATGCCACCGCCATGAAGCAGTTTACGACCCGGTTTGTTGAAAGAAGCATTGGAAGGGGTAGGGGAAGTCGTCATGAGGGGCGATCTCCTTATAAGCACGAGGTAGGACCTAAAAGCACGAGAAATCAAAGCTCAGCAAAGCCAAGCTGCTGCCGTTCTAACCAAAAGCCTTCGCCGTTGTTAGGGAGCTCAAAGCGTTGGCATCCCAAGGTGTTCGGTGGTATGTATCAAAACCAATTCGATAGATACCCAACACAATGGTTACTGGCAAAACCTATCGCTTACCAGCCTGTGCAAACGCCTTGCCTACAATTAATAAACACCCTGTTAATAATTAACGCCAGCCTAAAAAAATTCCAAGAAAATTCCAAAAGCCTATGTGCTATACCCAAACCCGGTTATGGCTTGCCACAACGCAAAGGATATAAACTTTATATTTTTATAATAACAACTGTTGCATTTCTTGCCTAGCCTTTGAGGCCAATTTTGTAACACTTTTGCAACAAATCGCCATTTAACCCTCAAGTTCCAAAGCCTCCCACCGATGCTTGTTCTTTGGAGAGAAATAGCCCTCAATAGCCTATATGAGCTACTACAAGCCCATTACGTCTTGCAGCACTTGGTTGCTGGTGGCCCAGTACTGGGGCACTAGCCGTAGCCAGCCCTCTTCCAGCCGCAAGGCGGTGGAATGCTTTTTGAGTAAGGGATTCAGGCGTGATAACAGCAACTTTTCATTGAGGGTAGAGGCTTCGGCTACCTGAGCCACATGGATGCCCCATCGGGTTCGCAAGCCAAAAATGAGTCGGTTTTCCAAGGCTTCTTGGGATGAGACGGGCTTAACCAGACCCCCCGTTGGGTTGGCTTGCCAAGCCTCCACAGTATCGGCGTTTTCCGTCTGCACGGGGCCTTCCAAACGTTGACTATGACCATGTGCCCCCGGCCCCAGGGCCAACCAATGGCCCCACTGCCAATAGGTTAAATTATGGCGGCTTTCTTCTCCGATTATGGAAGCGTTACTTATTTCATACAGGGGTAACCCTGCGTTTGCCAGAGTTTCCTGAGCCAGTTCATAGGCATCGGCAGTGGTATCTTCATCGGGCAGTGCATAGCGTGGGGCACCCGTCTGAATGAGACGCTCCAGCGGCGTCCCTGTCTCTAGCTGCAATCCGTAAAGGGAAATATGCCCAACGTCCAACGCCAAGGCGTGTTGGAGTGAATGGTTCCAGCTGGCTACCGTTTGCTGAGGAATGCCATACATCAAATCCAGCGACACCCGCTGAAACCCCGCCTGTTGAAAGGCCTGCACCGTCGCAATGGCATCCTCGGCACTATGATTGCGACTGAGAGCCTTTAGCTCGTTGGCATTAAAACTTTGGGTGCCAATGCTCACACGGTTCAGCCCAGCGGCTAAATAGTCGGCAGGGGCATCCACCACGGCATTGGGGTTGGCTTCTAGAGTGATTTCACAATGGGCAGCCATGGGGATGGCGTGATTCAGGCGCTCCAAAACACTGGCAAACCACCGGGCTGGCATTAGACTTGGGGTTCCGCCCCCAAAATACACGCTGTGAATGGATTGGTAATAGCCTTTCGGCAACTGGGCCAGGCGATACTCTAGCTCTTGGGACAAAGCCTCTTCATAGGCTTGATGGCCGCCGTGTTTATTCAAACTGATCGTAAAATCGCAATACACACAGCGCGAAGCGCAAAAGGGCACATGCACATACATCGCCAAGCTTTGCTTAGGAGGCTGCCAGTGGGCTTTGTGTCTATCCACTCGCATTTATCTCCATAATTTTTGGCTGTAGCAAACAATGCCAGTGATAGAACCCGCCAAGGCGGGGGCAAAAAATTCGGAGCGGGGGAGATTCGAACTCCCGGTTGGCTATTAACCAACACAGACTTTCCAGGTCTGCACCTTAAACCACTCGGACACCGCTCCAGATGCCGCAAGAGGACTTTAAAAGCTCTTGACTCGCTACAGTACCGTAAACACCCGCCACTACCAATAGGGGTCTAGTCGGATGATGGAGGCGTCTGAGGCCGTAAGCGCTCCAGCACAATGGTTTCCGCCGCAGAAGGACCTTTGCCTGCTAGCCAGGCCGACGGCAAATCAATTTGTACGGTGGCCAAATGATCCCCTTTTTTTAGTGTGTCACTGTCGCCTTCAGCAATGCCCATGCCTTTTAGGCGCAGCACTTGGCCGCTGTTGGTGCCTGCGGGGATGGTTACAGTCACAGCCCCATGCACGGTAGCCACGCGAATTTCGCCACCCAGTACGGCATCCACCAGCGGCACTTTGACGGCACTGCGCACCGTGAGGCCGTCAATTTTAAAGGTTTCGTCGGTATTGGCTTCTGGCGTAATGGGAGATGACTCTTTAGGTGCCGTCGTTTCAGACTTCTGGGTAGAGGCATCGTTTGACTCTGAAGCAGGGCGTGGCTCTGCTGCCGAGGATGCCGTTTCTGAAGCCACTCCGTGGCCTTTAATGCGAATGATCAAATACAAGTCGCCGTTATCGCCACCAAACAAACCATGGCCACCTTCCCCCGCCACGCGCACCTTAGACCCCTGCACCACGCCTACCGGAATATTCACCTCCAGCTTGCGGGTCGTTAGTAATTGGCGTTCACCTTGGCAGCGCAGGCATTGTTTTCCATTCAGCAACCCCGTACTCACACACGCCGGGCAAGGATCTTTATGCTTCACGTGCACCGTTTTACGGGTACCTTCCGCAGCTTCTTTGGCAGTGAGGTGGGTATCCACCCGAACATCTTCCCCTCGGCGAGGCTCAATGCGAGGCTCTGGTTGCGATTGACGTTTTGGCTGCTCCTGAGGGCTTGGTTTTTTAGGGCTGGGCTTGCCCTCAAACCATCGGTTCACCCCCCATGTGGTGCCGCTGGCATCGGTGGCCCCTGCGGCGGGGGCTTTTTTAGCGACCTGTTTGTTTAAAAAGCGATCAAAGGCCCAGCGTGGGGTTTCCGCTTCTGCCTCAGAGGTAGACGCTTTGGATGAAGTGGTTGAGGCATCCTTAAGGTTGGCCTCTGTAGAGGCATTATTTTTAGGAGACGACTGCTGTCCCGACTTCCGTGGATTGATTTGATCAGCTCGGGCTTGAATAACGGCCAACTGATCGTCGTAGGTCTTTTTTTTATCGGGGTTGCCCAGCACATCATAGGCAGCATTAATGGTTTTAAGTCGTTCGGTGGCCGTAGCGTCGGTGGGGTTTAAATCGGGGTGGGCTTCGCGGGCCACCTTTCGATACGCCGCTTTCACAGCTGCAGCATCGGCCCCGTTGGGAAGGCCTAAGGTTTTGTAGTGGTTTTGAAAACCCGCCATTGACGATGCAGCCTACACGCACCCAACACAAGCACTATAAACACACACAGGGGTGACGCCAGCATACCTTACGACAAGAGGTTTCTCATCACCTGCCCTCAGTAGAAGCCAAAATGCGCCGCGTTTTAGCCCCGCTCCAAACGTCGCCGCAAGCGAATAAAAAGAAGGCCCACCACCACGGTAATGACCAAGGGCAGCCCGGCTGCCAGCCACGCAGCAATTAGCCCCAACTGAGCCAGGTGAATACACGCCGGTGTGACCACACTGTATACAAACACCAGCAAGGCCCCAAACACCAAAGCATACGCTTTGCTAGAGCGAGTGGGCTCCATACCCAGCAAGCAACCCAGCCCTAAAAACACAATGGCTGCCACAGGAATCCACACCTTTTGCGCCAAACGAGCCTCAAAAAAGCGGGCATCATCGGGTTGTTTGTTGGCCTTTAACAAATCAATGTAGCGAGACAATCGTGCCCACGCCATTTGCTTGGGGTTTTCCAGGCTTTCCGTTAGCAAGGTATAGGCGCGCTGGGGTAAGGCTACCCAGTCCGAGGCAAAGGCCTGGCTACCCATGTACAACCCTTGATCATTTAAAAAAAAGGTATTGCTGTTGTTCAGCTGAAACGCCCCACGGCCCGCATCCCACTGGCCTGTATCTGCTTTACGAATGGTAGACAGCATGCCGGTGGGGGCGTAATCCAGCACAAACACGCGTTGCAAGGGTTTGTGGTCATCGGCAGGCAAAATGTTATCCACCAAAAAAAACCGTTCCCAGCGGCCTTCGGGCGATTCCAGCACCGTGGCAAAGCTGGTAGGGCGCGTGGTGCTTAAGCCCGCATGGGCCTTAAGGGTTTCGTAGCGAGGCCCAATAAGAGGCGTCACCACTTCTTGCAGCAGCGCATGAGAGACTGACAATATTAAACCCACGGCCAAAACCGGCACCATCAGGCGACTGAGTGGAATGCCTGCGTTCCACAAACTCACCAATTCCAAGTGCAAGCTTAGGCGACGAAAGGTAAAAATACCGGCAAACAAGGCCCCCAAGGGAATGGATTGCTCCAAAATACCGGGAAGGCTAAACAGCAACAACTCACCAAATTGATTGAGGGCAATACGGCCATCCAGCAAGGCATGGGTGAGGCGAAACAAGGTTTCGGGGGCCAGCCACAACAAGGTAAACAACGCCAAACACGCCACGACTTTCGTCGAGGTTTCCCGCATCAGCATAGCATCCAATGTGGTAAAAAACCGAAAGGGAGGAGAAGAAACAGCAGTCATGCAGGCACAGTCATTCTAAAAACACGGGAGCAATCACAGAGAAAACTTACAGATGGAAGTCTTCGCCCAAGTAATATTGGCGTACCAATGGATTGACGGCCACTTCTCGGTTGGTGCCCTCAAAAATAATGCGACCGTCATGGACAATGTAGGCCCGGTCCACAATAGCCAGTGTGGCTTTGGGGTTGTGATCCGTTAGCAAAATACCCAAACCCCGCTCTTTTAGCTGGCGAATGAGGCCATGAATGTCTTGAATGGCAATGGGATCAATGCCGGTAAAGGGTTCATCCAACAGCAAGTAGCGCGGATCCGTGGCCAGCGCGCGGGCAATTTCCAAGCGGCGGCGTTCCCCACCCGACAATTGGATGGCCGGTGTATCGGCAAAGCGGCTCAGACCAAATTCATCCAATAACGTCTCAATACGATTGTTGATGGCAGCCTTGGACTGGTGTTGAAATTCCAGTACTAAGCGTAAATTGTCCGCCACCGATAACTTTCGAAAAATGGAGGGCTCTTGAGGCAAGTATCCCAATCCCAAGCGGGCGCGCTCATGAATGGGCAAATGACGGATGGATGCCCCATCCAACAAAATCTCACCACCATCGGGCTGAATAATGCCTACCATAGCGTAAAAGCTGGTGGTTTTACCAGCACCATTAGGGCCTAGCAAGCCCACCACTTCGCCGGGTTCAATACGCACCGAGACCCCGTTAACAACAGGACGCCCCCCGTAGGATTTAAGCAATTGATGAACGGCAAGTGTCATAAAAAAGCCCTAAGTAAAAACAATAAAGCCAGGCCCTGCCTGTGTGTTAGTTCAGGTAGTTATCCGATAAATCGCCACCCGTCGGCTGACCCGGCAAAGATTTAACGGGCATTTTAAGAGTACCGGCTTTGGCCGATTTTCCTTTAACAGTGCTTGATGCCGTTTTAACGGGCAGAGTCTTTGCCGCAACAGGAGTGACCTTGGGTTTGGCCTGGTTGATGAACTGGCTCTTCACATTGCCCTGAGCATCAAAATGCTGTTGGGGCTTGGTGGTTATCACAATGCTATCGGCTTCTACTTGACGGTTGCTAGTGACGATTTTGCTACGCCCCGTCAGTACAATGGTATCCACATCGCCACCCTTCATACGAAAGACAGCCTTGGGGCCCGCTGTTTTGTAATCACCGTATTTAATACGCACATTGCCGCTGGCCAACATGGTATCCGCCGCTTTGTCGTACTGCTGAAACGCGGATTGAATCACAGTGGGAGCATCGCCACCATTTTTTAACGAGGTATTCACACCTTCTTCAGCCGTCATGTTACCGGTTTGAGGCGTAATGGTAATGCGAGACCCGGTAACCACGGTGCCGTTGCTTTGCACGGCACGGGCGCCATTGCTAAACACTACTTTTTCCGGCTTACCGCCAGCCATCCACACACGGGCCTCAGGGCTGGTTAAAATGGTGCCGTTGTTATCCACCCGCACGTTGCCGTGGGCCGCCATGGTTTTGTCTTTTTGATTGAATTCTTGGCTGCTGGATTGAACCGAAATGGGATTGGCAGCAATGGTGGCAAAGTGAGAAATGCTATTGCCTTCGCCTACCATGCGGTTTTCGAGTAGGTACACCTTAATCACATCGGCGTTCAAGGTATCTTCCCCAATGCCGCCCAATTGATCTTTTTGCGTGACTTTGGCCATGGCGCCTGGAAAAAATTGAGCCAGGGAAGCCGAGCCCTCGACAAAAGAAATGGTAGCCTGAGGGCTGACAATACGATAATTTAAAAAATTGACGGCCACATTGCCCTTTAAGTGAGTGGTGCCGTCGGCGTCAAAGTTTTGCTCGTTGGCCGTAATATTAATCAATGTACTGGCAGCATCCGACGGCTGCGAATAGGCCATAGCCGATGGCAACAACGAGGTAGCCAACAGCGCCGAAACCGTTACCATCCAAAAAACATTCATAGCCTATCAATCCATTGTCTAACAACAACCCGTGGGATGAGCAACCTATTGAACCCAACACAAAGGCTTGTTTATCTTACTATGAACCCTTCACCGATCCCATTCGTCATCGATGTGAGCCCCGCATGCCCCCTTCTCCCCCATCCCATCCGTCTCCCTTTATCGCCCTCAACATCCCCACCGCAGAAAAGGTGTCTTTGCTTCCCTTTCCTCACACGGTGTATCCCACAGCCCCCACGGCGTTGGCCACAGAAACCGTAACCGGATTGGTGATTGATGGCGACATCCCCACCCCAAAAATATACAGCCTGCTGGATTTAAAAGGCCTCACCCGCGAAAAGGTAAAGAAAACCATGGTCTCTGCCGACGGATGGCACAGCACCCAGGTGTGGGGTGGGGTGTGGCTAAGCACCCTCATGCAAGCCTTACGGGGTAGCGTACCGGGGCTAAACAGCAAGTACTTATTGCAAACCAATTGCTGGGGCCAACAAGAGGTACTGCGCCTGTCACCCGATTTGGAAAAAAGCGCCTTGGTTTGTGACCAAATTGACGGGGCTCCCTTGCCCTCAACCGGGCCTCATGCCTGTGGGCCGTTGTGGTTGGTGGTGTTTGACCGTTACAGTTACAAGGGGCTGGAAGGCCTCAGCCGCCTATCACTGTTAAACGAGCCGCCCCGCTTAGAGCAACGCAGCGATGCCTTGGGCCTAGACCCACTGGGCATGATCCAAGCCGGCGAAACGGTAGACGCCCAAACCGGCCAACGCCTTAAGCATACCGGCGTTTAACGCCCCAGCAAGCTGGTTTTTGCTTTAGCGTAACCCGCCAAAGCTTTTTTAGTGCAGGCGAGACGGTTGAGCGAAGCGAAACAGCCACGCGAGCCAAACGGACGGAATAAGCGTTAGCTTGGGCGGAGGTCTGGAACCGTCCTGTCGGTTCCAGCGGGGGTCGAAGGGGGCAAGCGCCCCCTTCGTAAAGCAGCTTTACCTTAAAGAAGGAATGACCCCTTAAAACACAATTCATTCGGCACATTTTTAAAAAAATAACCCCTTGAACAAAGGGGTTTGGTGATCATAAAAGTTGTTCGCTATGGGATTTTCCCTTCAACGGCTATAGTGGCTTTATCCTGGCCAAGGCAGGCATAGCGCTGCAGCGTCTCCCTGTGTTGGTTTCAGTAGAAGCGTTGGTGGCACTCCGCATAACCGGTTTGCCCGCAAGAGAATCCGACCAGCAACCACACACGCTCTTGCAAGGCCAGCGCTTAGGTTAATCTTTATTCTCGCAATTTTCCCCCGAACCTTGATAACTGAATAGCCACAACCCATCCACCCCATTGGGAATACCCCCGGTTCGTTTGTCGGCTTGTTTGTTGAAGGGCCAGCCCCTCAACGCTCCCCGCACAAGGCGCTGGCGCCCTTGTGTATCCCGCAAATAGATTTTGCTTAACCTCGTTGCAAGTATTGGGTATTAGCCACCGGCGGCTGCGGCAAAGCCTTGGCGGCTATTGGTTGGATTCTTGATCGAGGCCGAATTTTTTAAAGTCATCGGGCTTGATGTTGTTGAGGAACTGACGGAATTCTTCCGCCTCTTCCTCGTCGCGAGATTTATCGGTGGAAATGGTGCCTTCGGCAAACACGTGGGCTGTGGCCAGTATGGGGCAGTCATTTTTTAAGGCCATGGCCACCGCATCCGACGGACGCGCATCAATGGAGGTTTCGGTACCCTCGGCATCTTCTAAAATGAGGGTGGCAAAGTACGTGTCGCTGTCCAAATCATTAATTTCCACCCGAATGAGTGCCAAGCCAGCCTCTGCCATCACCGCCTGAATCAGATCATGGGTCATCGGGCGACTGGTATCAATGCCTTCCAGCTGGCGAATAATGGCACTGGCTTCAGCCGTACCAATCCAAATGGGCAACGCCCGACGATTGTCTTTGTCATTCAGCACCATAATGGGGGTCCCCGTGCGAGAATCCAAGGCAATACCCATTACATACAGCTCAATCATGGACATAAGGCTTATCCTACCCGGGGCAAAAACAGCCCCACTCAATCGACGCATCACCAAACAGAAAATCGAGATTCAGGCCCTTATTATAGCCACTTTCGTTCCCAATGCACCTCCACCGCCCAGGCGGTTTTTGATACGAAGGTATCGTTTTATTTTTTAATTGAATATGGGCTATTTTTACACACGAAACAAGCTTTTTAGAAAAAGGGTAGCCTTCTCGCTAAAGCCAACAGGGTTTAGCCGCCCTTATTTTTTAAAGGGTCTCTAAACACTAGCGCAAAGGCCCCACACGATCCAACGGCCATAAACGGAACACGGCACGCCCCACCAAACGATCTTTGGGGACAAAGCCAAAATAGCGCCCGTCTTTGCTCATGTTTCGGTTATCGCCCATCATTAAATAGTGGCCTTCCGGCACCTTAGCGGGGTAACACAACATCCCACAATCACTCCCGCGCTCTGCTGTGTAGGGCTCTACCAATAATTTGCCATTAATGGCCACCCCAATGCTGTTTACCACTTGGATGGTATCCCCCGGTTCGCCAATCAGCCGCTTAATAAAGGCCTTATCCACCGGATCATCGGCCTTGTTATGAAACAAGCTGGAAAACCCGGTCATGCGTAAAAACACACTCAGGGGGTCCATGTTCATCACGGCGTCCGGCTCGGGGGGGTAAAACACCACAATGTCCCCCCGCTGGGGCTCTCGCGTCCAGCGTGTTACTTTTTCAATCACCAAACGATCACCCACCAGCAAGGTAGGCACCATGGATTCAGAGGGAATCAAGCGAAGCTCGCCAAAGCCTTCTTTAATCACCACCAATGAAATAATAACCACTAACACCATTTCCACCGCTTCGCGCAGCAAAAACAAGCTACGGAAGGCATTGTTTTTAGACACCCCCGGCAAGGCCGGTTTTTCTAAAGCCGCGTGAGACGCCTGGATGGCTTGCGGCGTTATGCCCAACGCAATCAAGGATTCTTGGAGAGGGTGTTCGGTGATGGTCCACAGCGACAACAACGCGTCCACCATATCCACCCGATAAGACGGTAAACCCTGGGCAAGGCGCGCTTCGTGTGCCTGTTGCCATTGATTCATCAAGGTTTCAGCCACATCGGGGCCCGCTTCCAACAAGGGCTGGGGTTCCAAAAAAGACAGTGCCGCACTCTTAATGCGAGCGGGTTTAACCGACAGTCCACTGAGAAGCACTTGCAAAGGCGCAAACAAACGTGCCAACTCACTGGTGGCCAACCACACATCCGCAGCACTGGTAGACGGTTTTAAATCATAAGCCGCCTCGGGGCCTGCTAGGTTTTTAAGGGCACGTTTATAGCGCTTATTGGCATGATAATTGGCCAAATACAGCAGCTCTTTCACGTCTTCCGAAATAGGGGCAGAGGCGGATGACGCCTGTAAAAAACCAAACACGCCGATTGTTCCTACTAACACACAATGCATACCCAATAAAACGTTATTGTAGCCCCAATGGTTTCTAAATAGCTTAAAAAAGTGGCATGCTGCTTTAAGCAACCCTTACAAAACAACTGACAAAACAATTTACGGGGCTAAACGACGGGGCTCTAAAGGCAGGTCTACCACCGAAGACGCCGATTCAATCAGGCCCGTGGGCTCGTAAATAGAGACCCACTCCGCTTTTCCCTTCACTTGCACTTCGCCCAGTTTTTTAACAGTAATCATATGGGCCACCGCATCGTAGGTAGTTTGAGAAATAATAATTTTGACCGCCTCACTTCGTTTTTCTGTCTGAGCTTTGGTTTCGCTTTCCAAGCGAGAGGCCAAGTTCACGGCATCCCCAATCAAGGTAAAGTCCATAAACTGTTCACTGCCCACATTGCCAATCACTGCCTCACCGGTGTGGATACCAATGCCCATGGCTAAGGGGGGGTTGGCTGGATCAGCGTTCCAATCACTCATGGCTTGCTGCATGCGCAAAGCAGCCATCACGGCTTTCAAGGGGTCATCACTGGCGGCCAAGGGAAACCCCCAATAGGCCAAAATCGCATCCCCAATGAGTTTATTAATGGTGCCACCGCACTCATTCAAAATAATCCCCAACATGACGCGAAAATAATTGGACAATACCTGCTGCACCACTTGCGGATCGTTGGCTTCGGAAAATTTCGTAAACCCACGAATATCCGTAAACATAATGGTCAGGCGTTCTCGCTGCCCCCCCAATTTAATGGCCGAAGGATCTTTTTCAATGGTTTGCATCACATCGGGGGAAACGTATTTACCAAAGGCAAAACGAAGTTGCTGTTTACGGCGTTCACTCAGCCAGGTACGCACGGCAAAAGCCCCAATAAAAGTACCCATCACCGTAAGGGTCGGAATCGTCCAATTAATCCACCCATTTTGGTGTTGATACAACCAAAAGGTAAACACGCTATACCCGCCCACCAAAGCAATAGCCAGCATGGCACTGTATAAAATAGGCCGTTTAAAAGCGGTAAAGCCCATCAGTAAGGCAAAGGCCAAAGACAGTGCCAAGGTTACCCCGTTGGGGACCCGCCACACAAAATCGTGGTGAATCAAATTATCCACAATGTTGGCATTAATGTAGACCCCATGATAATTGGGGCCGCCATAAATGGTGGGGTGCACATCGCCTGGGGCATTTTCATACGTAGTGCCCACAATAAGGCGTTGCTTAACAAACAACGCAGGGGGTAAATACGTTCCCAGTTTTGTTTTTTTGCTGCCTAACGCCTCGTTTTTCTTTTCCAGTAATAAAAACTTCTGGCACACGGACTCTGATAAACGACTAGGGCAAGTATCGTGAAGTTGGCTGTACACCACATCCCACAAGCTAATGCGGGGGTAAATATTCTTCATTTCGGCGGTAACGGTCCGTTTCATCCACCCGGCATTTTGTAAGGTGTGCAAAGCCCAGTTGCCAATGGGCCCCAACAAACTAAACGAGTTGTGAATATTATTTTGAGAGTGCATCGGACTGCCCGTAGCGTTATAACTATTCACGCCTCGGGCATCGCCATACCAGCGTATAATGGCCTGCTTGTAAAAAGGGATGGGGGCTTCTTGGCCCAATTGGATCGTTGAGTCTTCGGTGTTAAGAACCACAGGCAATTTTGTATTGAGAGCCAATACCGTTGCCAAGGGCAAGGTGGGGTATAAATTAGCTGCCGTTGGATGAATTTTTGTGGCCACCAACAAATTGGCATAGCGTACAATGCCCGTCCCATCCGTACTGGCCCCACTGGTTAGCACAAAGCGCATGGGGGTGTGCTGCAAAATATCAATAGGAGCCTGCAGGGTGTTACGCACCCCCAATGGAATTTTAGTTAAGTCACCCACCACCGACAGTTGAGGCCGATAAAGTAATGATTCGGCGCTGCTTAACGCCACTTGATCCGATTGCGTGGCCAGCACCCCAGATGCTACCGGAAGGGTGGCTTGCTTTACCGATTTGGCAAAGGCGGCATCTGCTTCGGGATGCTCTAAATCATCGCCCCCGTTAAAGGCCAAATCAAACAACAGCACTTCGGCTTTGGCTCGGTCAAAATAGCTCACCACATGGCTGTACAAGTCGCGCCGAAACGGGTAACGCCCAAACAGCTGCTTTACCATAGGAGAGGTCATGCTGTAGTCATCCAGCCCCACCACCACCACACGGGCAGCCGTGCGGGTTTGCATAATGGTGCGCTGCCGTTGGCTAAAGTGCCACAGCTCGGTGCGGCTTAACAATTCGCCCACCACCCCAGAAAATTCCACAAGCATCAGGCTCATTAAACCCAAGGCCACAATCCAAAGGGCATAACGCCTTAACCACTCTTGCCACGAGAGGGTCTGCAATTGCTTCCAAAGGGCTGCTATCACAATCCACTTGCCTCCACCAAAGGCACAGGAAGGGTTTCCAACAACCACTGGGCCGGCTTGTAATCGGGGTTAATCATCAAGCATTGGTGCAGGCACCGCCGCGCCTGAAGCGTATCGTTTAAAGCGGAGTAGCACTGGCCCAGGTGAAAATACACTTCTGAGTCTTGAGGCAAGGTACGCTGCCCCAGTAATAGTAGCTCCAATGCTTTAGAAAAATGTCGCGCATACAGCAGGCTACGGCCCATAAGTTTGGGGGCTTCCGGGTTAATTTGCAGCAAAATAGGAGCACACGCCAACACATTATCCAGCAAGGCCCCTTGTCCGGCTTCCGCCAGCGCATACACATCTTGCTCTAGGTAATTACGAATTTGCAGCATAGAAGGCCATCGCTGTAATTGCCCCGTAACCATCCCCAGCAAACTTAAAGCCCAATGGTTGGGGTTGATTTTTTGAATCAAGGGCTGCCACCACCGAATGGCCGTAGCCACATTGCCCGATAAAAGGGCGCAATACCCCGCCTGAAAGGGATCAGGGATTTCTCCAAAGGCTTGTTGGGCCGCTTCCCACTCATGCAAAATCCGGTAACTTAAGCCCACCAGCTCCATCACCGCCCGGCGTTCATTGGCCGCCAAACCGCGCTTAAATTGATAGGTTTTTAACGCTTGCAATGCCCCACGGGCATCCCCTTGCTGAAACAATACCGTACGAATGGGTATCAGTCCTTCAAACACGCCGCCATGATGACCACGAGCCAATGGCTCTTTTGGCAGGCTTGTTTCCGCATCAGAAGCAGACGATGACACCGTGTCCCCTCCTGCGCCTCTCAATTACAATCCTAAGGGAGACCCACCCGCAGGTGGCTCTTGGGGTATTAAAGCCGCAGGGGGAATAACCAACGCCATGGCTTCATCCACCGCCAAGCGGCCAGGGGCTTGCTGCCGATTGGCATTGCAAATTTCCAAATACAGTTCTTCACGGTAAATGGGCACATCTTTGGGGGCTTCAATGCCAATTTTTACGCTATCGCCGTGGGTTTCTAAAATTTTAATTTCTATGCCGCCGCCGATAATCAATTTTTGACCAGTTTTTCGGGTCAGGACCAACATGGAAGGCCACATCTTTCACAAAAAGAAGACGAACAGGGAGCGCACAGAGACGAACAAAAGGGCGCTGCAACCCAAAAAAATCCTAAAAAGCCATTGGCTAAAAAACGCTACTAGCCGTTAGCACTGGGAAAAGGCACCACATTACCATTGCCTGCGCCGGCCCCAACAGCTGATTCTTCATCGCTGGTTTCAGCTGTTTCATCAGGTAGCAGACGAGTTTTGGTGCTAAAAGGCACATCGCTTAGCACCACCTGCATGGCTTTATGATTGGCCTGATTAATAATAACGGGCCCCAACAAGTTGGCCGTCATGGCTTTGGGGGTATCTGCCGGAATATTAACAATGGTGAGCACAATGGCATCTTCACCACGCGTGAGCCCCAGCATTTGGCAGGCGTCTTCGGGCAATTCAAACTCATAGTCAATATTAAAGTACTTGGGATTGGTCACAACAAAGGCCAAATCCGGCTCTTGGGCCGATTGCAGCCATTTAAAGGGTGAGTCTTCGGCATGGTCCAACAGCACGTAATCCGTCAGGTCATCAAAGCCCAAAATGGGGGCTGTAAAACTGACGATACTGCCATCATCCACCGTAACAGGGCCAAAACGACTGGTTTGAAGAGTAACGGATGCCATGGGGAAACACACCTTACATACGGAAACGCCACCAAGCCCTCTTAACCAGCTACAGCCAAAGGGTCTTCGTAGAAACCTTATTCTAAGGGGCAATGGCCGTCTCGGCCACCCATTGGTCACGCGATCTCCTTCGGGTAGTGTATTCAGAAGATGAAAGAAACGGTCACCTAGCGTTACGGGTTTGTTATGATGACGTTATGACACTGCTTTTCGATGCCTCTCTACCCACTCTGATTGATACCCACAGCCATGTGGATTACATCACCCGCCGTGAAGGTCCAAAGCCGTATCCGGAAGAGGCTAGTTTTACCGAAGCTTCTAGCGTTTTGGCTCGCGCCCGCGCCGTAGGCGTGCAAGCCGTCATTAATCCGGGTACCAGCCCAGAAAATTTTGACAAGGTGCTGAATCTGGCCTGTACCCACGAGGGTTTATTCGCCGCCCTCGCCATTCACCCCTGCGATATCGCCGAGCAACCCACCGACCCAAGCCATTTGCCTGCCATCATGGCGCGCATTCAGGGGTATTTAAAGGATCCTACTACTGGCCCGCGCATTGTGGCCATTGGCGAAACAGGGCTGGATTATTACCACGACACCAGCGCTGCTGCGGCCCAACGGGATTGGTTTATGGCCTTTATGGATTTGGCCCAAACCAACAACCTGCCCGTGATTATTCACGACAGAGAAGCCCACAACGATGTAGCAAACTGTGTGGCTGCCAGCCCCGGCATTACCGGCGTGATGCACTGTTTTAGCGGCGATGCCGCCTTTGCCGACACCATGATGGCCCACGGGTTTTACATAAGCTTTGCCGGCAACCTCACCTTTAAAAACGCTACCCAGTTGCATGAAGCGGCCAAGTCCGTGCCGCTCGATCGTATGCTGGTAGAAACTGACGCTCCCTTTCTGGCACCCATTCCCTTTAGGGGGCAAGCCAGCGAACCCGCCTTTGTGCATCCGGTGGCCCAAAAAATTGCCGACCTCAAAGGCATTAGCTTAGAAGCAGTCGCGGAAGCCACCACACAAAACGCGTTACGATTATTTTCAAAGTTGCACTTACCCAACGGGGCCTTTCCCCCATGTTGATTGTGCTGCCGTCTCCTGGCGATACGCGCAAAGCCAGCGCATGGCTAACAGAACAAGCCATTGCCCACGAGATCATCCCCATACCCGACAGCCTCAACTACCGCACTGGCTCCGACATTGCCTTGGTGCTAACCGCTACCAACAAAGACGACAACATGGACGTGCCCATGAAGCTGTCGCGCGAGCGCTTTGTGGTCATGCGCGTCTTCCGAGACTTTGACTGGCCGCCACTCCAAGGAGTGGCTCTATGACAAACATTAAAAGCAACCTCTTCACATGGTTTGTGTCGCTAGCATTCATGACAACGGTTGTTGGCTGCCAATCTTCCCCCGTTGTGCAGGAAGAAAATGCCCCCATTACCCTAGAACTGTGGACCCTCCAACTCAAATCCTTTGAGGCCATCATTCAGCCCATGCTCAATGACTTTGAGGCCCATCACCCCAACGTTTCTGTCCGTTGGGTAGACGTTCCTTTCTCTCAAGGCGAGAAACGGACCCTCACAGCACTGCTTAGCCCCACTGTACCCGATGTCGTTAACCTGAACCCCGATTTTGCCGCCTTGTTGGCTTACCGGGGTACCTTGGTGGACATGAACACCGCCGTCCCCAAGGCCATTCAGCACACCTATTTACCCGTGGCGTGGCAAGCAGCCAGTATGCAACTGGATAAAACAGCTTCTCCCATCACTTTTGGGTTGCCGTGGTACCTTACCAGCAGCATTACCTTTGCCAATAAGGCTATACTGGGCTCATCAACCATTCCCACCACACTGGAGGGCGTGGAGGTCTTGGCCCGAAGCCTTAATAAGCAGCACATAGGCTATTACGCGGTGATGCCCAACCTGACCCAAAGCGGCAACGGCCTGAAAGCCCTCTTTCAAGCGGGCTTGATTGACACCACCGAGCCTACACAATTAGCCGTTCAACTGGAAAAACCCGCCGTTCACCGGTGGATAGCCCACTGGGTAGGTTTGTACCAACAAGGGTTCATTCCCGCCGAAGCCCTGACAGAAGGCCCCCAAGCCGCTGTGGATCGGTATCAATCGGGCACTTTGGCCCTCATGCCCGCAGGCGCTAATTTTTTAACCATGATTGAAGAAAACGCCCCGGAGGTTTATCAAAACACCACCATTGCCCCCCAATTTTTGGCCGTGCCCAGCCGCCGTGGCTTTAGTGAGATGCTCCTCGTCGTGCCGCGCAAAAGCCAGTACCCACAGCTGGCGGTAAAACTAGCCTTGCATCTTACCAATGCCGCCAACCAACTGGCGTTGGCCAAAGCCGCCCCTGTGTTGCCTTCTATCCAATCGGCGTTAAGTAATCCTTTCTTTAGGCAAACCGCCACGCCCATTGATAAAGCCCGCGCCATTAGCGCCACCCAACTGTTGGCCACCACGCAAGCCTTGCCCCTCCATCCCCGCCAAAAAGACATCAACGCCCTATCGGATCGTGCATTTCAAAGCGCATTATTGGTTACAATATCGGTACCCGCCGTTGTGACCCAGTGGCAGACAGACCTCCGTCAGTTATCGCCCTAGCCTCTATTACAAAAACCATTAGAAAAACCCTTGCCATGCTAATGATGTCCACCGAGCAGCCCGAATCGTTGTTACTGGAAGGGCAGGCGTACCACAAACCGTCATTGCCGGTGCTGTCCGTCATTTACCCCGGCGACGCCGTTACTAAAGTGGGCACCTGCCACCAACTGACCTTAGAAGGCGTGGACACCGTGGCCGAGATGGCCATCACCGGCTTTCACAATCACCGGCGTACCACAGGCGAGCAACGAGCCGAAATTCTCACCAAGTTGGCCAACAAATTGGTGGATCACAGCGAATCGCTGGCCAAACTGATTACCCTGGAATGTGGTAAACCCATCACCCTAAGCATGTTAGAAGTACAGCGAGCCGTGGAACTTTGCCGCGGCTACGCCAACCAAGTGACGACTCACGAAAACCGCGTGGTTCGGAGCGGCGGGCGCGAAGCCACCCTGAAATACTTCCCTATTGGGCCGGTGCTGGCCATTACGCCCTATAACTTCCCTCTCAACTTGGTGGTACACAAATTAGCCCCCGCCATTGCCGCCGGATGCTCACTGACCTTAAAGCCAGCCAGTAAAACACCACTCACAGCTTTATACTTAGGTCGATTAGCCGTGGAAAGTGGCTACACCGCCATTAACATTGTGCCTGCCGAAAACGATGTGGCCGAGGCTTTGGTGCGTCACCCCGCTTTTGCCAAGGTAACTTTTACAGGTAGCAGTGCTGTGGGTTGGCACTTGTACAGCCACGTGGGCCAAAAGCCCATGACCTTGGAACTGGGCGGAAACGCGGCCTGCATTGTGGAAGACGTGAGTGAGGATAATGTGCAGCGCTGCGCACGACGGATTGCCCAAGGAGCCTTTGGCTTTAGCGGCCAAACGTGCATCTCGGTTCAGCGGGTGTTTGTAAACGCTTCCATGGCAGACACCTTCACCAAAGCCTTGATTGCCGAAGCACGCAGCTTGCGCGTAGGCAATCCACTACTGCCCGAAACCGACATTGGACCTATGATTACCCCCGAAGATATTATTAGAACCCGCGAGCTGATTAAGGAAACCATTGGCGAGGGCGGTAACGTGGTGTACGGGGGCAATACCTACAACGCCCTCACCATGAACCCCACTATTTTTGACCGCACCACCCCCAGCATGCGCATCAATCGCGAAGAGCTGTTTGCGCCACTCATGACCCTGAGCCCTTACGACCACTTTGAAGACGCCCTAACCTTGGCCAACGATAGCGACTACGGCTTGCAAGCGGGCATTTATACCGCCGATTGGCACAAGGCCCAGCGTGCCTTTGAGGTACTGGACGTGGGTGGCGTGCTGATTAACGACGTGCCCACCACACGGCTGGATTACTTGCCCTATGGGGGCGTGAAAGCCAGCGGCTTTGGCCGCGAAGGCGTAATGACAGGCATTGCCGAGTTCAGCACCCTCAAAACGCTCGTCGTGGATCCTACCTTTTAATTATGCCAATTCCTTTTTACGTAGTTAACTCCTTTACTCAGCAGGCCTTTAACGGAAACCCTGCCGCTGTCTGTATAATGCAGTCCCCCACAGCACCTAACATTCTTCAATCCATTGCCGCTCAAAACAACCTGTCTGAAACAGCCTTTGTGTGGCCCGTGGATAATGAAACCTACGATATTCGTTGGTTTACCCCCACTCATGAAGTGTCGCTGTGTGGCCATGCTCCATTGGCGGCCGCTGTTGTATTATTTACGACTCAAACCAAAGTACCCCAGCGCCTCCGCTTTTGCACCCAAACCGAAGGCGATTTATTTTTAGAAAATATCAATGGCACTGTGTGGATGGATTTCCCTCTATGGGAATTTCAGCCAGCCAACGAGCACACCGCTATGATTCAAGATGTTCTTGGGTTTCAGCCTCTGGACATTCAAGCGGGAAAGGATTTATTGGTGGTGGCTCCTAACGAAGCTACCGTGGCTGAATTTAACCCCTGCATTGAACGGATTGCGGCGTTACCCTACCGTGGTGTTATTATTACGGCACAAGCAAGCCCTGATAGCGATTACGATTTCGTGTCTCGCTTTTTTTGCCCCCAAATTGGTATTGATGAGGACCCTGTGACGGGCTCGACCCACTGTATGTTGGTGCCTTATTGGGCGCAGAAATTGGGGAAAAACGCTTTAAAAGCCAAACAGCTCTCTGCACGAGGGGGAGAATTACAATGCCAGCTTTGGCCCACACGGCTAAAACTAGGTGGCACTGCACGTTTGTTTAGTTCAGGGCAAATACACCTGACAGAATAGTTATCCCCAACGTACCACGGCGTTGTGGCGCAACTCGTGACCAATGGTGGTGCTGGGCCCGTGGCCCGCTATCACGGTGGTAGCTTCATCCAAGGTGTACAGGCGGCTTTGAATACTGTCTTCCAGCTGTTTAAAATTACCACCCCACAAGTCGGTTCGTCCCACACTGCCTTTAAATAAGGTATCGCCTCCCAACAACAACTGAGCCTGAGGAAAATGAAAGCAACAACTGCCCGGCGTGTGCCCCGGCGTGTGAATGCACTGGCCCTGCAAGGCATCATCCCAGCTGGTGGCCAAGGGCTCTTCGTGCTCCAAAGTTTCATCAGGCGGTGGCATGGGGCTTTTGGGCATCTCGCCGCCAAACAGTTGGCACTGCATGGGCAGCATGTCCCACAAAAACCGGTCATGCTCGTGAAGCGCCAGCGGGGCTTGGGTGGCGGCGCGCAATTGGCCGCTCGCCAAAAAGTGGTCAAAGTGGGCGTGGGTGTGCAGCACCCGCACCAGCTTTAGGTTTTGCTCTTCCAACTTGGCCAAAATCTTTTTGGCATTGCCTCCGGGGTCTATCACCACGGCTGTGCCGCTGGCTTTGTGGCCCACAATGGTGCAATTGCACTGCAACGGCCCCACAGCAAAGGTCTCAATATGGTAGCCCCCAGTGGGGGTCTCAATAACTGGATCTGGGGCCACCGCCAATGATTCTGCATTTGGATACTCGTTTGCCACGCCGTCACTCCAATTCGCTATACCCACTAAATAAACACCCTTTAGGGTGTGGGCGTTTTAACCAGTAGTTGAGTACCCAACACCGCCGCCTGCACCAGCGATTGAGGCGACACCAGAATGGCGGGGTAATTCCGCTGGCTTTCCAAGGTGCACCCATTGCATTCGCTGGATTTGCCCACCTTGCAACGAATGGCGCTGGCTTCTGGGCTACGCCACAGGGCTTGGAAGTCATAATCCACGTCGCGCACATTGCCAAAGGCTTTATTGGCAATAGGATTATGAGCAAACTCTTCACACCCACTGACCAAACCCGTACTGCTTAAATAAGCCCCCATGCTGCCGGCTTTGCACCCAAAAGATTGCTTGGCCTGCATCACCGTATTGCGATTGGCCTCTTGGCTTAGCAAATCCACCGCGGATTTAAGGGCACCATCGAGGGGAAAATCGGTGTTGTATAAAAACTTTAAGCGGCCGCTTACCACATCGTGGCGCACGCGTTCCGTAATGGCCAAGTATGTTGCTTCAAAAGGCTCTAGGGCACCGCTTTGCCGACGTTCTTCAAAGCTTTTCATGGCGTGTTCACCCATTTGCACGCTTTTGCGCATCAGGTTCAGGTTCCACTTGTCGGGCTGCAAGTCATCACGCACCGTGCGGTACCATTCGGGCAGCAGGTGGTGATTATCGGGCGTGCACACGGTACACAACTGCACATTAAGCTGGTCGTAGCCAAAGCGCTGGCGAATGGCCTTGAGAGCCTCCATCGTATCGATGGTGTTTTGCCAAGCGTCCCAGCCTTCGGCATGGGTACGGCGCTCCGTGTTGTTATGGCTTCGGGGACCTTCAATACTCAGGCTCCACGTAAGGTGCAAACCTGGGCAACGTTGCAATACTTGATGGGTAATTTCCACCAAGTGGTTGGGTTTCCACGCGTTAGAAATAATATACACGGATTTGACAGGGGTATTTCGGTAGGCGGACTCAATAATTTCTGGCAACTGGCGGTTTAAGGTCGTTTCTCCCCCTGAATACACAATGGTATTGAGGTTATTGCCCATGGTGGCATACACCCGTTCAATCTCATCTACCGTCAGGTCATCGGTTTTAGCGTTTAAGGTATCGGCAAAGCTGCAAAAGCTGCACAAATAATTGCACCGCGTTGTCACAATGTGGGTCAGCATCACGGGGTTGGGCACCTGCCCAAGGGTTGAGGCCGTGAGGGCCCGTGCAATGGGCCACCCTAAGCCACGATTTCGCTTGGAAATAATTTGAGGAAAGGCTTGCCGCTGAATCACAGCCGGGTATTGGTTTAAATCCACCCCCAAGCGGCAGTGGCGGTCCGAACGGCCTTCATCAGATGACGGCAGCAGGGGCCGCTCTTCAATTCCCGAAGAAAGGGGAGCTGTTGATGCTGATTCCAATACGCTTGCAAGGGTCATAACAATTCCACAAAA
Organism: Vampirovibrionales bacterium; assembly: GCA_029866025.1. Taxonomy (GTDB): domain Bacteria; phylum Cyanobacteriota; class Vampirovibrionia; order Vampirovibrionales; family Vampirovibrionaceae; genus JARXAD01. The sequence continues at coordinate 66,415 of JARXAD010000005.1, read as the reverse complement.
TTAGCGAAACAAGTAAAGAGGTTGGGAAAGAAAGGCCATTATCTTTAAACCCCTTAAAAGGACGCCCTTGGGGCCTATTGTGCCATAAACGGCCAACACTCCCGAGGGCTGGAGCATGGATAAAGGATGTTTTGTTACAACGCGCCTCAACCGCATCAATTGCCTAAGATTGGCGTTGGACACAGAGGGCAGAAAACACCTTTGGTTATGCAGACCGCGTGTTGGACAAGTAAGTTCCTTGTAAGTGAGAGGCTTGAAAGGTTTTCATCTTGGTTTCAACCAAGTGCTGAATGGCTTGATGCTGCTCCGTAATACGTGCTCGGGTAAAGTAGCGATTCATGGCGGCATTTAAAAAGCCCACCACACCCGTGCCCACAATGTAGGGCATGGCAAAGCCAATCATTTTAGCGCGCAGCACCTTGGATTGGGTGGCTTTTTCCAGTGCCTGAAAAGCGGGCTGTTCTAGCAAAGCTTTCAGACTGGTGGCACTGGTTCGTTCCACCCCATGGCGATTGGTCGTCGTCGTTAACAAGCCGTTGAAAACGTTCTTGAGGCGAGGAAAAATCTGATATTTTTCCATGGCGTCTTTAAAGAACAGCAGGTAACTAATGATGAGGGCAAAACGAGGCAAAATCTCTTTTCGCTCAATGCCGCCACGCGATGCATCGAGATAAATGAGGCTACTGAGGCCCATATAAACGCCCAGCAAGGTTTTGGTGAGCATGGGGCTGGCACCACCATGGTTAAACAAATCCAAACCACCCAAACCTTTGGCAAGCTTGGTTAATTGTTCAGGATTGAGACGCTTTAATAGCTTGGGTCCAAATTTAGCCAACCCCACCGCCGCAACCAACGTAGACACCACTGCCACAACGCACTGCTTTAAGCGACGCTTGGCCTTATTTTCCGTTTCTGCAATGGTGGCGGCACTATCATCGGTTAAGCCCATTCCCAGCATGCCTTCAAAACTGCCCTTACCAAACAGCCGCGTGGTCATAATATTTTTGCCGTACATCAAGGGACCTTCTACCCCCAACAGCATGGTGCCAAAGGGCAGCACCATGGTGGCCAACCGCGCTGGAATGGCGGCAATCAGCTCGGCAGGATGCAGAGTATCCAGGGGTTTGAGTAAATGCTCTTGAGCCATACCCGCCAATTTGGCAAACCGCTTGGCAATGCCCTTGGCCATGGCGCTTAAGCCAAAATAAACCGCCACACTTTCTAAAAATTCGGTGGGGGCAATCTCTAGTTTTTCTGCGGTAGAGGTAGACACCACCAGCCGGCTGCCCAAGCTGCTTAAAGTGTCTTCCGCAAATTTACCCGCGTTCAAGTCCGCCGCATTTTTTTCCAACGTGGTTACCAAACGTTTCACCAACGGGCTAAGAGACACCCCTCCGCTAAAGCGGGGTGCCATCGGTGGTTTTTGGATAGAAGCTGGGATAAAACTGGGCATGAAGGGATAAAAACCCGTAAATCTTTCTTCGGAACGCCCCCAAAGGGGGCCTTATCAATAAGATGGTCGAAGCCTCTTTAAACACGTGGAGAAAGGTTATAAATCGAGAAAACCCCACAAACGCAAACACCCCGCTAAGAGTTTAGCGAGGTGTTGGATAAAACAGTGATTGTGAAAGGGTTTATAAATTATTGATTACAAACCGCTACACGCCACGCCATCGGAAGCCTCGCTTGGTTAAGCCTGGCCACCACCACTGGCCCACAGTTAAAGGCTGCAGGGCGCGAAGAGTCAATAGTAAGGGAAGGAGGGTGGTCATAAACAAAATTAATGAAAGGAAAAGGATAAAAAAGAACCAGGTTAACGTTTACGTCAACCTTGCACAAACAACAGAGCAAATAATGGCTCATTTGTATTGCTTATACTATTAAAACCACACATGACCCTTAATTGACAAGCCCGCAACACGAGCTTAATAAACGGGTGAGATTGCCTGCATGAAAGAAAAACGTATTGCGTTTGGATGTTAAAAAGTCTTAAGCCACAGAAACCGGCGATGATTTACCAGCCAATGCTTCTTCTACACGGGCTAACACGCGCTTTGGGCCCAAGTAATACAAGATGGCGTTGAGATCCGCCCCATGGGTACGCCCAGACACCGCTGCCCGAATGGGCCATAGTATGGCCTTGGCCTTAAGCGGAGCCAACTGGGGAATAAAGGCCTTAATGCTCGCCGCTGCTGCTTCCAAACTACTCATGTCAAAGGCATTGGCGGACAACGCCACTTTAAAGGCCATCAATACGGCTTTGCCGTCAGCGGTATTCACCACAGACTCTGTAATCTCTTGCGGAATGGCCACGGTAGGACCAAAGAAGTAGCTCAAGGCTTCAGGTAACTCGCGAAGCAGGGTAATGGGTTCTCGGACGCGTTCGAGCAAAGCAATTTTGTCTTCAGCACTGTACTCCGTCCAAGGCAAGTCTTTCACAAAAGGTTCTGCTACGTCGGCAAACTCTTGTGGAGACAACTGCTTAAGATAGTGCTTGTTGAGAAAATTCAGCTTGTCGGTTTCAAAAATAGCGGGACTTTGAGCCATGCGCTCAAAGCTAAACAGCTTGGCATACTCTTGCAGCGAACCAATTTCTTGACCTTCTGGGGGCGACCAGCCCAACAGGGAGAGAAAATTACAGAAGGCTTCGGGCAAGTAGCCCATGGCGATGTAATCGGCCACAGCCGTGGCGCCAAACCGCTTAGACAGCTTGGTTCGGTCGGGGGCTAAAATCATGCTGGCGTGGGCAAACACCGGAGGGGTCACCAAGCACGGCGTACCATCCACCGAACCCAGTTGAGCAAAGGCTTGGTACAACAATATTTGGCGTGGCGTATTACTTACGTGGTCTTCGCCACGAATCACGTGGGTAATGGCCATCAGGCTGTCATCCACCACGTTGGCAAAGTTGTAGGTGGGCCCACCATCCGACTTTAAAATCACAAAATCGCCCAGCAAAGCGGAGTCAAAGCTAATCGCGCCACGTACGGCATCGTCTAAGACTACCGGGCCGTAAGGCTGTGGAATTTCAAAGCGTAAGCTCTTGGGGCGGTTGGGCTCTGCTGCTTGGGCGGCCAAAATTTGGGGAGACGGTTTACGATACGCAAAGGGTTGGCCTGCTAATTTGGCCTTTTCCCGCATGGCTTCCAGCTCGTCATCGGTTTCATAGCTGTAGTAGGCTTTACCAGTCGCCAAAAGGGCTTCGGCCCACTGGGTATACAGGTGCGACCGCTCACTTTGGCGATACGGCCCATACTCCCCCCCCACATCGGGGCCTTCATCCCATTGCAGACCCAAGGCGTGGAGGCCATCGTATATGTTTTGCTCAAACCTCGGCAACGACCGCTCCCGGTCCGTGTCTTCCACACGCAAAATAAAGCGTCCACCCTCGTGCTGACGGGCAAACAACCAGTTAAACAGGGCGGCGCGGGCAGTACCCACGTGTAAATTACCAGTAGGGCTGGGGGCAATACGTACTCGAACCGTCACAATCAATGGCCTTTTAACTCAAAATACTCTCTCACTACTGTAGCACCTGCCGGGCCACCAAGGCAAAGCAGGCCATTTGAAAGAACTCAAGGCCGATACGAGGGGCAATGACCCCAATAATGGGATATTACGTAGTCACTACCCTTGATAAATACACCCTTGGGGTGCTAGGGGAGCATGGCCAGTTTTTTAGGTAGCAACTTAGGGGACAGCTTGGGGCTGAACTTAGGCATTTTTGCCAAAGATACCCTCGCCACGCCCATGGACATCAACCCAATATCACGCGCAGCTGCCTTAGAGAGATCAATAATACGGCCATGGCCAAAGGGGCCGCGGTCATTCACCGTTACCATCACCGAGCGCCCGTTGGCTAAGTTTGTTACACGCAGTTTGGTACCAAAAGGCAAGGTACGGTGGGCAGCGGTGTAACCATGCATGTCAAAGCGCTGGCCGCTGCTGGTTCGGCGGCCATGGAATTGATCGCCATACCAAGAAGCCATGCCTGTTTGAACCACAGAAGGCGTTTCCAAGGCTTTAAACAGGTTGGCCGTTGGCTCCCCTAAACGCGGCGCCGTTTGAAAATCTTTTTTAACAAAGGCTTTGGCAGGCAAAACAATCACCGTACTGGTGGTATCTGAGGAGGCCACCGAATTGGAATCCGCCTCCACTGCTGCCTGTTGAGCCATGATTTGGGCCAAAATAGCTTGCCGTGTCGTTGATACCGAAACGGCAGGGGTTTTTTCCGGTGCCGTAATGGCCTCTGGCATAAAAGGTTTCGCTGGGGCAATCGTTTTTGTGACGACAGCCTTGGCTTGCGAAGAAGCTAATGACGTTTTAATGGCTGGTTTGCCAGCCGGCTTTGCAACCGATTTTATTGGAGCAACCGTTTTGGCAGGCATTGCCACCGAAGGTTTGGCCGGAGCCGCAGGTTTTACCGGTGTTTTTGGCAGGGGTGTATACAGTTCCCAAGTGGGGGTAAAAGCTTTGTGAAAGTAGCCATGCCAAACGCTAGCCAGCTGAGCGGGTGGCATTTGAGCTTGTTGAGCGGTGGCACTATCTGCCGTAGCCATCACCTCAGCACCCAGCATTAACACGGGTTGGCCACCTAACACCGATACTTTCAGACTGTTGCGCAGCTGTTGAGGAGTCGAGGCTTTCTCAATAATTGTTTTAAGACTGGCAACCGATGCTAGGGAACGCTCATAAGCGGTTTGGCCATTCATAGATGACCGATAACGAAGCAGTTCTTGGGTTCCTAATATCACGCTGGCATCCGAGCCGTCTGCGGCATTGGGGACAACGCGCAACACCCAGCGCTGCGGCGTATCCAGCGGTTGAGAGGCAGGCACACCCCCCGGAATAGCCACCACCCAGTGCTGACGCGCTAACGGAGCAGCTACAGCAACGGCAGGCATTGCCACCATGGATTCAGCGGCAGGCTGAACACTGTTGATAGAGGGCATGTCAGGCAGGGTCTGGACCGGCTCTTCGGCAAAAGCGGAAAAGGTCCCCAACAGCACACTGAGACAAATCAAAGCGCTAAAGGCAACAGCCCCATAGCCCAAGCCAGGGGTTTTAGACGCAGGCTGGCTAAAACGATTGGAAGGTTTGCTTAAGGTATTGCTTGTGAGAGAAAAAATGGGTGAAAGGGTTGCCATCGGAGTCTCCTTTCGTTCAGGCTGGCAGGGCATCCTCTAAGCGGGTGGGTAACCTGCGCTTAAAAGTGGGGAGAATGGCCTACAGTCGATTTATGGGGTCTAATCCAGTCGGTGGCGATTCGATACCTACCGTAACCGCATCTAGAAAAGAACGCAACCCCCTTTTGCCATAGCCAAAAAGCTAAAAACAAAAAAACCCTTGCTCTCACAGACAATAATTGGCCTTAAAAAATTGTAAACTCACCTATTTTTTAAAAAAACCTAAAAACCGTCTTCTTTTTACAAAAAAACCATCAAAAACACCCATTAATTAAAATTATTTCTTTGCTGCCTTTAATAATTTACTTTTTAAAACTCAAAGAGTTTTGGAGTAAACCGCCACGGGCTTTCCATCAGCACCCACAGGACGCAACCGTTGTTCATGTTTCGGCAAATGCTCTACAGTCGTGGCAATAGGAGAATCCAAATACGTATCAAAGGGCATGGCCGTGTTTCGGCTGAGGATTCGTCCTAAAATTGTGAGGGTTAGGGTTTCTACAACCCCCTCACCTTCTTTTAGCAACAGCCCGTCAGCTACAAGTGGTCCAAGTGAATCAAGAGCCTCATCATAGCCACCTTGTTGTCTTAATTCACCACTTTTTAATCGGCTATCGCACAGCAGCTGATGGATAATCCCACGGCGAGTGATGTCATCCTCACTGAGGGCCAAACCGCGATGAACTGGTAGCTCCCCAGACTCGACACTGGCGTAGTAATCCACCAATTTACGATGGTTTTGAGCATAATGGCCGGTTAAAGTGCTAATCGCGCTCACGCCAAAGCCCAGCAACTCACACCCTGCATGGGTGGTGTAACCCATAAAGTTACGGTGCAGGGTCCCTTGCTGCCATGCTATGGCCAATTCGTCGGTGGGCTTGGCAAAATGATCCATACCAATATACAAATACCCGGCTTCCAGTAATCGGCGTATGGCGTTCTTAAAAATCGTGAACTTTTCAGACCCTACCGGCAGCGTGGCTTCGTCAATTTTTTGTTGGTGGGGAGCCATCCAGGGTACATAGGCAAAATTGTACAGGGCAATGCGATCTGGCGAGAGGCGAATCATTTCCGTCAAGGTGGCATCAAAGCTGGCCATGGTTTGGTGGGGCAAGCCGTAGATGAGATCGAAATTAATGCCGCCAAAACCCAGTTCTCGGCACCGGTTCACCATGGCTTCGGTTTGCTCTAGGGGCTGAATGCGCTCAATGGCCACTTGGGTTTCGGGTTGGATGTCTTGCACGCCCAAGCTGACGCGATTGAAGCCCAAGTTGCGCAGGCATACCAGTTGCTCATCGGTAGTGACGCGGGGGTCTACTTCAATGGCAATTTCGGCATTGGGGGCAAAGGTAAAACGGCTTTGGTGATGGCGAAACAGTCGCTCCATTTGGTCGCAGGTTAAAAAGGTGGGGGTGCCGCCCCCCCAGTGATACTGTTTTACCACTCGATTGGTGTGGGCCACGTCCATGAGGTCGGCAAAGCGATCGATGTCATCAAAGAGATAGCCCAAATATTTTTCGGCTTGTTCTTTTTGGCTGGTGATGGTGACGTTGCAGGCGCAAAACAGGCACCGGTGCTCGCAAAAGGGCAGGTGGGTATACAGGGATAGGGGGGCCGTGCTGGGCAGGGACAAGGCGGCTTCAAATTGCTTGGGACCGAAGGTGTCCGTCCACATGGGGGCGGTGGGGTAGCTGGTGTAGCGGGGCCCGCTGGTGTTGTAGCGCTGTAACAGCGCTTCGGAAAGGTTTTCTAGTTGAAGCAAATCATTCGTCACAATAAAACCTTTCAAGCACACGTATTACAGCACCCCCAAGGCTAGGCCGTTGGTTAATATTGTACAGCACACGGTGTTTTGCCCAAACCATTCCGAACTGGCACACGGGCAAGCGCTAATACGCACTTTTTAACTAAAAATATATATTTTAATAGTAAATTATATATTAAAACCCTTTTTTTAATGCAATTTAATTGAATTACTTGTTTTTATATATTCAAGAGGTTTTTAATCTCTGAAACCTATCCCTTAGATCATCACATTAGAGAAGAAGGAGAATCGATTATGTCTATTGGTGGAACAGTTCCTGTTAAAGGACAAGCCTGGTCTAATACCGTTATTACTGGCACTAACATTAATCCAGTCATTACTGGCACTGCTGGTAATACCGTTATTACTGGCACTGTTGGTAATGCCAATGAAAACGCACTTTACACAGGTTATACCGACAACCTGATTGCTGTTCGTCAAAAAGCTGATCAAAATAAGGATGGCAAACTAACCCCAACCGAATTACAAGCCGCCAAAGAAAACGTTGCCGCTATTAAATCAAGCCTGCCAGCCTATTTAAAACCACTGGTGAGCCAAATTTTAAATACCTTTAGCCAGCGTTTTAACTGGTTTGCCAAAAAAGGCGAAGCCCCTAGTGTGGGTATTACTGATTTGGGAATTCAAACCCGCGCCAAAGCCGATGGCGATCCTTTTTCCATGAGCCAATCCGATTACAACAAGCCTTAATTTAAAGGGTTATACATCTTTATAAAAGCCCGCAGACTGGTTAACCCCATGCTGTGGGCTTTTTTCTAGACAAAGAGAACCGATCGTGGGCGGTGTTGATGGGGGCAGTCATGCCTGTAATGCAAATCCAAACAGGGCCACATTCCCGACTTAGGCGCCGGTTCCCGAGGGCGGAGGAAACCTATTTAAATGGTGGGGGGTCCTTTACTTTCCAAAAGCTTCACAAGAGCTTCAAGTTTCTTTTGTCTTGGGTGAGTTGGATCGTTCACATAGTTCATGTTACCACCCGATCGAACTGAATAACCACCACCGGGGACTACTGTAATTGTGGTGTCATATATTTCATAACTGGTGGGCGCAGGTTCCGAGGGAATTGAAGATCCTGCTTCTACTTTATGTGGGTCTTTTGTTGTCGTTTTTTTTTCACCAAAGCGAACTGTGTTTGCCGGGGCTACGTTAGGAGAGGGGAAAGCGCCAAAGCGAACGGTGTTAAACATGACTGAGCCTTTGCTTTAAGGTAAGAAACGTGCGTTGACATGCTACCACTGTACAAAGCGAATGAACATAACCGATTGCCCAAGCCAGCGCAGTACCTGTTACAAACCTTAACCCGTGGGCGGTGTTGATGGGAGCAATCATCCACCTATGTAAAGCCAAACAGGCTCCGTTGTCACCCCGCACCCAGCAAGCTGGGTATTATTGGTTAGGCTTTATAGTGAGAGCTCTAGGGCTTCCCCATTCACTTCAATGCGGTCGTCGTAAATTTTCATTTTTTGTTGCATAGGGAATAAAAGCTGAGGATCGCCAGATGCGCCGGATTGAGTCCACGCTTCCAATAAGAGCCCTGTTGGAGACCACTGTGTTTCCAACAAGATGGGCAGTGGTGACGAAGTCATTTTCACTTCTTCTTGTTTTTGCTTAATAAGCTTAACAAGAGCTTCTCGAAAGGCCTCTCTGTCTGAAGACCTTGTGGGTATGTTTTTTACAAGGTTAAAAATTTTTGCAATGTCATCAAGCTTTTGCAAACGCGAAGCGATCGTATCAACCTGAGCATCGCCCGTTAGGATTGCCGGTGGATCATTTAATTGCCCGTATACTTTATTAACCCACCATTCAGCAGCTTTCTGAGCAATCGTATCAAACGACTGGTTCCCAAATTGTATCGAATCTGCGCCGCTGGATTTTAAATGCAGGCCAAATTGAATGGAAGGGTTAAGGGGGGGAGCAGCGCCAAAGCGAATCGGATTAAACATAACGAGCCTTCCCTAGAATGAGTAAACCATCATCACTACAAAGGACGTAAAGGCAGGCTATTGCCTAAACCCTTGAAAAGCCCGTTACAAACCTTAACCCGTGGTCAATTCACCGCTACGGATCCACTCCACCACGCGCTTGACGTTATCCGGTGGGGTTTGGGGAATCAGCCCGTGGCCCACGTTAAAAATGTAGTTTGTGTTGCCACCTGTTTTTAAATTGGCCTGCACCAAGGGTTTCAGCACCTCGGGGCGAGAGAGCATGGCAATGGGATCGAGATTCCCTTGGAGAACAAGTCCCGTTTGGCCAGAATCATTAGCGAGACTACGAAGCGAAATGAGTGAGGTGCGATCGTCCACACTCAGCCCGTCGGGGGTGGTTTCTAACACGGCAGATAGCACGTGGGCTCCATTATTCATATACAACACGGCAGGAGCTTGGGTACGGTTTAACCCATCCAGCACCTTTTTTTGGTACGGCATAATAAAGGTACGGTAGCCATGCTCATCCAGCAGGCCGCCCCACGTGTCAAACAACTGCACCATCTGAGCACCAGCCGCAATTTGGGCATTGAGGTACACAATCACGGTGTCGGCCAATTTATCCAACAAGCGATGCAAGGACGCAGGGTCTTCGTACATCCACGCCTTAATGTGGCGAAAGTTTTTAGACGTGCCCCCTTCAATCATGTAGCAAGCCAAGGTCCACGGGGCACCCGCAAAACCAATAAGGGCAGTTTCTGGCGAGCCCGCTAATTCACAGCGCAACCGGCGAATGAGATCCATCACAAAGGGCATGGATTCTTGAGGGTCGGGCACGCGCAAGGCATCCACTTGGGCAGCACTTCGCAAGGGGTTGGCAAACACAGGGCCATGGTCGGTAAAGTCCAGTGCCATGCCCATGGCTTCCGGCGGAATGAGAATATCGCAAAACATAATCACAGCATCGGTGTGAAAGGCCTGCCACGGCTGAAGGGACACTTCTGCGGAAAGTTCTGGGTTTTTGCACAATTCTAAAAAACTTACCTTGCTACGAATGGCTCGGTATTCTTCCATGTAACGGCCTGCTTGGCGCATAAACCACACGGGAGGGCGATTCATTACCTCTCCCGTAAAAGGCTTCAGCAACAGGGGCAACGACTCATCGCTAGCGCTAGGAGAAAATCGTTGAGGGGCAATCAAAGTAGTCGTCATAGCAAGCCTTTTTATAAAGAAAATCAGCTAGAAGATAATTGGGGCATTGTATCCTAAAATGACTTCACACACTCATTGAAAAACCCAAAGCTATGAACTTTTTTAAACGCTCCATTGCTTATAAGTTTTACTTTTATTTTTGCTTTTGGTATACAGAATTATCTATAACGCACATATGCGAGTGAGCATCCTACACTATGCAAGTAAACCGAATGTCCTTTGGTCAACATCCAAAAAATTTAAACCATACTGGTAATCCAAATGTTCCTGTAATTATTAATACAACACCAAGCAACACAAATGCTGCATACGATCAAGGCTATCAAAGCGGTAGATGGGCAGGCTATACTGCAGGCAAAAAGAACATATTAAGGCCTGCAATGATCGCTGCTTGCTGTTTAAGCCTAATGTATTTAAAGTGTCACACCAGCCTATTTAATAGTCACTCACCTGCGCCGCCTACGGAGCAGAGGTATAAAAGCATCTAGTATTTTACCTGAACTCTGATCTGTTTAAAGTGCCTTTATAGTAAAATCTTACTTTACTGCTGGGGTGTGGCTTGTAGCCACTGAGATTCGCTTGAAGGTGCCACTTTCACAGGCGGGAACCCATTGAACTTGATCGGGTTCATACCCGCGAAAGGAGCACCCCCATGCCTCCCATTGGGCCTTCAATTGGCATCCCATCTGCTGTCTCCAAAACCCTTGTAAAAGAAGCCCAACCTTTATGGCAAAGGGTTCGTACTAACGCTGCACGGGCTTTTAATCTTAAAACCATGCCCATCGAAGACAAAGTCCTCTTTTGGAGCGGGTTTATGTATGTGCCGTCCGCCATACTCACGCCGGCTATTTCTAACTGGCAGCTGCAGCATTCGGGCATGCCTACCTATGAGCGAAACTTGATTGTGAAAACCGAGGTGGCACGACAGCTCATTGGAGCGACGGCTCACTTTATCGGCTTTTTTGGGGGGCTACTTTTGTTTGGACTGGGCGGAAAATCCAACAAACCCAAGACCTTTCAAAAACTCATTGGCTCTATGCTAGGGGCCACCGTCAGCTATGCCTTTGTTCGCCCATGGCTGGTAAACGCTTACACCGCACGGTGGGTTTCCAAAAATCGCCCCGAGTTTCTTGTGTCACGGGCGTTTTTTTCAGCACCCCAAACCAAGAGCCACAACCCCCTTAGACCCACGGCGTTACCGCATGGCTATCACGCGCTAAAGCCCTTGTTGTTTCAGGCTTATGCTGGGCGAGTAGACGCAGCGTCATCGTTACCCAGCATGCAGGCCAGAACCAAACCGCCTAACACACTGGCTATGGCTTGATCCAACACAATCAGTCCCGTATAACTCCACGGAAAGTACATCCACACGCTATCCATGAGGCAAAACAGGTTGCCGCTGATTTGAATGAGGAGCGTGTACAGCACCGTATTTTTAAAAGACAAATTGGGTATTTTACTGAGTAACCATGCCACCAAGCCAAAGCTAATACATTGCAGCAAAAACGATTGCACCACGCTGGGCAAAAAGCCATTGGGGTTCATGCCATTGCGGGCAATGACGGTAAAGGTGTAGGGCTTTTCTATGCCGGTTTTGGGGTACTTCATAATGCACGGAAAGGCATAAATGCCGTCTTTGGGGGCATTGGCCAGCATGGTTTCCGCCACTTGAGGGTTGTTGGTGAAGTGATTGATTTGCGCTTCGTGCCACGGCATCATCATCCACGAGACCATGGACCACACAAAGGTCACCAAGGCGGCAAAAAACCCAGCCAGTAGTACTTTTTTCATAACGCCTCCGCACGGTTTTTATTGGAATCGAACCCATACACCATAGCAAAAAGAGAAACACTCACAGCAATACCAATGAGGGTACCCCACGGCCACACGGGCCAGTAGTGGTTAACAGGGCTGGGTAACGCCGTAATTAACCGACCCACCAGCACCACGCTGGCGCCGCCCGCCATAGCCCATTGGCCGGCTTTCTTAAACGCTTGTTGAGCCCGAATATCGTGAGGATTAGGCGGAAAAACCACCATGGCAACCACCGGGATGGCCATGGCACTGGCATACACATCGGCAGATAACCACAACACGTGCACAATATTTTGAAAGGACACGGCAATCCACAACGCCGGTAGCATAAGCACCACCGTGGCCACACGGCACACCCACAAAGGAAAATCCACCGTGGGCGACGCCGTAGGGTTGACGATGGCTCGCAAACGCGGCAACACATCATGCACCAGGGTTAGGCTGGCCACGTTTAACGAGGAATCCATAGTAGAAGCAATGGCACATGCCACCCCCACAACCATAAATGTGGAAAGAATGGGGTTATTGAGCCCTTGAGCCACCGCCATCCATACCGTTGCCGCACCCGATGAGGTCATGCTGCTGGTTGCCAGTAAATGTTGCCCCACAAAGCCCAAACACGTTACCAGCAAAAATAATGCTGCCAAGGTGGCAGTAGCCAGCCACACACTGGGCTGGGCATCGTTAGGATTTTTTAAACTGGTCATGCGCTGCCACATTTCGGGGGCCACCATCCACCCCAACACAAAGGTAACAGCCGTAGCTAATTGAGCTGCGGTAGGTGTCAGTTCCCCCCAACGTATAGCCAGCTGTGGTGTGGAAAAATGCGCCACCGGCGGCCCAAACACCCACAAAGGAATCACCAACCCCACAATAATGAGTAGCAGTTGCAGCATATCGGTGGCAACCACCGCCCAATAGCCCCCCACCATAGAATACGACACGACCACCAAAGCAAAACCACTGGCAGTTAGCCAAAAGGGCCACCCCAATAAGGCTTCTAACACTTGGCCCGCTGCCACCAATTGAGCCGCCATTAGTGTGGTAGTGGCCACCACCACAATGCAGGCCAGCCCCAAACGACCCACAGGCCCGTAAAAGCCTTCCACCGCTTGCGGCATAGAAAGCCCAGGCATAGAAGCCACCCGTTTGGCCATGACGGTAGCAATCGCCACACACGTAATCACACTGGGAATGGCCATATCCCACAGGCCATTAAGGCCCCGCTGCGCCACAGCTTGACTGGTTGCCAGCGTACTGGCTGCCCCAAACCAACTGGCCACAAAGGTACACGCCACGGGAAGCAGCCCTAAGCTTTTACCCGCTAGAAAAAAATCGGGTAAGGTTTTGGAAAGCTTACTAAGCCAAACACTAAGGCCAATGACCCCTAAAGACAAACCGCCCAGCACCAACACACTGAGAAAGGCCAGCATGGCCGACGGTGGAAACAAACCAATATCCGACATTTAGACGGTGTCCACTGTTTTAGAATGGTCTTCTATCTCGAAGTCCTCTATTAAAGAGTTTGGCACGGCTTCTAGCTCCTGCAACCGATCAATGTTCAACCGCAACGCCAAAGGCCCAAAGGCGTGGCTTAGGTGATCGTACCCTTTTAAAGTAGTTGGGTCTTCGTCATCCCACGCCAAACGGCCCAACACACGGCCTGTCAGGGTACCCGCTTGAAGACGCTCCATCAACAGTGCCTCTGAAGGAGTATTGGCTTGAGGACTGTGCAGCACCCAATCCACAGGAAAGCCATCAGGCAATAGCCGTGCGAACTCATCCAACCAGTCCGAAGTACGTTGCACAGAAGTGCCTTCCACAAAAGGATGCCCCGCTACTCCAATGGGAATCAGCTGGACAGATTCGCGCTCTAAGGCATGGAGCCAACCGGCGGCCGTTTCCACCCCACAGGTTTCTACCACCACCCAATGATAGGACTTAAAGGAACGTGCTAGCCAATGGGCTACCAAACGAGGCAGCTCACCCACATCCCCCAAGGCCAAACCATCCAAGTATTCTCCCAAGGGGGTAATGCAGTCCGCCATGGCCCAGTCCAACTCGGCAGGCAGGGTGGTTAACCCTCTGTCCAGCGGGCGCTGCTGATGAAGCCAAGGGTGAATGGCTTTCGCCCAAAAGGTTATCGAGGCCTGATTTCCGCCAAGCTCATTCATCCACGGGTAAGTTGGGTGAGCATCCACTGCCAATACACGTTCTTCGGGGAAATGTTCCAGCAGCCAATCCACCAGTAGCTGTGCTACGGTGGTTTTACCACTGCCTTCCGCTCCCACCACCCAAAACACAACGGGAGTATTTTTAAGACCTTGCCCCGAATTCGATGGTTTACTGGACGATTTACTCAAGGGAACACACTCTTTTTTATTGATAAAACGAACAGAACGAAACCGTTACTCGTTGATAGAAGTGGCCGACGGTATGGGCATAAGAGAGGCCGTAGCCGCCTGTTGTTTCAGCGCAGCCTCTAGCGTGGCCACCTTTTGGGTGAGCTGTTGGATGGTTTGCTCCGATTCCGTTTTGGCGATGGTGGCTTTTTCTGCCTGACGGGTAACGGAGCGAATGTGCCCCTTGGCCTGAGCTTTGGTGGCGGCCAACACACACCACACAGCCAAAGCTGCCAGTAACGAGGCTGCAATGAGCGGAACACCCAACCACACATCAAACCACGTGTTGCCCAAAAAACGAACCATTACCGGTGCCGTAAGGTTGAGGCTAACGCCGTACATCAGCATGGCAACGGGCAACAGGGACAGCACTTTAAAAAACCAGTGTTGAATGGTAACCCACACAGACATGAAAACTTCTCCAAGAGGATGCAAAAAAGACGGCATTAAAGAATACCTAAATCATACCCCACCCTTTGCTCGACTCCCACTGTTTAAAGCGTCCTTTAAACACCACCCTCTCGCCACACAAAAATGACGCCGTATAATAAAGTCACCATTTTTCTTGATCATCGGTGTTTTAATGTTCAATGATCACGAATGATGACTGTGTTGTGTGTCATGTCTCACTCTTGGATTGCTTTCTCTTATGACGACTCCTCAAAATGTACTGGTGATGATTAAGCAAGTGCCCGATCAAAGCGCCAAAGCCGGCATTAACCCCGATGGCACCATTGATCGTGCCAAAGCCAAGCGCATGCTGAATCCCTTTGATAGGTTTGGTTTGCAAGGCGCCCTAACAGTAAAAAAATTAACAGGCGCTAAAGTGACGGCTATTACCATGGGGCCTCCTCCTGCCGTAGAAATTTTGCTCGAAGCCCTGTCTCAAGGCGTAGACAAGTGCATTTTGCTCTCAGACCGTCGTTTAGCCGCCAGTGACACGTGGGCGACCTCCTACGCTCTGTCGAAAGTCATTGAATATACCGGCCCCTTTGACCTGATTTTTTGTGGCCTGCAAACCACCGATGGCGACACCGCCCAAGTAGGCCCCGAAATTGCAGAACGCCTGAACCTGCCCCAAGTAAGCTACTGCGAAGACTTTAAGCTGGAAGACGGAAAGTTCTTAGCCCGCCGTGTCATGGAAGGCGGCCACCAATGGGTAAGCATGGCCATGCCCGGCTTGGTCACCGTGGCCAACTCGTATCATCACTTGGAATACCCCAGCATTCGGGGTGTCCAAAAGGTGCAACGCCTGCAGCGTGATGAGGAAGCTCTCAAAGCCCTTATCGAAACCGTGGACTTGGATATTGTAAAGGCCGACCCCAAAGAATGTGGCCTCAAAGGCTCTCCCACCATTGTTGCCCGCACCGATAAAGTGGGCGAACTGGGGGGTAGCTGTGTGCTTCACCAAGGGGAAACCATTCCCACCATGGTGCGCGATGTGATGGGTGCTGCCTCGGCCCTGAAAGAGTTTGCCTTAGCTTAAGTCATCCAACTCAAACCTCTGCAATAGCCCTGGAATACATTTTCTTTGTTGAAGCCTTGTTGAAAGATTTTTTATGACGGATACCCCACAACCTTCCGCCCCAAACGCCGAAACCCCTTCAGCACCCGTAACGCCTCCGGCGGCAGAACCGCTACCCACCATCGTCACCCCCAGCAACAAAGAAGTGGTGATTATTGCGGAGCACTTTAAAGGCACCCTACAACCCGTTACTTACGAACTATTGGGCATTGGCCGTGATTTAGCCGACAAATTGGGCGGTAAACTCAGCTGTTTTTTACTGGGCTTTAACATCAAAGAACAAGCCCAATCCTTGATTGCAGCAGGCGCCGACGAAGTCTATTTGGCGGATCACCCCGAGCTAGAGCTGTACCGAACCCTACCCTACAAACGCGTCATTACCGAGTTCATTAAAGGCTGGGAGTTACCGCCCCACATTGTGCTGTTGGGGTCTTCCACCACAGGGAGAGATTTAGCCCCTCGCGTGGCCGCCTGCTTAGGCACCGGCCTGACTGCCGATTGCACCGAACTGGATATTGGCCCCTACGAACACACCAACAAAGCCGATCCTGACAAACTGGGCATCTACCCAGGCTGTTTATACGCCATACGTCCCAGCTTTGGGGAAAGCCTAAAGGCCCGTATTTTAGGGCCTTGGAACAACCCCCAAATGGCAACGGCCCGTCCAGGTACCTTTATTCCCTTAAAGCCGGATGCCAACCGAACGGGTGTTGTTACCGACATTCCCATCAATCTCCAAGGCGAGGATTTCCGCCTCTCGGTGCTGGAAATCGTGCATGAAATAAGCAAGGGCGTGGATTTAGCCGACGCCGAAGTGATTGTATCCGGTGGGTACGGCCTAGGCAGCGCCGATGGCTTTAAATTGATGGAAGAACTGGCCGCCTGCTTTAAAAATTCCGGCGTGGGTGCGTCTCGCAAAGTAGTGGATGTGGGCTGGATTCCGTACCAAAACCAAATTGGGCAAACGGGCAAAACCGTTCGCCCCAAGCTGTACATTGCTTGCGGCATTAGTGGCGCCATTCAACATCGCGTGGGCATGGATAAATCCACCACCATCATTGCCATTAACAAAGATGCCAGCGCGCCCATCTTTAAATTTGCCCATCACGGCATTGTAGGCGATGTGTACCAAGTGGTGCCGGAGTTGATTGCACAGCTCAAAGCGGCGCAAGGGTCGTGCCCAACCGTAAAAGAACCGGCACTGGTCTAGGTTGAAACGTCTATCGTTGTTAATCAATTTTTTTCAGTTTTTGGATACAGAGGCTTTTTTATGACAACCACCGAACGCATCGAATACGACGTGGTACTCGTGGGCG
This sequence comes from Vampirovibrionales bacterium, assembly GCA_029866025.1. Lineage (GTDB taxonomy): Bacteria > Cyanobacteriota > Vampirovibrionia > Vampirovibrionales > Vampirovibrionaceae > JARXAD01. Next base: position 49,215 of record JARXAD010000005.1, on the reverse strand, counting down.
GTAGCCCGTCTAACTTTGCCTTGGCCCACCGCTTGGTGCAATTGGCCAAAGCCAGTGGTGTGAATTTTTCTCTGGCTATTTTGGAAAAAAGCAAAGAGTTTGGCGGCCATATTATGAGTGGTGCCGTCTCCAACCCCCACGTCATCCAAAAGCTTTTTCCCAACTACAAAGAATCGGGTTTTCCCATTGAAGGCGTATGCACCACCAGCGATTTTAAGGTGCTGGGAGAAAAACACACCTGGGATGTCCCCCGTATCGCCCAACCCGAAGGACTCCACAAAGAAGGCTACCTAATTTTATCCCTTAGCCACGTGGTGTACTGGATGGCCAACCAGCTTAAAGAAGCAGTGAAAGACGTTCCCAACGTTACCGTGGATTTATTCCCCGGCTTTGCTGCTCATAAGGTGGTGTTTGAAGGCGAAGGCGACGCAAAACGGGTGGCTGGTGTGCAAGTGGTAGAAACCTTAGACCCTGCGGCCCCTGATGAAGGCATTGTGTACGGCAAAGTCACTGCCTTTGGCGATAAGGGCTTTGTATCACAAGACGTTATGGCGGAATTTGGCCTGCGCGACACCCCGCAAGTGTGGTCGGTGGGGGTAAAAGAAACATGGCAACTGGCCGAAGGGAACCCTTCGCTAGAAGGCAAAGTGTGGCACACCATGGGCTACCCCTTGGTGGATGGCAGCTTTGGTGGCGGCTTTATTTACGGCATGAAAGACAACAAGCTAACGATTGGTTTGGTCATTTCGCTGGATTCTCCAAACCCTAACGTGAACCCCCAACAGCGTTTGCAAGATCTCAAAGCCCAGCCGTGGGTCGCCAACATGATTGAGGGCGGTAAGTTGTTAAAATACGGTGCGGCGTTGCTACCCGAAGGCGGCTACTACAGCCTGCCCAAAAAATTTGCCGTTAATGGCGGCCTATTTTTAGGCGATGCACTGGGTGTACTCAACGTCTCCACCCTAGCGGGCATTGATAAGGCCATGGAGTCTGGCTATCAAGCCGCTGGCCTCATTCACGACATCCTTAAATCCGGCGGAAACTTTACCGAAGATGCTTTGGCACCCTACCAAACCACTTTGATGAGTGGATTTATCGGAAAAGATCTCAAAGCCGGGCGCTATTTTCGCCACGCATGGCTTGAAAACCCTAAACTGCTGAACGATTACTTACCCAAAGTGCTGGCCGGTATTGATAGCGGCAACTGGCTCAGCGGTTTCCTCAGCATTGGCCTCAAAAATCCCATCGGCGCCATTGGCGATGCCATTCGCCTGAAAGGCTTGATGGACGGTCTCATTGATATCGGCCCCATCACGTACAAAAAAGACGCCCAACACATTGTGCCCGGCTACAAACCCGCCATACCCTTTCCCAATGTGGGTAAGCGCACCGGTGCCAGCCTGCCCAAGTCGTATTTTTCTCGCGAAGACGCTGTGTTTTACGCCAACCCCAAGTATCACGAAGGTAACGAGCACATTGACGAGTTTAAAGCCGATACCTGCGTGACCTGCATTGCCAAGTACGACAGTTACGGGCAAGAAACCCCGTGTGTGAGCGACTGTACCGCCGAAGTGCACCGTGTGGATGTGGTAGGCGACTTGCGTAAGCACGGGATGTCTCTGGAAAACTGTGTGCAGTGCCGCACCTGCGAGTTTGTTTGCCCCGAAGAAAACCTGCGCGTTCATGCCTCGGCCCAAGGCAGTGGTCCCGACTTTATGGGCTTATAGCCATCTAAGGGGTCTTTTACGACTCCATCGTGAAACGCTTCTAAGCCATTGGAAGGGTTGGGTTTTACGCTGTCTGCGGTAGGATGGGGACGAAAACGTCATCCTTTGCTGTTTGAACTTGTTGAGACCCCTGAGGAGAATAACCCCCATGCTAAAAAAGATTGCCGTGATTGGTGCCGGAAACGTGGGAGCCACCACCGCACAACGCTTGGCGGAAGCTGAGTTGGCCAAAACCATTGCCCTCATTGATGTGGTAGACGGCGTGCCCCAAGGCAAGGCCTTGGATATGTTAGAAGCCGGCCCTGTGTACGGCTACGACAGCCAAATTTTAGGTAGCAACACCTACGAGATTGCCCAAGACGCCGAGATTGTGGTGATTACCGCCGGTATGCCCCGCAAACCCGGCATGAGCCGTGACGATTTGCTGGACGTCAACCGTAAAATTATGACCGACGTGTGCCAAAACATTAAAAAAGTGGCCCCCAACAGCCTCATCATTGTGGTGTCCAATCCCTTGGATGCCATGTGTCACGTAGCGTTGGAAGTCACTGGGTTCCCCAGCAACCGTGTGATTGGCATGGCCGGTGTGTTGGATACGGCGCGTTTTCGTACCTTTATTGCCGAAGCAGCCGATGTGAGCGTGGAGCAAGTCAACGCCTTTGTGTTGGGTGGCCACGGCGATACCATGGTGCCTTTGGTGCGTTATACCACCATTGCCGGTATTCCCATTACGGATTTACTGCCTGCGGATAAAATTGCAGCGATGGTGCAACGCGCCCGCGATGGCGGTGCCGAAATTGTGAAATACCTCAAAACCGGTTCGGCCTTTTACGCCCCCAGCGCCTCGGTGGTGGAAATGATTGAATCCATTGTGAAAGACAAGAAAAAAATATTGCCGTGTGCTGCGTACTTAACGGGCCAGTATGGGGTGAACAACCTGTACGTGGGCGTGCCCGTCAAGCTGGGCGCCAATGGCGTGGAGCAAATTTTGGAAATTAAGCTGACGGCTGAAGAGCGCGAACAGCTACAAATTTCTGTGGATGATGTGGCTGCCAACGTGGCGAACCTTAAAAAAGCCATGGCTGCGGTGTAGTCCAACCGTTCTTTAAAGTTTAAAGGCCAGCTTGGTTTTACCGGCTGGCCTTTTGCTTGATAAGCAATCTTTCATATTGAGCAGCATTATTAAATTAAGCTACTGCTATCTCTTAGAGGTAATAAGACATGGGATTCATTTCCGCACAATACACACAACCCATTGCATCGAATACTCGGCAAAAGTACCTATATTTTGCTTCTAATGGTAGCTTCGCTCATAAGAAGCATTACGTTAGGGACAATACTACCCCTACCTCTCCTACTGTTAAAACATCTCCACCTCAAACCTGTCTACACTACCTGCTGTCTCCCCTCCAACGACTAGTTACTGCTATCTGGAGGCAGATTTGTAGAGCTGTCGCCCCATGGGTAGAGACCGAGCAACGCTTTAATAAAAGAGTAGGCCCCAATATTAACAATGAATCGATTTTAAAAGGATACGTGCCTGACATCGGGTTAGTTCGTGAAAGAGGCAATAAAGGTCTACAAATCCCACTAAACTATCGTCAAAATTCAGCCGAGGCTCGCTTTCGGATGGAACAGGCGATGAATAATGGCTCTTATAATAATCCACAAGCCTATAAACAAGCCATGCAAGAAGCACATGATATTAGCTATCGAGGCTACTCAGGCAACAACTATTATTATGAGAAAAATGGACAGCTACTTAAGATCAATGGCGGTAAGATTCGCGGTCCAGGAGTATTAAAAAATTACTACCCATTAGAAGCCGATCGTGTTGTGGTTGTTGGTAGAGATTACAATGCAACTTATATTGGGGCACAGCGCCGAGGTTATAAAAATCAACTCGATCTAGAAGGCATACCCAACGATGCACAGCCTGTCAATGTAGAAGATGTCCATTTTTACCCAGACGGCAAGTACATGGATCTTTATTTCAAACGCATGCAGCAAACAGGTAAAGAAGTATTAACCCTAATTCAGAGTGGCGCTCCCCATCAACCTATTGTGGCCAAGATTGCAAAGCATTACCAATACGCCGCCAACGCAAGGCCCTTTGAGCAAATTAACAACTCCCTCTTTATGAATGAAGTTAATTTGATGCTGCGCCGTGCAGGCCTTCACGAAATTCCTCACGGTATTTTAGACCATGCTGCTCAACGGCTACAGCCCCAAGCATTCCAACAATACTTTATCAACTATGTGGAACAATTTAACCCTGGCTTGCGTGACTCCAAAGTAGCAGCCTAAGCAAATCCCCCGAAAAGCGCGAGCAGCTTCAAATTTCGGTGGATGATGTGGCCAGCAATGTGGCGAATTTGAAAAAAGCCATGGCTGCGGTGTAGCCAGTAATTGTCAATAACTTAAGGCCTGTCTATTGTTTATAGGCGGGCCTTAATGTTTTCGGTATCAAGCATTAAATAGTTTGCGCATTGTTTTTTTAGCGTATTAAAGCGTTCTTTCACGTTCGAATTGAATCGCCCCAAGTACTCATCAGTACGACCAACAAAACTTAGGCCACCTTCCAATATTGTTACGGTTCCTCGAGTATCTGGTAATTTAATAATGCCCAGCCACGCAAAAAATTTCTTTAAAATACTGGGAGAAGGGGGCAAATTTGCAGGGACATCCAGGAGGAGTACCCGACTTCTGCCATCTCTAGGGTTACCAAGCCTTTGTAGCGCCGCTGCCATGGGATCTTGACCCATTAAATAGTGTTTTTTAAAAGCATTTGTTACAACGACATGGGTACCAAATTGGATCATAAAAAATTCTCCGTTAGAGTATAGCTACTCTATATTAAAACCCCTCAAACCAATGGATTGCCCCGAACCGGAGCAACCCATTGTTCAAACGCATGGCCCAACCGCCGCTAGTGTTCTCTGATCATCTTTTGAATGTCGCCCACATGCTGCTCTTCTTCGGCAATGAGTTTGCGGGCAAACTCTTCAATGAGCACCGATTTGTCTTTCACCAAATCCAGCAATTCCCGGTACAAGCCCACTTGCTCGGTTTCATGGGCCAAGGCTTCCTGCAAAATGGTTTTCACATCGTGCTGGTGGCTTTCCAATAACGACCCAATCTTCAAGCTGGGATGGCCATCTAATAATGTGATTAATTCCCCTGCTTCTTGGGAATGCAACAGCGATTCGCTGGCTTGGCCTTGCAACCATGCCACCAAGGGCATGCGGTACGGCCCAAACACCATTAGGCTGTAATGCGTGTAGCGCACCACGCCCGCCATTTCGTTTTCCAGCACGCGGTTTAACACGTCTAGTACTTGTTTTACGTCAAAATCATAGCTCATAGAAAACTTTCCTTTTTTTACGACACCCTCTCACTCTAACACCGCTCCACACGCTTCTCGCTACCTGCAAACCATTCTCACAGCCCCCACCAACGGCGGGCTTTGTAATTTAGAATAGGAAGGCTCAAGAAACACCTTGGCTATTCTGTAAAATGATCGATCCGTTAAGGCTGTGTGTCGGCCGTCTTAGACGCGTTCGACTTTTCAGAATCGCTGACTTTTTTGTCTTTCGTGGATTTTTTTTCTGTGGTTTTTAAATCATCCGCAGGTTTAAGAGGCATCGCCGGTATTCGCTCAACACGCAAGACGGTACCCAAAACCAAGGCTTTTGAAAATGAAATCGGAAGGTCTGATTCCAGCATTGCCTGAGCCACAGAGATTGAATCCCACGTATTAAGAGATGCCTGCAAATGCTGCATCACCGACTTTTCTAACACGGGTAATTGCTCAACAATCGCAATAAATGTCTTAGGCCTGTTTGACTGAAGCATAGAATGGTATACCGGGGGTTCAATGGATTCTCGCAAGGCCGCGAGTGCTGCTTCGTGCAATGTAACCAAGGCCACCGCTTCGTTCGCAGCGTTTTTCCACTGAAGAAGCTGCGCATTGCCCGAGGGAAGAGACGCCACCCGCCGTTCCAAACGGCTGCGATACCCTGCCACCCGCTTCTGTTGCAGGGCTAAAAACCCAATAAGCTCCTCACGCTGATGACTGTATTCAATGGGAGTTAGGCGGCGTTGGTTCAAGCCAATCTCTACCGCCCCAGCCGAATCATTCAACATCTGCTGGCTGGCCTTTAGGGTATTGATAACCTCTACCAAACTGGGCTTTAAAGACGCCGGAAACAAAAGCTCATCCGAGACAGGCGAAGAAATTGACGGTTCAACCAACGTCGGTCCTAACAAAGCCAGCTCTTGGCGCTGTCGTTTCACTGCAATACTCAAGCGTTCAGGGCCTTCCAGCACTTGCCATTGTTGATAGGCTTTGTTGTTAGGATTATCTCCCAACAGGGCAGGTAAAATGTTGGCGCAATCTCGAACCACCGCTGTGGGTAGCTGCTCGGTAGCGTATACAGCCTTAAAAGAGGTTTTTAAATATTGTAGGGCTTTTTGTTGGGTACTGTCCAATTGGTTACTGTGGCGTGCGGCTTCTTCCAAGGTGGTATCCGCCCAAGGCACCAGCCCCAATCCAAACAACCACGCTGCCCGGCTGGTAAGCAACGAAACAGGCGCACCTTGCGTGGATGCCGTGTTGAGTAACTGCAAAGCGCCCGTAATATTTTTAGCAAGCAGCTGAGCAATCACATCACTACGCCACTGGGCCTCCGCACTATCTGCAGAGGGTTGGGCAAGCGCTTCGGGTTGTGACTGCGTCTCATTCGAAGCTTCTGGCATGTGCAACTGCCACGAAAGCGGTGCAGCCGTGGCGGCAGTAAAAGCACCCACCAACAGGAAACTGACCCCTAACGAGACCCACTCACCTTTTAGTAGTTTGAAAAACAGCACCAAAGTACACCATTGCCCTAAGCACACAAAACGCCTAACGGCATGATACACCGGTTTTACACACAGAATCCAAGACGCTCTCTAGGCCACTGGCTGAGCCACGCGAGCCGGTTGAGCACAATATTCCTCTACACATTGGGCCAATCGCTGCCCTTGACGAACACAATCATTCAGGGCCACACCACCAAGATAATTACCGCCCAAAAACAAACCCGGCTGCTGGGCCTGAAAGGCTTCCAGCGCTGCCGCGCGAGCCAAATGGCCGCCATCGCTGCCAGTGGTGTACTGAGGAATGGCATACGGCCACAACCTGGAAACAATATGAACGGGATCGATGGGCTTGGGTAGATGAAAAAGAGCTTGCAAGTCTTGCAGCACCACTTGTTCCGTGTATTCCAAAGGCCACTGGGCAACAATCGGATGGGTGGCACCACCCACAAAACAGGTTAATAAGGCCATCCCTTCGGGAACCCGTTTGGGGAATAAACTATGAGGCCATAAGTTGCCTAAAATAGAGAGCCCCGAAGAGCGAGGAATCAAACACCCAAAGCCACCCACCGGGGCAACCATATTAGGCGATAAGGAGCCAAACAAGGACAAAGGCACCAGCGTATGCACCACTGCCATGGGGGCATACGGTATAGCCGCCAGTGCCTGTTGCGCTTGGATTGTGCTGTCTGAGGGCAACCCATTCAATAGCGCTTCGGTGGCGTGGGCCGGAGCGGTACACACCACGGTTTTGGTGCGCCACGTGTGGGTAGCCGTTACAACCCGGTAGCCACATGACTCATCGATTTCAATACCATGCACCGAAGCATTAAAGTGCAGCAATCCTTCAGGCAAGGCGTTGGCCAAAGCGTTGGGAAAAGCGTGCATGCCGTCTTCAAAATTGTATAGAGTAAGTGGCGAGAGCTTTTTTTCATTCCCTGCAACAATTTCTAATTTTTTGGCTTTCTTTTTTTCTCTCTTTTTTTGCTGGATGGCAGAAAACGCCCCCGCAATAACAGAGCCTGCTTCTTGTTCAAAGCCCGTCAGGGTTTTTAAGGTGGCCCGTGCACTCATCTGGGCCGGATCACCCGCATACACGCCGGATAAAAACGGTCCCAACAGGTTTTCTAACACGTCTGGCCCCAAGCGACGCGTCACCCACTCCGCCACTGACGAATCCGTTTTGGCGGGAGCAATGAAGGGCTCTCGTAATAAACGCAATTTGGCACCAACGGATAAGAGCGGTGTTGTAACAGCCTCCCACGGCGACATGGGCACCGCCACCAAGCGATTGTTTTTCCAGATATAACGGAATTTCGCCGATTCATGGGCGGCTTGCGGTTGTAAGTAATGCTCCTCAGCCAAAGTCAACAGGGCTTTGGCACTGCCTTGCACCGTGTGAGGGCCCCACTCTACCAATACAGGACCCGCCGAGGTATCCAACCACTCCGATTGAACCACCCCACCTACCGTAGGGCCTGCCTCTAGCACCATCACCTGTAAGCCCTGGCGTTGCATGGCCACTGCCGCCGAAAGGCCGGTGACACCGGCACCAATCACCACTGCATCCCAAACCGCTACTGTCATAAAAACCCTTTACCCTGCAACCACTGTTTCTTTCGCCCGCTGCGCAGGTATCAACACAGCATCTTCTCGCTGTTGTATGGAAGCCACCACCGATTGGGCCAGTCCACGAATAAAGCTGGGGTGGGTATTCATCACAGGCGCCCGATGCACATGCTTTAGCCCCAATTCTCGGGCTTCTGGAATATACTCAATATCCAGCTCTACCAGTGTTTCAATATGATCGCTCACAAAACTAACGGGCACCACCAGTATATTGTCCATTTTTTGGGCGGCAAAATACGTCAGCACACCGTCGGTGGCAGGGCCCAACCATTTCATGTTGCCTACCTTGCTTTGAAACCCCATGTCCCACGGGTTACACGGGAAGTGGCGTTTCATCACCGTAGCCACACTACGCACCGTCAGGCGTTCGTAGGGGTCGCCGGTTTTTTTGCAATGGAGCAAGGGTAAACTGTGGGCGCTAAACAAAAGTTGGACATCCTCAATGGGGCAGCTCCAATGGCCGTCATCCAACCCCGTTTGAATACACTGAGCCAGTGATTCAAGGTACCAATCCTCTTTGCAGTAACCGCTCACCACCGTTATTGGGACATCCCACCCCATTCGGGCCAACTCACGGCGAAGCTCGTTGAGGCTAGAGCCAGTAGTGGTGTAGGAAAAATGCGGATACAAACTCACTACCACCAATTGTTCCACTCTTTCGGCACGTAATAGCGAAAGGGCCTCGGTAGTGTAGGGGTGCCAATACCGCATAGCCACCGCCGTGGTAACTGTTAACCCTTTGGCAATAAGGCACTCTGTTAAGGCTTCTGCCTGGCGGCGTGTGAGGGGCAACTGGGGAGATCCGCCCCCCGGCATTTCGGCGTAATTAGCTTTCGCTTCATCGCCTCGACTATTGACAATGTAGCGAGCAAGTAAGGGCTGCAACAAGGGTGGCAGGCGCAAAATATCGGGATCGGAAAACAGATTCAGCAAAAAGGGTTTCACGCTGTCTTGGCTATCGGGGCCGCCCATATTAAGCAGCAACACCCCCGTGTGCGCCGACAACGACAATGGCTTACCGGCACTAGGACAGTAGGGCGCCACAAAGGGCTGTGTATAGGGCTTTCGCTTCTTTTTCATACCCAGTATTAAAGCATAAGCCGCACGTTAAAGAATGCCAGAACAAGCCGTCGCTTTTAATGACGGTGCTTATACACCGCTGCCATAATGTCTTCGGGGGTGGGCATGCCTTCTTCGGCAAACACAATGGTTTGCTGGGGACTTACCACAATAACGGTGCGGTTGTTAACACCCAACACGCCGCCCACCCCATAGGCTTTGGCCACGGCGCGGTTGGTATCGCTGGCTAAGGGGAAGGCGTAGTGCTGTTTTTTAGCAAACCCAGCATGAGATTTCACGTCGGCTGGGTTCATTCCCACCACGGTGATGTGCTTTTTTTGAAGTTGGGCGTAGGTATCACGCAAACTGCACAACTGCACTGTACAACCGGGAGTGTTATCCATGGGGTAAAACACCAGCACCGCATACTGTTCTCCGTGCTGGCCACTGCTGGCGTTTAACAGTTTGGAAAGAGTAATGGTGCCATTGGTGGAGGGCAAGGTAAAGTTGGGCGCAGGGCTGCCAATCTTTAACAAACCCTTTGGGGCGGCTTCTACAGGGGCAGTGTTTTTTACAGCCACTAAAGCCAGCACAAGAGCAGCAACCAACACCGATATAACAACCACTGTTTTCATCATCATCACGCTTTCTAACAAGGGGAACGGAAAGGAATTACTCCATTACTATACCACCCGGTAACTACTAATGTTTTACCGTTAACAAAGGCTAAAAGGCAAAGTGAATTAGTGTTACACTCCCACACAGAAGGGTAACAAAAGGGTGATAGCACCCGCCCGCCCGTTCAACAATCCTTTGGGAGATTTTTAGGATGACCACCGCCACAACCAGTACAGAGTGTACCACCTTAGCCAGCCTTACCCATGTCATCGCTTCGCGCATTGAACCCGAGTCTACCGAGTTGGGGCAACGTGCCGTGGGCTGGGTTCAGCTCAATCGCCCGCAAGCCCTTAATGCCCTGTGTGTAGATCTTATTGCGGATCTCACGACCGCTATTACCATTTTTGAAGCCGATGACAGCATTGGGTGTTTGGTACTGACGGGCACGGAAAAAGCCTTTGCTGCCGGTGCCGATTTAAGCGAGCTGGCTGCCCACACCGCCACCAGCATGCAACAACAAAACCCTGTGCACGCTTGGGAAGTGGTGGCCCACTGTCAAAAACCCATTATTGCCGCCGTGCAAGGCTTTGCCTTGGGGGGCGGCTGCGAACTGGCCATGATGTGCGACCTGATTATTGCCGCCGAGAGCGCCCAGTTTGGCCAACCGGAAATTGCCATTGGCACCATTCCGGGGGCGGGGGGTACCCAACGCATTACCCGCACCGCAGGCAAAGCCGTGGCCATGGATTTAATTTTGACGGGCCGTCGTTTTACCGCTGCTGAAGCCTTAAGCATGGGGCTTGTTAGCCGGGTGGTGGCCGATGATACCCTGTTAGACACCGCCAAAACCGTCGCCCTTAGCATTGCCGCCAAATCTGCGGTGGCCTTGCAAGCGGCCAAACAAGCCATCTTACAAGCGCAAGAAACCCCACTGAGTGCGGGGTTAGACGCCGAGCGACGTCTGTTTCATCTAACCTTTGCCAGCGCCGATTGCCAGGAAGGATTCCAAGCCTTTTTAGCCAAGCGCAAACCCGTGTTTACCCACCAGTAAGGCACTCACCCTATCCTTGGAGATTGTGACCATGGTCGATTCCATTCACCCCATTGGACACGAGGGAGCCGATACCCTGCGCGCCCAAGCGGCGTATTTTCAGGCTGCCCAAGCGGCTCTGACGGCTAAAGAAGCAGCTACCTCCCCACAGAACGATACCGCCCTTTCCAAGATGCAAACCTATGGCTATGCTGTGGATTTAACAACGTCCTTGGCTGGCGAAGAGCAATTTACTTACGCCCTACGGGCCTTGTTTGATAAAGCCACCCAAGCCATGGCCCGACAAGACACCTTGGAAACCACCCATTATTTACTGGAATATTTTAAATTATTGGGAGCCGCTCAGCCCGGCTGGCAAACATCGCTCAGTCAAGCCATGGGCGTTAAACGCTATGGTGCCACTTGGATGTGGGCCAGCTTGCGACAAATGACCGAAGGTCCTTACGCCGCCCAACAGGTATTGACCCAAAGCCTGGCACGCGAAGTAGAGGCCGCTGAGAAATCCCAGCCACCGCTCTCAGCCCCGGTACTCAGTGTATTGCGTCAGGCCGTCCAAACCGTAGAAACCCAAACCACAAATACCATCGCCCAGCCCCCACGCCCCGATGCCATTACGCCCGCCTTGCAGCAATCGTCTCAACAACTGAATCAGCTCGGGCAACCCGATTGGAGCGACCGGCTAAACTTGTACGCCCTCATGCAGGCTCAGCTGCAAGTGCTTCGCGCCCAGCAACCCTTTTTAGGACGCAATGACTATTTGGCCCGTACCGGCTTACCCGCCGCCTATTTTGCAACACCCCTTCACCCCGTTGATCATACTGCAGAAGCCTTGGCCTGGCAGGCCTTTTCTCCCATAGAGCACACCGATCGTGTGGAACCTATTGCCGCCGACCCCAACGAAGAAGAGCAGCGCCGCCGCCGGCGCCAACACGTGCGCCAAGCCGATACACTATTGCGCCTTAACGAACACCCCCCCGAGGATGACGATGACGACAGCATGGGCGGCTGGTGACGCCAAGGCGCCTTTATAACTTGCGCAAGTTATTGCGCAAAGCGTAAACACTTAAAAATTTTCTGGAATCGTGTGACTTTGGGAGGTGGGTTTGGGTTGCATGGCTTACCATGCAGCCAGCATTAGCTACGCCAAGACGTGATTATTTATTCTTGATAACGCGTCAATATCAGTTGCAGTTAAAGATGACGCCCATTGCCAGTAGATTTAGGGCCATATGGCTCTAAAAAATACTGCTAGGCCCCACAATGGAAATGACACTGGGAGAATTAAAAATCTGCTGAGATACGCGCTGAATATCAGCCGAAGTCACGGACAAAATCCGATCTTCGTATTCTGCCAACTGAGCTAGCGTGCGCCCTTGGGCCAAACTGCCGCCTACATATGCCGCCCACTGGCTGCTGGTTTCTAAAAACACTTGGCGGCGGCCCAGTATATTGGTTTTGGTTTCCGCCAGTTCTTGGGCACTTACTAACTCGTTAATCAGTTTGCCACACTCGGTTTCAAAGCCCACCAAACATTTATCTTTATTGCTGGGTTCGGTACCAATGTAAATTTTGTACAAACCACTGTAACGGTAGGCATCAAAGCTGCTGCGAACGCTGTAAGCCAAACCTTGCTTGTCGCGCAGCTCTAAAAACAACCGAGCACTCAGCCCAGCGCCGCCAAACAGGGTGTTCATCACGCTGATGGAGTAAGTGTCATCGCTGTCCACGGGTGGCGCCATCCACGCCTTGTAAATATGGGCTTGGGCCGAATCATCCTTGACCACGTTCACCAGCTTGCTGGTGGAAATGGTATGGGCCCGCAAGGCTTTTTGAGTGGCATCAGACACCGTGAGAGATTGACCCACACCCCGCTTGGGGAAATGGGCTTCCAGTTTTTTGGCCAACACGTCGCCGCTGATGGGACCACTGGCAGAAACCACCATACGCTCGGGGCGATAGGCGCCAAAATAATGTTCACGCAAAGGCTCTAGGCTACTCAAGGCGTCCATGCTCTCTAAAAACACAGTGCTAGTCACACCATAGGGGGTGCCTCCAAACACGGTCCGGATGAGCAAATCACTGGCGCGAGACTGGGGAGAATCCAGCTCCATTTGAATTTCACCCGCCATTTGCTGCTTTTCTTTGTCGTAATCCGCCAAGGTGGCGTGGTACATCAGATCCTGGATGAGTTCGAGGCTTTCGTCCAAGTCTTCGGGCAATAGTACGGCGCTCAAAATCGTGGAATCACGACGGGTATCAATGTCCAGTTCCAACGATGAGCCATCCAGCAGTTCAGCAATCTGTTCTTGGCTGCGCGTATCGGTACCCTTTAGCAACAAGCGATCCACCAAATCCGACAGACCTGGCTTGCCATCAATGAGGTTTCCGCCTGGTAAAAAGAAATTAAGGGCCAAGCGAGGCGCATTGGCCTGCGGCAACCATGCTAGCTGCATGCCATTGCTTAGGGTAGATGGTTCTACAGCGGTAAGACCGGATTTTAAGGCCGAAGGGACAGCAATAGAGGGTGTCATAAGAGATTTACACTTTCCACATTCAAAACCAAAAAAATAGATTTAAAAACGTCACCAATGTCTTAGCCTTCTTCAGGCTCTAGTAACGAGAGGTACGCTTGATCGGAGCGCAAATAGGTTTGCACCGCCGCATTAATATCCGCTGCCGTTAAAGTATTTAAGGTATCCATGTAATGCAGGTAGTAATCCAACCCGTCGGTCACCGTCAGGCTTTCCCCAATGGCATCAGCAATGCCGCTGGCGGTTTCGCTGGTTTCGGCAAAGCTGGCACGCATTTTTTTAATCACTCGCTGGCATTCGGCTTCCGTTAGCGGATTGGCCGTCAAAACGTCATTCATGAGACTTTGCACACGCTCAATGGAAGCCTTGGCCTCAGGAATCACCACGTTGCCTTGAATAAAGAACACGTTGCCCAGCTTAAACTGGTACTGGCCACAACTCACAAAGCTAAATTCCGGCGGATCCAACTGTTCTACCAGGGTTTGATGGAAACGCGAACTGAGGCCACCGCCCAACACCGTAGCGGCCACGTCCAGTGCAATGGAATCTTTCAGATTGGCGGCTTTGGGTCCGTGGTAGGCCTGAATAAAGAAAGTGGTGGTGACTTCTGAGGTGCGGGTAGCAAAACGTTCTTCTGTGGGGAAGGTGCAATCGCCCCACTGCTGCCACACCCCTTCCGATGTAGGACCATTTTGGTTGCCGGTAGGGGCAGGAATTTTATGGAAAGCCTCTAATACTTGGGATTCCAAGGTGTCAAAGTCAAAATCACCCACCACCACCGTAATAAACTGGCTAGGGTTGTACCACTGCTGGTGGTAGCTCACAATGCTGTCGCGAGGAATGGTTCCCACAATGTGGCGGGTGCCAATCACATCGCGGCGATACGGATGGCCGTCGGGATACATCATGGTGTTTAAGGCGTTGTACACCTTCGTCCAAGGCTGGTCATCCCGCATGCCAATTTCTTCAATCACCACGCCGCGTTCTCGCTTGGTTTCGGGCACTTCGGTTTCGGGATTATACGCTGGGCCAATCTCATCATCGGGCAAGGCGGCGCCTGTCATCATATCGGCGTGCATGTCCAGCGCTTTGGGAAAAGGTAATACTTGTCCTTCAGGCACCACCTTCAGGTTGGGCCCGGTAATGTAGTAAAAGGTAAAATCTTTCCACGTGGCAGCATTAATAATGGCGCCCATGCTTTCCATTTCTCGGTCAAACACGCCGGGAGCAAAGCGCTCAGTTCCTTTAAACATCAAATGCTCTAAAAAGTGGCTAATACCGCTGTTCACGTCGGTTTCGTGAATGGAACCCGTTCGCACCCAAGTGCTGATGTTAAACACCCCCCCAGATTTGGGCACCAGGATGAAGGTGTAGCCATTGCTGTAACGCGCCAACGTGGCGGGATGCTCCCCAAAGGGGATGTGGAAGGCTTCTTTTGCAATGCGGGTAGGCAGGGTGGCAGTGGTCATAGAAAAAGGCAACGCTCCAAAAACAGCAGAAAAACAGTGACAGTCCCTTCACCATAGCGGATGACGCCGAAAAACTCAATCGACTCAGCACAGGAGACGCCAAATGGCGTTTAATAATAGTCAAACCCTGACACTATTGTTGCCAACGAGACACACCACAAATGCTCAACAATTAAATGACTAACGTAACAAGTGAGGATTTTGGCACTATTTTGGTCGGGATTTAGGTAGTCCAATGGCAACACCCGTTGTAAGATAGTGATTTGGTGCCTCTTTCCATGGTTGTCTCTTCCCAACGTTAGGGGCAATCTTGTTGGCAAAAAACTTCCCTCTATTGTTCTAGCTTTTTGGCTTCTGCATGCACATTTGCGAAATCGTCATTGATAACTTCAAGTCCTTCTCCGGAAAAACGGTGATTCCTTTTGAAAAAGGCTTTACCACCATTTCGGGGCCCAATGGCTCGGGCAAAAGTAACATTATTGATAGCATTTTGTTCTGTCTGGGCTTGTCCACCTCTCGCACCATGCGGGCAGAAAAGCTAACCGACCTCATTAACCACCACAGCCAACGCAAATCCTGCGAAGTCACCATTACCTTTCAGCGCGATGAGCATGAAGCCGCTTTGCCTGTAGGTTTTTTAGGTGACCGTGTTGAAGGGGCTAGTGACAGCGATCCACTGACGGAAGGCACCACCCTGCAAGTCACGCGGAAGATCAAGGTGACCAGCAGTGGTCCCCAAAGCCAGTATTTAATGAACGGACGCAGCTCGACCCTGACAGAAATACACGACGTACTGGGGCGGTATCACGTGTCTCCCGGAAGCTTTAACGTGATGATGCAAGGCGACGTGCAGGGCTTCGTCAACATGTCGCCCATGGAACGGCGCAAAATTATTGATGAAATTGCTGGTGTCGCCGATTTTGATCGCAAAATTGATCAAGCCAAAAAGGAAATGGAAAAAACGGCGGAAAATGTGGACCGCAACAGCGTGTTGCTGCAAGAAATTGAAGGCCGCTTGGCCCAATTGGCCGACGAGCGAAAAACCGCCCTCACCTACCAAAAACTCAAGCGCCAAAAACACGGTTGGGAAACCAAACGACTGGCCGCCCGTTTTGTGGACACCCGTAAAGCCTTGGAAGCCACCGAAGCCAACCGCGCCGAGGCGATTATTCGACAAAAAATCATCCGTCAGCAACTGAACACCTTAGAGCAACAGGTATTGGCTACCCGCGAAGCCCTCCGAAGTGCTTCTGAAGCGGTAAAGCAAAAGGGTGAAGACCAGCACATTGCCCTGCGCAGCCAAATGGAAAGCCTCAAGGGCCATATGGCCCGCAAACAAGACACCATTGCTTTTAATCAGCAAAAAATTGCCGAAAATACCCAACAAACCGCCACCGTTCAGGCCTCCATTGCCCGCCACAAAGAATCCATTGATGGGATGGAAGCCACCTTGGCCACGCTGCAACAACAGCTGGCCGAGCTAAAACCACTCTACGATGCGGAAGCCACCCAATACCAAACCCATCAAGCCAAAATGGACCGTTTGACGGCCAGTACTGGTGAGTTGGGCGTGCAGCGCAACGAACTGCGCGATACCTTACGCGAAGCCGAAGATGCCCTCTCAGCCCTGCAGCGAGAATTGATGACCCTCGAATCTGAGGTCAATCGCCGCCAGATGGAAACCGAATTGCAGCAGTCTCAGCAAAGCAACGCTGCCCAGCAACGTACCACTTTGCAAGCGGAAGAAGCTCAACTATTAGAGAAAATTACCCCGTTAAGCGCCAAATTATCCACCATTGAAAGCGATATTCAGCGCAACGGCGAAGCTTTTTCTCAAGCGCAAGCCGAACTGAACAAAGCCACCGATGGCTTTGCCAAGGCCAGTGGGACCCTCATGCAGTTGGATGCCCAACAGCGCGCTTACCAAGAAATGAACTACGCCCGCCCTGTGGAAATGATTATGGCCGCCAACATTAGCGGTGTTCATGGCCCATTGGGTGAACTGGCCGAAGTAGATGGCGACAGCGCCACTGCTATTGAAGTGGCACTGGGTGGCCGCGTGCAAAACGTTGTAGTGCAAGACGATCGCGTCGCATCGGATGCCATTGAGTACTTAAAACAGCAGCGGGGCGGTCGTGCCACCTTGCTACCTCTTAATAAACTTCAGCCAGCAAGACGGTTGCCGCCCTTGCCCCGCGTGGCCGGCTTGGTGGATTACGCCATTAACCTGATTCGCTATGACAGCCGCTTTACCGATGCCTTTGCCTACGCTTTGGGCGATACACTGGTGGTGGAAAGCCTGGATGCCGCAAGACCACTGCTTCGCCAATACCGCATGGTGACCATGGACGGCGAGTTGCTGGAAAAATCCGGGGCCATGACGGGGGGCTCTCTGCCTACCAAGTCGCAAGGGCGCTTATCGGCCACCAAGCGTTTGGCCGATGATATCGAAGTGGCCAAAATTGCTGCAACCAAGGCGGCCACTCAAAAAAAGGCCGCCACCGAATTGGTGGATCGCCTGAGCCTTTTGCTGGAAGCCCTAAAGCACGAGCGTGCTGAAATCAATGCTCAGTTGGCGGATGCTAAAGCAACCTTGAAGGCTATTCAACAACAACTGGCACAGCTTCCCAAAGCAGTGGACGCTGACGAAAAAGACAGTTCTTTGGCCTTTATGCGCCAAACCTTTGAACGCAAGCAGCAGAAGCTGGCCGAACACCAAGCCTTGGTGCAAGGCCTTTTGGCGCAACGCGATGCCCTGGATGCCAAATTGCCCACTGCCGATTTAGCCAAGCTGCAACAGGCCATGTCGGATGTGAAATTTCAAATGGATTACTACGACAGCCAAATGCGCAACGTGCAAACAGACATTCAAGGCAAAACCATGGAGCGCGAATACCAGCAAGTGGGTATTGGCGAATACGAGCAGCGTCTACAAGAAGTCGAAGCCTCAAACAAAGCCCTCGCCAAAGGTATTGAGGATGCTCAAGAAGAAATTCAACTCACAGAGCAGCAACTGAAAGGGCTTGAAGCCCAATCGCTGGAATTGGACCACGAATTGAAGCACCTTCAGGCCGAACGCGATGCGGTTCAAAACCAACTCATCGAAGAGGAAAAAGCCAAGGGTGGCTTGGAACGCGACGTGAATCAACTGGCAGAGCAACTGCTAGCCTACGATACCCGTCGCCGAGAACTACAACCCCAAGTGGTGGAAGCCCGCCAATTACTACTGGTACAAGTGAACCAAGGCTTGGCAGAGCAAAACACTCAAACAACCGACGGATCAACAACACCCGACGCTCCTTCCTCAGAAGTCGAGGTAGTGGCTGCCGTGGATTGGATGGCGCTGCATCCTGAAACCTTAGAAACCGCTGGCAATGAGGCCAACCTGCCCAGCGAAGCCGAGATTCAGCAGCAGGTAGAGAAACTGGAAAAACGCATGACGGCTTTAGAGCCCGTAAACATGCGTGCCATCACGGATTATGACTCGGTGGCAGAACGCAAAGGGGAACTGGCCGAAAAAATCCAAACCCTCAGCGATGAATCCCAAGCCATTCAAATCCGAATCTCCGGCTACGAAGAGCTGAAAAAGGCATCTTTCCGCAAAGCCTTTGATGAAATTGATGGCCATTTCCGCACTATTTTTGAAACCCTGGCCGATGGCGACGGGCACCTGACCCTTTCTAACCCCGAAGACCCCCTCAACAGCGGTATGACCCTAATGGCCCGCCCCAGAGGCAAGAAAATGCAGCGCATTGAGGCCATGAGCGGCGGGGAAAAATCCCTTACCAGCTTGGCCTTTGTGTTTGCCTTGCAGCGCACCATGCCCGCCCCTTTCTACGCACTGGACGAGGTGGACATGAACTTGGACGGCATTAACGTGGAAAAGCTGGCCAACATGGTGGTGCAAGAATCCCAGAAGGCTTCTCAGTTCTTGGTGGTATCGCTGCGCAAACCCATGATTGAGCGATCACAACGCACCATTGGTGTGACCCAAAAGCCCGGTGGTAAAACCCACGTCACGGGCATTCGCATTCGAGCCGAAGTAGTAAATCATCATCTGGCCGATGAAATCGATGCGCCCACCTCTCGCAAATCAACGAAGCAGGAGCCCCTTGTGGCCAAAGCCTCTTAGTATTTCTCCCTGACAGAGTTTAGCCCTTGTCTCAAACACTTCTCACTGTGGATACCGACCCGAAGCCAGCCCACAACGCTGGCTTTTACAAGCATGCCACCAGCGCCCATGAACTGCTGGCCGCTTTTACGGAAGCCAACGAGCCCCCTCAAGATGCCTTGGATATTTTGCTGGATTTGGCCCGCAGCGGTAAAATTAACCCGTGGGACATTGATTTAACCCAACTGGCGGATGAGTATTTAAAAGCCGTGGGGCGTTTGCAAGACTCTGCCTTGCAGGTAACGGGTAAAACCTTGCTGTACCTAGCCATTTTGCTACGTATCAAGTCGGATTTGCTATCGGGGCAAGATTATTTAGCCGCCATCCAGCAATTGGATGTGCCCGACGACTTAAATGGCTATGGGGACAACTGGGGCTTTGATGATGGCCCGCTCGAAGACTCAGGGGATGATAGTCTTTCCAGCTTTTTTAAAGCCATGATTCCCTACAACGGCCCCGAAGAACTGATTGCCCGCCGCAGCAGCACCAAAGAAGCCCGCATTCGTCCCGTGACCCTATCCGACCTTATCCTAGAGCTAAAAAAGGTGGAAGCTCTGGAAGATCGAGTACGCCTGAAACGCCAAATGGCCCAAGTAGAAGCCCGGCGCATGGGCGCCATCAGCCGATTGAACGCGAAACAAATTGAAGACCTAGCCCACGAGGAATTTATTGAAGCCTCAGTGCTTAAACTAAAGACCTGTCTGGCGGATATTATTGCTGACCATTCCAAAATCTCTCTGGATGAGCTCATGGAGAAAGGACAGCTGGACCAAATAGCCGCCTATGTGGCCTTGCTGTTTTTATCGGCGCAAAATCAAGTGGAACTCTCTCAAGACACCTTTTATGAAACACTATGGGTGTCTGGGCCTGATGACATGTCGGGTACCGTGGATGAATCTGAGACAGAGGCTGCGTAAGGAAATTTGACCATGTTGGATACGACCACCCCTGAACCCAATGACGATTGGGAATACGAACGGCCTGAAGTGCCGATAGCCCAAACTGTTGAAGAAACCACTGAAGAAAAGATTTTGCTAAACGGCGGCTTGGGAGCGTTGCCAACGGAAGTAGCTGACCCTGCCAAGCTGAAAGGCTTTATTGAAGCCGCCTTGTTTGTCACCAACCGCCCTTTAAAAGTGCCCGATTTGGTGGCCCTGACCAGCGCTGATATGGATGCTGTGGAAGAAGCCTTGATGGGGCTGATGCAGGATTATAGCTTCCGTGACGGCACAGCGCTGGAAATTGATGATTCGGATGGGTACATGCTGCAAATTAAGGAAGAATTCCGGCTGGTTCAAGACGTGATGCTGCCCATGGAGCTCACGGCCTTGTCGGTGCGTACTCTCTCCACCATTGCCATTCAGGGGCCGCTAATGCAGTCGGAGCTAGCGGAGCGCCACGGCAGCACCGTGTACGATGCCATTCGAGAATTGCAAACCAAAGGACTGATTCGAAAAAATCGTGTGGGGCGTA
The DNA here is from genome assembly GCA_029866025.1 of Vampirovibrionales bacterium. Taxonomy (GTDB): domain Bacteria; phylum Cyanobacteriota; class Vampirovibrionia; order Vampirovibrionales; family Vampirovibrionaceae; genus JARXAD01. The sequence goes on along the minus strand of JARXAD010000005.1, from coordinate 28,630 downwards.
GCTATAAGCTAACAGTCACTCAAAAATTTAACGAGTACTTTAAGCTGGTGGGTGATAAAGACGAGTTGAAAACCATTTTGGCCATGATGGACGGTGAAGCGCCTGAGCGTGTTAAAGGCAAAACCCTTCGCCTACCCGATGCTACGGATACCGAGCCTGTGGTGCGCATGGGTGCCACACACACTGATATTGGGGCTGATTCCGTTCTTAACCTGCCTCAATAGACGTTAGTAGAGTAATTTACTAGGGCTGGAGGGATGCAATGGCCTCAGCCAAAGGCCAATCGTTGGGATGGGTGAGCTTTATGTTTTGGGCAGAGCCTTGAACCAACGCCACAGGCCCTAAATGTGCCAGCTCCAAGAGTTGCGCATCATCCGTAATGGTTTCGTCTTTACCCACAAGCTCATGGGCTTGCTTAAGTACAAATCGCTTAAAGGCCTGAGGGGTTTGGGCCTGCCAAAGCATTTCTCGTGGCACGGTTGTTCCAATCACCGGCTGATTTTTATCGTGACTCATCGAGGCCTTCTTTAGGGTGTCTCCAACAGGAAGGGCGACAATGGCACCGTTGTGAGTGTTCAGCCCTTCCAAGACATCTAAAATCATGGCGTGAGACAAAAAGGGCCGTGCGGCATCGTGAATGAGGACGGTTTCCACGTGGTTTGGTACCGCCAGCAAGCCTTGATACACCGAGGCACGGCGGGAGCTCCCGCCCGATACCCAGACCACGGGTTTTTCGCACTTTACAAAAGGCTGAAGAAGGGCTTGATAGTCGCTTTGCAAATCCTCGGGCGCTGCAATGACCATACCTGCAATGGCAGCATGAGAGAGCAGTGTCTCTACGCTCCACACCAACAGAGGCTTTCCCCCCAACACACGTGTCAGCTTATTTTCACCAAAGCGCTGGCTGCTGCCCCCGGCAGAAAGAATAGCCCAAGTCATCACAATGAACCCTCCGGGACAGGAGTAGTAAAATGCTGATAGGTTTTGTCGCTGCACAAGGGCTCTACGGTCTCGTCAGGAAACACAACAAAGGCCGACCCATTGTCATCGTTTGTTAGGCGTCGCGCTTCCACGCTACCAATCAACGTCCAGCCTTGGGGTAAAACTATTTCAGGGGGCATACAGGCCATCAGGCCAAAGTCTTCGCCCCCATACAGCAGCGTGTGGCTTAAAAAGCCTTGGGGATCCTCTTGGGTGTTGGCAAAGGCTTGTAGCTCAGGGTGGATGGGAATGACTTCAAAATCCAGGGTGATAGTGACACCACTGGCAGCAGCTATTTTCAGGGCCGCATCGGCCAGCCCATCGCTGGTATCCATCAGGGCTAGGCGTGGCGTGGCGTTGCAAATGGCCTGAGCTTCTTTGAGCAAAGGGCTGGGCCTTTTGTGAGCCGCTTTGGCCTCGTCAAATCCTTCAATACCCTGTTGAATGGCGTGTAACCCTACAGCCGACAGCCCGTGCCAGCCACACACAGCCACCACATCATTAGGCTTGGCCAGGGTGCGATGAGCTTTGGGATGTCCTTCAGCCACTGTTCCCAATACGGTACTGGTCAGCGTCCACTGGGGTGCTGCCACCGTATCGCCCCCTAACAAGGGAACCTCATAGGCCTCCAAGCACGCGAATAGGCCGTCATAAAGACGATTTACCATCGTCGCATCGGCATCACATGGCACGCCCAAAGCCAACAATAATCCCGTTGGCACGGCGCCACAAGCGGCTAAATCGCTCAGGCTCACAGCCGCCGCTTTCCAGCCTATATCTTCAGGAGTCGACCATTCGTGAACACTCTCACCAAGTTTAAAATGGGTGCCTTCCACCAGCATATCGGTGCTGGTTACCAACCAGCCGCCATTGGGTTGGAGCAACCACGCTGCATCGTCTTGCAAATCCACGGAAGAGTCTTGAGCCACAAGACGCTGACGCAACTGAGCCAACCAATGCACCTCGCTCCACATTTTTAATGAACCCCTGACATCGTGGGAGCGGTTTTCATCAATCGATTCAACGCTTTGGGAAAGGCTGCAAGCAACGCATCCACATCCTGCTGTGTGGTGTGGTGCCCCATCGAAAACCGAATCGTTCCCGTGGCACGGGCTAGTTCCTCAGATGTTAATGCACGATCGCTGTTTTCACCCACCATCATGGCGTGAAGAATGCGCGACGGTTCCAAGGCCACTGCATGGCATGCCGATCCACTGGAGGCCGCAATACCGAGCAAATCCAACTGCAAAAGTAGCGATTCACCTTGAATAGGGAAGCTATTTCCCAGTACCGACACATGCACAATTCCTGGAATAGAGTCGTCTGCTGGCGTATTAATGACCAACGGGCAAGGACACAAGAGTGATTCCAACCCGTCTCGAAGATGCTGAGTAAGCATTTCCAAGCGAGCAAAGCTTTTAGGTTGCGCTGCCACACATTCTTCCAGCGCAGTAGCCACTCCTACAGCTCCAGCCACATTTACGGTGCCGCTTCGCAAGCCGTTTTCTTGCCCTCCACCCAATAGTAAAGGGGCTGGAGTTAAAGCACCGCCTGCGGTGTAAAGGGCTCCCACCCCTTTGGGGCCGTAATGTTTGTGAGCCGACCATGTGAGGTAATCCACCCCCAACTGCTGGACATCCACAGGGATTTTCCCCACCGTCTGCACGGCATCGGTATGAAAAACAGCACCATACTGATGCGCCAGCGATGCCAAGGCTTGAATGGGCTGAAGACTCCCCACCTCGTTGTTGGCATGCATAATGCTCACTAGGGTTTTTTGGGCGTTGGGTTGGTGTAAGGATTGCTGTAAGGCCCTCTCCAAAGCATCTACCGACACATGCCCGGTGGGAGTTACGGGTAACACGGTGAGCTGCCAACCACGCTTGTGTAACGCCAAGGCCGGATTCAGCACCGCCTCATGTTCAATGGCAGAAACAAGAATGTGGCAGTCGCTGGGGTCCGTGTCTGCTTCCCAACGCTGGGCCAAACCCGCAATCACCAAGTTGCTACCGTCTGTTCCGCCGCCGGTAATGGTAATCGTGCTGGGGGATTCTGCGTTGACACAACATGCCAAAGTGGTTCGTGCTTTTTCCAAAGCCGCATTGGCAGCACGTCCCCCACTGTGCAGGCTGGCCGGATTTGCAAACATGTTACTAAAATACGGCTGCATGGCCGCAAGCGCTGCAAGCGACAAAGGCGTAGTGGCTGCGTAATCCAGGTAAATCATGGGGCTCACATCATCCAAGAGTGCACCCATCCAAAGCGGCTGGCCGTAACACCCATAAAAAAGCAACAGAGGCGTATCCTGAGCGTATAATAGGGCAAAACCAATGGAATGGTAGAGATGACCAATGACATTGAAGAGATGTTGTATAGATGAAAGTGCCGCCCCGTGGATTTAGGATACGCCTTAGTCAAAGCCGTGGTGCAAGGCGCCACCGAATTTTTGCCCGTCAGTAGCTCGGCCCACCTCATTATTACGCGCGAACTCTGGCAAGCCTTTGGATCAATGACCGGTGGCCAATTGCCCACTGCTCTGCAAGACGAATGCTTTGACGTGTGGCTACATCTAGGTACATTGCTGGCGGTGCTGGTGTATTTTTGGGCCGATTTAAAAGCCGTGGCGATGGCGGCGTTTTTACCCACACCGTCTTCAAAAACGACCGAACTCATCACGCTCGATCCCAAAAAACTTCCTCTCCACTTGGTTGTTTCTACGGTCGTGACGGCTGTGTTTTCGCTGGCCGTCATGGGGCTTTCTCACTGGGTGATGAAAACCAACGGCTGGCTGTCCCCTGAGGTGGATCATGTGGTGGATTATTACCGCGCCAACCCTGTGTGGGTAGGGTTTCACCTCACCCTTACAGGCTCGCTGCTTTGGTGGATTGAGGGTTCGCAAAGCGTGCTTTCTAAAAAAGGTCCGATGGTGCTCACGTCAGCTCAAGCGACTTGGATTGGACTTGCCCAAGGCTGTGCCGCTGTGTTTCGGGGTATCTCGCGATCGGGCAGTACCATTAGCGCCGGGCTTATGGTGGGGCTGGACCGCACCACCGCCACCCGCTACGCTTTTTTGATGAGCATCCCTGCCTTGCTAATGGCCGCCAGCTACGAAGGCCTGAAAGCGTGGAAAGCGGGCAGCCTGTTTGCCTTAGACTTTGCCACCATTGGCTGGGGCATTGCCGCTGCTGCCATTGTGGGGTACCTGTGCGTGGCTTTTATGCTGCGCTGGGTAGCCACCCGTTCCCTTCGTGGCTTTGCTGTGTACTGCTGGCTGGTGGGTTTTGCCGTCATCGCTTGGCAAGGGAACTTGTTCCCTTTTTAAATGGGGTTGGTGGATCACGCCCATCCCTCCAGGTGAACTTTGTATGCCCAATAACGTCTAGGAAGCATATGCGTTACGTATTGAGTTTATTACTGACTCTCGTCAGCGTTTGTTTGCTGACCAGTATTGCTGCGCCGCTACTCAAAGGTGGTGTGAGCGAAAGCGTGGCCCTAAAAGCTGATTGGCCGCCCGGCTGGCAAGTAACGATTCAGCAAGCCAATGGAAAACCTGCGCCCCAAGTACCGGTGGCGCTACCCCAAGTGGGGTGGGAAGGCACCACCAATCATTCGGGGCGAGTGACGATCCCCGCCATTCCTCAGGCCACGGCGGTCATTCGTATTCAAGGTGCTGAAAAATTGGGAGAGCCCTTATGGGACACCCTTCCTTCTATTACGAGCCCACCCGCCAACGTGATGTTTCGCCTGAAAGCCAGCACAGCCAATGCTACAAGTCGTATGGATGATACGTGGCACCATTTAGGGGATGGCCGATATGAGGCGTGGTCATTGGGAGCCAAGGCGTTCCAAACCCAGCAAGCCGAAGGACCCGTATTTGAAACCACCTTTACCTGCCCAAAATCAACTACCAAACAATCGCACTGCACTATAACCCTTGGCATGGTGCAAGGGCTGGATACACAAGAAGCCCACCAGCAAGCGGGTATTACCCAAAAATCCACGGCATCCCCCTTGATGCTATCCATCAACAATCGTTGGCAGGTGGCCATTGTTCTCAATGGCTCCCACCAACGCTGGGCCATTCCTGCAAACGCCCTAAACCCATCGGGGCAACAAATGCTAACCCTTACAGCAGGATCGCATTTAAATGTGTTGGGTCAGCTGGATTACGATGACTGCGAGTTTGGCGGGCTGTGGGTTACAGCCCACTGAGATAAGCCCACAAACGGCATGAAAAAAGCGCCTACTTTTACAAAAAACAAGCGCTTTTTAAAAAATTGCGGGGACAGGATTTGAACCTGCGACCTTTGGGTTATGAGCCCAACGAGCTACCGGACTGCTCCACCCCGCGATGCAAAGTGTTTTAAAACCAAGAGGGTTAGTATGCCTAAAAAAGCACTGGGATGCAAGGCACCGCTAGTCACGGGATCTATGAAAAAATGTTAAACGTTCTTGAAGCCTGTGGGAATCTACCGCAATAAGAGCTGTTTTTTCCAGCTTATACGTAACGTGCCCCGGATAGGAGCCCGGCACCGCGCGAACGTGGCGGCACTCCGTGTACACCACATCTACCTTAATAGCAGTGGCTGATTGGCTTGCAGAGGTATTAAAAGCCCCACCACCTTGCTGACTATGGGCCGCCGCCAACATCAAACCATCCAGCAACGTCTCTTCGCTGCATTCCGCTAAGGGGCACTGAATGACGACATGGGCACCGGGTTGATTCCATGCATGACACCACACATCGTTGTGGCGAGCTATTTTAGAGAGCAACGCCGCATTGGCTTCGCCTTGACGCCCCATCCAAAACACCACGCCGTCAGGGTTTTTCCAACGACTTAGCCCCGCCAAAGACGATACGTCTAGCGATGATTTTGGATTGGAAGAGCCTTTATGTTTACCACTCTTGGTTTGAAGTTTGGCCACCTTGCCACGCCCTTGAGCCACAAAAGGTTGCGCCGATTTAACAATACCCACAGCCCCCAGAGAAGCCAACAAGGCCCACGCCTCCGGTAAGGTTTCAAGCTGAGCAACTTCCCACTCCCATTGAGCCAGTTGTTGTTCACGCTCTGCCAGAACTTGGGAGGCAGTCTCCCATTGCCTTCGCTGATCCGCGGCATTTTTGACGTGCTGATAGGCTACGTTCGCATTGTCTCGCCAATTTTTTTCTGGATTGACGGGTACCTTCCACGGCTCACCCGTTGTGGGATGCATCACAACAACCTCTTCACACAAAGGGCACGCATTGACAGGTTGCTGGCTGGCTTCCGTCATGAGGGCATGACCTCGCAATTCCCACTCGGTGATGCTTTCTGGGGTCTCCGTGGGTTGTTGGGTAAGAATCCGTTGCTTTAGTCGCTCTTGCTCGCGTTCCACCGCTTGCCGGCACTGAGTTTGGACTTGCTTAAGTCGTTGTTGTTGAATGACATCGCGCTGAAACGTGGATAGCGCCTGCGTCCATGAGGCTTCTGGAAGCGAATGGGATTCATCCCAAAACAGGGACAAAGTGCCGTTAACACTGGCACTTTTCCAACAAGGATCACTTTGAAGAACCGCTTGAAGGCGACATGCCACCATGGCAGGCCCTTCGGTAGGGCTGCATGAGGCGACAATGGCTTGCAGCATAACCGGGCTGGCCCCATACCCAAGGGCTAACAAACTTTTGCTTGAGGTGTCTGAACCCTTAATGGCATTGGCTACCGTTTTTTCAGGTAAGGCTCCTAACCACACACGGCCTTTGGGTATGGGCGGTGGTACATAACACTCCCCCACAGCCAAGGGGCGATGGGCGCTCATGGATTCCGTTACGCGGTATGCACTGCCCACAATGGTTTGAGTATCACCTTCCACCAACCACCACGTGCTGTAACGCCCCATCAACTCCAGCACCCATTGCCACGGAACCACCTGCCCCAGCTCATTGGTGTTTTCAATGGTCATCACAATGGCCCGCTCACCGGGCATGGCGGTAACGCTTCGGATGCGGCCATGGAGCAAGTGCTTACGCAGCAACATGCAATCGTTGGTGGGTTTGGTAAAGGTAGGCTTTACCAAAGCGTCAATATCTGCGGCAGAAAGCAAACACAACGCCGGGTGTTGCTTGTCCACTGACAGATACAACCGATTGGAACGTATCTCGTCGTCCCCTAACAATTCTTCTTCTTTTCGATGAGGAGCAAACAGGGTCAACACCCATTCTCGATGGGTGAGGTGCTGAATTTTTTGAATACGAGCCCCCACCAGTTGCTGATGAAGGCTTTGGGCAAGGTAAGCCAAGGCCACCGCATCGGGTTGCCATGTGGGCGGCGCTTGAAACATCCCAAAGGAGCCGGTCATTGGCGTATTTTAGCCACCAAATCACTGGTGGAGCGCCCGACCACCATAGGCACCAGCACCAATCGAGTACCCAATGAGGCCAGCAAAGGGGCTTCCGGCAAGGTTTCGGGGGTGTACTGAGACCCTTTGACGTGGACATCGGGCTTTAAAGCCGTGAGAATGTTGGCAGGGGTGTCTTCGTTAAACAACACCACGGCATCAACACACCGCAGGGCAGCCAGCAGTTCGGCTCGTTCAGCTTCTTCTACCAAAGGCCTTGGTGGCCCACTGGTTTGAGGCTTTAACCCATTGACGGAAGCATCCGTATTGAGAGCCACTAGCAAAGCATCGCCCGCTTGGCGCGCCACTTGTAAATAACGCAGATGGCCCACATGCAACAAATCAAAGCAGCCATTGGTAGTAACCAACGTTTTACCGGCTTGCCGGTAAGATTCCCACCAGTCTATGGCGTCTTGCAGCGTTGCTACACCCAAGGGCTGAACAGTGGCTAACGACGAAGCCATAGCTGAACTACTTGTGCTCATAAGGCTGAGCTACTTCGGCCCCTTCGGGCTGACGAAAGCCCATAGGCACAAAGCCTTTTTCAAAGTGCAGTTGCAGACCCTTCCGCTGAGATTCCATCCAAGCCATCATGGCTTGTTGACGACGCTGCTGGCTGAGAACACGGACAATGTTGTCTTTAATTTTATCAAAGGACTCGATACCAGCCGGCACCGATTTATTCACTTTTAGAATATGGAAGCCAAAGGGTGTTTCCACTACTTTGGAATGAATGGTGCCCGCGGGGGTAGCTTTGGCGGCAACCCAAAAGGCAGGAACCGTCGTATCGGCGTACATCACGCCCAATTCACCGTTTTTTACGGCGCTCAATACATCTTGCGAGGTAGCTTTTGCCAACGACCCAAAGGCCTTGGGGTTATCCTGTACCGTTTTTAAGATTTCGTGGGCCTTATCGGCCTTTAGCTTCCGAAGAGAGTCAATACGTTGGACAATATCTGCATCGGACACATTGGGATTGCCTTTTAGCAGCTCGGTACGAATAGCCGTGGGGTCCACTTTGAGCAAGATATGGGCCATATCCAAGCCTTCGGGATGCTTAAACAGCTCCGGGTGAGACTGATAGAAGGCTTTGGCTTCGGCTTCTGAAATTTTTGTTTTGCTACCGGGCTGGGCATCAAAAAAGGCTTCCATTAGCAACTGTTCACGCAACGAATCTTCAAAGGTTTTAAGGGTCATGTTTTTAGAAGCCAGCACTTGCTTTAGACCTTCTTCACCGCCCAAGGGCTCAATTTGTTTTTTACGAAAGTGTTGATACTGCTCTTCGGTGACAGTGACGCCTTGTTTTTTGGCTGAATCTTTCAACAAGGCACTGAAAATCAATTTATTCAGTACAGCCTGTTTAATTTGTTCATTCAGCACCCCTTGCTGAGGGCTGGATTCGTTAAATTGCTTGGGATCCAAGTGGGCTTCTGCAATTAGGTTGCTGTGTAGGGCTTCGTAATCGCCACGAGTGACCACAATGGTTTTGTTAATGGTGACCACAGGGCGTTGATCGGCCCCAGGAACACAGCCCGTTAACGTGGTGCTTAGCACCAACATCAATGACAGCACCAAAGCCCCCACACGGGTAGAAAAAAAGCTAGAATAAGAAACCAAAGAATGAGAGCGCATACTCGAGTATGACCTTCTAAAGAAACGGACCGAATGATGACTATGGTACCCCAAACCCGTTTGGCTTGGCTGGACACCTTGGAAGAAGTGGCCAGCAACTTTGTTGAGCATTTAACCATCGGGCGAGACGTTTCGCGCCATACGGTGCGCGCCTATGGAAGTGATATTGCCACTTTTTTGGCTTGGCTTAGAGGGCCCTCGCTCTTGATAGAACCCGAGGAAACGCTCCAGAGTGAAATGGAACTGTGCCGACACGTAGAAAGTTATGCCACCCATTGTTATCAGCGCATACCTGCCTTAAAGCCTGCCACCCTAGCCCGCACCTATGCCACCTTACGCAGCTTTTTTAAATACGCCGTTCGGCACCACGGGTTTGCCAGTACTTGGCTTACCTTGCCCTGGGTTAACCCAAAACAGCCCACAGCCTTACCCCATTTTTTAACCCAACACGATTGCCAAAAACTGCTGGACGCCTTACACACTCTTCACAATAGCCCTGATGAAGACCTGCAAGCAGAGCCATCCGCCAAAACAGACCCTGTTGATGCCGTGTTGCTACTGCGCAACCGGGCCATTGTACTGACTCTATTTACCGCTGGGCTTCGGGTAGGCGAACTGACGGGCCTACGCTGGCACGATTTAGATGCAGAAGAAGGCACCCTAAAAGTACTGGGCAAAGGCAGCCGAGAACGCCTGGCTTTTATTAGCCCCGAAACCTTGGACGCTCTAAACAGCTATCGCCAGCAGTGGGTAGTATTGCTACAACGCAACCGACAACGATTCCCCAAAGCGTCTCAGTGTAAGCACGAAAGGCCCTTACCCACCGATTCGCTATGGCTAAGCCATACAGGCCGACCGTTATCGGCGCGCAGTGTGGCACGCATGCTGGCAAGCTTGGGAGAACATACGGGGCTAACCCAAGTGGTGCATCCTCATATTTTTAGGCACAGCTTTGCTACCCACCTGTTAAACCACAACGTGGATTTACGAGTGGTACAAGAATTGTTGGGCCACGTCAGTATTCGCAGCACCCAGATTTACACTCATCTGCAAACTCGCCGGCTGCGCCAAGCCTATCAAGCTGCCCACCCACGTGCCGAAGCGAACGCTTCTCCCTAGACAAAACCAACGCCGCCCCATCCCATCCACCATTAAACACTCACTGATGCCATCCCTTTCTTCATCCCAAACCCCCGCCACACCCACTGGCTTTGCTTTTTGGCAGTCGGGCCTGCACCAACATTCGCCCGCGTGGCGATGGCCCTTAACGTTAAGCTTGCTAATGGGCATTAGCGCCTTGGCGCTTGCCCAAAGCAGCTGGAACCCTTGGGCTGACATAGCGTTTACACAACAACTGTTAGCCGATTACATCACCCTGAGTGTTTCTATTTTGGACGCCTTTGCCAAGCCGCCCTGGGAATGGCCCTCACTATTTTGCATGCTGGTTTTTTCTTTCAATCAAAGCTTTTTGGCTTTGGGTCACAATCTTTCAATTATCTGGACATTCTCTTGGGCTGCGCCGGTCATTCAAACACTCACTCAACAAGCTGTTAAAGCAACACCCGCTACTATTGCCTTGATAGGAATGTTGTTGTGGATGGCAACGTTGCGAACTTTATTACACCGTTGGGGCTGGCCACCCGTTGCCCGCTGGGGAGCCCTTACCATACTAGCCACCCACCCCGCTTTGTGGGAAAGCCTGCTAACGGGAACGGGCTGGCAAGGCTATGTGTGGACGTTGCTGCTATTAAACGCCCCAAGCATTATTGCGTCGTCACCCACTTCCCTTCGGCCTTCACGTCACCCCCGTAACGAACCGTCAGGATGGTGGGTGTCGTGGAAGCTTCCGTGGCTAACGCCCCCTGTTGTACTCGGGTGTCTGCTGGGGGTCAGCCTTTGGGTATTAGGCCTTGGTGGATTAATAGGGGCACTGGCAACGGTGCTGCTTTGCGCCAAGGTGTGCTATCAAGCCAAGCCTCACAGCACTTTCGCTACATCTAGTATGTTAAGACCCTTTTGCATCATCGCTATTTTAATGATGTTACTCAGTGGGTTAGCATCTTTAAGCCTTCACAAGCCCCTCATACTTGTTCATGCCCTGCCAACAGTCTCCTCTCTGTTGCCTTGGTTAAGCTGGCAGCAGTGGACCTTATCAACCTTCTTTTCACTGGGAGGCTTGTGGCTGGTCGTCGCCCTTGTCGTGATTATTTTTCATCCCACGGCAGCACATCTTCGCTCCTGGCAAGCCTCTAATACCCTGTCATCACCCACCCCAGGATTCGGCAAAAAACGAGCCCAGCCAGCCCTTTGCTGGCCTAAAAAAGTGTGGGTGGGTGGTATTCTCTTGGGTATTACCGTATCCTCTCCTCCGTTATCGGCAGTTTGGCTGTGCATTGGCATTGGGCAAACACTAACCACCCTGAATGCAGAAGCGCCCTTAAGGGGCAGCGCCTTACGCTGGCTGGATGCCCTTGGGGTTACCCTCATTCTTGGCGGGCTGGGTGCTGCTATTCTCCTCTTTCAATGGTGCCCCGATACCTTACCGTGGGTGAGTGGCAACGACAATCAAACCCTATTATCCCTCTCTGTGGGTAAGGTGGCTTGGGAAGTAGCTTGGTGGAAGCTGGCTGTGAGCGGCTGGTTGCTGTCTTTAATTATCTTGGGGTTTGGGCTGTTATTGCGCGGCCACCGACTTACGGGCCAAGAAGGACTGGGACTAACAGCAGCCAGCATTTTGTGGGGGTGCATGATAGTGCACACGGGTATTTTGCCTTGGGTGCAACCCAACCCTCACCTTCCAGCCAGTCTCGCTATCCCTATTCCGCGGGGTGTCCCTTTTCCTCTGCTTACGTTGGATAAAAGCCTTTCTCTGTCGTCTCAACAGGTTGTTGTACAAACCTTATGGCACAGCCTAAGTCAGTCTGTACACAAGACCCCAGCGCCTTCACCCTACAATAAACACACATCCCTCTTACAAGCTGTTCCCGAAGCGCGCTATTACCAACAACGTCATGGGCATGCTGATAACCCACAAGCCATTGCATTTCAGCAAGTGCCCGTGGTTCGCCTATGGCCTCATTCGGCTCGGGGCTGGCTGGATACCGACGCGTTGGTGTGGGTCCTCTCCGATGCCAAGCCTTGAGAGGCTTCCAAACCCTCGGTGTTTTCAATACCGCACACTTTCCGATACCCGCAATAGCGGTCGGGGCACGTTTCGGGCAAGGGGTAACAGGTCGCGGTGGCCATCGCCACCAAGGCCTCTATCAAACGCTCGCGCGTTTCATCGTGAAAAGCCTCACTGTAAGGCACATCTGTGTGGCGAATGCCGTTTTTTACAGCCACATAGCGAAATTTAATGGCGTCCAGTGGTGTTTCATTCAACCCCAAGTGAGAACGTGCTTCGGCTAAAGCGTACAAATACACCCGCGTTTGCCAATCATTCACCGGGTCTTTTGGCACGGCTGTGCCTGTTTTCCAATCAATCAATGCCACCACGCCATCGGGCGAACGACTGATACGATCCATGCGTCCTACCAGCACGGCGTTTTTTAGCAACGAATGTTCGGGCGCAGGCACTGTAAAGCCCCACTCACTGGCAATCACGGGCCAGTGGCAGGTGTCATCGGCCAGCAGCCACTGCCATGCCTGCTGCACCTGCATGCTGGCCACGGCTAGCAAGGGTGCACAGTCTAAATCTCTGGATTGGTAATCCATCAACGTATGGACCGCTTGGCCGTAAGCAAAATTGCTGGGATCCGATGGCCATTGCAGTTGGCGCAAATGATGGAGCTCGAAACGGCGTTGGCACTTGTGCCACGTCTTCAGTTGATTGACCGATACCCGCCACGGCGTGGTGGATTCGTTTGCTTCTAACCACACGAGACGGCTTCTCCTCTAGCAGGTTGGGTAGAGGCTTCCAGCATCTCAAACACCAGGGCCGGCTGTTTAGCCCGCGTTTGCCCCATGCGGTTGGTGACCTGAGCCGACGTGGTAGCAATTAGCCCTTTTTTGGCGCGGCTTATGCCCACGTACAACAAACGCGCGCGCTCTTCTTGCCGCAAATGGATAAGTTCGGCAGGGGTTCGGGTAAATCCCGTTGATAGCAGTTGATGGAACCCGTAAGACAAGCGTTCATCCCAGCCGGAGGTGAACTCGGCACTGACGAGACTGGGCAACAGCACCACATCAAACTCTTGCCCCTTGGATTTATGAAGTGTCATCACTTGAATGACGCTGGCATCCAGCGTGTCTAGTGGATCGCCAAAGGGCTGACGAAAGCGCCGCGCTGCATGCAACCGATCCAAATGGGCCGCCACTTGGGCCACGGGATCACTGGTGGGCTGAGACTGCAAAAACCGTTGCACTTCTAGGGCGCACAGCCAGCCATTGCTACGTTCGGTAGGCGTAGTAAACCAGCGCTGGGTAGCCACCAACAGCATGTGGGCCAAATTGCCTCCCAGTGTTAGGCTTTGGCATTCGCGCACGTCATACACCCACTGCATCAAGGCGGGGTGGGGCCAGTCATCGCCAAACCATAAGGTTTGAGACGTCACAGCTTGCTGCCACGCGTCCAGTGTCGGTCCATCTTCCAGCAAACCGTGGGTGGGCAAGCGCCCTGCTAAGTGGAGTGCTTCTAGTAAGGCATGAGCGTGATGAATTTGCGTAGGCTGTGCCAACACGTGGACCAAGTGGCGCAACACCTGAAACACCGTCTGGGTATTGAGTTGTTCACTGAGGCACACGGCGGGAAGGCCTGCCTCTTGCAGTTGTTGGGTCAAGGTCAGTACATCGTCGTTGGTGGGCAACAGCACAGCAAGGGTATGATTAGGATATTGGGCCTTCAGTTGCCCCAAGCGCTCCACCAAAAACGTGCGCTCGGCAGCACTGGTGGCCAACCGGTGCGCCTCCACCGGCAGTAACATGTCTGGGTTTTTCATCCCACCGTCGGTGGCTGGAACGACGGGCGTCATGTCCACCGGGTCAAAGGCATTCGCCAAAGGGCCTTGCTCGCCACACAATCGCATCCACTGATTGGCCAAGGCCATAATAGCGGGGGCACACCGGGCGCTGCCATCCATCACCACCGTGGTATCCGCCTCTTTTAAAAACGCCCGAAACACCGAGGGATCCGCCGCTGTAAAAGACGTGGTAATGGACTGGTTGGTGTCTCCCGTGCGAATAAGGTTAGGTCGCTTGCCATCAGAAGCTCCACCCATAAGTGCAATAAGCTGTTGCAACAAGTGAGAGGAATCCTGGGCTTCGTCTTCTAAAATCACACGGTAGCGCTGCTGAATGAGGTGTCGCACGTCCGCATCTTCTTCCAGCAAACGAATGGCGTAGCCAATCAAATCCGTAAAATCAATGAGGCCACGCTGCTGGCACGCCTGCTGATACGCAGAGTACACGGGTTGCATGGCCGACAGTAAATTCCACGCGGCAGGCCGGTGCTTTTCATCCAAACCAGAAAACAACTGGGTCACGGATTCCGAAGAATAGCGCGCCAAGGCATTTGCCCAATCTTGGGGAGACACCCGATAGGTTTTGGCATCCCCCAGCAAGCGCTGGCACAAGCGCAGCCACTGGTTAGGCTTATCGGCAAACAACGGGGGAATGTTTTTACTCACCACGGCTTCTAACAAGCGTTGCTGCTCAAATTCATCCATCAAGGTCAGCTCATCCCCCAATTCGGGGAAGCGCCGAAAGCGATCGTTTTCTGTAAGCAAGCGAAAGGCCAGACCATGAATGGTTGACACGGCGGGCAAAGCACTGTTGGCGCCCAACTGGCGCTGCAAGCGACCCAGCAAGGTTCGAGCCGCACTGTCCATATACGTCAATACCAAAATAGACTCGGCAGGGATGGCTTCGCCCCCCACACCTTCGGCAATGAGTTTAAGGATAAGGGCCACATTCACAAAGGTTTTACCCGCACCCGGTACTGCCGCAATGGCCATAGTGCCGCCTTGGTAATCCAGCACCGGCAGTTGATCCGCCCGCAAGGCTGGATAATTTTTTAGCGCCTGGGATGAATCCACCGACGAACCGGCCACTGCCGAACGCCCCGCCATCACATCTCGCAAACAGGCTTCCAAATCCCCTGCCTGTTCGCGGTTTTGATCATCGCGCGTGCTGGTAAACACGCTAATGGATTCGGTGGCCAGCAACGCCAAGGTACGTGTTAAATGCCCGGCCCGCCGCCGAATCAACTGGCGGTTGTGTTCATCCGTCAGCATCAGGGGTTCGTTTTCGGGTTGATTCTCTGAAAGATAATCCCAGTAAGCCGAATGCACCCATGCATTGTACAAGGGTGCGTTGTCACTACGGGCCCACTCGCGGCTAGCCACATCCAGCCACGCCATGTGCTTTCGGCGGGCTTCCACGTCAATGAGTTTTTGGGGCGTGCCAATAATCACGGCGGCCGTGTTTTCTTGTCGGGGTGTGGAAGGCGTATCTGCCATTTGGCCTTGGCGCACCGCCAGTAGCCAATCTTTCACGGGGTCTTGTTCTCCCCGGCTGGCATTCCCTTCCAATCCAAGCAATCGATCCGTGGCCTGGGTAAAGCTTTCTGCCCGTTTGATGAGGGTTTGAATGGCGGTGGTAGGCGTTAAGGTAAGCACAAATGGGCTAATGGCCTCTTGAAAGACACCATAAATTTGTCGGGCAAAGGGTTTGTCTTGCCAATGATTGAGGGCCGATCGGTACTGATTGTAGCGTTGCACGGCAATAGGCGGCAGCTTTTCCCACCGAAAGGTTTCCGTGGCTGGAATTTCTTCCAAGGTGGGCCACAAGGGGAATAAGTTAGCGCTGTCCAATTCCGCGCCCTGCATGGCTTTAATACGTTGGCTTACGGTCGCCTCATACGCTGTAATAGCCTGCACCAAGGGCATCACCGACTCCGGTGCTACCACATCCACCCGTAATAGCTGAGTCAACAGAGTCATCACATCCAACGCGCTCAAGGGTCCAAAAGCAGATGAAGCCCACCTCCGCGCGTGGAGCTGTTGCAACGTCAACACATAGCATCGCGCCAGTGCATCATCCAAGGGTCGCTGGGTGCCAGCCAAGGTTTGGGCCGCAATACCACGCTGACGCAAGGCATTCACCAAATACTCGGTGGCCAGTACATCATGGCGGGGCAGCACCAAAGCCAAATCGCCCGACGATTCCCCCGCCTCTAGCCAATCCATCACCCATTGCAAGGCGGCATCCCACGTTTCCAAGCGCGTCGGGTAGACTCCACCTGTTTTAAAGACGCCAACAGGGTAATGTTCATCAGACTCTATGGGGGTTTGCAACCAATGGCTGAGAAGTTGACCCGCAGACTGCGCCACCGCATCGGTGCGCTCTAGCACGACGGTTTCACCCGGTACCAGCGCCTTTAACGCGGGCCAGTCATAGGGGAAGGCATTGAGGTACCCCCGCCGAGAGCCGCCCTGCACGTCTACCGTCATACGCACGGACGCCGCTTGAGGCGACAACCAACTGACAAACGCTTGCTGACTGGGCGTGGTCTCGTCCACATCATCCACCGCCAAATGACGGATGGTGCTGGTTAAGTAGCTTTGAATGACGGGATCGTCTTTGACCAGCGTGTGAAAAATTTCTAATTGGCGGGCCGGATCCAGCATACGGAGGCTGAGACTAGCTCTGTCCAAGGCTTTTTCTACCGCCATCACGTCATCCAAACAAGGCTCTTGCAGCAAGCGTGATCGCTCCCACATTTGTTCGCGGGTCAAATTATTTTCGGCCCGCAACCGCAACCGGCGAATGAGCTGATTGATGAGGGCCTGCTCGGTGCCGGAAAAATCGGCAAAGGCGACAGGATGTCGAAGGCGATGGTCTGCAATCAAACGCCCCAATAATTGTTCTGTTTCTTCAAACCCCGTGAGGGACGGCGTAATCACTGCCGACCCCGCCAACCGGGCTAGGCGAGCTTCTACCCGTGGCCAAAACAAGCCCAACATTTTTCGCACCAATCCCGCAAAGGTCATGCAAGGCACATCGCCCAGTGCCCCCGGTGTTAAGGCCAGCAATCGGTCGGCAAAGGCTTGCTGCCGTGTGTGATTACTGCACAACACCAGAATGCTATCGCTGCAAACACCGTGACCCAGCAACGTTGCAATGCCTTCCACCAGCCATTGAGTTTTTCCGCTACCCAAAGGCCCTTCCGCATAACAGGCAGTGGGTCTGTCTTGCAAAATAGCCTCTTGTTCAATGGTGGCAACGTCTAAGGTCATGGGGCCATCATACCTGTTTCGGGGGGTCGCGTCACACGATATTGTTACGGATTTACCGGAAGATTCACAGCCCGAAGCACTCTGGGTTCAATGGTTGAGACCATACCCTCCCGAGGGCAGCAGATGTACCACTTGCGCTATACTGAGGTTACCTCATTGATACGCTGCCGTTGGCGGCGAAAGGCCACCTGTATGCTGCCCATCGTGACTGAAGATTTGCTGAATGTGCTGAAAGCTCAGCTGGAAGCCAGCCCCGATGACTGGAAACGGTCCATGCTCAACAAGCTTCGGGAAGAAAACCCCGAGGTAAACACCCTATTGTTAGAAGTGGCCCAAACCATGAACCTCGGCGACCCTAAGTCCATAATTTTGGGCGGGTTTCTCGTCTACAGCGCCTTAGAGCTGGCCGAGCGCGCCGAAGAACTCTAAAGAGTTTAAATAAGCTACAAACCACCTGCTTAAAGCTAAAGGTATTGCAGCCGCGCACATGACTCTTTTAACTTTAGAAGAGTTACTCAAAATACCATTTTTAAGAAATAGATTCATTGCGGGATACACAAGGGCCGCAGTCCCTGTGCGTGGAGGGTTTAGGGGCTGGCCCCTCAACAAAGAAAGGTGTTAATTTTAGAAATTTACGCAACAGGCCACTATAAAAAGCCCGCCTTGACGGGCTACCCCGGATCCGGCACCGGGGGGACGCCACTGGCAGACGGCTTAGCCGCAGGTTTAACCTCTACCTTGGAGCTGTCTTTTTTATCGGGTAGCAATCGTTGGAGCAACCGTTTTTTAGGCTCCGGGGTCGGTGTCGCAGGCTCACTTACCATAGAGGGTTGGGGCGTGGCTTTTGCTCCAGCAGATTTAATGGGTGGAGGAGCAACACCACCTGATTGAGCTTTCTTACCTGCCGAAGATGCGCCATTGACCGATAATCCATTGGTGGTCGAGGGTGTTACGGACTGGGTTGGTGCAGGCAACGACGGAGTGAGTGTGCTGGGCATTACTGGATTAGCAGGGCGCAACTCCACGGCTCCTTCATGGGGGGGTTCTGCAGGGTTTAAGTCCACCAACGTCACACCATGGCCACTGGTGCGCGTGTTGGTTACCCCTCTAAAATCAGTGGGTGGCTTGCCGTTGGCCTCATAATAGGCGGCTGCAAAGTCGTGCCAAACTTTTACGGCATCGCTGCTAAACACACCCCTCAAGGGCACGTATTTTTCATTGCCCATCCACACCGTGGCCACCAAATCGGGGGTGTAACCCGTAAACCAAATGTCTCGGACCTTATCCGTGGTGCCCGTTTTACCCGCCACCGGCCGGTTGGGCAGCCGTGCCGCCTTGCCGGTTCCCACTTCCACGGCATCCACCAAAATGCTGTTTAATTGTGCCACCGAATCCGGATTTAGCACTTGCTCGGGAATGGGTTTTTCAATGGTCAGGGCTTCGCCTGCTACGTTTTCCACCCGGCGAATGGCGGTGGGGAACATGCGCACCCCTTCGCGGGCAAAGGTGGCAAAGGCGGTGGCCATTTCTAACGGCGGAATCCCACTGGCCCCCAGCAAGCTGGCAAAGTTCGGCTCAATGGGAGAGGTAATGCCCGCCAAGCGAGCCGTTTTAATCACTTCGTCAATGCCCACCTTCATGCCCACCTGCACCGTGGTGGTGTTGCGAGACAGTACCAGCGCCCGACGCACCGTCATAGCGCCCATATAACGCCCGTCCCAATTTTTGGGGCTCCACGTGCCACTGCCCGTAGAAAAATGAATGGGACGATCCGTGATGGGGCTCTCCGGCGTAATCAACCCCAAGCGTAAGCCGGTAAGGTACACAAAGGGCTTAAATTGGCTGCCTGCCGCCCGCCGTGCCTGGGTGGCATTGTTGTACTGGCTTTTGGCAAAATCCACGCCCCCCACCAACGCCACAATTTCCGCACTGTTTACATCGATAGCGGCCAAAGCCCCGTTACTGACGTGGGATGACTTGGGCAGCTCATTTACACGCTTGATTAACGCCATCTCGGCAGCTTCCTGAGCCACAGGATTCAACGTAGTGTAAACTTTTAAGCCTCCACGGCGTACCACGTCTTCCCCGTAGCGGCTCATCAATTCTTGAATGACATGGGCCACAAAAAACGGATATTTACTGGCTTTGTCTTCTTGGCCCTTTAAATTCCACTTCTCCAAGCGGGCTTCTCGGGCTTGGGCTTGAGTAATGTAGCCGTGCTCCACCATTTTAGCAATCACCGCCAATTGGCGTTGCCGTGCCGCCTTGGCATACACATAGGGCGATAAGCCTTCCGGTGCTTTGAGTAACCCTGCCAGCAAGGAGGCTTGCGCCACCGACAGCTCACTGGCTGGAACCCGAAAGTAACGCCGCGCCGCCTTTTCAATGCCATAGGCGTGGTTTCCCCAATACACTTGGTTCAGGTACATCTCCATAATTTTGTCTTTTTTATAATGGCGCTCTACCCGCAGTGCCAGCACCGCTTCTGCAATTTTTCGCCCGTAAGAGCGCTCTGGGCTAAGGAACAGGTTTTTGACCAATTGCTGGGTAATGGTACTGCCACCCTGCACATCGCCGCCGGTAAAGTTGGTTGCCAAGGCTCGCACGGTGCCTTTAATATCCACTCCGTTGTGCTGGTAAAAACGGTTGTCTTCAATGGCCATTACCGCTCGCTGAATGTTGGGGGAAATTTGGGCTAACGGCACCACCACGCGGTCTTCATCGCCGTGGATGTTGGCAATCAGGTTGTTATCACGGTCAAACAACTGGGTGCTTTGGTTGGGATGATAATTTTCCAAAATGCGAATATCCGGCAGCTGGCGCGCCCCTTCCGACAACACCACGCCCAACTGGATAGAAAGCAAGAACAAAATAAAGGCAAAAAACCCAAGCACCGTCAGTAATATCACCCACAGCCGTTGCTGCTGCATCAGCTCTGATTTTTTGGGGATATCCACGGGCAGGTCAAAATCGCGCATGGCGGGCTAGCCTGCTTTCGTGGCAGCAAGAGACTTTTCTGGGGCAGACACTTGGGCCACCACCGCTTCAAAAGCAGTAAAATCGGCAAACTGCTGGTAACAAGCCAACACCTCCAGCAACAAGCGATGGCGGTTGTTTTTAATGGCCTCATCCGGGTCATTCACCAACAAGGTTTCAAACAGTTGGTAAATAGGCTGACGCCAACTTTGGAGCATCGCCAGCTTTTTATCAAAATCCGAAGCTTTATCCGCCACAAAAGCCTGAAGGTTGACGTGAACGTCAACTTCAATGGGCGTGAGCAATGCTTCGTTAATCTCGTTTACGGCGCTTTTTAATTTCATTTTTACCAAACGATTCACAGGCTCATACAATGCCAGACGATCGTCTGCCGACATGTTAGCCAGCAACTGTCCACGCTCCGAAAGAGTGTGCAGGGAGTTCCACTGCAGACCATTCAGCAAGGCCTTGCTCACCTCACCGGAAAGCCCTAGATCCGCCAACAAGCTTTCCAGCCGTTGTAAAACGAAGGGGGCCAAACGGTCGTTCCACAAGCCGTCAAAGGCAACCCCTTCGTGAGAGGGCAAGTGGTTAAACACCCCTTCCATAGCGGTTTTCAAATCAAAAGCCTTGCCATGGATCAGTAAAATTAACACAATGCCATTGGCCATACGGCGCAAACCAAAGGGGTCGCGAGACCCTGTGGGTAGGGTGGCGTTTTTGGGTGCCATGGCCGCTACGAGCGTATCCAACTTATCGGCCAGTGCCACCACTTGGGCCACAGGGGCTGCGGGCAAAGCATCCCCCTGAAACCGTGGCTGATAATGCTGCTCAATGGCATCAGCCACTATGGCAGGCAACCCTTCTTTTCGGGCGTATTCAGCGCCAATATGGCCTTCCAGTTCGGTAAATTCAAACACAAGCTGGGTGGCCAAATCCGCCTTAGCCAATAGGGCCGCTTCGTTCGCCCAAGCTTGTTGCTCTGCCGTTAAGCCATACGCAGGGCCAATGACTTTTACCAAGGCCTCTAAGCGCAAGGCTTTGTCTTGCATGGTGCCCATGCCCTTTTGAAAGGTCATGCCAGCCAACTCTGGCACCCTTTGGGCCAAGGTTTTTTTGGTGTCGGCATCATAGAAAAACACAGCATCATTCAGGCGTGCCTTGAGTACTTTTTCGTTACCCAAGCGAATATTTTCTGCGGCCTTGGGCAAACCATTGCTCACCGCCAAAAACACGGGCAATAACTTGCCGTCCTTATGGTCAACAGAGCCTTCCACAGAAAAATACCGTTGGTGGCTTGCCATGACGGTTTCTATCACACAGCGGGGCAAGCTTAGGTACTGGGCTTGTATGTGGCCTGTTACCACAAAGGGCCATTCCACAATGTGAATCACCTCATCGAGTAAATCCTCATTTGGTACCAAGGTGCCACCGGCTTGTTGGGCGGCTTCGGCTAGCTGGGCTTCAATCATGGCACGGCGCTTGGCAGGGTCTACCTGAACCTTGCCCTCAGTTTCCATTTGTTTTTCGTACTGGCTGGCCTGCTGAATTTGAATTGAGCTTGCCGTGTGCCAACGGTGGCCCAAGGTAACTTGAGGGGTTTGGTTGGTGGCTGTTAAATGATGATACGTGAGGGGCAATACCGTATCGTTCCACAAGGCCACCATGCCCAAAATAGGGCGAGGAAATTTGAGGGCATAATCGCCCCAACGCATAAAGCGAGGACCTTGCAGGGCATCCAAGGCCTCAGGAAAAATCTCAGCCAGTACCTCGGGGGTAGGGCGGCCCAGCTTGGTTTCTTCGGCTAACAGGTAGGTTTCTTTACCGATGGTTTGTTGGGTTAGTTTATCCACCGTGGTGTTGCACTTGGCGGCAAAGGCTTGGGCGGCTGCAGTAGGATTGCCGTCGGCATCCAACCCGATGCGCACGGGTGGGCCTTTGTGGGTAATGGTTTGATCCGTTTGGTGGCCGGGCAACCCTGTTATTTTCACCGCCAGGCGGCGGGGGGTTACCCACACTGTAATGGCATCTTCAACCAAATCAGAGAACAACTCTGAGAGTCGTTTTTGCAAATCACGTTTTAACGTATCGGGGGCCAATTGGCAAAAAGCGGGCGGCAGTTCTTCAGTGCGCAATTCCAGTAATACAGTGTTCATATGGGGTTGCATCAATTCCACACAGCAAGGCAAACAGGCAAGACTGAGGTTATTGTAACAAAATCCTACATATTTCGTTGATTTTCAGGGGGTTGAGGCAATTTTATCCATCAGTTTGTTTTTATTACTTTGGAGATAGTTTTAAGAAGTCCTGTGTGGGGACCTCTCGGGAGTTCAAATCAACACCAGCGCTTTAACCTGTGGTGATGCATTGTGTTTACCTGTTGGCTTTTTACCTTGTCAGCGGTAGCAACGTGAGTCGCAGTGGGGTGATTGGGCGAGGGTTGTTTGAGCTTCTTGGCAACGCTATTCCAAAACGTGTGTGAAGTAGAACCCCCAAAGTAAGACAAAACTGTGTGTGGATATAACAAGGCCCCAACGGGGCTTAGGAGGAGTTAGTCATGAGTAATGTCCAGTATGGTGCTTCAGCGCCAACGTATTACGTGGTTCAACGTGGCGAAGGCAACAAGCAGCGCTTACGCTATGAATTGGAAGCCAACAACAACCAAGCCCCCTTAACCAGCGTGAATGCCTACGAGTTAAAAATGAGCCGTTTTAGCAAAAGTGACAACGTGACCGAAGAACCCGCTGCAGCGAAACCCAAGCCCACCAATAAAACGGCCTTTAACCCACTGGATGCTGATCACAATGGGATTGTGACCCAGTTTGAAATCAATCAAGCCCGAAGTAATCAACACCAATTATCCTTTGGTGCCAAAGAACAATTGAAAAAAATCTTAGAGCTTCAAAGCGTTATGAGCACCAAAAAACAAGCCTATGGCTTGGATACGAACAATGGTCATACTCAAAATACGCAGGCTCATATGGCTCGTATGGATCGTCCTACCTTTGTGGGCAACACATTCTCAGCTTAACGCAGCCGCTGGCTACATAACCACTCAATAACCCTTGGGGCTGCCTTACAACAGGCAGCCTTTTTGGGGGTGTGTAACAACGCCGTTCAACGCTTTAGGCAACGCTTCTTTCCACAAGGGCATGGGTTGCTGCATCCAGTGTTGGGCCACAGCAACTGCTGCTTTTAAGCTATCGGCACTGGCCAAATCTCTGCCCACAATGTCGTTGGCCGTGCCATGGCTTACAGATGTTCGCCAGAAAGGCAGGCCCAGCGTAACGTTCACCGTCTTCCAGCCGCCCAGCAACTTGATGGGGATAAGGCCCTGATCGTGATAGGCAGCCACAAAGGCATCGTACAAAGGCGTTTGGGCATTTAATCCTCGCAAGGCGCCATCAGCAGCCAAAGGGCCCACAATTGTAGCGCCTGTGGATTTCATCACCGCCTCTGCTGCGGGTTTTAAAATCGTTTTTTCTTCCACGCCTCCCACTTCGCCAGCATGAGGGTTTACCCCCAGTAAGGCGATGGTAGGACGAGGCATGCCTTGCGACTGCAAGGTGGCCACCAACGTGAGCAAACTTTGGGTAACGCCCTCTACCGTCAACGCCTGCGACACTTCGCTTAAGGCGACGTGACGCGTGAGCAGCAACATGCGCAATTGTTCCACTACAAACAGCATTTCGGGGGGAACTGCTACAGGCAATCCAGCCGCCAAAGCCAAATCCGCCAATAACTCGGTATGGCCTTGATGGGCATAGCCAGCCTGCCACAAGTGGGTTTTTTGAATGGGCCCCGTGACCAAGGCGGGTAAAGGTTTTCCAGCCTGGTATGCCTGTGCAATGTTTGCCACTGCTTTTTGAAGAGCCTGCACCACGGTTTCACCTGGGTGAGGATTGCGTGGATTGACGGTATGAATATACCGAAAGCGGATCGATTCGGCAGGCAAGGTTAAGTCCGAGGTTTCGGCAGCAGAGCGGAGGGCATCCATAGCCCCAAACACCCATATTGGCTGTAAGCCCCCATCGGGGGGCTGAACAACTTCTGCCAAAAATTTAGCCACAATTTCAGGGCCAATGCCGGTGGGGTCACCCATGGTAATCAGTAGCGGCGCAGGCAAAAACACGGCGTTAAGCTTTCGTTAAGGTGTTTTGTTTTGGAAGAGAGCACCCCAGTATGGTCTGCACTTCTGAAGAAGCCTCG
The DNA here is from genome assembly GCA_029866025.1 of Vampirovibrionales bacterium. Lineage (GTDB taxonomy): Bacteria > Cyanobacteriota > Vampirovibrionia > Vampirovibrionales > Vampirovibrionaceae > JARXAD01. The sequence goes on along the minus strand of JARXAD010000005.1, from coordinate 4,223 downwards.
AGCAACCAACGGCTGAGAAAGGCATGCAGGGTAGTGGAAATACCATAATTACCGGAGCGGGTAATCAAACGTACCGGTAAGACAGGTTCTGCTCCTTGCGGTGCAAACCCCGAAACCTGAGAGGCGAGAACCGGAAAACCGGTTCGGGTTTCTTTAACCAACTGCCACGCCAGTAGCGAGGGCTGATTTCCCGACAATTGAATGCCCGCAGCAATGGCCTCAGCGGTATCCCCCCCCGAAGCCCACCAGGTAAGGGGCACCGGGTTGTCGGATGTCTGAAGCATCCCGTGGTGGTCTGTTACCGTTTTAGCTAACTGGCTTAGCGTGTGGTTTAAGCGATAGTACACCGCCTGTGGGCTCAGTTGGTGCTCCGTGGCCAAGGCCAGGGTATGGGTAACGACACCCTGAGGCCATGCCGTGGTGACCACGGGAATACGCTCTTGCTCCCACGCGGTTTGAATATGCTCCAACAGCGCATCCAAGGGCTCCAAGCCCAATATCATTTCAGGAGATAGGGGCAGCCTCACCACGCCCTCCAACGACTGCAGCGCTTCCAATTGCTCATGACTTAAGGTTGTATTGCTACCCATCACGCCAATGCAACGGCTGCCATGTAAAAATCCATTAGCGGCTTTAGCGGTGTTATCGGCTATGTCCTCATCCACCGCTACCCAGCGCGGGGCCAATACGTTGGCCAATCCCGCCGAACCACAAGGCACCACAGTGAGTTTTAGACTGGCTTTTTCCAAAGCCAAGGCCAGTTGTTCCAAGTCAATGTCGCTGGTAGCATCCACCACAACCAAACGTTTACCCTCCTTGGCAGCTGCCTGCAACGCCGCCAAAATAGGCGCCGCACCCCGAATGACTACCGACAGAGGCACATGGCCAATGAGGTCACTGGCTTTAAGCTTTAAGGCTTCGGGCAAAGTTTCTACCAGCAGGGTAGGCACATGAGACTGGCTTACAGGTGTTCGCGAATCGCGGCCCGCCGATGAACGCTCCACCGGCTCTCCAGCCACCAGCTGATAGCCCCCCACCGTTTGACGCTGACTATTGGGCAATGCGGGAGCAATCACCACCAAATCCGCTTGCAAAGCTTGGGCAGCCGCCCAACAAAAAGCCCCCACTGGCCCACGCAAGGTGGAGTCTATCTTTAGATAGACACGCTCTAGGCCATAATTTTTTAGGCGACCCACGGCTAACGCCATGGTTTCTTCAAGGGATTCTACCGCGGCATGGCGGCTGGCAATGTTAATGGCCAACAGTTGGGCCTCGTTAGAATTCCAGGCCCACTCATCACACAACAACGGAGTGTTTTTTTCTCCGTCGCAGGCTTGCAATGCCACGCGCGCGCCACACCGAAAAAACGGCAAGGATGCATCGCACGCGCCGGTTAGATCATCGGCGATAAGCCCAATCCCTTGGCCAGCGGCTTGCATATCCAAACGTCCTATCAATACAGTGATCTAAATAAAATTTAATTACTTATCGTTGTGCCATTAGAAGGACATAGCCGGCTCGGCATTGTTCCCGCCACCGCCCGATTGATTGTCTTTTTTGCTACCCACAAACTGCAAGCTGGTGGCCCTAATGGTAAAGCTTTCACGTTGTTGGCCCTGGGCATCGGTCCACGTGTTGTTTTCCAAGCTACCAAACACGGCCAACATGGTGCCTTTTTTAACCCATTCCCCAGCAAATTCCGCTTGTTTGGCCCATGCTTCCACATTAAACCAATCGGTGGTTTTGTTTTGGCCAAAGCCACGATCCACCGCCAGGCTAAAACGAGCTTTGACGCTACCTGATTCAAAGTACTTTAGTTCAGGGTCTTGGCCCACACGGCCCACAAGGGTAACTTGGTTCATAGCGGTTTAACCTTTATGCAAAAAGGAACATTTACGAAAGCAGGAGTCTTAAGAAAAAGAAGCCTAACCTAAAAAGATTAGCGCAGCCACACGCAAAGCGCGATACACCCTGTGTTTCGTATCCAATTGTTAAGTTATTGGCCTAAATACGCTTTGGGCAATGTTTCCCCAATCTCCTTACCAACCCTTCTGTAGGACACTGCCCATGAAAATTGTGAATACGTCTCTCAATCAGGCCGAAACCATTAACCGGCTGTTGGAAGCGTTTATTGAAGACTTTAACCACTTGAACCTAACCCAACGCTTGGATGCCAACAACGAAGTGTTTAAGGCCTTAAACGAGTTTTTCCAAACGCAACACAGTATTATGAGCTATGCCTTTACCAAGAACCCCTCGTATCGCAGTCAGCTGGGTGATTTTGAAAAAGCCCACGCCGACGTAGAGCGCATTTATAAAATGTTGATTATGTCTCACGTGGAAGAAATTCGATACAAAGAAGATCTTCAAAAACTGCACGATGCCTTTACAGCCTATGTACAGCAGCCCTACGAAGATTTTATGTGCCACATTCAGGCCAGTTTTACGGAAGCCGACGAGGAAGCCATTACGGTGCTGTTAAAGCAACCCGTCCACGCTTAAGGTTTTCACCTTAATTTATCGTTAAATTAATCCATTCACTGACGGGTTAACATAGTGCTAACCACTGTAACTAGCGCCAGGGTTTTGTATTGAATTGTTAAATTTGAACCTTTCATGATCAACCAACAACATTCCTAAACGTTAAGGAGTTACACTATGTGGTAATAAACTAATAAACAAAGGAATTTTTTATGAATTTAGGAGCGCGTACTCAGCCTATACAAGGTCTTCCTCGTGTTCTTAAATTTGGTGAAGGCCAAAAAAAAGAATTTAGCGAGGAGCGCTACCAGAACGACCCTGCAATTGTGCAAGCTAAAGTTGGATTAGAGGAAGAGAAGACTCGGCCACCAGGAATCGACCCGGACGATCCTATTACGGCAAAACTTCTTGAGGAGATGGAAAAGGATAAGCGCTTGGGCAGCCATCGTTATAGACATGATAAATTATAACAAGGGCTTTAGTGTAAAGGTATTTAATCCATCCAATCTCCGTTTGCTGGGATGACAATGCCGCCTGTTTGGCTTTACATAGTGTAATGACAATGACCACTCTACTTGAGCCGCCTAATCAAACCCAGCTTGCTGGGCTAACCATTGGCAAGGTACACATTAACAGCCAGGTGCTGCTGGCCCCCATGGCAGGCGTGACGGATGTGGTGTTTCGTGGACTGGTGCGCGAATACGCCCCGCAATCGTTGATTTGCACGGAAATGATTAGCAGCAACGGCATGGTGTTTAGCAAACGTAACGATGCCCGCATTTTGGACAAAGGCACCAGCGATCATCCCATAGCCTACCAGCTGGCGGGCCACCACGAAGACGTGCTGCTGGAAGCCGCTGAGGTCATTGTGTCTCATCGCCAACCCGACATGATTGACGTGAACATGGGCTGCCCTGTGAAGAAAATTACGGGCAATTTTGAGGGCTGCGCCCTGATGAAAAGCCCCGATGTGGCGTACAAGCTGCTCTCGGCGCTGGTAAAAAGCGTGGATGTGCCCGTGACGGTGAAGTTTCGGCTGGGGTGGGACAACGCCAACAAAAATTACTTAGAATTTGGCCAAATGGCGGAATCCGCAGGGGTGAGTATGGTGACCCTCCATGCCCGGACCCGCGCCCAAGGCTATGCCCCCGGCTGCGATTGGGACGCCTTTGGGGTGCTTAAGCAAGCCCTCACTATTCCCGTGGTGGCCAATGGCGATGTGACCAGCCTGGAAGACGCCCGCCACCTCATTGCCACCTATGGCGTGGATGGCGTGATGATGGGCCGTGCCGTGCAAGGCCGCCCGTGGCTGATTGGGGATATGGACGCCGCCCTAAAAAGCGGACAACCTCTCAAAGAACGCTCTCTCGCAGAAATTATCCCTATTTGTCTCGATCATGCCCGCCGCCATTGCGAGTATGTGGGGGAGGCCCATGGTATTAAGGAAATGCGGAAGCATTTGCCGTGGTACGTCAAAGGGTTTCGTGGCGCCAGTGAGTTTAGAGCCCGCCTTACACAAGTCAGTACCTTACTAGAGGTAGAAGCCTGCCTGAATGACATTTTAAAAGCAGGGCAATAAGCCTACAGTTGTTAGCAGCTTTTTAGAGCCCATCCCGTAATGGTGTTGTAAAATAAAAGACGTATTTTTATTGGAGGGCTGTGAGATGAAATACAAACCTTTAAAAGATTCTCTGTGGCAACGGATTGAGTTTTTCATCTTTTAAAACGACTTGGGACGGCCT
>JARXAD010000003.1 GCA_029866025.1 Vampirovibrionales bacterium | reverse complement strand
AAAACGACTTGGGACGGCCTAGAACACGGGACAGGGAATGCTTTGAAACCATCCGTTACGTACTCATTACCGGTATTCAGTGGTGTAATATCCCTGACCTGCCTGGGTTTGTGCCTAAATCCACCGCACACCGACGCTTCCAGCATTGGGTGAATGACGGCTTTTTTGACCGATTGCTCAAATGGCTCAGCCCAGACGAAGTCGAGGCTTTGAGCCTGTTGCATCTGGATGCCACCGTGCTGGTGGCAAAAAAAGGGCGACCAAATCTCGAAAGCGGGAAAGTACAAGACAAGCAAAATGACCGTTCTCGTAAATCAAGACGGTCTGCCGCTTAACGTTGGCCCCATTGCTCCCGGTGGCCAGAGTGACCACGTTGCAGTCAACGATATTATACCACTCCTACCCAAGTCTGGCTGTATTACGGCCGACCGAGGATATGACTCTAAAAATCTTCGGAAAACCCTCAAAAACCGAGGATTAACCCCCATTATTCCTAAGCGGAATCAGAAGAAGGGGGTTCGTAGACGAACGCCAAGGCCTGTGTTGTACAAGCAGCGGTACTTGATTGAGCGGTTGTTTGGCTGGCTGGATGGGTTTAGAAGACTGGTGGTTCGCTGGGAATATAAGAGTAAAAACTACGAAGCCTTGTTTAAGCTGGGTTGTGCGCTCATTAATCTACGACGCTTAACGGGATAGGTTCAACACTCAGGAGCCTTTGAGCTTTATTGCTTGTTTCAGTTTGTATCATTCTTTTGTGATGCATTTGGCTTTAACGTCCTTTTTTATCAACCAAAAATGGTATCTTAAGCTACTCTCTTTGGTGCTTTGGGGGCTTTATGGATATTGGCTTGTTTATGTTGTTCTAATATACACGGCATTGGCCTCCCACTAAGGGTAATTTAATTATTGCAGGCCATAAAAGTCATTATCCCATGTCCGTTGTTGTTTGGGAGGTTGATAGATAAAGGTTGGGCCGTAAATTCTACCAGAGTAATTTGCATTATCGATTACATCTGACGGTGTGTATATAACATTCTCACTACCTACTTGAAAAATATGTTCTATAGGCTTTGGTATATAATCCCGTTTTTTATAGAGTTAGGGTTAGAGTGAGTGGCTTTACTTAACGCCCCAATAGTACATGTGGCGCAATTACTGTGCATCAAATCGTAAGGCTTGCCATAGTACAAACTTAACTCATGGGCTAGTTGTCTTCGTTCTTCAGCCGTTAAGCCTAATGGGTAAGCATACACGGCTTGGGGGCCATCCCCTTGTTGGCGGTGGGTAATGTTGTGAATGTAGTCCCGAGCATTCACAATGTTTAACCCCTTAGGGGTGTAATTAAACACCTTACCATCGCTTTCAATCGCAATATGGCCCGCTATGCGATTTCGATGCTTTGGGTTGGAGAGCGTCCCAGCTGCATTGACGTACAGCAATCGGGCTTGAGGTTTTTTGCCGGTGTAGTTGTGGTCATAGTCCCAACCGTCCAGCGTTTCTGGGGTCCACTGGCGGGGGGGGCCTGTTTTCCAAGCGGCATAGTCATTTACCACGGTCTCGGTAAATTGCTGCTCGTATTCACGCAGGTCTCGCTCTGCCTCGTACCAGTTCATCGCTTGGCCTGCTTGCCTAAAGGCTTCTTTTACCTTGACCCAAAAGCTTGGGCCGTCAATGTGTTCAATACCGCCGGTTAAGGGTTCCATTGGTGTCTCTCTCTTAGGCTTGGTTAACCACCCAACATCCTAGCAGTGGAGGCTGTTTTCTCATAGCGAAGGAACTTTACGATGTGCTATTGACGGCTACCCTGTAAGTGGGCTTGTTTGGAAAGTGGCAACCAATGGGCTTTCACCCGCTGCTCTAAAGCATCTTGTTGTACCCGCCGTATGGTGCGGCGATTGTTCACTACTACAAGACCCGATACCAAGGCGGCGTTTCGGGCCAGGCCAATCGTGGGGATATCCACGGCCGTCGACTCAATAATCCCTTTGTTAATGAGCGGATATTGCTGAAGTTGGCGTGCCAATTCTACCCAGCGGGGCAATGTGGCGGTAATAGCAGCACTAAGTACCGTTGACGGCATGCATAAAAGCCTTACATGGTGGGCGGTTGGCCCAGCTGTCTATCAACAGCCACAAGACAAGTCCCTTTATAACGCTACTCAAAAAACCAAATTGCTGTAAATAGGTGGGATTGTTACAGGCCACTCGCTCCCTCTCTGCTTCGCGTTGGGGCAATAACCTATCTTAAAGATGTAACAATATATCTTTAAGATGTCAATTATATCCTTAATAATGTTTTTATTATTATATATCCTAATCATCCTGCCGTTAACTTTTTAGAGAGAGAGAGACCCAAACTATGGCCAGTTATTTGAACCCAATGTCGGCGTTGTCTATGTATGGCGGCTCTCCTTATGGTCAATCAAGCGGTTACCAATCCTCTTTAGCGCCTGCGTATTCTCCCTACGACCAACAGGACCCCTATGCGGCCATGGCGCCCTACGGGCAAGATGCCTTATCCGCGGATCAAGATCCGTTAGCGATGTTGATGTCCATGTTGGCTCCCCCTCCACCGCCTCCGCCACCAGTCCAAAACGGCGATAATGAAATTATTAAAATGGTGTTGCAATTAATTATGATGTTGGTGGGCCAACAAGGTAAAGGCAATGATTGTCAGCCTTGCCAGAAAAAGCAACAACGATCCAATGATTATGGACCTCAGCCCCAGGCGTCTAATCCGTCTTATGCCCAATACCCTGATTCTCAGTATGCAGCGGACTCTCAATATTCCTCGACGGAGCCAGATTATACTAGTGTCCTTAATGGCAGCGAGAATCCTTACGAAGACCACAGTACTGAACACGCCCAAACCACCTACGTTCCTGAAGAGTCTGGCGGTGCCGAAACGGAATTGACAGGCAATAGTACTGACGACGGTGGCGATCCCTTTGCCGATTCGGGTGACGGCTTCTAACGTAGTTCCATTGGTCGTTAAACCTTCAATCCCCGGCACTCGCATAGAATACCGGGGATTGATGTTGCTGAATGGGTTTATCTTAAGCGGTTTTAATGGCTGGTAACCCGCACATGGTTGCCTTTCAGGTCTACCATGCATTCGTAGCCACTGTGGGTAAGTTCGCCCAGGGCATCCATTACTTCTTTGTGGTTGCAATGCATCATAGCCGACAGGTAATTAACGGAGGGTAACCGTACTTCGTGGGTGTTTTGCTCGCTACACGACTTACTGACCAACGTTTTCAGAACCCCGGCTAGTTGAACCGGCTTGGAAAGCGTTGGGTTGATAGTAGCCCATTGCAGGTCTTCCCAAGGGATGGAAGCCATAGAGGCGTTGGAAGGCTTGGTGGAAGAATACGAACCTTGATTCATCGAATTATTCTCCTGATTAGGTATAACGCACAATTTAAAAAATTAACCGGTTTAAGGCCTGTGTCAGAGCTTGTCTACTTAGCTGATGTCGTCCAAACCTTTTTGTTGTTCCACTATTGTACCAATTGTACACTTTTTTAGCATCAACCATCAAGCGGAGGAGCGTATTGACCCTAAGATGAGTCTTGATTAAATGGGAAAAAATGGCACCTGTAGGGGCTTTATGATGCTTGTAACAATTTTGTCTTAAAGCCTTTCACTGAGGCTTTATGGCGGTTTTAAGAGAGTGTTAAAAGTACAGCATTGCTTTTGGAGTTCCATCAATTGGAAAGGGCTTGGTTATTAATAATAGAGCGGCCTTTATTATACTAGGTGTATCTTTTAGGTGTTTTTATGATGATGAGCGTCCATTTTGGTACGCCAACTCTCGCCCTAGTCTCTACTACTAAGCCTTCTGTACCTGTCCCAATTTCCGGTACGTAAAAACCTGCCCCTGGTGTTGATAAGCCTGTAATACTCCAGGCGTAATTGACCAGAATAAGGTCCTTTTTTAAGAGACCTTAAACAAGCCTTTGGCTCGTCGATCTCGCTCCATTTTTAAGCGTGGCAATACGTATTCGGGCACGCGTAACCGGCTTAGGGCATTGGCATAGCCCACAGCTTCGCCATGATAATCCGTACCGCCCGTCACAATTAAACCGTTTTTTTCTGCCAAATTGCAGTGATACTCAATAATGGCGGGGCGATGGCTCTTATGGTACGCCTCCAGTCCGCGTAATCCATAATCCATCAGCTCTTCTACGAGGGTTTCAATGTGTTCCATCTCACCCGGATGGGCAATCACGGGAATACCCCCGCAATCGTAAATGGCTTCTACTGCTTCGTGGGGGCTGACGGTAGTACGAGACACGTAGGTATCTGCCTTACGGTTGAGATACACATTAAATGCATCACTAAGGGTTGCCACTTTGCCTTTGGCCATAAGTGCACGGGCCACGTGAGGTCGCCCCACGCTGCCTTCTTCACGAGATTGGGCCAAAATGTCTTCCAGCGTAATTTTAATCCCTTTGGATTGAAATTTTTTGGCCAAGGCGTCCATTTGTTCCAAACGTCGTTGGCGGTGTTCTTGAATCACTCGTTGAAGATTAACCTCATAGGGGTCAATGTAAAAGCCTAGGACGTGCACTTCTTGCTTGTGGGCTTCCCATACGGTGTTAATTTCAATGCCGGGAATCACTTCCAGATCGCTGCCTTCGGCGGCTTTGCATGCCACAGCGTAGCTGCCCGTGTTGTCGTGATCTGTAATTGCAATGGCTTTCAGGCCAAACGTAATCGCTTCTTTAATAATGTCCGCCGTTTCCGACACGCCATCGGAAAAGGTGGTATGCAAATGCAAGTCAATCATGATGAGGTTTTACGGATGCATGGAAGCACGCCGCCTTCTAACAGTAAGGGTAGTAATCGCTTACCCATCAGTGTAGCACTGCTTTGCCCCCCCCGCTAGAGTGATGCCGTAGCTTAAGGTGTTTGGTGTATAAAGCTAATTTTAATCATTTTTTGTTTACTGGCTTGTGTTTAAACCCATACAAGGCAAGCTGTTTAATGGTGTTGCAGGGTTGATAGCGATGTCATTGTTTGTATGGCTTTGAGTGTTAGACCATCGCTGGACGGTAGAAATAAGTGTTGTAGGATTGACAGGCTTGGACAGATAGCCATTCATTCCCAAACTCAAGCACCGTTCTTCATCGCTGGGTAATGCGCTGGCCGTTAGGGCAATAATAGGGGTGTGGGCTGTGCCCACCATGTGCCTTAGGTGCTGTGTGGCTTCATAGCCATCCATAATGGGCATTTGTAAGTCCATCAGAATTACATCCATATCATGCAGCAGGCTTTGTTCCAGTGCTTCTTGCCCATTAAGGGCTGTAAAAACAGTGGCCCCTGCTTTGGCTAGTAATTTTACGGTTACTTTTTGGTTAATCAGGTTGTCTTCCGTTACCAATACCGTAACACCGGTTAAGGGGCCTGGGGTAAGTTTACCAACAGAGTGGTTGGAAATTGCTGAAAGAGGTTGAGCGATAGAGTGATGCAGAGAGGTATCACTTGGAGCAGGAACCCTTAAGGTTACGCAAGTACCTTCGCTTTGGTGGCTATCAATGTCCAGGGTTGCTCCCAAGGCATCGGCTATTTGCTTGCACAAGGCCAACCCCAAGCTAGAACTAAGCGCTGTGTTCCACAACTCGATGGTTTCAGGCGTCATGCCTTCCCCGGTGTCTTCGATGGTAAACACCAGGTGGCTGTTGTGGTGCTGATAGGTAACCGCCATGCGGACCCAACCCACTTTTGTGAATTTAAAGGCATTGCTTAATAACTGAGACACTATTTGCTGAATGCGAGCCAAATCGCCTACTAGGACTGGTGGTAAGCCTTGCTGGGTCACTGTAAAGTTAATGGCCGGCTGACGGCATAAATGTTGGCTATTGTTGGTCAGGGTTTCAAGCAGTGTGGTTGGGTTAAAGGGGGCTAAATGGGGCGTAATTAGCTGGCTACTAATTTCAGCATAGTCCAGCATAGTATTTACTACGCCCAGTAAGTCTTCTCCCGATTGCTTAAGCAGCGCTATCATCTGCTGCTGTTCGTCATTCAAGCTATCTTCTTTTAACAGATGCGTAATCCCCACAATGCCATTCAAAGGGGTGCGTAATTCATGGCTAATGGTAGAGAGGAATTGCTGTTTTACGTCACTGGCTTTGTTTGCTCGGTGGGTAGCTTGGTATAAGTCTTCTTGAGACTGGTGATAGGCTGTTACATCGTGGCGAATGGCTACATACTGGTAAATCTCGCCATCGTCATTGGTAAAGGGCACGATAGTGCTATCCACCCGATACAAACGGCCGTCCTTGGAACGGTTGCAAATCTCACCCTTCCATACGTTTCCCTGTTGCAGAATGCTCCATATGTTCTGGAAAAATTCAGGAGGATGAACGCCAGAATTAATTAATGCGTGGGTGCTACCAATCAGCTCTTCTCGTGTATAGCCACTCAGGGCAACAAATCGATCATTGGCATGGGTAATCACGCCATTGGGATTAGTAATGGCCACAATGGCGCTTTCATCCAGGGCCTTTAAAATGTTTTGGCTGTTTAAGATCAATTGGTTCATTTGCACTTCGGTTTGTTTGCGCTTGTGAATATTAATCCATGCCAAGGTTAGGCTTAAGGGTGCTTGTGTTTTTTTATCCCACAGGGCTTTGCCTACGCCATGCACCCACACATAGGCTCCTGTGGCATGTTGCAAGCGGCATTCAATGTCTAAGGGCACCTTGTGTTGCAAATGCTGTTCAATATGGGCCGTTACCCACTCTAAATCGTCGGGGTGAATCCGTCCAGAGAATTCGCTCCACAGGGTGAGGGGATTGGAAGGCTTAATGCCCAACATGACTCGTAAGCGTTGGCTGTATATAACCGATTGTGTGCTTAAATCCCACTCTAGCAATCCGGCGCTAGCGCCTTCTACCACCAAGTTATAGCGTTTTTCCGTGTGTGTCAGCTTGGTGCTTAGGCTTAACAGCCGCTGGTGAAGCAAAATGGTGGCCACCGTAAGGCCAACAATACATCCCAAATTAACCCACAATAAGGGCGATGCAATGTTGCCAATGGTCATCACCGCGCTAACAAGCCAGCCCACCAAAAGGGTAGCCACTATTAACTTGTCCAGCTGCTCCCATTCAATGTCAGCCATCTCAACAAAAGCATTCGTCGGCCTAGAGTCCGCCTGAGATAGCCCCAGGGTCTTTAAGGCAGGGCTAAACATTTGCTGGCAAGCATTCTTCAGTAATTCATTAAGGGTCATCGTGACTTTATTATCCTAAAGGGCGTAAGGAGCGTTGTAATGATCGCTGTTGTATCAATAGCCATCAATAGTATCGGATAGTGATGGCTCCTTTGATATGAGCCGATTGACTCTGTTTGGAATAATCCATTGAGCTCACTGAGAGAAGGATAATTTTACGGATTTTAATGCGACTCCCATCACTATTTGGGTAAATTTGATTTGTATATCAATGGGGTTAGGATTATCTGCGTTACACAATTAACCAAAAGCCTTACACTAAGGGGCATGGTCAGCACCCGCACCTACAGTACCGAGGTCCTGTGTCTAAAAGCAAAACCTTACAGCGATACCAGCTTGCTGGTGTGGTGGCTTTCCCCTGAAACAGGGTTAATAAGCGGCATGGCCAAAGGGGCGCGAAAAGCCAACAGCCGGTTGGTAGCAGGATGCCAACCCTTGCACAGAGGTATGGGCTATTTTGCCAAGGGCCGCAGCCTCGATGTCCTTACCCAGTGGGATCCTCAAGGTGGTTTTTCTCAAGTGAGTAAACATTTATCTGGGGGAGCTTTAAGCGCCTGTTTGATTGAAAGCACTTTGCGTTTGGCGGGCGGGCACGAATCCATTGAATCAGGAAGTTTGTTTCATCCCTTGGTGGAAACCCTGGCCCACCTGCAAGAGTTGTGCAGCCCTCAGTCCCAAGTGTATGAAGACACCTTTGCCAGCATTACCCTTGCCCTGCTAGCCCAAACCGTGGCGGGCCACTTGGAATTGCTGGACGCTGCTGGCCATGGGCTACAGCTCACCACCTGCGTGGTGACAGATGAGCCCTTGCCTATTGAACTGCCTACCGAAGCAGTGATTGCCCTCTCTTTTCCCCAAGGAGGTGTGCTTCATCCCGTGCATGCGATAGGGCAGCCGTACTCATTGCGTATTACTGCTCCCACGTGGCGGGTGTTATTAAACCCTTTAGAGCCCAGTGTGTGGCAACAGCACCCACAGCCCTTGGCCCCCTTGCGCTTGATGATCACGGCAGTGGCCATGATCATGGAACGCCCTACCGACTCTCCAGCCTTATCAGTGGCGTTGCCTTTGCTGGAAGCCAGCCTGGATGTTGAACAACGTTTAAGCAATCCATTGCCCCGGACTGTTTTACAATAAGGTATCCTTCTTTCACGTTTTGATGAATTTTTTGACAGTATGACGCCTTTTCTTATTGTGGATAATGCGCTTTCTCATTCGGATGAGGCGGCATCAACGGCCCTCACATCCGAGTCTCAAGCCAAGGACTCCTTAACGGAGGGGGTGTCTTTATCGGGCAGCACATATCGTCCGGTGCTTCGTAATCGACATTTTTTGGCGCTCTGGTTAGGCCAAATGGCTTCTCAGTTGGGCGATCGCATTGTGTTTGTGGTGTTTATTGCCGCCATTACCGCTAATTTTGGCGCTAACGATGGCTACAATAGCTTGCTGTACATTGCCTTTACCATTCCCGCCATTACCTTAACTGCCATTGCCGGGGTGCTGGTGGATCGCTGGCCACGCAGAGCCGTTCTGGTAAGCACCAACGTGTTGCGTGCCGCGGCGGTGGCTTTTCTGCCATGGGTTATTCAAGGTGGCTTGGGGGGCATTTTAGCCATTGCCGCCTTGATAAGCATTGCCACCCAGTTTTTTGTACCGGCAGAGGCCGCTACCATTCCGGCCATTGTGCCGAAACAACATTTAATGGCTGCCAATGGCTTGTTTACCACCACCATGATGGCCAGCGTGGTGTTTGGCTTTGCTTTGGGCGACCCCTTGGTGGGCTTGTTTGGTTTGGAGTCTGTGCACTGGGCCATTGTAGGCTTGTTTGTATTGGCTAGTTTGCTGGTGGCAGGTGTCACCGTGCCACCTCACCCCAAGCTTACAGAAGCCACCTCTTTAGAACAGGGGTTGTGGGCTCCTTTGTGGAATGACCTAAAAGAGGGGGTGTGTGCCCTCAAAGATCACCCTCCTTTGCTGAATAGCATGATTCATCTGGCCATTCTGTTCTCGGCAGTCGTCGCTTTATGTATCTTGTTTATTTCCTTTGCTCGCACTTATTTGTACGAAGATCCGGTCATGGCAGTACGACGCTTTGCTTACATTGTGTCGGTTAGCGGTATTGGCATGTCTCTTGGGGCTTTAGGGGTTCCTCGTTTAAGCAAAGTCATTCATCCCCAACACTTGGTGAGTGGGGGTTTTTTGCTGGTCTCTGCCTGCCTGGGGCTGTTGTTGCTGGTTTCTCAAATAAACAATGAACCGATCACGATGCTTCAACATTGGCCTTGGCTTACTTCCAGGGTGCTTACCACGTATGGACTGGCGTTGGTGATGGGCATGGGGGCTTCGGCTGTGGCCATTCCGTTACAAACACGCATTCAGCACCTTATGGATGACACTATGCGTGGCAAAATGATGGGCATTCAATTCACCTTACTTAGTACGTCATCTACGGTGCCGGTATTATTGGCAGGGTACGGAGTGGCTTGGCTAGGCTTGGTGCCTGTATGGCTGGGGTTGGCCTTATTGCTAGCAGCCATTGGCCTGGAAACAGCAGTAAAACCTTGGACTGAAACCATCTCTTTGCCTTCGCCGTCGTCGGGAGATTCTGCCCTATGCTAACCGATTGGATGAAGCGTTTTCGGCTGGGGCCTGCCCCTGATACCTTGCCTTGGCCCATCCCATTGCTGCCAGCGTCTGCTTCTGGCGTAAAGGGGAAAGGGGTCCTTCGTCCTAAACGGGAGGATTCGAAAAACACGTCTACGTCCCGCATTTATTTTTCTGTCAGTAGTGAAGGGTTTGGGCATTCCAGCCGAGCCATGGCCATTGCCAAACATTGTGCCGATGACGAAGTGTTGATTGGCTCTTACAGCTATGCGTTGGAACGTGTAGAAGCTTGTGGGCGTCCCTGTGTTGAGATTCCCCAAGAGTATGCCTTGGTAGGAAGCCAAGGTAGCTTTGATCTCCAGCAGACCTTGGTGCAAAACCATGATCGTCCCTTAAAGCTGGCTCAAATTGTTCAGCACGAAATGGCTCTCATGAGCCAGTACAATATTTCCCTTGTGGTGGCCGATGGCCGCATTGCGCCGGTGTTGGCGGCAGCTCGTCTTAATTTACCGTGCGTGGTTATTACCAATCAAAGTGCTTTTTACCCATTTTTTGCCCAAGATACCCCTTTGGTGAAGCTTTTTGGCCACTCTTTTGAGTGGGTCATGCAGTTGTGGCTGTCTAGTGCCGAAGAAATTTTGATTCCTGATTTTTTACCACCCGACAGTGTGTGTTTGCCCAACTTGTCATCCAATCCCCAAGTAAAAAAGCGTACCCGCTTTGTAGGTCCTGTAGTGGCTTGGAACGCGGAAGAAGTTCCTGTATTGTCTCGCAATGAGGATGCACCCTTGGTGGTGGTAACCCTGGGGGGGCACGCGTTTCGTCGTCCCTTATTAGATGCCGTGTTGGAGGCAGCCCGTCTAGAGCCATCATGGCAGTTTTGGGTGCTTACTACCTTTGAGGTGAGCAACATTCCGGCGAATGTGCAGTGTATTCATTCTCCGCGTGATGCAGCTCCGTATTTTAAAACGGCGGATGTGGTGATTACCCAAGGCGGCCACAGTACGGCAATGGAGCTATTGACCTTGGGAAAACCCAGTGTGGTGGTTCCCGATGCCAGCCAGGTAGAACAAGAAAACAATGCACGCCGCCTGATGGAGTTGGGGGTTTCTCTTACTCTATCGTATGGTACGCTTACGCCCCACAATATTATTAAAGCCCTGAATACCTTACGTTCGTCGCCTCGTGCCTTTCATCAGGCTCGTCAATTTGCCGCCCAGGCGGTTCAGTTACAAGGGGCTCGGCAAGCGGCCCAATTGTTACAGCATTATGCCCAGCGCCTTAGTATTTATTGATCGTGTTGATGGTCCCTTTTATCACTGAAAAAGATGACCCAATGACCTCTCCTGCAAACACCCTTTCATTTTCGTCTTCGCCTCAGCCGCTAGCGCCTTGGGATAGTGCGGCTTATCCCAATTATTTGCCCCATCCGCATCGCTCGTACCGTCGGCTATTGTGGGCATCGTTGGGGTTGACCGTGCTGTTGTTTGTAGCGCTGGATCGACTGATTCCCTGGATGTCTCCGTTAATGCTGCTGTTTATTATTATGGTGGGCTACATGGTGTGGCTTGGCATTCAGCTCAAGCGTGTACCAGCCACTCATCCACAACCGCTAGTTGATAGCGAGCTTGCTTCGGCTCCTTGGGTAAGTATCTTGGTGGCGGCCCATAATGAAGAGTCGGTTGTGACAGGGTTGCTGGATAATCTACGGAGCTTAATCTATACCCATAAAGAAATTATCGTGGTCAATGATCGCAGCACCGATGCCACGGCCACAGTTCTAGAACAGTATGTGGCCCAGTTGTCAGCCGAAGAAAAAAGCCACATTACCTTGGTGCATCGCAGCGAAGGTCAGACGCCTGGTAAATCAGCAGTGTTGAATGAAGCCCTGCAATTGGCCAAAGGCGACCTGATTGCTATTTTTGATGCCGATGCCCGCGTGGCAACAGATTTTTTAAATCAACTAGTACCTTACTTTAATGAAACCACTGTGGCAGGCGTGCAGGCCCGTAAGCAAGTGGGCGACTACCATCGCAATTGGTTGGCCGAGTGCCAAGGCGTGGAAATGACCATGGATGCCTACATTCAGGAAGGGCGAGACACACTCGCGGGCGCTGTCGAGTTTCGAGGCAATGGGCAAATGGTATGCCGTAAAGCCTTGCAAAGGGTGGGGGGGTGGAATGAAGCGACCTTAACCGATGATTTGGATCTTTCCACTCGATTGCATATTGCGGGCTATACCATTCGGTTCTGCTCACAAGCAAAGGTGCTGGAAGAATCGGTACCGCAGTATGGCGGCTTACTTCGCCAACGTCGTCGTTGGGGAGAAGGCTCCCTCGTTCGGTATTTGGATTATTTACGCCCCGTATTTCAGTCGCCCTACGTTAGCGTGCGCGATAAAGCGGATTTAATTGCCTACCTGATTGAGTTTTTATTGCCTATTTGGGTGGTGGTGGATGCGGCTTATTTGCTGGTATTAGAATTTTGGGTGCGGGATCCCAACCATTGGCATTTGTGGATGACCCTGTTTGCCTTGCCCGGCTTGGGTGTGTTTTTTTATGGGCTTATTATTTCCAGCTTGCGGCGCTTTGAGCGCCACTTGGGGTGGGTAGAAACCTTGCGCCAAGCCACCGTAACGGCATTTTACTTGGTAGTGTTGTGGATACCGGTGGTGTGGTGGGTGACGGTTCGTTTAATGACGGACACCCATAAGCCCTTTGACTGGGGAAAAACCCAGCACGTGGGTATGCAACCGGCTTAAAAAATTATCTTTAGGGGTTTTACTCGATACGTTTTTTAAGTTCAGCCTGTGAACCTTGATGCCGTATAAAGCCGTCTGCTTGCGAGCAAAAGAAAAAACCCCGCCTGCTTAGTAAAAAAACCTTGCGGTTGGGGTTGTTGGGTTTAAAGCCATAGTGTTGCGTGGCTTTAAAGGGGCTTATCGTTAATTAAAGGGGTAAAAAGGGAACTAAGAGGGATTACGCCAAAACATTCAGGCGGGTTGCGGTGTTTGTTTGGCCAAAACCAAGGTAACGAGGTCCATCACCGTTTAAGAGTCTTGCCGAGGACGTATTTTTAAAATTGTGTACGCCGTAATTAGAAAAAACGGTCGGAGCCACAGCTTTGGATGAATGAGAGGTGTGCTGCAATGCGGGCGTGTAAGTGTAGTAGGGATGTACAGTGGAAAAATTCATAACGAAAAAACCTGAATGGGAAGAGTATCAATGTGATATAAAAAGTGTCTATCCAACACTTTGTGTAAGTGTATAATAAACACCCATTGTGACAAAACAATGACAATTCCCCATGGTGTGGGATTTGTTACAAAATGTTACATCAATAAAATAAAACCCTGTACTTGGTTTAAAGGGCGGCGCAGCGTTTTAATCGGTCGAGGATGGCCTCCCAGCCAGGCTCGTTGGGCGGAAGCTCTATCCAAAGCGCGTTGAGGCCCTTCGTGTCTAACTCACGTAAAGTGGCGTAAAACCCTGCTGCATAGGGTGTGGGGTGAGTGCCTAGTACCCTAACGTGCGCAGGTCCGTTCTCGTGGGTTAAGGGGGTTAAGAGCAGCAATCCAAGCGTACCTTGCTCTTCATAAGGTAAGTCGTTCCAAGCCTGGTGTAGGTCGTCTCGTGCCATGAGCAGGGTGGGTGTTGTGGGGGCGTAGTGCTTTGTTAAGCTTCCTGAAACCCTCACGGCAGGGCCGTGTTTAGTAAAAATCTTGGTCTGCTGAAGTGGCGTTGAATTTTGGATAGCTTCAGCGGTAATCATGCCGGGGCGTAAAATACGGGGCGTACCCGACGATACATCCACAATGGTGCTTTCCACCCCCACGGCGCAGGGGCCACCGTCTAGTACGGTAAGATGGTCGCCAAATTCATCCATCACATGCAGAGCTGTTGTGGGGCTAATGCGCCCAAACCGGTTGGCGCTAGGGGCTGTAATGCCACCACCAAAGGTTCTAAGTAAATCCAATGCCACGGGGTGGCTGGGAATACGAATGCCCACCGTGTCTTGACCGCCTGTTATGGCATCCAGCACGTGGGGCTGCTTTTTTAAAATAAGGGTGAGGGGACCCGGCCAAAAAGCCTTGGCCAATGTGTGAGCTACTTCAGGAATATCCATCGCCCAATCCGATAACTGCTCTACGCTGGCCACATGCACAATCACGGGGTGGTTGGTGGGGCGGCCCTTGGCTTTATAAAGCGCGGCCAGTGCGTCGGGGTTACTGGCATCGCAGCCCAAGCCGTACACGGTTTCCGTGGGCAGTCCTATCAGTCCGCCGTCTCGTAACTGTTCGGCGGCAGCATGAATGGCATTAGCAGTGGGGGATACAATGGGCATGAAACAAAGAATAGGAAGCTGATACGACCGAGTGTTTGGATTACAGTATTCACGAAAAGTAATGTTTCTAGTGTAACCTTTTCAGTATTGGGTAGCGGTATGATTATTCCAAGTATTGATCTCGTCAATGGCCAAGCGGTTCAGCTCCGTCAGGGTAGAGATCACGTGTTGACGGATCCACGCGCACCCATTGAGCTGGCCAAAGAATTTAACCGCTATGGCGAAGTGGCGGTGGTGGACTTGGATGCGGCGCTTTCTAAAAATGTAGGGGCTCAAAACGTGGGCGGCCCGAACCAAGGGTTGATTCACGAGCTGTGCCGCGTGGCCGATGTGCGTGTGGGGGGCGGTATTCGCACCATTGAACATGCCCGCCGTATTTTGCGGGCTGGCGCTAAGCAAATAATTATTGGCACCGCCGCCACGCCAGAATTTTTAGAGCAACTACCCCGTCATCGGGTACTGGTGGCCATCGATCACAAAGACGGCCATGTGGTGGACCAGGGCTGGACCAGCAGCACGGGCGAATCGGTGCTGGATCGGGCCCGCAGGCTGGAAAAATACTGTGGCGGCTTTTTGTGCACCTTTGTGGCCACCGAAGGCACCTTGCAAGGCATGGATCAAGACGCCATTTTGGCTGTTAAAAACGCCCTCAGCGTGCCTTTAACGGTAGCGGGTGGCGTGGCCACCACAGAAGAAGCCAGTGTCATTAGCAAGCTGGGCGTGGATGTGCAGGTGGGCATGGCCCTGTACACCGGTAAGTTGGATTTGGCCAAAGCCACCATTGATTCGCTGGATTTTGAGAAATACACAACCGAGGATGGTCTGCCAGCCTTGATCCCTACCGTGGTGCAGTGCGCCCAAACCAAGCAGGTATTGATGTTGGCGTACAGCAGCCAAGCCAGTTTGGATGCCGCCTTGCAAGCGGGCAAAGGCATCTATTACAGCCGTTCGCGTAAGGAACTGTGGACCAAAGGCGAATCGTCGGGGCACACGCAGCAGTTGATTTCGGTACGAACCGATTGCGACAAGGATGCGCTGGTGTTTACCGTCAACCAACAAGGGTCCGCCTGCCATACCGACGCCTACAGTTGCTTTGATCAAGGCTTTCAAAAACCTACCTTTACCATTGGCACCTTGTACGACATTCTCAAAAACCGACGCGACAAACCGAAAGAAGGGTCTTTTACCCAATCCATGCTGCAAAATAGAGAAAAACTGTATCGTAAGCTGATGGAAGAGGCTTTTGAAGTGACGCGTGCCCCCAATAAGGAAAACTTTATTTGGGAAATTGCGGATTTAACCTATTTTGCCAGCGTGGTGGCAGTGGCGGAAGGCATTGAATGGAGCGATATTGAAGCAGAGCTGAGAGGGCGGGAACGGTAATGGCCTCCACCCCGACTGCGGTAATGCCTGTTTACACCGGTGATGCTGCTGCTATCTTTTTAAACACCTTGCAAGCCCCTTACGAAACGCCGGATGCGGCTCTAATTACCAAGGTGGGCGAGCTATTAGCCCAAGTGCGCACCGGTGGTGATTTTGCCTTAGAGGGTATTTGCCAAGCTCTAGGCGATGCTACCCCACGCACCTTGATGCCGGATGATGTCGAGGTGCAAAACGCTATTGCCACCGTAGACCCAGCGGTACGCGCTGTAATAGAACGTTCAGCGGAGCGTGTTCAGCGCTTTGGAGAAGCGACCCTAAAAGGGGCTCAAGCGGTGTGCGTTAGTGATGATGCCGTTGAAAGCGGCTTGCGCTGGCAGCCTGTTGCAAGCGTCGGCTGTTATGTACCGGGGGGGCGTTATCCGCTACCTTCCACGGCCCTCATGACGGCCATTACCGCCAAGGTGGCCGGTGTGCCAGAAATCTGGATTGTTTCGCCTCTATTAGGGCCGGAAGTATTGCTGGCGGGCCAACTGGCAGGCGTTACAGGGTATCGTCAAATAGGGGGCGCCCACGGTGTGGCGGCCTTGGCCTATGGGACGGAAACCATCACGCCCGTGACGATGATTGTGGGCCCCGGCAATGCATGGGTAACGGAAGCCAAACGCCAGCTGCAAGGCGTGATTGGCATTGATGCCTTGGCTGGCCCCAGTGAAGTGGTGCTGATTGCCGATGCGGATGCCAACCCTGACTGGGTAGCGGTGGACTTGCTGGCCCAAGCCGAGCATGACCCCAACGCGCGCGCCTACTGCCTTGTGGATTCTCTAGAACAGGCACAGGCTATTCAGCAGGCGGTGGATCAGGCTTTATCAATACTGCCGTTGGCCGGTTTCTTAAAAGAGTCGTTGGCCCACAGTGGCATTGTGGTGCTGGAAAACCTAGAAGCCTGCGCCAAAGCCGCCAATACCCTAGCCCCCGAACACTTGGCCTTAATGGTAGCCAACCCAGACGCCTTAACGCCCTATTTAACCGATTACGGCGCTTTGTTTATGGGGTATAACACGCCCGTGCCAGTGGGAGATTACATGGCAGGGCCCAACCACACGTTGCCTACAGCCCGTGCCGCGCGGTTTAGCGGTGGCCTTACCCCATGGACCTTTTTACGCCCCCAAACGTGGATGCGGGTGCGGAGCGCACCCTTAATATGCCAAGACGCAAGCCTTTTTGCAGCTACCGAAGGCTTAGAGGCCCACCGCGCTAGCGCCGCTGCGAGATTGTAATAAAAAGTTTTTAGACGTGCTATTCTCGTATTACAAAGGAGCCTCAGTTATGGCCAACACTTCTAATCCGATGCCTCCATACAAAGCCTTAGATGTAGCCAAAGCTATAATACAACTTTGCAATGAGAATAATATTCCCTGCACCCCAATGAAACTCCAAAAGCTGGCTTATATAGCGCATGGCTGGTCATTAGGTTTAGGCAAAGGGCCGCTAATTGAGGAGCCAGTTCTTGCTTGGAAATTCGGGCCTGTTTATCCGGAAATATACGATAAATATAAAGGCTCAGAGCCTATTACACCTTCTACTAAACCTTCAGAGCTATTGAAATTTGAAAAGACAAAAGAATTACTGGATAAAGTAATGGCTCGTTATGGTAAGTACCCAGGAGTTGCACTATCGGCATTAAGTCATAAACCCGAAACACCTTGGAGCTTGGTTTATAAACCATTTATTCGAAATATTATTATTCCTAATGCACTTATAGAAAAGCACTATAAGGAGAAAATTATTTGTGAGTGATGACAAAATACAATTTGAGAATTTTACGAAGGTTCTCGATATAGGCAATGCTGAAATTCTTAAGTTGATGGAATCAGCCCCCGAATACCTTTATGAGGAAGAAGAAAAGTATTCCGATTGGATGAAATACTCTAGTCAAGTTGATAAATTAGGAATAATTGCTGGTGTTGGCTTAATAATTCCCCCGCACGTAAATAACTTTCTTTGCAACCACTATAGTTGGCCTTATTCATTTACAGAAAATTACTTACTGCAAATGATTTTATGGGGCATTATATCTATTGGATTAACAAGGCCTATTTTGTGGCAGACCATTCGAACATTATCTGATGGCATCTCTCAAATAATTGCTGAAAAATTTACCAAATAAATAGTAGAATTGGTCTTATCACGTACCAAACACGCGGTCACCGGCATCGCCCAAGCCGGGGATGATGTAGCCCACCTCGTTCAGCTGACGATCGATGGCTGCTGTGACCAGTGAGACTTGAGGATACGCCGTCTGCAAGGTGTTAATGCCTTCGGGAGCCGCTAGGACCGACACCATTTGAACATTTTCTTGAGGAATCCCCTTTAGCAACAGTTGTTCTACGGCAGAAACAGCCGAACCACCCGTGGCCAACATGGGGTCCAAAATAATGACGCGTACATGCTGCGGTTGCGCTGGTTTGGGTAGCTTGTTGTAATACGACACCGCTTCTAAGGTCTCTTCATTACGGTACATGCCCAAGTGAAACACTCGTGCTTGAGGCAACAACGCAATGGCGGCTTCCGTTAAAGCAAGCCCTGCCCGCAAAATAGGTACCAACCAAATTTCGGTGGCAGGGTTAATGGCGTCACAGGTGGTGGTTTCCAAGGGGGTGGCCACGCTTTGGGGCGCTGTGGGCAAGTTTCGAGTGGCCTCTGCCATTAAAATTAACCCCAACCGGTGTACCGTCTGCCTAAAAATCATGGGTGGGGTGGTGCGGTTGCGCAGCACCGAGAGGCAATCGGCTGCCACGGCATGATGCGACAGGCACTGCACCAAAGGTTGAGTTGTGGCGGTGGAGCATTCAGACATAAGGCTACCTTTGAGGCGGTTAAACCTTGATATAATAGCGAAAACTCTATAGTGGCGCTACGTAAAGGAAACCTAACCGTGACACATGACCCAACCTGCCTATTCTGCCGCATTGTGGCCGGAGACATACCCGCTAACGTGATTTGGCAAGACGACCACACCCTTGTGTTTGCCGATGTCCACCCCCAAGCGCCCACGCACTGGCTGGTCATTCCAAAAACACATGTGCAAAACCTCTCTGCGGTGGATAATTTAGAGATGTTTGCTCAGGTGGGCCACGCCATTCAGGCGGTTACTGCCGCCCACAACCTCACCGATTACAGAACCGTCACTAACAACGGCGCTGCCGCTGGGCAAAGCGTCTTCCATTGGCACACCCACATTTTGGCGGGTCGTCCCTTGTTATGGCCGCCGGGCTAAGGGTGCAAGCACCCTTCTTATAATGGCATCTCGGCTGGAGCTTTACTCCATCGTTTGGTGGGCAACAGTATGGCGCACGTTTGCCAGACCTTCCGTGTTTATGCTTTAGTAAGAGACTTGTTACACACCCTACGGCTACATGCCCCTCGGAGAGGAGGTGATCCCCCTATGTCGATGATTGAAGTCAACCCCCAAGAAGACATCAACATTGCGCTCAAACGCTTTAAGAAAAAAGTGCAAAAAGCCGGCATCCTGTCCGAATTGCGTCGTCGTGAGCATTTTGAAAAGCCTTGCCTCAAGCGCAAACGCAAAAGCGAAGCCGCCCGCAAACGCAAAAGATAGTGCCCAAGGGTACCTTAACTAACTAAAAAACTTGAAGCCTCTAGAATCTTTGGATTTTAGGGGCTTTTGGTTGTTAAAACGGGATCTCGTGGGTAAGGGTGGGTTGCTGGGTTTACAATGCGCCAGCATTAACCCCGCAATGCCTGTCTGCGGGCAAGCAAAGCGACACCCGAAATCCACGAAACAAGTTGCAAGGGATCTGTTGCGGGATACACAAGGGGCGCAGCCCTTGTGCCGGGGGTTGTAGGGGGCAGGTGTCCCCTACGTATTGGCCGCAAGGCCCCACTATTTAAAGCGAGTCATAAATATTTAGCAGCACTGGCTTTACAGCCTGCCAGCTCCACTGGCCTTCATAAGCCTTACGACCATTGGCGCCGAGATCACCGAAAGACTCAGTCTGGGAGAGAATTGTCTCTAACGCTTTTCGGCAACTCACAGGGTCTCCGCTTTCAAACACCCAGCCGCAGTGGTTGTCCGTCACAAACTTGGCCTGCGGCTTAGAGCTACTCACCAGCTGTGGCTTGCCTAGTGCCGCATACAAAAATACCTTGTTGGGAATGCCGCTGTTGGTTTGATCGTTGGCTAAGGTGGGGCATATGCAAACTGTGGCGCGGTTAATGTAGGCAATAAAGTTGGCCTCTGGGGTAAAACCGGTAAAGGTAACGTTGTTTTTCAGCCCCCACTGGCTCACCAGTGTATTGAGTTGCGCTTGATAATCGGGGCGTTCGGCCCCTACCACCACAAAGTGAAGTTGGTCACGTTGCTCAGGGGATAGTTGGCTTATGGCTTCCAGCATTACTTGAATGCCCCGCCCTGCGTGATTGACATAGCCTGTGTATACCAACACGGTTTTTTGAGGCCATAAGCTGGCCAAATACGTGGGCAAATGAGGTTCGGTGGGTTGGTTCGACAACGCATCCACATCGGCAACGTTCGGCACGACAGAAATTTTTTGAGCCGCGATCCCCATGCCTGTTAGGCGAGCTTTGGAGGCCTCATCAATGACGATAATCCGGTGGGCACGATTGGAAACATCTTGTTCTACGGCATCCCAGCGTTGGCGGGCGACTTTGCCTTTACTAGGGTTTTTTCGGCCCTTCAACTCTTGCATCAAGGCAGGGTAGTACTCGTGATAATCCACCACCACAGGTGTATTGGTTGCCTTGGCCGCTGCCAATGCGCTAGGGGCCAAGCGTAAATCATGGACGTGCAGCGCGGTAATACTATGGGCGCTAATAAACTTAGCAATGACTGCCTGCCAATCGGTATCTACCGTGTGTTGGTTCCATTGCCATTGGTGCCATAACTTTTGTAACAGAGGCGGTTTTTTGAGTGCGTCAGGAAATCCTACTGGCAAACGGTGCAGGCGAACCCCTTCCCAACCTTCTTGAGGGGCATCCGTCACAACGTTAGCCACGCACAGCAAGTGAACCGTGTGGCCTGCCTTCACCAGTTCTGTGGCTTCTCGTGCCACACGGGTATCAGGGGGAAAACCATGTTCTAAAATCATGCCAATGGTATGGGGTTTTTGTGGCATCAGTTCGCCTTTGCTTCTTCTGCCACAATCCTTTGGTAGATACGCGTTACATTTTCCGCATGGCGTGTGGGGTTGCATACGGTCACGGCATGTTGCTTCGCTTGGGTTCGAATGCCCTCAATGGCTTGCGGGCTTTCTCGCCATTGCTCTAGTAACAATGCAATTTGTGTCGTGCAATCGGCGGGGTTGTCGGCTTTAAACAGCCATCCTGTTTTGTTGGGCTTTAACAGTTCGGGTATGGCCCCTGCGTTGGCTCCTAGGCACAGTACGCCATTGGCCATCGCTTCTACCAGCACGCGTCCAAATGCTTCGTTGTTGGAAGGTAGGATTAGAGCTTCAATGGTGTCGTAAATGGCACAGGGGTCGGTAAATCCATGAAATACGACTTGGGAAGCCACCTGACACTGTTGAATGGTTTGTAAAATCTCGGCTTCGGCTCTAGTGTCTACAAATTTTCCATACAAGTGCAACTCTACGCTGTGGCTGCAGTTGTTTTTTAACAGACCTAAGGCCTGAATGACGGTGAGCAAGCCTTTACCCGGTGAAAGGCGACCCACAAAACCCAATCGAACCGTGTGGGGCATGGTGGCATGGGGCAAGGACGTTTTTTTAGTAGAAGAGATGTGCAGTAGAACAGGGTTGGGGAGAACCATCACTGTGTTAGGGTCGCTAATGGCAGATCGATTCGTCGCTTTTTTAGATGTGGACCACGCATAGCGTTTGGGGAACTGATCAATCACAGCTTGAGAAATGGCAATGATGCGTTGAGATAATAGCGGAATGCCATACCGCATAAGCCACGCGCCTAGGACGGCTTGAAATCGTGGATTTGGATAGGTAAATAATTCCCGAATATGCCATACGTGGGCTACGGAATAACCTGTAAGACGGCAGTATGCTACTGCCAAAGCACCTTCCAATGAAACTACGCTGTTGGTATGCACCACTTGGATGGTATTGGTTTTAATGGTTTGCACCAACGGTGGAACACGACGCAACGCGTTAATGCCTAGTGCTATTACATCGCCAATGCGCTGAAACCAGTGACGTTGAGCGTGTTTAACCCAGCTAACCCGATGGTGAGAAAGTACCGTCACACCCGGAATGGCTTCCATCACTTTGGCCAAAGGGCCGGGGCGGGCAATGCTGACAAAGGGCTTTACTTGAGTGTGATCCAGATGGGTGATGAGTTGTAGCAAGCTTTGCTCGGCACCATACAGGCCACCATCGTGGCAAAGGTATAGCACACGTATGGGTGGTTCAGAAACAGCGCCCTTCTCTAACTCCATAAAAAGCCCGTTACGCCTTGACCGCCGCTAATTGCTCTTGCGTGGTAGTCGGTGCCGGGTGCTGAGCTTCGTAGCGGGTCTCAAAGTCTTTCACCGAATCGCTGTACGTGAGGCTAAAGCCAATGTCATCCACGCCATTGAGTAAGCATGCCTTGCGGAAAGGATCGATGGCGAAGGATTGTGTGCAAACGCCTAATTCAGGGGCAAAGGTAATGCTTTGGTTGGCTAAATCCACAGTGATGGTGGCCGTTGGATGCTGTGGGATGGCTTCTAACAAGGTGGCCACAATACTGGCAGGCAGCACAATGGGTAACAGGCCGTTTTTAAGAGCGTTGTTGTTAAAAATATCGGCAAAGCTCGTGGCCACAATGGCTTTAAAGCCCATAGCCCTTAGGGCCCACGGGGCATGCTCACGAGAACTGCCGCACCCAAAGTTATCGCGGGCTACCAGTGCCTGGGCTCCAGCGTAGCGTGGGTCATTGCCAGGAAAGTCCGCGCGAGGGTTGCCGTTGGCGTCGTTTTTTAAATCGGCAAAGCAGGCGTCGCCCAAGCCGTCACGCGTGGTAATTTTTAAAAAGCGGGCCGGAATAATTTGATCAGTGTCGATATTATCAAGCGCCAAGGGCAAAGCGGTGGCGGTGAGAAGGCCCCACGGGGTTAATAAGGGTTCTTGATTTGCAGTCATTACGGTAACACTCCAGACAACGCTTTGAGTCAGTCTTCAACCCAGCTCGATTCAAAAAGGCTTTGGTCTTTATTCTAGCAAGGACAATCGTTATTCGCTTTTGATGAGACGAAACAGGGTAAAGCCATCCCCAAAGACGGTGCCATTGGCATGGGGCAACCGCTCAATTCGCTCTGCTAAAGTGACTTCAGGATGTGTTGCCAAGACCGCTTCTATTACGGCATCGGTTTCTTCCGGCTCGTTGCTGCAAGTGGAGTACACCAAGGTACCCCCCACTTTAAGAGCGGACAATCCGGCTTCTAGCAAATTCTTTTGCAAGGGCGCTTGCTTCATTATGTGTGTTTCGTGGGCGGTGAGAAGGAGTTCCGGGTGTTTACGGATGGTGCCCAACCCGCTGCACGGGGCATCTACCAGAACCTTATCAAAGGGTTGGCCTAGGACGGGGTAGTCGGTGGCGATGGGTTTTTCCAACAGGGCTTCGCCTCGCAAGGGCAAGCACGTGGCATGGGTCACGCCCAAACGATCGAGATTGTCTTGCAGTATGGCCAAGCGTTTGGCTTTGGGCTCCAAAGCAACAATGGTGCCTGTGTTGTTCATTAAGGCGGCCAGGTGGCTGGTTTTGCTGCCTGGGGCAGCGCATAGGTCCAGCACTCGCTCATTGGGCTGAGGATTTAAGAATCGTGCCACCAAGGCACTGCTAGGTTCTTGGGTATAGTATAGGCCATCTAAATACCCTTCAATCTGGGTGGGAAGCCCTTTAAAGTTGGGCAACAAAAGCATCTCCTGTGCATTCATATCGGGTTGAATGACGGGAATGTCGGCATCGTGTAAGGACGCTAAGGCGTATACTACCGATGTTTTAAGGGTGTTAACGCGAAGTGAGAGCCCTGTTTGAGCCGAGTAGGCTTTGAGTAGCCCTGAAATTTCTTCAACTGAGTGGCGTTTGAGCAATCGTTCGGCCCACCATTGGGGCAAACTGCCTTGGGTGGTGAGAAACCCCAGTGGGTCTGCTTCCAATGTGGGGAAAGGGGTTACGCCGTTCGCCCGTGTGGCGGATCGTAAAACGCCGTTAATAAATCCCCGCGATTTTTTTGACACCCTCAAGGCTTCGGCGACTTCCAATGTACTGCTCACAGCGGCGTAGTCAGGCACGTCGTCCAGTTCGAATAATTGAAACAAGCCCAGCCTTAGGCAGGCGCCCACGGTAGGCTCCAGGCGCTTCCAATCGCATTGGCTTAGGTGGGTAATCCAGGCGTTCAGGCGTCGCCAATAGCGTACGCAACCCACAGTCATGGCGTAAAACAACCCTGCATCCTGCGCTGTCCAAGCGGGTTGGTTAACGCGGTTGGGGCGGACGGATTCCAAAAGATTCTCTAGCTTAAAGGGCAGGGGTTCTGCCTTGCGAAGTGTGCCGCCATCGCTAATAGGTACATGCTGTGCCACCGCTTGCAGCACCTGTACGACTGCCAAGCGCGGCGTATAGCTGCGAGAGGAGCCTGAATGCGTTGGTTTGCGGGGTTGGGTTGGGGGATTGGGCTGGGGTGTCATAGTTGTATTGTAACCCGCTATAATAACGGGTGTTGAGATTGGAGTGGGGTTGTATGGAGAAGGTCATGCCGCGTTGGGTGCTATTGAATCATCGTTTTCAGGTGCTGGCGCTCGCAGTGTGTGTGGCCATTTCACTGCTACCGAGTGCTGCGTTGGCAGCAACAGCCAATCGTTTGGATTTGCTCACCCTCACCCCAGACGGATCGTTGCAAGCTCGCGTCGTTCACCCTGCTCAGGCAACGGTGTTTTATCGTACCGTGGGCAATCACTATCAGGTTATTTGGGATTTGGAAAATACGGTTGCGAATGCTGCGTTACTGGCCAAAACCGATTGGACAGCTTTGTTTCAACGCCAGTGGCCCACTTTGGTATCGGCTACGGTGCAGGCCTTTTCTGGTCCCGTGGTTCGGGTGCGTCTGGAATGGAACATCCCTGAAGAGGCTTCTGCTGATGCGTTGGGTGAGCCCTTAATGACTGCCAGCGATACACAACAGCCGCTATTAAGGCTGAGTCGATTACTGGTGACGCCGCAGTCATCCACTACCTCTACCCATTCTCCCTTTAGTCTGCCGGCGGTGGCATCGTCGGTAGCCATTACGGCTGGCAGTGCCGCGTTGCAAGAACGTATTCAACAACTGGAAACCGATCGTGACGCGTGGCAAAGAAAAGCCGAACAACAGGCTCAATACCAGCGCACTTCCGTCACCAGCCAACCCTCGGCCGATTACACCAAGCTAAAAGAAGCGTTAGAGACCTCTAAAGTTTCGTTGGCAAAGGCTATTGCCACCATTAACAAACAAAACGAGACTCTCCAAGCCTTAAAGGGCCAAGTGGGGGAGCTGCGCACGGGATTAGACAGTTCCACCTTGGATCAGCAAACGTATTTGAACGAAGAGCTGACCAAGGCTGAGCAAACTCAAAAAAACTTGCAGCAAAAGCTGGTGGATGCCGAGCGCGAAAATGCCGCCTTAAAACTAGTGGTAGATGGGCTTAAAAAGCAGCAGGCGGCGTTGGAAGAAAAGCAGTTGTCCAATGCCGAGGCGCTGCCCACCCAAGATGGGTGGAAAAAATCAGGTTCTAAATAATTTTAATCTCTTAGGGTTCAATTCCCCGCCGCTTGCGGCGCAATAAAATGGTGGGATGGCTTAAAGTATTCGCTCAACACCCAGCCCAATGCAAGGTTATCTGAGGCTGTTCTAAAATACCCCGCTGCTTGCGGCGGGGATTATTTATTATATTGGGGGCTTAATTCACAAAATCCTCTGGGTAAGGTTGGGCTATTGGGTTAAAAATGCGTCAGCATTCATCCAAGAACGCCTGTTTGCGACCTATGGCAAGGCGCGTTTACCTGTTTAAACAAATAGACCCAGCTTGCTGGCTTAGACTTATTCGTCATCATCCCAGTCGTCACGATCCTCATCGTCTTCCTCGGCAGGGAGGGTAAAGCGATCCAGCATGGCATTGACCTTGGCTTGGGACGCCGTGGGTTTTAACTCCGTCACGGTCGCGCCAGAGGATCGCCCACCTCGGCTGGGCTTGCGCCAATCCACATCGGTGTCTAGGTCATCGTCAGGGTCGTTATCCATTTCGTCATCATGCAGTACTTTGTTGGGCCCCATGCGTGTAAAACGGTGGCCTTCCAAGGGAGAAATATGCTTGGGGGCGTGAACGAGTTTCTTTTTAGAGGGGGCTTTTTTAAGCAATCCGGCGTGTTTTAGCTCTTTGTAGGGTGCTGTCCACCAATCCACCCCAAGCACCCACTGGCTGCGTGCCCCCAATAGGCAAGGAATGGGTAGCATGAGGGCTAGCATCCATGCGGCGAGCACCGGATCCACGGGGGCGGCAATGAGAAACATCATCCCAAACACGCTAAAAGCGGTTAGTAGGACGGGTATCATCACTAGCCCTAGAAGCAATGAAAGGCCCAGTGTCACCATAAGGACGGAGGCACACGACCCCCAAAAGTTAAGGGCGGGCAACACCATCTTGGAGAGGATATCTTGAGCTAAAAACCACGGGTGTGTGGGGCCCCACAGGTGTAGCCAGCCTTCTATGGGGCGGGGCCATAGGGGATCTTGGACAGTGTGAAGGCCTAAGGATAGCCAATAGCCACCCAACAGCATGCGTAATCCCCACAGGGCCATGGTGGGGCCATTGGCAAATTTGGGGGAAAGATTGCTAATGACGGTTTCCAACCACTCGAGGAGCATGAGCCAGCGGTTGGCCCATACGTAGGGTGAAAACGACCGACCCACGGCTGCTGTTGCTTTGTTTAAGGTCCACCACAGGTTGGAAGAGGTCATAGAGGCAGGCTTTTTTGTAAGGAATTAATAGAGCAAGATGACTTTATTGTACCGGCATGTTACAAAAGGTTACAATAGAGGGGTTATTTGGAAGAGCCTTTGTGATGGGAATCCCTGTCGTTGTCCTAATACCTTTGGACGCCCGCCCCGTGTGCTTGGCATGGCCAAAATTGTTGGCGCGTATGGCGGGTGTTGAATTGCTGACCCCGCCAGAATCTATATTGGGGCATCTGAAAACCCCTGCCAAACAAGACGATTTGCAAACGTGGGTGGATTCTCTCTCGCTGGCTGAAGCCCAAGTGCCTTTTATCGTTGCCTTGGATACCCTGATTTACGGTGGGTTAATTCCCTCTCGCATGGGGATAGAACCCTTGACCTTGCTGGAAGAACGCTTGGTCACGTGGCAGCCTTGCCTGAACCAAGCGCATGGCTTTGCATCTGTGATGCGCATCGCAGTATATAACAATGATGCCGAAGAGCCCGGCTATTGGGCCACCTATGGTAAGGCGCTGTCGGAGTTTTCCATCCAGATTCACCGTGATGGGCAAGCCGATCTCGCTTTGGTGGCCAGTATTCCCGCCGAAGTGCGTCGTCACTTTTTAGAGACTCGCCGGCGAAACATGGTGATTCATCGGGCGTTTTTAGACTGGGCTAAAGGGCAAACACTGGAATCACTGGTCATTTGCCAAGACGATACCGGCGAATATGGCCTGAATCGCCAAGAAGTGGATCTATTAAAAAGCGCCGTGAATGGCCATAACGTGTCGAAAAAAGTTTCCTTTCAAACGGGGGCCGATGAAGTAGCAGTCAGCCAGCTGGCTAAGGTTCTGTGGAAGAAGTTTCCACCCGATTCCGATCAAACGCCCAAAGTGGCGCCAAAAATTTCAATAGTGTATTCGAATCCTGCTACGGCCAATAGAGTGGCTACGTTCGATGGCCTAGCTATTACCACCTTGGTGGCGCATCACGTGGCAGCATGTGGAGGTACTATTATCGATTCCTTGGCCGATGCGGATGCAGTGCTATGGGTCCATACCCCACCCAACGAGGTTGAAATTTTTGGAGACTATTGCGAGGCCCCTGCTCCAAAGGCTACCGAAGAGCAAATTCAATCACTCCGTAACACCTTGGCGTTGGGTAAACCCACCATGGTAGCGGATGTGGCGGCGGCCAATGGAGGGTCGCCTGATTTGGTAAACGCTTTACTGGCTTACGATGCTTGCCCTGTTAACCTGATTGCCTATGGCGCATGGAACACGCCGGGTAATGCCATGGGCAGTACGGTTGCTATGGGCCTCATTCACTACTGGGCTTTTCAGAACGGCTCATTGGTGCCTGAATTGTTTCGGCAGGCCTTGGCGATACGCTTGCTGGACGATGGCGTGTATCAATCGCAGGTTCGTTCCAATTTTCCCACCGATCGTGCGTTAAACGACGATGACGCGCAGAAATTGCAAGCCTTGATGACACCGTGGGCTAAAACAATTCTTGCGTGGGCCGGTTTATCGCGTCACGCTATCCGATTCTCCTTCCCTTGTCAACGCCGTTTTGAAATAGAGGTCAATATTAGCCCTTGTTGACCCTATGGCGGCGGCAAAGGTGCTAGGATCACATCCTGTTATTTGACTGCTTGCTTATATGAATGGACTTTACTGTGACCAACGCCCCTCAATCGCCCCTGTCATTGATGGCTCCCGGCTTTATTGAAAGCCCCAAAAACCCTCTCATTCAAACCATCAAGGCCTGCCACACCAATAAAGGCCGCAACGAAAACGGCTTGTGGTGGGTGGAAGGTCAACATGCTGTCATCGAAGCCCTGAAGGCGGGCCATACCCTTACCCATATTCTCCTTAACGATGCCGATGCCCACCGCTTGGCACCTCAGTTGCAAGCCTTGGCCGATGAACACCACGCGACCATTGGCGTGATGCAGAGTGCTTCGGAGCGCGCCTTAAAGGCGGCCATGACAACCGAATCGCCCACGTCGGTGGGAGCCTTGGTGGAACCACCCCGCCCCGATGCTTTGGCCAACTGGCAGCCCTGGAAAACAACAAATGCTTTAATTCTGGTGTTGGATGGCGTGCAGGATCCGGGCAATGCGGGTACCTTGCTACGTAGCGCATGGGCCTTTGGTGTCACGGGTATGGTACTGATTCATCCCAGTGTCGATGTGAGTAATCCTAAGGTGATTCGAGCCTCCTCGGGAGCGGTGTTTGCTGTGCCATGGCGTGTG
The DNA here is from genome assembly GCA_029866025.1 of Vampirovibrionales bacterium. GTDB lineage: Bacteria > Cyanobacteriota > Vampirovibrionia > Vampirovibrionales > Vampirovibrionaceae > JARXAD01. Next base: position 164,577 of record JARXAD010000003.1, on the reverse strand, counting down.
GATGCGGAATTAGCCACCGTGATGGAGCATTTTCAACAGGTTCAACCCAACGGGCAAATTTTGTATACGGGCGGTAGTGGCGTGGATGCCGTGTTGACGTCGTACCGTGAAGTGAACTGGCAGCAACCCACCTTACTGGTATTGGGTAACGAAGGCCATGGCATTGTGTCTCCTTCGGAGAATCCTCAGTGGATTACCATCCCCATGGCAGCAGGGGTAGACAGTTTGAACGTTGGGGTGTGCGGGAGTATTTTAGTGGCTGAGGCTGCTGCTCATCGTGGTTTGAGTTAATAAGACCTTCTTGAATGAGTATTAATTCTACTGAGAAAACCCAATCTTCGGATGAACAAATGGCCATGATGGCCCATTTGGAAGAGCTGCGTACCCGCCTATTTTGGTGCGTGGGAACGTTGGTGGTGACCTTTGGTGGGGCCTTATTTTTGGCCCCGTCCCTCATTCGCTGGATGGTGTCTCTCACCACGTGGGTATCGCCCACCACGTCCTTTCATTTGGTGCAAATCACACCGGGCGAAACCTTGTTTGCAAGCCTGAAGCTGGCGATGGTGGTGGGAGCCGTAGGGGCATCGCCCATGGTGTTGTACCATACGTTACGCTTTGTGTTGCCGGGGCTTACCCAAAAAGAGCGCTGGCCTTTAATTGCCATTGTGCTGGGGGGTGCCGTGTTGTTTGGGGTAGGCGCTGTGTTTTCTGCCGTGGTGGTGATACCGACGGCGCTGGCCTTTTTGCTAGAGTTCGCCTCTGGTGTAGCCGAAAACTGGATTTCTGTGGATCGCTACGTAGGGTTTTGCCTCTCGTTAATTTTGCTAGTGGGCTTGGTGGCCGAATTCCCCTTGGTGTTGGTATTTTTAGCCAAGCTGGGCTGGATTACCAGTGCGCAACTCGCTACACGGTGGCGCGAAGCCTGCTTAGGCTTGTTGCTGGCCGGGGCCGTGCTGACCCCGTCACAAGATCCCCTAAGCATGCTGCTGGTGGCAGGTCTCTTGGGGGTCTTGTACATGGTTAGCTGGGTGGCCATTCGCCTGATGGAAGGGGCTCAATCGCCCAAGGCCGTCGATTCGGTTTAGATCGTGGATCTAGGCTAATTGATTTAGCATGCTGCCAAGGCTGTTGGCACCGCCCATGCCGCCGCCGGCACCACCAAGACCCGCTTGCTGAGAGGCCTGTTTTTGCATTTGCAGTTGGGAGGCGACCAAGCTGAGGGGCTGCCCACCAAACATGGCTTTGGTGCTTTGAACAATTGAATCTGCTTGTTGCAAGAGGACCCCCACATCGTTATCGCCCATGGCGGATTGAGGGACGCCTAAGTTATTACCTGGAGCCATACCTGCCATGGCAGGTATGGCTCCAGCACCGGGGGTCATTGGGTTACCCATTTGAGGGGAAACCCCAGAGCGCATAGCGCCCATTGCTGCCATATTCATCATAATCAGTAATCTCTCTTTCTCTCTCAAACATTCCCAGATTGTAAATGATGGGCGTATGGGGTTTAGGGTTTAGATATATTTCTCTCTCTTATTAATATAAACGTTTTGAGAAGATCCAAATTGCCGCTTAAAAGATTAATAAATACTAATGATCTGCTGGCTCAACCCCATCAATCAATTAATGGTTGTTTATTAAGGTGAGTCTGGCTACACTAAGTATTCTTCAAATCTCGGGATGTGGCGCAGCTTGGTAGCGCACCTGCTTTGGGAGCAGGGGGTCGCAGGTTCGAATCCTGTCATCCCGACCATCCACTGTTAGTCTTTGTTTTATAGTCTGTGGCCCAGCTTGCCCTCTTAATTTATTGGGTATGTGCTTTGGCTGCAGTCAGGTCAAAATCAAAGAATAATGCTTTAAACGTGGTGGGAATAGATTTTACACCTTAATTAAGGCCCTTGTGGGGCCTGTTAGTGGTAGGCTAGATGGTCTCTGTTGTCTTTATTTATGGGGTTCTTTTGCGTATGCAAACTCTCACTGCTTCACCTGAATTAACCGCTAGCCCTTCAGCGTACGCTTCTAACACCGCCATAGGCGTGAGCTTTATTGTGCCCGTGTACAACGAAGAAGACAACGTCCGGCCCTTGGTAGAAGAACTGACCACCGTAGGTAAAAAACTGAATCGCCCCTACGAATTGATTTTGGTAGACGATGGCTCTAAAGATACTACCGTTAAGCGCCTTCAGGCCTTATTGCCTGAATTTCCTGAGCTGCGAGTGGTGTGTTTAAAGCGTAATTTTGGCCAAACCCCTGCCACGGCGGCTGGGTTTGCCCAAGCTCGAGGCAAGTACATCGTCACGCTGGATGGTGATTTGCAGAACGATCCTTCTGAAGTGCCCAAACTGATTGACATGATGGACACGGAAGAGGTGGATATCATTCAAGGGTGGCGCCAGGCCCGTAAAGACAACGCCGTGATGCGAAAGCTGCCATCGGCTATTGCCAATTGGTTGATTGCTCAAGTCACTGGCGTGCACGTGCATGACAATGGCTGCTCACTGAAGGTATATCGGGCCGAAATTGCCAAAGATGTGCCGCTATACGGGGAAATGCATCGATTTATCCCGGCTTTGGCCAGTATTGATGGCGCCATTATTAAAGAAGTACCCGTTCAGCACCGCGAACGCAACGCTGGCACTAGCAAGTACGGTATTGGCCGCACCTTTAAAGTGCTTCTGGATCTCATGACCGTGCTGCTCATGAAGCGATTCTTCACGCGTCCCATCCATTTGTTTGGTCGTGCCGGGATGATGCTAATTGGCTTAGCAACGCTGATTGGCCTGTATTTGGCTTACCAAAAATTCTTGCTGGGCTTTTCCATTGGCAACCGCCCCCTGTTTGTACTGGACGGCTTGCTGTTTTTAACAGGCGTGCAATTGGTAAGTACCGGCCTCATTGCCGAAATTCAGGTGCGCACGTATTACGAATCCCAGCAAAAGCCCATCTATAAAATCAAAGCCGTGCTCTCGGTGGATAATCCTACGGGTAAAGCTTGTTAGTCGCTGCTATTGAGGCGGTACGTCATGCGCGGCTGGAAAGCACTGCTAAAAATTGTCATTAGTCTTGGATTATTGGTGGCCTTGGTTTGGTTTTCAGGCGTGGAAACCACGTTAAAATCATTACAACGAGTGCCAGTGGGCACCATGTTGGGGTGTATGGGGGTGTATTTTTTAAGCCAGGCCATTAGTGCGTATCGATGGCAGCAGCTTAGTGCGACTCAAGGGTTTGAGGCCTCGTATGGACAATACCTTCGTTGGTATTTGATGGGCATGTTTTTTTCCATGTGCCTGCCCGGCTCCATGGGGGGCGATGGCGCTAAGGTTCTCTGGCAAGCCCAAGCCTGCCAGCGTAAAAGACGAGAAGCTTTTTTAACCGTTTTGGCAGAGAGGGGAAGTGGGTTGCTGGCGATGCTTTGGATTACAGGCCTTGCTTGTTGGGGGTACAACAGCCTGGTTGGGCCCTCTGGGTTTCATTTGCCCAACAGCTTGGTGTGGGGTATGGGTGGCGTGGGTCTGCTGGGTTTTGTGGGATTGGTCTTGTGGCTGAGTGTGGATGGAGTCTATGTAAAGTTGGCTTCCTTATCACGTAAGGTTAAAGCGCTACATTTTTTAGAAGACGCTTTGTTGACCTGGCGATCGCCTCAGTTTTGGGTGCATAGTATCGGGCTGTCCTTTGTGGTTCAAGGGCTGATGGTGGCCATTCATCTGTGGTTGCTGGCAGGTTTTGGGTGGAGCCTCTCCACATTTTATTTAACGGCCACGTACGGGGTGGTGAACCTGCTTAGCATTTTGCCCATTGCCTTTGCTGGTTTTGGAATTAGAGAAGGCGGTTATCAGTGGTTTTTTACCCATGCTGGCTTTAACGCTGCTGATGGCTTGGCTTTTGCCTTGGCCTTTGCCGGCGTGTTTACGGCGGTTAGTTTACTGGGCGGGGTTGTGTGGTTTCTAGATTCCCCCGAAGAACCTCGGCCAGAGGCTTTGGAGTCCTCGGTTTAGTCTAATCCACCCAATGGTTTACATTGGCTGATGGATGAAAGCCGCTTGGTGATGAATTAGTCTAAAGATATCGTTCCCTTGCAATGCCGCCGAATCATCCAGAGAGAGATATTTTATGCCCTTTCGCACGTGGATTAACCAAGCTGACCCGTCCCAACTGTCCAGCACCATGACGTTGTCGTCTCAAGAGTTGGTGCGCGGCTGGCTAAACAGTTTGGGTCCTGTGTTTAAGGTATGGCTGGGCGTGATGCTCCTTAACTTGGTAGCCCTCATTATCTTCTTGTAAATCCACGTCACTTTTTCAACGGCTATTAGTGCAGGTAATCGCCACTTAGGGGGAACACTGTTATTTTGAGTCGTAAATTGTTTGGGACGGACTTTGCCAGAGGGTGAACAAGTGCGGTTTTTTCCTGTCAAAGGCGATTAAATAGCCTTCTCGTCGTTGTTGTGTCGGGAAGGTGGGCAGCTTGCCAGAGGGTGGTCACGTGCACCAGTGCGCTGCCAAGCTGAATAAGAGAGATAGTTGTTTTTTCGTGCCAAAGGCGGTTAAATAGCCTTCTCGTCGTTGTTGTGTCGGGATGTAGCGCAGCTTGGTAGCGCACGTCGTTCGGGACGACGGGGTCGCAGGTTCAAATCCTGTCATCCCGACCACTATAGAGAGGGTTTTGGGAACTAGGGAATGATGAGAGAAAACAACGTAAGTGCAAATTACACGTAAAATAATGTGTTTCTCTAACATTTGAAAGGCAGCTTTTCTTACCTTAAAGGTATTGAATTATTAATTTAGGTGTGGCTCAGGACTTAATCAGGCAAAACACCTTATTAAGATGTTTTTATTTGATAAAAGTTGTATTTGAATGGTTAATCATAAGTAATATTAATAACAAAGACTTTGCCTTTTGTAAATTTTATATTGATAAGTGGGCCAACATTATTAGAGTCCATCCCGTAATGGTGCTGTAAAATAAAGGGTGTCTTCGTTTTCGTAGGGTGTGAGATGCAATACAAACTGTTAAAAGATTCTCTGTGGTAACGGATTGAGTTTTTCATCTTTCAAAACGATGTGGGACGATCGAAAATACGGGATCGGGAATGCTTTGGAACCATTCGTTTCATAATCATTACCGGTGTCCAGCAGTGTAATATCCAGGATCTGCCTGGATTCGTGCCTAAATCCACCACCCACCGACGCTTCTAACACTGGGTGAAGGACGGCTTTTTGACCGGTCACTCCACTGGTTAAAGCGAGACGAAGTGGAATCTTTGGGCCTGTTGCATTTGGATGTTACCGTGCTGGTAGCAATAAAAGGGCGACCAAATTAGCAGAGCCTGTTATAAGGGTTGACAGCACAAGACAAGCAAAATTATCGTTCTCGTTAATCAAGACGATCTGACGCTTAAAGTCGGCCCCATTGCTCCAAGTGGCCAGAGTGGCTACGTTGCAGTCAGTGACACTATACCACTCCTCCCCAAGTCTGGCTGTATCACTCCCGATCTAGAGCATGACTCTAAAAATCTTCGGCAAACACTGTCCACCTTTTGGAAAACCGAGGATTAACGCCGATAATTCCTAAGCGAAATCAGAAGAAGGAGGTTCGTAGGTGGGCGCCAAGGCCTATTATACAAGCAACCCTATTTGATTGAGAAATTCTTTGGATGGGTTTGGAAAGCTGGTAGTGAGGCGGGAGTACAAAAGTAAAAACTACGAAGCCTTGTTTAAACTGGGTTGTGCACTGATTAACCTGCGAGATTTAACGGGATAGATTCTATTAGTGTGTCTGAAGATGGGGCATTGCATTATAAAGTCGTGACGGTTGGAGGGATAACAATCGCTATTTTACCGGCCTTAGCAATACCATTGAGCATACCGTTAAATACAAAATGATGCAGGGGTGTAACGGCATACCAATAAAGAATTCCCAATAAGCCTTTGGGCGCAAAACGTGCGGTTTGAGTGACTTCTACATGATTATTATTTAGCTGTTTTAGCTTGAATTCCAAATAAGCATCTCCGGGTAAACGCATTTCAGCCCTTAAAAATAATCGTTTTTCGTCCACCACATCCACTACTCGCCAAAAATCTAGGGCGTCGCCTGTATTTACTTTATCTGGGTCTCTGCGCCCCCGTTTTAAGCCTACGCCGCCAAAAAATAAATCCATAATGCCCCTTAACTGCCACAAGGCGTTGCCATAATACCAGCCATGTTCACCCCCAATGCCTACAATAGGGCCCCATACTTCTTTTAAACTGCCTTCCACCACCATCGATCGGCAATCTAAATAAACAGTACCCCCCGACCACGAAGGATCGCCTGGATAAATAGTTTCTAAGGGGGGCAACACACCTGCGTCTGTCCAATGGGTTTCAATTTCGTGATTTCTGTAGCGCTCTAAAGCCAAGTGAATGGCTTCTCGGTATGAAATAAGTGTTTGTGGAATGAGCTTTTGAATGTGATTTTCTCTGCAAATAGTTTCATTGCGAAGCCCTTCTGTTAAGGGCCTAGCAATGGATTTACCCACCGGCGTTACAAAATGAATCCAATACGAACTTAATTTAGGCGTAAAAAAAGGAACCGGAATAATAAGCCGCTTGGCCAAGCCTACTTCTTCCGCGTAAATTTCCATTAAATTGCGATAATTTACAATATCAGGGCCACCAATATCAAAGGTATGTCCTTTTGTTGCTTCGCATTCTAGGCAACCAATTAAATAGTGGATCACATTTTTAATAGCAATAGGCTGAGTTGCCGTAAACACCCATTTCGGGGTTATCATAATCGGTAGGCGCTCTACTAAATACCGAAGAATTTCAAAGGAAGCACTGCCTGAACCGATAATCATGGCGGCACGCAAGGTGGTTACCGGCACGGTACCGTGGCGCAAAATATTGCCAACTTCGGCCCTTGAGGCCAAATGCTTACTAAGAGAAGGGTTACTTTCACCCAAGCCCCCTAAATAGATAATTTGCTTGAGGTGATTTTTTTTTGCCGCGGCCAAAAAATTTTGAGCCGCCTCTTTATCCGCCTTACTAAAGTCTTCGTGCTCTGGTCCCATGGAATGCACTAAATAGTAGGCGGCATCACAACCTTCCAGAGCCTTATCCAAACTATAGGGATCAAAAAAATCGGCGTATACACAATCTAAGTTGGCATCGGTAGCCCAAGGCCGCGACTGTAATTTTTTAAGCGAACGAGCTGCAGCCCTTACTTTGTAACCGCTCGCCAATAATCTGGGAACCAACCGCCCTCCCACATAGCCGGTTGCCCCCGTTACTAACACATAGGGTTTCATACAAAAATACCTTTGCTAAAATTGCTTTATGTATTAAAGAAGACAAACAGCATACAGCCTGTGTAGGGTATTGTAGTGATTGAGCTTGACGTTATTATACCCAATGGTATAGTAAAGAAGTAGTTTTGTTTTTTGTTGTGGAGATGATACCAATGACGATAGAGAAAAAAGAAACGCATACGTGGCCTGAACTAGCCATTGGTTTGTACGAACAACTAACGGGTAAAAACGCCGAAATAACCTATGAATTTTCTAATATGGAAATTCATGTGCCCAGCAGCACCGCCGATGATTCTAAACAAGCCAAATGGGGCCTAAATGGTACCCTGCGTGTGCGCACTAAAGATTTAGTTTAATGATTCATACGTTTGAAGAGTTGGCCTCTAAGCTACCCATCGGCTTAGAGGGCCATCTGATCTTAACGTGCGATGACGTAGTAATGGAAATCATTGCCTCTGATAATTTGGTTACCATTTATCTAGATTCTGCTTTTGGTATGGGTAAACTTGTTAAAAACTTGCCAAAAAGGGAATATTTAGAAGTACTGCTAAAACAAGTTTTTGTATTGGCACAAATGTACTGTATCACTTTTAAAGTTGGGTTTAAAAATGGGCCTACTGTGAGCTTTACTAAATTTGAAGATCCAAAAATTGCGTTATTCTTAACAACGCTTCCGGTTCTCCAAAAATCGCTTTAGGCTTTTAGCCTTCGCTGGGTAAGAACACCCATAAGTCGGGGCGGCCAACGTTACAATGAACGGCTCGGTTTAACAGCCCCATAAGCGGCCACGATAAAAACAATGCTCTACGAGCCACATGCCAAGGATAGTAAGTTTTGGTCTGATGAAGCTTACTATTTGGTTGCTGGAAGGCTCCCAATCGTTGAGTGACTGAAGGAATGGGGTGGAATATACGCTGAACCCAAGGGTGTCGGCTGGGTTCTTCGTCTTGCCAAGCATCTAAGGTAACAATGCCCGATTTTATCGCATCCATTGAAGCGGGAGGCTGTGAGCTAATCGTACATAGATCTAGGTGCAACACAGCTTTTTGGTTAAGCATTGGCAGCACCAATACGCCCAAAAAGCTCCATAATGTTGTACCTAATATAAAGGTTAACCAGTCGCTTGGCGCAGCAAAGGTTAAAGAGCCTAGCACCAAAACAATTGCTGCCCCTAACGTATTAAAACCAACGGCCACAAAATATCCCATACCGTTGGACAGGCTTTTTATTAAGTCGTCACGTCGTTTGGTTATCCATAATAATGATTCATTATGAGGAAATTGAGTTAACCAGTGGGCAGGATAAATGAGTTGCCCTATGAGGGTAGCGCCTCCAGTGAAACCAATATCTTGGCTATTCCATACGGATTTGTTTGGGTGATTGGAGCTAGAATTTAAAGAAAAAGAGCCCGTCCAGAAGGCAATAGGTTTTTGAAATAAAGCAAAAATGAGTTGAATGGCAACAATAAAGGCGAGGCGAAGAGCCGAACTATCAAAAATATGAAACCATGCAAACAAAGCGTAGCCGCTTGTAAGCAAAATCACTCCCTGAGAAAAACATCCTTTGGCCCACTTCTTAAGCCAGTAGAAAAATCCTTTCGAAGAACGGTTGAATTTTTTGGGTAACACATACCCACCCCAAACATCAAAGGGAAATGACAAAAGAATATAGCTACCAATAATCCCTGCTAAAAGCTGAGAAATAGAAAGGGTAGACGGTATTTTCTCAGGTACATTGAAAACTAATAACAGCGTTGCTATAACAACCCAAAAACCCACTGTGGTTATTCCTAATTTTAATCGCTCTTGTGCGTAAGTCATATCCAATATCCTTATTAACGCAGTAATTGTTTCAATTTTTCAGGTGAATAAATGCCCCGATCTTCCGAAAGTATTTTACCCGATGAATCTGCCAAAAACACATAAACACCACTTGGATTTTTGGGGAGTTTTAGTTGATTTGTCACAACAGCATGGGGCTGATACAAGGGGCACACAAACTCGTGATATTTTTTGTTGACTTGGCTTTTCATAAAACCCGTGGCTTGGGCACGAACTTTTAACCACCGTGGCTCTAATACGGGCACTTCAATGACAGGTGTTTTGCTTTCCAAAGCATCCAGCCATGTATTCACAATTTTTTGTTCTTTCGGGTGAAAGCTGACTAAAATAATCGTTGGTTGTTTTTTTAAGCCTAATCGATATGGACATGGTTTTTCAGCTAAAGATTGTAGATTATTCCAGGGCCACTCTTTAGAGTTATTAGCAATGGGGGTGGCCCAAGTGGGCACACTCGCTTCGGCTAAAAAGAAAAAACTTAGGGTTAATAAGGTTAAAAAAAGAAGATTTCTTTTAAAGGTCGACGTCAACCACATTGTCCAACCCAGCCCACGCAAGCTCCAGACAATCGTTCGTATCCAATTGGTGGCTACTAGTGTATTAATCAACAACAATCTGTTTTCTACTGCTACTATTTCTAGCTGATTATGAAGAGGTACCTGAATAAAAGCGGTGCTTAGCCAAGCAACTGCAACTAAGGCCAAGTTAAAGCCTAACGATACTATAGAAATATCTGGAGGACGAAGAACATACAAAATTAAGGCGGTTATCAACTCAATACCCATCGCTGGAGCAACCACCCATGTGGTTAGGCGTGCGTGAGCATGATGGTAATCAAGAAACGCCTCGTTACCGACTAAGGCAAACAAAGGGTAATGCACCACTTGAACGTAAATAATAACGCCTGTCATTACAGCCAGAGAAGCTAAATGTAAGGATAAAATCCAATGGGTCGATAAAAAATTCATACGTTATTCCTTAGGAGCTTTTTAACAAGCCAGCTTTAACAAAGGCAATGTAGTCAGGTCTGTCGGAAGCATCCTTAAAGTCGTAACGATAGACCACCTGACTGTTGTGAAGCAACACCAGTCCTGGCATCTGAAAACCATCACCGTCTAAGGAGCCAATACCGTGACTTTGACACACGCCTGCTTCCCATCCTCGTTTAAATACTTGCAGACCAAATAATTGTCCAAGGGTCCCGCGTTGCAAACCCAATGCCCTGTACAATAGTTGATCAGGGTCGCTAATATGATGCCAGTCGCCCAAGGCGTAGTCTTCTAAAAAACTTTGCCCCACAATCGGTTCCGATTGATGGACAATAACAGGAGTAACGCCTAAGCTCTCTAATTGTGAACGGATCGCTGCCAAATAGGCTAAGGCCTCTCTACAAAAAGTACACCCTTTATGGCGTAGTAACACTACGAGGGTTGGATTATTTTGAGATAACTTTGCCAAGTTCTCTTCTTTAGAGGTTTGAATGTTTTCTAAAACGCTATCTAATAACGATGGATCTAAAACGTCATTAGAAAGCCATTCAGTATAGGTCTTTTTTAAAATAATAAAAAAAGGTACCCACCAAATTAAATCATTGGTAATAATAATGGCCCCAAAAGATAAAGGGAAAGATCCTACCCAGAGAGCTTTAGCAAAGCCAATGGGGCCAAAGATTTTGCCCAATAATCCCACTAAAACAATAGGCCAGTGGCGCAATGGATTAAAAGCCGCTATAAAATAACCCAGCCCATATACCCCCACAATCATCCCAACGCATTGCCACAATTCGGGGTAATTAGGCAACGCAATGTGGTTTAGCGCAAACAAATGGTTGGGAAATAAAACCGTCCACGCGCCGAACAAACCATTGTAAAGTGCGGCGGCCAATAAGGTATAGGTCATCCAGGCTGGAAATTTTTTAGTTGCTACGTTCATAAATATGTCTCTTTATGTTTAGGGGACGGTGTGGAAACAGGAGGAGAGATAAGAGTGGGATCTACAATCCAACCTTCAACCGAAGAAGCGTTTGGAAAATAATGAGACAGTTTTTCCCAATGATGATACGCCCAAGCCGCTTGAATACAACAGGCTACCGAATCCAAGGTATCTCCAGTGGCATCCTCAATCATGGCTTGTTTTATTGTATTTGAGCACGTGAGAGAAACGCCGTAACTACTTTTTATACCGGGAGATGTGAGCTGGTTAACCAGCCATTCTCGCTCGCATTTATGATCGTCGCTTGGCTTGGTATCGGATTTCTGGGTATCTGATTTATAAGGCCTTAACTTTTTTTGATGTTGTGCCGAAATCGAACGCAATACTAAGGCCGGATAGGCTTCTACTAAACGTTGATTGCTGGTCTCAATCACTCGGCACGGCCACACCGAAACATTAGAGGCAGTAGCAATACGCGTGGCTCCTTCGTATAGCATTAAGGCGGTAGGAATATAATGCAACTTGGTAGGGCTTTGCGCCTTGGCTAAAGCATCACACAAGCGCTTGGGTTGTTTTTTTCCTGTGGGTTGTTCCGCCTGAAACGTAGCCATCGTCTCTTTAAATTGAGGCTTCGGCAACGCTTTAATGGCCATTAAACATGCGTGCCAACTACTGGTAGGCCACTGTAAATCCTCTAAAAATTGGGTGGGCATGCCCAAGGGAATATCTACAGAAGCTAGCCAAGGAGGCTGAGACGTTTGACTTAAAAACTCCTGAAAGTCAGTAAGACTTTGCCAGTAGCAAATATCGTTAATAGATAAATCCCCATCAAATAGCGACGCTTTGGCTGAAACAATGGGCTTTTTCTTGCAAGGGGCACTGGTAAAATCAATGCCCCACAGTTGGCTTTCGGCAGTAGCTAAAAGAGCGCTCATAGCGTTAAAGGCCCTTTTGATAAAGCACTGTTTAATTCTTTACCTAATGTTTTGCTAAGCGCTAAAATCGATGACACGGAGCCTTCTACCTTACCGGACACAAAGCCATCGCCGGCCGCCCATAAATTAGGATGTGTCGTTAATGAGGTAAACGCTTCGCTAGCAGCCTGAGTAACCAAGGCGTATTTCCAGCGTTTAAGTTGTGTTTGTTGCCAAGTTTCTCTTGTAATAAAAGGGGCTAATTCCTTTGTAAGGCTAGATAGAATAGCAACGTCCGAATCATCCCAATGCTGTTGAGACCACGCTGCTGTAGCATGAATTGTTAACGATTGGGACGCTGCATTAGAAATACCTTTAGCCGTATTATTGGCCATCCAACTAATACTAGGATGGTCATTTAGCCGTAAAAAACCTTCGGCTAGGCTACTGGGTAAAAATGATTTATTAGAAACTAAGCCTAGCATTGCCAAACAAGGTGAATACTGAATGGATTGCAACACCATGTTTTGATGGTCGGTTAAGGCTAAGTCACTTTGCTGCAGTAAATTCAGCACTTGTGGGGTGGGGGCTGTTAGCACCACATGATGTGCCTGCAAGGATTGATTTGAATCCGTTTGCAAGGTCCATAAACCTTGCTGGTAGCTTAAAACGGTTACCTGCTGGTTGCAAAAAACCGTTAAAGGGGTTGCTAAGTGCTTACATAACGCTGACATACCATCGTTAGCTATCCAACGAGGGTGATTGGGTATTGAAACCTCCTCCCATTCCTTAATCCAGCCTTGGGTCTGCCATGTAGTCACTATTTGTTGAAAAGCTAAACTGTGGGCCGAGAAATACTGAGCCCCATGATCCCAACGAATGGGCATCTGAACCTTGCTAAGGTCGTCTTCGGTATCAAGAACGCCTCGACGCGTAGCGAGTCGCCCACCGACGCTTCGACCTTTATCTAGTAAGACGACCGAATGACCCAAATCTTGTAATTGCTGGCCCAAAAGCAATCCTGCAATACCGGCACCCACAATGGCTACTGTTACCGGCTTTGGGGTTAAAAACGAAGGATAAATAACCACAACACAACGATCTTTCTCAATTGAAGCCAATTAAACATTTCGGGCAAACAGCGACCAAAAATCATACTGATTTTCACTTATACTAGCATCTATACCATTTGGTAAACAGCCTTTGTCTGGAACTGTATAGTGTTCTCTAAAAAGGAGCTTTTTAATGGAAGCACCCCCTACACCCAAATCCTGCTTAATTATTGGCGCTAGTGGCGGCATTGGAAAATCCTTGGTAGAGCATCTACACTCTCTACACCCTACGTGGCCTTTGGTGTTAGCGGGGCGAAATTACGACTCCTTAAAGGAGACGTTTCCATGCCAGCCGCAGTGCTACAGTGTGGATGCCACGGATGCGGACGCGGTAAGCATCCTGTTTAAAACGCTGACCGAAACTCATGGCGCTATTGGCAGCGTGGTTCACTTAGTAGGTTCCATACTGTTAAAACCAGCCCACACCACCAAGCCCGAAGAATGGGACGCGACGATTCTCCAAAATTTAACCAGCGCCTTTAATGTGGTTCGTGGGGCGTGTAAAAGTATGATGCCCACTGGCGGAGGCTCCATTGTTCTGATGAGTTCGGCAGCGGCCCGCATTGGACTTCCTAACCACGACGCCATTGCAGCGGCAAAAGCAGGCGTGATTGGCCTTACACTTTCGGCCGCAGCTACCTATGCAAAAAAAGGAATTCGCATTAATTGCGTGGCACCAGGGCTGGTAGATACTCCTTTGGCCGCTAAATTGCTAAGCAATCCGGCCAGCCGATCTGCCAGCGAAGCGATGCACCCACTGGGGCAAATTATTGCGCCTGAACAGGTGGCTCAAACCATTGGCTGGTTATTAAGTACGTCCAACGTAACAGGGCAAATTATTGGGGTGGATGGCGGATTAGCCTCCTTAAAAGTGTCTCAATAAATGGACTATTCTCCCAATAGCTTACTAAGCCAAACAGCGCATCGCTCTGTTAAATTACCAAAGGGGCCTTGGTTTAGTCGCCAGCGTTGGGAAAATCTACTTTTTTACAACGTACCAGTGGACCCCGCTGCTTTAGCATTGTGTTTGCCAAAGGGTATGCAGCCCGATACTTTTAAAGGCCAGGCGTGGATTAGCATTGTGCCTTTTCAGCTTTGTATGACGTTGCGAGGCCTGCCGAAAAACATTTGGCCTATTCGCTTTAACGAACTAAATGTGCGCGTCTACGTTACGGTTAATGGGATTCCTGGCGTGTATTTTTATTCGCTGGATGCCGATGATGCTTTTTCGGTAGCCATGGCTCGGGGAATTTTCAGGCTCAACTATTTTAATGCCTCAATGCAGGTTAACCTTGCATCAAACAATATTTTATTCACCTCAAAGCGCACTCATTCGGGTGTTGCTCATAGCGAATTTCGGGCCATCTACAACCCTAGTGGGCCAGTGTTTACTCCAACAGCAGGCACACTAGAAGACTGGCTCACCTCTCGCTGGTGCTTTTTTTGCCCTGCCAGCAATGGGAGCTTTATTTGGGGCGATATTCACCATGAGCCTTGGCCGCTGCAAGCAGCCGATGTTAACATATTACACAATACACTGCTAATGGATCATGGCTTACCCCCAGCTATCGGTCAAGCTACCATGTATTTCTCTAAGCAGGTTAATGTATTAGCCTGGTCTAAGGCTATGTTTTAAGCTCTACCGGCTTGTGTTAAAAAATTCCAAAAAGACTTTACTGGTCTGTATATTATTCGTATATTTCCAATGGCTAACATTACTGCCAAGCCATGTATGACCATCGTTATGACTAGCTAATAAATGAAGGGGCTGTTTTTTGGTGAGCCGCATTTCCGAATTCAGAGTCAGCTAAAAGTAGAGAGTTTCGCTTCTATTCCTTTAGAAATGAACTGTCGCATGAAATCCTCACGTTACTCTTATTTTATAGATTAGGGGAATTTGGATATTTTAACTAGACTTTAAAAAAATATATGGATGGACTTATGAGATATCTTGACCCTACTCTCCTCAACACCTTTATCGTGCTGGCTCAGTGCGGCCAGTTTACCAAAACTGCTGACATAGTAGGCCTTAGCCAGTCGGCAGTGTCCCAGCAGATTCAAAAGCTGGAGAAAACTTTAGGGACGTCTCTCATTCATCGAACCAAGCGAGACATTAAATTAACCCCCCAAGGAGATGTCTTGTTGATTAAAGCGCAACAGCTTTTGCTTCAACATGAGCTGGTAATTAGCGAACTCAATCAAACTCGATTGAGTGGTCGTATACGCTTTGGAGCCCCAGAAGATTTTACAACCACGTACCTTCCTTCCATTCTTAGTCGCTTTAGTAAAATTTATCCCAATGTCCACTTAGACGTTCGCTGTCAGCTTACCGTTCCACTTTTAGAAGGGTTTGAACAGGGTAATTTTGATTTGGTAATTGCCAAGACCAACCGAAAACGTCGTTTAGCCCATACTCATAAATTGTGGGAAGAACCTTTAGTTTGGGTGCACTCGCCCGAATATCCCTTACAAGAAGCGATTAATGAGCGTTCGATTTCTTTAGTACTGTCTCCTGAGCCCTGTGTCTATCGTGCTCATGCTGTAAAATTGCTAGAGAAACATCAATATCAATACGAACACGTGTTTACAAGCCCTAGTCTTGCAGGAAGTTTAGCTGCCGTAAGGGGAGGGTTAGGGGTGTCCGTCCAGCCACTAACCAGTGTCCCAATCGACTTAAGCCATTCAACTTCCTCAACGCCTAATGGCCTACCCGCACTGGGAATGAGCGAAATTAGTTTGCTAGCCAAAGAAAATCAACCCCCTGTTATTGCAGCCTTTCAACAATTTATCGAAGAGGCTTTAGAACACACAATTCATTAGATTGCATTATACTTCTAATTATATTTATTAATTTTACTTATTTGTCTTTGTGGCCGATACTTACATTGTGGATAAAATTGAATGCTCAATGGAGCCCGTTTTTATGACCGATTTATTTTTGCTACTGGCTATGACGACGATGCTGCTTAGCGCATTAGGCTTGCTCATTATCAAAGGCAGGTGTTCTAAAGGGCTTTGCCGAACTTGGAGCGAAGCCTCTTCTTGGATAGCCTTTCTTCTTGGCATCGCTTTTTCGTTTAGTTATTTTCTAAAGACTCACCCTTCATCGAGTGCAAGCTACCTTCAAATAACCACGTTGCAGGCAGTATTGGTCCCTTATATTTTGTTTATGGGGGTCTTAGTCAAGCGTTTTTCATACAATTACCTTCAAACGGACTCTCATTATGGTGAATTTTTCCTCAAAATCAAATTATTAATGGCTGGCTTATTGTTGTTTGTCACAGCTAACCACGTGGCCCTTTTGTCAGTATCATGGATTTTATCGGGGTGGGTATTGGTTCTGCTTATTCGCCACACCCAAATTTCTTCGGCCATTCAGTCATCAAAAATGGCACTTAATACCTTTCTACTCGGCGATCTACTTCTACTAAGTGGGTTGGCAGGGCTAACGTACAGCTATCATACACCGTATCTCTCTCTGTGGATTAGTAATTCGCCTGTCGAATCTCCTATGCTTATCGCGTCTATTATTGCCTTAGTAATAGGAGTGATGACTAAAACAGCCATTCTTCCCTTTCATCGTTGGCTACCCAACACACTGACGGCTCCAACCCCTGTTTCGGCCATTATGCATGCGGGTTTTGTTAATGCTGGGGCTATATTATTTGCCAAAATATCAACCGTATTGATAACACAACCTTGGGTAATGAATGGCTTGGTCATTCTGGGACTAATATCCGCTGTATTTGGCAGTGCTGCGATGCTGGTGCAAAACGATGTTAAACGCTATTTAACCTTTTCCACCATTGGGCAAATGGGATTTATGATATTGGAGTGTGGCTTAGGGGCTTTTCATTTAGCCATTGGCCACTTAATTGTTCATGGGTTGTTCAAGGCCCGATTTTTCTTAGCGTCGGGGAGTGTTATTGAACACCGTCGCTATATTCGAAACGTAACCCTCGCCCAGAATGAAACCTGTAATGCAGTTTCATACCGTTGGTCTCTTCTGGCCGGAGTGATTGCCTCAACAGGAATCGCTTTTTCTCTGGGCCAGTGCTTTTTACCTCTTAGCCATAGCTTAGAACATTTAAACCCATTGCTTGGGGTAATGCTGGTACTGTCTGTGGTATTTAGTGGCCTTACTCTCCAAAAAAGCAAAGGCGTCTCGCTCTTTAGCATTGTTTTGAGTGGCTTATTTGGCTTTGCTTTGTTAAGTGGCTACACCTTGTACGAGGGATTTGCTGAGCACTACCTTCAAGCGTGGAATCGAATGTATTTGTTTAACAACTCCTTATTTACAACAGGAGTCGCCATCATCGTGAGTGTATTTAGTGGATTTATTTTTTTAGTAATGGTTGGTTTGCTTCCGGTTCCACAAGCTATCGTTCAGCGATTGTATCTGTTTTTCTTAAACGCAAGTGATGACCATGTTACTCCAACAAATTTCATGACAACGTTTTCTCATCGCCAAGCAATACAAACATAGTACAACTAGTTTAACGACTGTTTATCATTTTTTATAAAGGATTGCGTATGCCCTCCACCGCAACCAAACAAGTTGACTTCGTAACACAAGATAGTAATATGGATTCGATTAAGAACTCAATTGATAAGGTTTTGAATATTTACGGGAAAGTATGGCCTCTGCATACCGTCAATGCCTGTAATCCCTTAGTTGGTTTTGAAGATCGCTCCTTTGTGGAGGCCTTAAAGCAAAGCAAACCTCTATTAAGGCACCACTTAGAAGATTCATTATTTCTTTTTAAAGATTTGTACCGTCGGCAACAATTTAGTTGGAACAACGTTGTCGAAGCCATTGATCAGTATCCGTTTAAGAATGGCGTATTGGATCAGAGCTTATCGATTGCAACAAAAACCTTTACCTATCAAGCTGCTTTGTCTCAAGAATTAAAAACTTTCTTAACAGAAGAGATGTCTGAAAATATTATTTTAGAGGGTGTATTTAAGCAGACTTTTGATAAAGAAGCCATAATTCCATTGAAATTACTGTCAACGTCCCAATCATGCTGGGTGGATGAACAACTTGTAAAGTGGTTAGCTACTTACTGGGATAATGGTCAAGCGGTGTGGAAGATGCCTCGGTCTTCAAACACTTCTTTTTATGACGCTTGGCAAAATATAATACAGTATGACTCTCAGGCTCCAAAAGAGTTGCAAATATTTTTAAAAAAGACAACTATTACTCTAGGGTTAAACTTGTTACAGCCTTTGAATCGCCTTGAAAAACTACTCCAAGCGCTTTCTGTGCCTCATAACAACTATGAGTGGATCATTAATGAGGAGTGCCAATCACTTCCAGGGTGGGTTGGGTATCTCAAGTATCAACAAGAAGCCAGCCCAGAATACGGAAATGCCATCTATGATTACTTAACCGTGCGATTATTGTACACCGTCGCCATTAAGCAAAGCGGATTTTATCAAAACGCTAACCCTCCATCGACTGAGATTAATAAAACATTTACACAGCGCTTACAGTGGATTTCTCAAGGTAATCCAGACTTTGTTTATTCCTTTCAGCATTCACCCCAACAGTGGCAAGGATATTTTAACACCGTCACATTACTGGATTGTGTTGCCATTCTCATTCGTGCTTTAGAGGTTCATCAACAAACGCCTCTGCTACAGGCTTTAACCAATGCGTATACATCGAGTCTTTCAGTAGAGGCATCTCTTTTGCCCAAAGCACAGGCTGTGTTTTGCATTGATGTTCGTTCAGAGCCCTATCGTCGAATACTAGAATCGGTTGCTGCGATTGAGACCTATGGCTTTGCTGGCTTTTTTGGCTTGGCAATCGAAGGAAAGCATTATGGAGACTTAGAGTCACTGCCTTTATGTCCCATTCTTTTATCGCCCTCCTATTCGGTTCAAGAATCTGTAGCAAGCAATATGCCGTCACCTCTGCTTTCTAGAGCCGTTCGGAAAGCGTCCCTTTATCGCCAACAGTGGATTTATGCATTTAAAAAAATCAGGCGCGACTTGTTTGCAACTTTTGGTTATGTGGAAGCGTTGGGGGTGATCCATGGTCTTACCATGGTGCGAGATTCCTTTGTTGGCTCATGGTTTGGTAAGGCCTATGAAGCAATAAAAGCAGCGCTTCAATCTAAAATGGGAACAACCTACACCACCCAACCCTGTAACCAGCATTCTAGTGATGTTCAATTGTCAATCGATTTGACTTCAGAGGAGAAGGCTGGCTTGGTAGCTTCCATTATTCCACTGATGGGCCTTCGTTTCCCTCTAGCCCCTTTTGTTATCATTACAGGGCATGCCGCTCAAACCAAAAATAACCCCTACAAGTCCTCATTAGATTGTGGTGCCTGTGGAGCCAATGGTGGTGGGTACAACGCCTCGGTACTGTGCCAGTGGCTTAACGAAGCAGATGTGCGGAGTAAGCTGAAGGAATCCCTTGAAATACCGGATAGAACGTATTTTATAGCCGCAGAGCATAACACCACTACCCAAGACGTTATTTTTCTTAACGAGTCAGTTATTCGCCCTCAGGACCATTCTGTGTGGCAATCCATCAAGGAGTCTTTCCAAGAGGCGTCTCGTCTGTATCAACATCAATTGATATCAAAGCCTAACGTATTACATCATCAATCTCATCACCATGGCGGCAACATGTCAGCCTATGACTGGTCTCAAACGCGTCCAGAGTGGGGACTGTCTCAAAATCAGGCCTTTATTATTGGCCAACGCGATTGGACGAAAACGTTGAACTTGGAAGGTCGGTGCTTTTTACACTCTTACGACTGGACAAAAGATGAAGATGAATCGATTTTATCCTTAATTATGTCAGCCCCTATGGTGGTGGGAGCATGGATCAACCTCCAATACCTCTTTTCCACCTTAGACCAACAACGGTTTGGTAGCGGTAAAAAATACACCCATAACGTTGTGAGCCTTTTAGGAGTCTATCAGGGCAATCGAAGCGATTTGCAAGTGGGCCTGCCCTATGAGTCACTGTTTAGTAATGATGGTACCCCGTATCATTTACCCCAGCGATTGCTTGTCTGTATTGAAGCCCCTAAAGAGAGAGTTCAACGGATTATTGATAAAACCCCATCGGTTAAGCGACTGGTTGAGAATGGTTGGATCAATCTACATGTGTTAGATCCTATGGCAATAGGTTGAATCTCTATTCCATAATCATACCTTGCGACCTTAAAAGCTTATTTCTCCTGCTAGCCCAACTCAGCATTTTTCAGAGTCTACTATTTGAAAAATGAGCCGCTTGGCAGCAAAATACCCAGCCACAAACCTTGCTCAAAGAATGCATAATTTTCCTTGATCCGATAGTTTAAAACATAACGCGATGCTATTTTAATAAGTATAGTTTTACCTGGGGATATGCTTAGCTGTGGTAGCTCATTTTAAACAGAGTCGCCTAATACAATCACCTTGCTTAATTTATCCAGGAACCGAAATTAATTTCTTTGTGAGGCTGCGGAAGGATTGGCAGATAGTCTGTTGGCCTTTGTTGAACCAGGCGATGAAGTGATTATTTTAGAGCCTTTGTATAAAATTATACGCCTAACGTTGTCCTAGCAAGTGGTATTCTTAGAATGGTTTCTCTGAATCTCTCTACCACAGACAATCCTAAATGGTATTTAGATGAGGCTTCCTAAAGAGCTGCTTTTACCAAAGTCGTATGATCCTTTGAGGAATTGTCAAGTTCTTCTCGGTTAGTCTTCCCACGGTGCTGGCTGAGATTCAAAAACTGGGGCCACAAGTTATTGAAAAGCCTCTCTTAAAAATGACACATAACTAAAAGGACGACTCACTCCATGGGTTTGTTCCTGCCTTGAAATTTTTGATGGGCAGAGTCTGTTCATCCCTTCAACCCTTGCCTAAAAAACTTGTATTTAAAAATACGGTACTTTCAAGTGTGATGGCTTTGGGCAACCTTTAAGTCTTTTAGCAGGTGTCAGCATTTCTTACCTACACAACAATAAACCGTCTATTAGCTTGTTGGGGCGGCTTTTTTTGGAGTAGTTTTTTATAGTCCTTGGCCAAACAATAAACCGAGGGCGGTGGTAAGAGCCATGGCAAAAGCCCCCCACAAAGTAACCCGAACAGTGGGCTTGAGCAGGCTGGACCCCGAGGCTTTGGCACTGACAATACCCAATAGGGCTAACAGTACTAGGGAGCCCAGGCCTACAATCCAGAGCAAATGCCGAGGCGGCGCTACAACAACCAATAGTAGGGGAACGGATGCACCTACAGAAAACGTGGTTGCAGATGCAACGGCGGCCTGAATGGGTCGTGCCATGGTTGTTTCAGAAATACCCAGTTCATCCCGTGCATGGGCGCCAAGGGCATCTTGCTGCATTAATTGCTGTGCCAGAGACAATTCTACACCACGGTGGACATAAATTTGGGTCAGTTCATGCGCTTCCTGTTCCGGAGATTCGACCAGTTCCTGACGCTCTTGAGCTAGGCTGGCCTGCTCCACATCCACTTGAGAACTCACCGAGACGTATTCTCCTGCAGCCATAGACAGCGCACCTGCTGCAAGTCCGGCAATGCCAGCCACTAAAATATGAGGATCTGTTGGATTGGCTGAAGCAACACCAAGAATCAAACTGGCGGTGGAAATAATGCCGTCATTGGCGCCCAGTACCGAGGCTCGAAGCCACCCAATGCTAGACACGGAGTGGGTTTCAGTATGCAGGCGTGACATGCGGTAGTCTTTCTAAGGCTGAAAGATTAATAGGAAATTTAGGGTCTTTTTTAACGTTGTGGTTTTAGTTGTTACTGAGAGCGTCCAATACCGCTTCTAACCAAAGATTAAAATCAGGTTCCACATCAATATCGCACGTGGCCAAAGGGGCCAGCCGAGTCGCACCTAATTGTTCTAAAGCGATGTCTAGGTCTTTACCACACTGACAAAAGCGCGGGTAAGCGCTATCACCGACGGCACACACAGTGTAGCGAAGGTTAGGTAATGGTTCTGTAGACGCCAGAAAGGCCTTGAGAAGCGCTTCGCCATTGGTCGGTGGGTCGCCATCCCCCCAGGTACTGGTGAGGAACACAGCCACGCCTATGGTGGTGAGTTGTTGGATTGAAACCTCTGAAAAAGGTAGCACCATTACCGACAACCCTTGAGCCTGAAGTGCTGTAGCGGTTTCAAAAGCCAAACGCTCGGCGGTTCCCGTTTCCGAAGCCCAAGCAATGAGAATGGACCCTGCCGAAGGGTCCTTAAGAGAAAACGCCTGCAGTGAAGAGCGCTCCTCATCTGACAGGCGTTTTAGTATTTGAATGGGCATTTTCATTCGGCGTTGGCCTTAACCAGTCTCTGCTTTTATACCGCTACTAAAACAGGCTCTTCCACGAACTCAGCAGTGGTATTTAAGCCGGCCTTTAAAGCCCCTTGCACACCGGTTAACCACTCTTCAAAAGGGGTTTCGTAGGTAATATCGCAGTCTACGCGTTTAAACAAACGCTTGCCGCCGTATTGCTCTAGGTATTGGTCAAAGTCTTTACCGCATTGGCAAAATAGCTCATAGCTCGTATCGCCCAAAGACAACACCGAAAACTGAATCCCCGTCGTGGACAAGCCCAAGGTTTTATTTTTCAAGTCAGCCACTAGCTCAATGGCGTTGCTGGGCGGATCCCCTTCGCCCCAAGTGCTGGTAAGAACCAACAGGTTTGCAAAGGCTTTTAGGTGACGTGCGTCCACCACGGCTGCATCCAATACTTGAACAGAGTGCCCGTCTTTAACCAGTTTGCCTTTAACCACATCGGCCAATCCTTCGGCGTTGCCACTTTCAGATCCAAAAATAATGGTGACGCCTTTGGCGGCAATGGTTTTATCAAATTTTATGGGTTTGGGGCCTTTGGCGGCTTTGGGCTCTTCTATTTTGGGGGTCACAGTAACGGGTGCTGTTAACGCCACAGGCAAAGCTAGTGTTTCGGTAGTGCCGGTAAGAGGCTCTTCAGGGGCGCTCTTCTTTAAAAAATAAGGTAAGCCCATGGCTGCCAACAAGGCAAACACAGTACCCAAGCCCCAACCGGCTTTGTTGTAACCTGCCTCAGGCGTAAAGCCAAACACACAGGCAATAACCAAAACCATAAAGGGTGCCATTAAAATGGGGGCCACAAATGCCAAGGTAATGGCGATGGCAAAGGCCGTGACGATAAACAGGGCCTTAAGAGGCATGCCACCAATAAGAATGAGGGGAATGGACACCATGGTGACAAAAATACAGCCAAAAAATACCATCACCCAGTAATGGCCCAAAAAGTTTTGTATCCATTTGCCCGTAGTTATTGGGGCTTCTACGGCATACGGATCAAGGGGTTGGGAATCATCATGAGCAGACATACAATAGTACCTTGTAGGGCCAATACAACTAGAAATCTCTTATCGTGCATTAGTCAATGGTTAGCACGCATGGGTGCCACTATATTATAAGGAAAGTTTGGCAAGGGGATAGTGGGTCTTGAGAAACCCACTCGATGGACCACGCAGGCTTTATGGCCCAACCGTAACCGTGATACAGTGCCTCCCACACCTCGGTTGTGAGAGCTTGTTATGACTTCCCTTTCATCTACGTACCCAGATGCCTTAGTTCAGGCCCCATTGGTGGTGGCCATTACCGGGGCTTCCGGTAGCGTTATTGGCTTTCGTTTTGTCAAAGCCGCCTTGCAAATGGGCATCCCTGTGGAACTGGTGATGACGGAGAAATCCTTGCAAGTTATTCATGATGAGCTGGATTACAAAGTAACGGGCCATACGGAAGAAGATAAAGCGATACGCTTGTTGGAGCATTTGAAACTGCCCAGTGATGCCCCCCTGAAGTTTTTTGGCAACCACCGGCTGGATGCCCCTCCTGCCAGCGGGACGCATTTAACGCGTGGCATGGTTATTGTGCCCTGTTCCATGGGGACCTTGGGCCGTATTGCCGCCGGTATTGGCGATAATTTGGTGGCGCGTAGCGCCGATGTAACCTTGAAAGAAGGCCGCCCCTTGGTGCTGGTGCCGCGGGAGAGCCCCCTCAATCAAATCCATTTGCGTAACATGCTCACTCTCAGTCAAGCGGGTGCACATATGGTGCCCCCCATGCTCACCTTCTACTTAAAAGATTTTAGTAGCGTGGATGGCCAAGTGAATTACGTGCTGGGTAAGATTTTTGATGTGCTTCGCATTCCTCACCAGCTTTCTGCCCGCTGGGGGCAGTAATTATGCCATCTTGTCCAGCCCCGGGATATTTCCTTTACTGTTCATGAAAGCTTGTATAACGACTGGGTTCCCATTCCAAAACTGGCCGTACAGCATCACGTAGTTGTCTCCTTTTACAAAATCAGCCCGATTTGGCAAACAAATCTCTAGAAGCTTCTGAGACGGAGCTTTCGCTTTGCCAGGGAAATTATTAGGAGCATTAGCTAAGTTCTTTTGACTGTTATAGCTATACCAAACGGGAGCGGATGTCTTACCATCCTTATTGTTTTTTCTAAATTGTAGTTTATCGACTTTAGTTGCGCTGAATTGAATGTTCATAACGATGGTCTTTCATTGAAACGAATGTCGGTCATCAGAGATGACTTACATTGCACGAACATAATAAAGGAGCTTGAAAGTTATCAATTGCTTTAAGTCTGAAAAAAAGAAATATTAAGGTTTTTTTGAAATATTCCTACCCACTCTTCGTTTTGTCGGCGTTCAATGGAGTTTGTCGCCAAAGCCCAGTGGGTACGTTGCAACCCAACGCTTTGGAACAACGACTGCAAGGCTTCAGGGTCACTGCCAAAAGGCGGGCCTTCATCCAAGGGAATATCCACAAAAAACACCCCTACCAAATGACCCCCAGGGGCTAGCATGGCAGCTACATTCTTCGCGTAGTCTTTTCTTCGGCTGGGAGGAATGGCGCAAAAACAGGTGTGCTCAATAATGGCGCTAAATCGGCCTATAAACTCTGTGGGGGGCTGGAAGATATCGCCCACCGTCCACTCGACGGTTTTCCCATACAGGGCTTTGGCGCCTTCCAGGGCTTCAGGGCTAACGTCTAAACCCGTGACGCAAGTGTGTGGAAACTGCTGAGCTACCCAGGCCGCATCATGGCCTCGCCCACACCCCACGGATAGAATTTCGCCTGAAAAGAGATGGGGCTGGGTTTGCGCTAGCTGCATTAAGGGCGGGCTCGCCGTTCCCAAATCCCATGGGGTTTCGTTTTGCTGGTAACGCTGGCGCCAAAACACGGGGTCATCCGAAGAGAGCGGCACACTAAACTCGGAAGGGTCGAAGGGTGTCATACAAAATCTCTGGTAGCTATCGTCATTGGACACGCTATACTTTAACCTACTTCATCCCCATTCAGCGATACACAACCGACAATCACCCCATGGCCAATGTTCTCATCATCTCTTCGCGCACCGGTGGGGGCCACCAAAGTGCTGCATGTGCTCTGCAAGACGGCTTTGGTACGCTTTCGGGCACGGTATTGGTGCGTATTTTGCAAGTGCTGGAAGACGGTAGCTGGCTAACCAGTAAGCTGGTGGATTTTTACAATTATTTGCTGCGCCACAAACAGCATTATATGAAATATTATTATTGGTGGATTAATTTTTTCAGGCCTAATGAGTCGTTGATGATTTTAGCGCCTGCGTTCCGTAAGGGCCGCCAGTGGTTAGAGCGTTATGCCCCCGACATGATTGTGTCGGTTCACCCCATGACCCATCATTTCTTTTCGTACGTGCTAAAACGCTTGGGCTTAACCCAGACGGTGCCCATGGTGGCCGTGGTCACGGATCCGTGCGGTGGCTTTTGGAAAGGGTGGGCCTGCGATGGGGTTCAGCATTACTATGTGGCCACACAAGCTGCTCGCCAGCAGTTGATGGACTATAATGTGGCTGAAACCCGTATTACGGTGGTAGGCATGCCGGTACACCCTAAATTTAAACCTGTAAGTGATGATGCCAAACTACAGCTAAGAAAAACCTTGGGGCTTAAGCCCGAGTTGTTTACGGTGTTGGTAAATGCCGGTTGGGTGGGTGGCGGTAACATTACGCGGCTTCTTCAGGCCTTGTGTGATGAACGCGAGTCTTTGCCCATTCAGGTGATTTACCTGTGTGGTAAAAACCGCCCCATGGCCCGAGAGGGTAAGAAAATGGTCCTCAAAGCCCTTTTCCCAGTCAAGGTGATGAGCCATTGCAATGACATGGAACAGCTGATGCAAGCGTCCGATGTGATGGTCTCTAAGCTGGGTGGCTTGACTACCTTTGAAGCGTTGGCCTGTAATTTGCCCATACTGGCAGACACATTAACCGATCCCATGCCCCAGGAGGCCGAAACGGCTGGATTCTTAAAATCTACTGGAACGGGATTGCTGCTCAAAGAGCCCACCGATTTGGCCTTGCACCTCAAAACCTTACTGACCCATCCTGAATATTGGCAGGCCATGCGGGCTGCAGCGGCCCATCATCACCCACCCAATGCCACTCATGCCATTGTGAACGCTATTTTGGAACGCATGGCCGGTTAATAATGAAGGTTGCTGGGTTTTTGTATCAGTTGCGCTTAGCAAGCCCTTACCAACTTGAATAGGAGCACTGCTTGGGCTATGGTGTGCCCCATATTCCCCACTGGCATTGCTCAGCGGCACCATTTTACGTGTACTTAATTCAAACATAACTTGTTAAAAGGAGTCCCTTGTGGCCAGTAGTTCCATCGCTCTACCCAAAGCAGAAGCCAATGCTAAATTCGAGGCCTTGGTGAAGGATATTGCTGCGGTTCCATCAGGTAATTTGCTGGAAGGCAAAAAAGTATTTATCTCGGGTGGATCCCGTGGATTAGGGCAAGCCTTGTGCGGCGTGTATGCCCGCGAAGGGGCTCAGGTGGCTTTTAACTACACCAGTGCTTCGTCCGATGACAGTGCTGATCAAACTTTGGAAATGATAGAATCGTATGGCCAAACGGGCCTTAAATTTAGGGCCGATATTACGGATGGCGACGCGATGAAATCCATGGCCAAAGACGTGATTGAACAATTTGGCCAAGTGGACATTTTGGTGAATAACGCAGCGTTAAACCGGGGCGATAACTTTGCCACCATGCAAGAAAGTGCTTGGCTGGACGTAATTAATGTCAACGTTAATGGTCTTTACTACGTTACCAAACCCTTCTTTAAGCACATGATGCGGAACCGCAAGGGACATATTCTGAACATTAGCTCCATTGCTGCCATTCGTGCCGTGCCTACCTCGGTGCACTACTCCACCGCCAAAGCCGCAGCCGTTGGCTTTACTAAGTGTCTGTCTCGCGAAGGTGCACCGTTTAACATTAGCGTGAACGCCATGGCGTGCGGCATTTTGGATACCGACTTGGGCAATGCTTTACCCGAAGCCTTTTTAACTTTGTATCAAGGCTGGTGTAGCAAGGGCCGCTTGGGCACCCCTCAAGATGTGGCCGAGTTTTGCGCCTTCATGGTCTCCGATCGGAACCGCTACATGACGGGTGAAGTGATTACCATTGATGGTGGCACTGTCGTTTAAGCTAAATGATGCGGTTTTAACAGGATAGAGGATAGATCCTATGATGCTGTCAGGCCTTAAGCGCATGCTGGTAGGGAATCCCCTTGCCAGCCATCAAGACAGTCATGAACGCTTGAACATCCCCCTGGCTTTATCCGTCTTTGCAGCGGATGCCCTTTCATCAACAGCCTATGCTACGGAAGAAATTTTATTGGCCTTATTGGCAGCCAGTGCCTTGCTTCAGGCCAATGCATTGTCCATTCCCATTGCGGCTTCTATTGTGCTGCTAATGGCCATTGTGGTGCTGTCTTACCGTCAGGTGATTGTGGCCTACCCCAGCGGGGGGGGATCTTATGAAGTAGCTCGGGAGCGGCTAGGCCCCTTGGCTAGCCAAATTGCCGGGGCTGCCCTTCTTATTGATTATGTACTGACGGTAGCGGTAAGTGTTTCAGCCGGTGTGGCAGCCATTATATCAGCCGAAATACCTGGACTGGGTGCAGCACAACAAGTGCCGATGGCACTGATGTTTATTCTTATCATGACCCTTATTAACCTCCGAGGAGTAAAAGAGTCGGGCAAAGTACTGGCCTTCCCAGCCTATTCCTTTATTGGCATGATGATCCTACTTATTGTCTTGGGTTTTTACCAGGTATCTCAAGGGCATGTGCCGCCAACCCCTGTGGGAACCGTGGAATCTCCGTTGGATTTGGCTTGGAATGGCGGACTTTTGCTCTTGGCCCTCAAAGGGTTTTCTCATGGGTGTGCAGCGTTAACGGGTATTGAGGCGGTATCCAATGGGGTGCAGGCTTTTAAAGAGCCGGTGGCTAGAAATGCCAACCGAACCTTGGTGCTAATGGGCCTTATTTTGGGCAGCTTTTTTGTCGGCATTACCGTTCTGGCCAACGTATTCCACATTATGCCCCACCACGATCGCACCGTCATTTCCTTGATTGCGGCCCAAGTGTTTGGTGATGGCACCTGGATGTTCCTGTTGTTTCAGGCCACCACCACCATTATTTTAATTTTAGCCGCCAACACCAGCTTTGCCGGGTTTCCACGATTGGCCAATATTTTGGCGCACGACGGCTTTTTGCCTCGCCAACTGATGAGCTTGGGCGACCGATTGGTGTTTTCTAACGGCATTCTCATCTTAGGATTAGTGTCTGGGTTACTGGTGTGGATGTACCACGCCGAAACCCATGCCCTCATTCCTTTGTATGCCGTAGGGGTGTTCCTTTCCTTTACTTTGGCCCAAGCCGGGATGGTGAACTACCATTTGCACCATCGCCACAAGGGCTGGAAATGGGGCATTGCGGTGAATGCCCTTGGGGCCGTTACCACCGGTGTGGTCACCCTTATTTTAACGGTTGAAAAATTTATGGATGGTGCGTGGCTGGTGTGTGTGGCCATTCCTATTTTGATTTGGTTGTTTAGGGCGGTGGCCAGTCACTACAAAACCATTGCTCGCCAACTGGCCTTACCCACAATAGGCGGCCACTGCCCTATTCCCTTTGAGCACACGGTATTGGTGCTGGTGTCTAGCCTTAACCGCGGCACCATTCCGGCGTTGGAATACGCCAAATCCATTGGTCACCATGTTGAGGCGGTTCATATTTCTCTCAATGAGGCTGGCACTCAACGGTTAAAAGATGCTTGGGATGACTGGGGGTGCGGGATTCCCCTCACTATTTTGCATTCACCCTACCGCTCTTTGATTGAGCCATTGCTGGATTATATTGACGTGGTGGAAGACCGCTACGACCACGACATCGTCACCATTGTGGTGCCGGAGTTTGTGACCAAGCAGTGGTGGCACAACTTGCTGCACAACCAAACCAGCTTGCTTATTAAAACCATTCTCCGCTTCCGTAAGGGTAAGGTCGTCACCTCGGTGCGGTATTACCTGGAAGAGTAACCCAGCAAGCTGGGCTCATAAACTAGCATTTGGTGTATCCACTTAAAATGTTATGGGGTTATATGATCTTTTGGGTAAGGGTGGGTTATTTTATTTCATACAGCGTTTGAAAATGACACCAAAAACCAATATAAAAGCCCGCCTTGGTGGGTTACAGTGCATCCGGAATCATAATTACCTTGCCGGTTTGGCCACTGGCCACCAGCTCAATGGCCTCGCCAAACTGGCTCAGCGGCATCTCGTGGGTAATGATGAAATTAATATCCACCAAACCCTTGGCCAGTAAATCCAGCATAATGTCCCATGTACGGAAGATTTCGCGCCCATTGCAGCCCACCAACCGGGCATTTTTAAAAATCACGCGCTTGTTAATGTCCAATTCGATGGGTCCGGGAGGAATGCCCAGCATTACCAGCGTGCCATCGTAGGCCAAGGCATCCAGTCCATCGTTAATGGCTCGAATATTGCCGCTCATCTCCAACACCACATCCACACCCAGAGACATACTGCTGGTGCGTCCCATTTCCACGCAATCCGTGTGAATCACATCCACCACCGACTCTTTGCGGGCGTCAATCACACGGTCGGCGCCAGCTTCACGGGCTTTGTCCAAGCGGTAGTCGCTAATATCACTGGCCCACACGTGGGTGGCCCCCAGCGCTTTGGCCACGGGGATGGCAAACAAGCCAATGGGTCCGCACCCAGTAATGAGAACGGTTTTCCCGGCTACATCACCGCGCGTTACCGTGTGGACTGCGTTGCCGAGACTATCTAGGCAAGCGCCTACTTGGGGGGTGATGTTGGCGGGTAGTTTGACCAATTGGAGGGCTGGCAAAGCAATGTAGTGGGCAAAACAGCCTTGGGCATCCACGCCATAAATAATGCGGGTGTCTTCGTAGCGTGTTCCGGTGGGTGTTTGA
Source organism: Vampirovibrionales bacterium (assembly GCA_029866025.1). Taxonomy (GTDB): domain Bacteria; phylum Cyanobacteriota; class Vampirovibrionia; order Vampirovibrionales; family Vampirovibrionaceae; genus JARXAD01. Next base: position 134,167 of record JARXAD010000003.1, on the reverse strand, counting down.
ACGGGGTTAATCAAATGCATCTCAGCCGACACACGGTCACCTAGTTGCACGGAGGTAACGCTGGTGCCCAAGGCAACCACTTCGCCGCAAAACTCATGGCCGTAAACCATGGGCGGCTTAATGCGAGAGGCGCTCCACTCATCCCAGCGCGTAATATGCACATCGGTACCACACATGCTGGTGGCCAGCACTTTAATAAGGACTTCGTTGGTTCCGTAATTGGGTACAGGCACGTCGGCCCACTCAAATCCGGGCCCTGCTTTGGTTTTTTGGATGCCTTTCATGGTGGCTGGCACTGTGGCGGCGCCTGTTGTTTGCGTTAGTGTGGTGGTCATTCCCAAAGCCCCTTTTGGTACATAAAATTTACTCTTTATTGTACCCCACGCCAAAGCGTGCCTGTCTACTTGAAAAAAGGCGTAAACTCCCATTGCATTTGAAGTTACCCCAAGTGCCAGTATGAAAAAGCCTGCTTTGAAGGCTAAAAAGGCCTATCAATGCGGGACCCGCGGGGCTCGGTGGCGGCCAAGGTAATGTGCTCTTCCATGGTGTTAAGTTGTTGCTGGGCCAGCATAAATTTGTACTTGAGTAGCCGCATTTTGCTTTTAAAGGTGAGTAAATTTTGAAGCGTGCCGGCAATGGCGCTCACGGCATCGCGGAGGGGGTTGTTGCGAACAAAAAACCCTTTGGACAGCTCTAAGATGAGTTGAGGAGATGCCATAAAACCCGGATGCCTTCATAACACTCATGGAGAGGAACCATGAATGCGGTAGCTGCTGTAAAGGAGTGACTCTATATGAATAAAAACATTATTAGCCGTAAAGATGCGCGAAAAGTCGTTTTTGTAACGAAACGTTTCAGAACCCTCGATATCCATAAGACATAAGCCGATAAAAACAACAGAAGGATGTTGCACCGGTGAGTGGTTGATGAACCGAAACTTGCCCCCCGCAACAGTTTAGTTTTAGTTGTTGTCGTCCTGTTCCCTGGAGGTTTTCATTATGTTGAATCGTAAAAAATCCAAAGGCCAAAGCCTTGTTGAGTATGCTCTTGTTTTAGCGGTTGTAGCTGTTTTATGTGTCCCTGCGCTTCAGGGGCTTTCTACTCAAATCAACTCAACGATTAACACCAAAATTATTCCTGCCCTGCAATAGTTAAGGTACTTCTAATGAGACGCTACTCTTGTTCCAAGGGCCAGAGCCTTGTGGAATATGCATTGATTCTTGCACTAGTTGGTATTACCTGTGTTGGCTCTTTACAAGGTCTTTCTTCGCAAATAAGTTCAACAATAACCACTAAAATTACTCCTGCCCTTGCTGGAGCTGGAAGTATTGGCGGTGGTGGGGATACACCTCCCGTTCTCGCGGATCCGGCAGAGATGATGAGTCCAGACCCCGTTAGCTAACCCTCTCTTCAAAATGCCTGGTATGGCACTATCCACACTGGAACAGTGTCTGTATGTGGAAAACGGCCAACCCATAACCTTAGTGAAAATCAGTTTTATTTTAGCGATGGTGCTGGTGGCTTGTGCCGGCACCTTCACTAATTTAGGACAACGTGCTCTTCGTCTCTTTTTTGCGGCGACTCAGCTTTTGGAAGCCACAGGAAGCCTGTCAGTGGTTAAAAACAGTTCTGTTGAAAATGGTTTTTGGGTAATGCCGGAATGAACACCATGCTTTTACGATATGCACGACGAATGGATGCCAAAGGCTGTTTAGGGCAAAGCTTGGTTGAATACGCTTTAATTTTGGCTCTGGTTTCTGTGATGTGTGTGGGTGCACTGACCGATGTGAAGAGCGGCATTAATACAACCTTGGGCAATGTCACACAGGCTTTAGAAACGAGTGGTAGTAATGGTCAAAATGGGGGCCCTGTAGATGAATGATGCCATTCAACGCCATTGGCGTAAGGCTCTTTTCGGCCAATCGGCTCCAGAATTTGCTTTGGTAGCGGCACTGATTGTGTTGGCCGCCGGGAGTAGTATTGGCCCCGTTAAAGAGGCCATCGAAAAACAAAGTATTGCTTCTGCTAAAACCATATCGGTTGATGCCTTTGAAACAACGGGTAGTGAATGTTTGGTTGTGGGGGGTACTAATAACGGAAGTAACGGTGAACATTGCTCTATAAACTCTTTAAGTAGTAGCGGTACTAATCAAAACAACTCAGACTAAAGTGGATGCTCTCCCTAAACGGGGTGGCATCGGGTAAACTGGTGGAATGAAGGCAACAACATTGAAACACTCCAACCGTCATGGCCAAACCCTTATAGAGTTTGCCTTGGCGGTTCCTGTGTTGGTGGCTGTGTTTACCATTATGTTTACCTTGGGTTATGCCACCTATCGTGCCCACAGTGCTGCAACTACCCTTCGCTCCCTCGATCAAAATTTGGAAGTAATGGCCAATAAGGATGACCCCACAGCCATTGTAGAAGAGGCTTTGGCTGATTTTGACGAAATTAGTGCCTATGGCCCCCTCACTGGCTTTGGCATGATTCGTGGGAAGTATTTGATTGACTTGAAATGGATTCCAGGGCTTCCTAGTATGAATGTGGTGGCCTTTACTATTTTGCCTGGGGCCGTATTGGCCTCCAATACTGATTCCAGTGCAGCTTCCAAAACCTATACGGCTGGAACGGTGGGCGATGTGATCTTCCCCGAAGAAGGAAGCCCGAGAGAATGGAGCAACTTTAAAAACACAATGCCTACGTGCATGGCTCTTTCTGCCAATACCCCCCCCATTCCTCCCGAGCATTGTGTGGACATTCCGAGTACTACCGCAGACTTAATGGCTCCTATTTTTCCAAAGGATCCTATTTTTCCTAAGGCCCTTGTTTTTAAGGATAACTGCGATACGGATTTGGGCCCCTTTATTGCCACCACTGGAACGGGTTCCGATGAGCACGATGTGGTTCCCAATGATTGCTTTGCAGGCCCCGCCACTGCCACGGCTTGCCATGCCGACAAACTGACCCATGCCGCTGCTTACGTTACCCAGTTTGTATTGCCTGTGGATAAAAACGGGGGGTGCGCTGCGGGTTCCGGTGCCCTGTTGTTGCTATCGAGGGATGAATACCCCCCCTTTTCTGAAGGAGGGGCTTATTAATGGGTATTGTACGAAGGGCACAGCGAGGGGTGGTTGCGGTATTGATTGCCGGTACCTTGGTAATGCTTTTGATTGCCTTGGGTGTGGCGCTGTATACCGGCGTTAATGCCTACATACAAGGTGATTTACAGCACTTATCGAATAGCATGGCCTTGGCAGGCGCTCGATCTATGTACGATGATCTCGAAACGGACCCCTCTATAAGCGTTACTGTTGATGGGATTACGACAACAGCCTTACCTGGAAAAACGGCCCCGCAGTTTTCTCAAGCCAAGGCAAAAGATGCTGCCAATGCTGTGTTTGATAGGGTTACGAAATACCACCCCATTTTGTCTAACAACTTTCAAACTTCTATTGATAAATTGATTATTAATGAAGAGGAACAATCGGTTTTGGTGGTATTAACGGGGGTTATTCCTACCCCGTTTTTATCTTTTATGGGCATTAACGAACTGGATTTGGAAGCAAAATCCAAGGCCTTGTACTCCCAAGTCAATGGGCTTACCACGCCTATTCGCATCAATACACAAGGAGTTGACGCACAAGGGGAGCCTGACCCAAAGAGCCCTTATGCTCAGGCCATTAACTTACCCTTGCCTTTGCTGGATGGTTACGGCCCCGATTTGTTTATGGATACGGGTTTGGCAGCCAGTGGCGGCTACCATGGGGTTAGAATAGAGCTGTGTACCGTGGAAGATGCCACGTTAAAATGCTATGACATGGGGAAAGCGGCAAGAGTCTATAACAATCAAGGTGCCATTCGCCCTATTATGAATAAGGCTGGCGGTGAAATTGGTCGCGTATTATACGGCAAAATCTTTATTGATATGGCATATTTAAATTTTAACAAAGCCACCGCCATTCGCATCAGCGATGATGGGGTACACGATGCCCTCACTGGTACCGATGGCTTGGGCAAATCCACAGGTCGGATACTAGAGCTGGTTCCGGCAGACACCCAAATTGGCTCTATTCGATTGCTGCATTATGCTGCGCTATGCCGAGAAGCGGATTGTACCCGTCCCAGTGGGTTACTGCCTGCCCCTGACCTGTATTAGCAGCACGCCAACGCGTGTTTAATCATTTAAACAAACCGTGAATCCCCAAAATTAATGGGTATTTACCTCAAATACCCATAGAAAAAACCACCTTTGGTGGTCATTTTGCTGTGCGCATTGACTTTGGCCTCATTTTTTTGAAGAATCATTTCAAGGTCTTTACTTATTTAGGGGTAAAGAGGGTTCCTCAACCCACGCTTAACTGCCTTGGTGGTTCATCGTCCGGTTTGCTCCGAGTGTCGGGGTGGCGGAATTGGTAGACGCGCACGCTTGAGGTGCGTGTGGAGCAATCTGTAGGGGTTCAAGTCCCCTCCTCGACACCATTTTTTCTCAGAAAGCTGAGCTTATATACTGGCTGTAGGCGTAATTTTTTAAATTTTTGTCAATTATTAGGGGAGGATGCAAGCCTCGTGAATAGTCTTAAATAATGCATAAACTGAGCATGAGGGATGTTTACGCCAAATGCGAGTTGTTCAACCCGCCTTGGTGGGTGGGTTACAAGTTGTTAACAAGAGGCCAATCACTAGCATCAAACTGGGGGCAATGGGTTTTATGCTAGTGAAGGAGTCTCTTCTTGGATCATCGCCATGAAGAAGAGCACTCCTTACAAGATAGGCAACTGGGTTTACGGAAAAATACCTTGGGAGAGTCATTGTGACAGGTTGGGTACAGCCCCCACCAGCACTCAATCCATACACCACCAGTCCAATGGTGGGGCAAGCATCGGCTGTGGCCGCCTATACTCAGCCAACATTATCCACCGCGTTATCATCGCCAGGCAATTCATGTTGCACAGCGACAGTTACGCCCCCCCAGCAACCCATGGTGTGTGTGCCATTAACTACATGGCAAGCGCTACAGGGCGTAACGGTCCCTAACAAGGGTTACACCACAGCACCTTCTGCCAGTGCGTTAACCAATGCAGTTAAACCCGCCGCCATTTCCATTGCCAGCTCGGTAGCAATGGCGCCACCGGTGGTTAGCCCAATGCTGTCTGTACCGGGGACCAATCGGGTAGCGTACACGCCGGTGGTACCACAAGAGCCTTTGCAACAAACCAACCAACAGCAGCAACAACAAAATCAATCTTCACAGGTTTTTACCTACACCATTAACCAGCAAACCAACAATTCACCGGTGGGTACTCCTGCACCAACGGTGCCTACGTCGTCGTTGCTGACTTCCACAACCAATGCAAACTTGCCCTTAACGCCAGCCTTCTACCCAGGTTCTGCTTCTGCCAGTGCTGCACTACCCACACTAGCAGTACCGGCAACTTCGCCTGTTTTTAATCCTCGGGGCGTGGCGGTTCCGCTGGGTGGCGACCCCTTTACCCACCCCATCCCCGAGGTACTTTCCCCGTATATGATGGCCCCGTGGGCGTACTACAACCCGTCGCCTTGCCCACAGAGCAACATGATGGCACCACCCTTACCATCGCAGTCACTAAACCCTCAGGCTCAACCGCCAGCACCGTTACCCGAAGTCGCAGCGCCCAAGGCTGAAGAGCCTCCTTTAGCACAGCCACCGGTATTGGAAACGCCACCTGCACCACCACCTACGGCGGCTGCTAACCCATTGCAGAGTGATGGTGCCAAAGGTGTTTCTGGAGCCAATAACCCCAATTTGCCGACTCTCGGCGACGCTTTTCCCTTAACCCGTGAGCTGGTGGAAAAGTGGAAGACCGATTTGGACGATCGGCACCCGGTGACGTCGCGTCGTACGCAGGCTGCCAACGAAATTGCCACCTTTTTACTGCAACACCCCGAAACCACCTTAGAAGGCCAACCACGCCAAATTTTAGAACGCTTCGTGAATAACATTTTATCCACGGGACGCACGGGGTCTGATACCGATTCCAACACTGCTGTAGAGCGAGACATGATTTTGATTGCCCTAAAACAAGGGGCTTTTTATAACCTTCCCGCAACGACGGTTCAACATATTGAACACATGGCCCAACACAGCACCGCCCTGCATGGGATGGAACAAACCATGGCCCAAGAAGTGCTGGCCAAACACCGTGCCGGAGATTTTACCCCCTCCAAAGAGTTTGTAACCACCTACGAAGGTCGGTTTCCGTGGGTGATTACCACGCGTGAGCAGGCTCACGAGGCCGCCCCTACCACTAAAGAAGACGTGCCACCCACACAAGCCAACCACGAAGCGTTGTACCAGGCCCCCAATCCCGTATCGGCTGCTCTGCCCATAGGGCGAATTGGCGGTGAGGCTACCACAACAGAGGCGACGAAACAGCCTTGGTACAAGCGCATATTTAGTAAAACACCCAAAAAAGAGCAGACACCCCAAACCATTGATGCCAAACAGCTTAACCCAGCCGCCAATCACATGGGCGGCCAGCGTCTGAATCTCATTAGTCAGTAGCGGTAAACCTCTACCGTCAAAAGTAATACCCACTAGAGACACGAGAGAAGCACCTCCCACCCATGAGTAGTAGCCCCATTAGCGCATTTAAGATTGCAGCCGCGATTGCCGGGCTGTATGCTGGCGCAGTGACGTGGCAGCATCATACAACCATTCAGGGGGCCCCTGCCGATACCTTGCATCTAAAGCATATGCAGGAACAATTGGATGAATATCGTGAAGGCGACTACAAGCAAGGCCTAACACCCTATCCTTGGTTTAACACTGCTGCCCGTGAATGGCGTCGCCTGTGTATTCATGGCCCCTTTGGCTTGTGGGACGAGTTGCACGGTGTGAGCACCACTGTAAAAATGTTTATCAAGGCTCTTACATCGGAAGAAGGCCTGTTTACCATGGCCTGCGCCTACGCCGTATTTGGCAACAAAATGTTTAAACCCTTTGTTGCAGGTGCTAACGGGCTTTGGAAACACATTTTAGAGCCGGGTGGCCGTAAGCTGATCAACTTGATTTCTGGCAAAGGCATTGGAGAAAAAATTGGCCAAGGGTTCACTTGGTTGCTAACCACCAAAGCTGGCTTGGTTACAACGGCCGCTGCCGCCTTGTTCTACATGCGTTTTGATGGCGTGCTTTCGGGACGGACTAATTACGAAACGTGGCAAGGTGATGCCTCGGGTGTCACTGAAAGCCAAATTGAAGCCTACTCTGGCCATGGTGGCTAACAAGCAGGCCAAGGCCTGTTTATCCTGTTTAGAGAGTAAACCTGTAAGCGCCCAAAACCTTGTTAATAAAGTAGGCTTGCCTGCCTGTGGTTGAATATACACATGGCCATGTTCATTCATGAAGAGCCTTTAACCCTAAGGGTTTGGGCCAAACCGGGGGCTGGCAAAACCGCTGTGCTGGGCTGGCGCGTGGGTGCCGATAACACGGCACAATTGGTGGTAGCTGTTGCGGCTCCTCCAGAAGACGGTAAAGCCAACGTTGCTATTGGCGAGTGTATGGCCCAATGGTTGGGTCTCCCCAAGCGTTGGGCCATACACTGGTGTCGGGTCTTACACATCGTCAAAAGCAATGGACCATCGACGTACCTCCACGTTTTCCCCAGAGCAACGGGCCACCCTCCTGGTGAAGATAACCCCGGTTTATAACTAACGCATCTCGTTGTTAACAGGGCTTACCCTGTGCCGAACCATACAGCGGATCCGCTGGTAGAAACAACTCCCCCAACCCAGAGGGTTTTTCGGGGGCAATGGAGGTCCACACATCGCGTACGAGAATCAATTCTCGAGAAACCACCTCAAATCTACGGCGTGTCAATTCGTCCTCCAGCGCTTGTTGATGAGAAAAGGTTTGCCAGCCGATACTTGGCTGATGGGCTTGCTGCAAGGTATGCGCTAAAACAAAGTGAACCAAATCAGAGGTTATCTCTTCCCAGCCCTCATTGAGGGTGAGTTGCACCTGAAAGGACGGGTATTGCTGAGAGCACACCTTGGCATGCCCAATGAACACAGGCGGGGCAAGCGTATGGCAAGAAGTGGAAGACTTACTGGGGCGTTCCAACACCCATTGGCGCTGGTATTCTCCCAACATAAAACGACGACACGCGCCCCAGCCGTCTCGCTTCCAGCTGGGAGGCCATGGCATGAGGTAGGGGCGCGCATGGACAGGACAGGCTTCTTGAGCCAAATGAAACAGAGGCCAGGCATCGTTGTATCGGGCCAAGCGCAACGACGGTAATACTCCGTCTGCATCTTTTTTTTGGGAGTGAGATGCCCGTTGTTCCAAAACAGTGTGCCAGTGGGTTTGAGTAGCCACATGACGAAAGCCATGGGATTTGAGTAGTCCCGCTAAAACGGTTCCGTTCATCTCGATGGCACAGCTAAAGTGAGAAATGCCGTGGCGCTGGGCTTGCGCTGCTAAATGGGCGAGTAAAGCTTCATTGGCAGAAGCCTCACCCGGTTGAGTGGACCATATCAACCGCCATTGATGGGGGCGTTCCACTACCACCCAAACCGCCGCTAAGGGTGGTGAGGAATCCTGCTGGCCGTTCAACACAATGGCCCACCCCATTGGGGCAGGACTGAGTGGGTACCCTTGCCGAATGCCTGAATAGGACAAGGCAGGCGCGGCAGTGGGTTGGCTTAGCAATGCTTGCCATGCCCGTGGTGTGAGGCGACAGAGACGATGATGGGTAGGCTGAGACATTGAAGGCTACTTGTGAACCAAGGAAAGAGATCGTGACGCATTCTGTTTATTATAGCAATGGAATCTCCCTCATTCAGTGCGCTTGCTCAAATCATTAAGTAGGATGTTGCGGACTTGACGTATGATGGAGAGTCTCGTTTCTTTGATAGGAAAAAGCAGTCTGCCGTGTCGGCCTCCAAACCCACTACCCCTTCTGGTAAAAGTGCCGGTAAGCCGTCGGGTAAAACCAAAAAGTCGACGTCATCCACAATTGCCAGTAACCGTAAGGCCTTTCACAATTACTATGTGGAAGAACGCTTTGTGGCAGGGATTTCTTTAACGGGTAGTGAAGTAAAATCATTGCGCCAGCATGCTGTTACGTTAACCGAAGCTTATGCCCGTGTGGAAAAAGGCCAGGTGATTTTGCATGGTATGCACATTAAACAATACGAACAGGCCAGTGTGTTTAATCATGAGCCCACACGACCACGCCAATTACTCATGAATCGCAAGGAGATACGCAAGCTGGCTTCGGAAATGCAACTTTCGGGCTATTCTCTCATCCCTCTGAAGCTATTTTTCTCACGGTGTTGGGTTAAAGTAGAGCTAGGCTTGTGTAAAGGCAAGAAAAATTATGACAAGCGCGAAACCCTCGCCAAAAAAGACCAACAGCGCGACATCGATCGCGCCATGAAACGCACCTAAAAGGTCTTAATTAAAGGGAAACAGCCCTATAGCATCAACCGGTACAAGGCGCGTTCTACGGGGGATGGTGGTACGACTGGGCGCTGAGGTGATGCCATCAAGTCGCGGTCATCATCAGGGTAAGACCAACCCACGCGGGATTCGATGGGCAGAGGAGGGGCCAGGGTTTGACGAATAATAGCCGGAGATGTAGGGGAGGGGGTGGTTGCCACATGCGGGCGCCATGCCGTTGTGGCAATGGGGTTGGAATACCCTAACGGCCGAGTGGGTGTATCTAGAACATCCGAAGTTCTTCTTTGTTCCACCGGAGGAGAAAGGGGCTGAATAATTTGAGGACGCTTACGAATAGACCGCTTGGGCATGGGCTCATCGTGCTCTCGGCCCACAGTATGGGGCACATACATGGAAGCAGTTTGTGACAATCCCGATGCCACAAAGGGAAACCGCTTGGCTACGGGGCCCCTAAGTTTTGGTGCGGCAGAAACAGAGGGCGTTTCCTCATCGATAGTGTCTTCCTCTGCAGCGCTATGACGCCAGGCAAACAGGCTTGCCCGCGATTTTGTTGTGGATACCTTACCAGAAGCGTTGCCACTAAAGGGGATAAATACTAAACGGGTGCACAACAAACCAATGGCTAATGCCAAAAAGCCAAGACAGGCTATAAAAATAACGCCTACCATGAGCGCCCAAAAAGCCACTCCAAAGGGCTTGGAAAATCGATTGCCGGTAATATTGTCAAAAAATTGTTTGAGTTGGCTCCCCATAGAAGCTGATGTGGTTGCACTGGGCGTCACGGTATCCGCAATGGAATCAATCCCATAGGGGTTTTCTGTTTCTGTTTGCCCGTAACTTCCCCACCCCGTCGATTTGGCTGTTGGGGCAGGCTGAACCACCACGGGCCAAGGCACCGCTCCACGAGGGGGTGCTGTAGGAGCTGATAACGGCAAAGAAGATGCTTCATACGGGCTACGAGCCATGGGTGTTGCCACCGGGGTGGCTGCCGGTGCTTCGGGCTGGTTCCAGTTTACCACTTTGGGTAAGGCAGTAGGTTGAGACACCACGGGGCGGTAGGTGATTTTTTTATTGCGACGCGTGTTGGATGATTTTGCAGCACTGGTGCGAGGAGAAGGAAGACTTTCTACAGCAGGTAACGAAATGGAGGTTTCTTCCATAATGTTGGTGCTGGACTTATTAAGGGCCTGAGCCGCCGAACGAAACTGGCTTTGAAAGGCTCCTGTTAGACGCTCGGAGGGGGCAACGATTCCGGGCCGGGGTAAAATTTTAGGTGAATCGGAGTAGGATGAACCTGTATCTGCTTTTATGCGCAACGCACCTTGTTCAGGCTTCCAATTGGGGATGATAATTTTAACGGTGTTGCCTTCGCCGGGTACGGCGCGGCCAATGGCCCGGTTGCGGTTATCAATAACAACAGGCAAGCCCTTTTGGCGCAAACTGTCGGATAAATGCGTGTCTTTTAACAGGATGCTAACGCCGTTGCCAGAAGGCTCAATGTCGTAAGCCGGAAGGGTATCGGCTTGCACCTGGACCGATAAAGAACCGTCGCTCTGGCTTTCCAGGCGAAATCCATTGAGTTCGGAGGCCCAGGCGGAAGAAGCACTGAAGGGCAGTAAGCCTAGGGTACCACTGGCAGCAGCGCCTATATAGACCAACGTTAACAGCACGCTAGCAGGCGTATGAACCGATGGTGCGGTATTACCCAAAGTCCGCTTCACCCTAAAACCCTCAACAAATGGCATAGTCACGCTAAAAGTATACCACGGCCTACGGCAGTAAAGGCTTATCTACCTGATGATGCCTAATGCTCTCCAAAAGAATCGATTTTTAAATTGCCAGAGGTATCTTGCGTGTTAACGGTGTCGGTAAATACCTTTTGAACGGCCGTCCGTAAATCAGGGCTATTCACAGCCATAATAATGGGCACCACCACTACGGCTGCCACCAAGGCGTACTCCACTATGGAAACCCCTTTACGGCTAAGGCGTTTGTATTTTTGGTCATTCGTCAACAGGTGGCTCCTCTAGTATGCCGTAGTATCGTTATCGGTCCACCGAATCTCTGGCTTCAGTGAACAAGCCGGATCCCCCTAGGCTGGATGTTGTTGGTGGGGAATATGGGGCAAGCGCATGTAGGTCACCATGCCTATGGCGACCAGTTTTCCGGTGTCGTCTGTTAGGCGAACATCGACGGGACAGAGGGTTCTTCCCAGTTTGATTACCGTCGCCTCAACCGTTACTGCGGATAGGCAAGGCGCAATGAAACGAATGGTCAAATCGGTGGTAGTAACAGCTTGCTCCGCTGGGGTTTGGGTAAGGACGGCAAAGCATGCTGCCATGTCGGCGGCCGTGGTTAATAGCCCCCCGTGATAGCTTTCGTAAATACCATCCATCTCCGTAGGACGGGGCATGAGAGCCACACATTTACCGGGGGATAGTTGTTGAATGACCATGCCCAAATGACGAATGGCGGGAATGCTGGCAATCCGAGCCAGCAAGGGTTGGTATTCTTCGGCTATGGGTTGGACCGTTAGGGATGGCTGAGAAGTAAGGGCTACACGGGTCATAGAAAGCCAGGGATCCTGTTTAAACTGAAGGAACGATTGTCTGTTTTTCATTCTCTATAGTACCATTCTAGTTATTGCTTGGGTTCACTTGGTGGCATCCGGCGCTGTGTTTAATTGGAGATGGGTTTATTATGTTGTCCGTGTTAACTCCGTCGTTGCCGATGTCTCGCTTGGTTTCTGTGGGACTAGTGTCCACCTTGCTAGTAGGACTCACGGGTTGTGACCCAGTGGTAACGGTACAAGAATGGGTAAGCACCTTTACCAAGCCCAGTATTGCTTCCATGAGCGAAGCGGATAAACAGGCGCTGTCTCAAAAATATTTTGATGAAGGGGTGGCTGCTCAAACGGTGGGGGATACGGCCAAAGCCAAAGCGTCTTTTGAGAAAGTGATTGCTATTTTTCCACAGCACGTCTCGGCCAACGTAAACTTGGGGGTGGCCTTGGCCCAACAAAAACAATGGCCTAAGGCTACGGAACGTTTAAACACCGCGTTGGCGGCAGAACCCAATAATGCCGATGCCAATGCTAATTTGGCGTGGGTTTTGGCGGAACAGCACTTGTGGCCGCAGGCCCTGCAAGCGGCTTTAAAAGCCACACGTTTGAACCCTGACAATGGTTACGCCTTTGCCACTTTGGGTTGGGTGTACACCGAAACCGAACAGTTGGATGAAGCGGCAGGTGCATACAGTACCGCTTTGGCTAAGGTGCCTACACTTAATGCGGCACGGGTGGGATTGGGTAAGTTGCAATGCCGTTTGGGTAAATTGACTGAGGCCCAAGCCCAGTTGGCAGCTTTGCCTGCTGGTAGCGCAGAAGCCACCGATTTAAACAACACCATTGCTCAAGGGTGTAAGGCTTCCAAATAACCCTACAGCAAGCACATCCGATTGTAGCGAAGCCATAGGGTACCTAAGGTGAGTACCCAGTTGTTAAGGCGAAGTAGCTTTTTCATGTCGGTGTGCTCCAGTGTGTCTCTGCTTGTGAACACCCTTAGTGAAGCAAAGATGGATGACTGTGGAATGACAGAGGGATGACGTTTTAATGCTACAGAAGAAGCTGTTGGTAACAGGTTTGAAATAATGTGTGGAATGGCTAGCACCTTTTTGGGCGCGGCGGTTTTAATGCATACAGAATGAGATAGAGAGACCAATTGACATACAAGTGTATTTAATACAATATATGTGACCCCTACCAACCGTAGTTAGGTTGAAACTTGGAGAGATAATTTTTATGAATCCTACTGCTGGCGCTAGAAGAGTATTTAACGTAATTTGCCCCAAGCTAGACAAACCTGTTGGAAAAGTCGTCATAGATGATTCCGGAATGGTCGCTGTAATCGAAGAGGCTTGCAGGGGGTTTTTGTCAAAAAAATCCCCCCGCGTAGGGCTCTTTGATCCCTTTAATGATCGCCTTGTCCTAACAGCACCTGACCTAGGAAAAATTCAAAAGAGAAGACATGGCGTCCCTCAAGTCCATGCTGACAATCCTAACTACCGGGTGTGTTACAATTTGAAGGAGGAAAAACTGCTTCAGGGAGATGGATCTTTATTCCATAAGATGGCCTAGCGTTTACTCGGAGTCCATTGCCCAAAGTAGGCCTCATTCACTTTTTAGTGCGGTAGTTTTCCCAAAATTTGGCTAAATCCAGTCGAAAGCGTTCCGCCTGCTGGGCTTGCTGTTCTTCAGTCGTTAGTTCTTTGTAACGGTCGGCATGAGCCATTAATAGGGCAAACAGCTTTTTTTCATCGGATGTTTTTAGCGAAGTGGCGCCTTCGCCCGTGTAATTGCCTTTATAGTAATCAAACACCTCCTGCATCATTCGAATTTTATCTGCAGAGCTGTGGGCTTGCTGATAGGCTGAATCGGCTGTGATGAAAAACTGCTTTAATTCGCCCATGGTAGAGAGCTTAAAGGTGTCTTCCTGAATCATTGATTCGGTTGCTTGAGACTGAGGCGAACTGGCTGAAGGGCTTACTTTTTTATCTGTGGTTAAGAACAGAGGCATAGCCGTTAATAAAACAATGGAAGCAACGTGTTTATTAAACATCAATAAACCTTGGATAAAAAAGAGACTATGGGGTATTAAAATTTGGGCGCTGAGGGACTCGAACCCCCGACCCTCTCCGTGTAAAGGAGACGCGCTACCAACTGTGCCAAGCGCCCAAAGTGGTTTAAACCAACCTGTTTACGTTAGCAAAAAGACGGAATGCTTCCAAGCACTTGCCGCTCATTACACGATAGCCGTATCACTGAGAGACGATTCCCAGCCTACGGTCAGGCGAAATTGTCCTCGCCCCACGCTTTCCGCCAAGCCTTTACGGATAAGGTAGTTAATCCGCGAGGATATTTGGGTTAGGCCCACCTCTTCAAAGGTGTCGCCGCTGCTGGGCATGCGTATTTGGTGCTCAACCAAGTAATCCAGCAGTTGCTGGGTGGTGGCTTGGCCACCGGCAAATACCAAGCCTCTAAACAGCTCGTAATTGATGGAATCCCGCCGTGGCAGAAGGGTTTTGGCGGCTTCAAAAGCTTTGTCGGGATAAAAGGTACTAAAGCGATCGGGTTTTTCTGTGGCATGGCTAGCGCGCTTGGCCATCACGCCGGTAGGGTTCCCATCCAAGTAATGAGGCAAAGGGGCCAATTGTTGAGTACTTAACAGGGATTGTAAGCTTAAGCGAAGCGACACAAGGCGTTGTTTTTTAAGGCGGGTGTCTTGCAACAGTTGTTGTAACTTGTTCAGTGATTCGAGGGCAGGCTCTAGTAATTGAAGCTCTCTTTCAACTTGCTCCAGCAAGCTTCCAATGGAAGTAGAATCGGCTATAGATGATTCATTCAAGGTTTCTTCTGCTGATTCTAAAATAGTGCTCAAGGAATCCAGTGACGTCATTGTGTGAACTTTCTAAAGTATTTAAAGTGAGAGTTGTTGTATTATAAATGCTTTAACTTAATACGTCAATACTTAATTATATTCAATTGAAGTTGTTAAAAATACGATAACCTTATGTGAATTATATGATATTTAAAATATGACGCTTAGTTGTGAAGCAAGTGTAAAGGCTTCATAAAAGCATCATTTAAATTCATAGCACTTAAAAATGATTTCAATTTTTTAGGGTCTACATCTGTTTGTTCAACAGGATTATGGGCTTGCGATTCAATAAAACGGCTCTCGGTGCCGATACCTTCCTTATCATGGTGAGTTCATATCACGCATCCTTGGGGTTTCATCGGTGGCTATGCCTGTTAGGGGTAGCCTTTGCACTGGGATGCCTAAGTGGCACCAGTGACGCCTTTGACCCACCGGCCAAACGAAACCCTTACGAAGCAGCCAACAACCGCGGCATTTGGGATTACCGTTGGACCGACGCGAAAAGTGGCTTGTATTGGGAGCTTCCAGATAAGGGAGTCTCTGACGGCAAGGCAGGGAACAAGCCCCAAACCCCCAAGTTTTTACAGCCCACCTTTCAAGAGCTAAACCGGCATTACAGTCAGGTGGAAGCTGCTGAACTGGCCCAGGTTCAATCGCCCCAAACGGATAAAACTTTGGCCGTATTGGTGTGCCACCAAGCCATTACAGATGCCGGTGGGCGGACCATCCCCGTGGGCGTATACGCTGTGGCCCTACGCTGGCATAATCCCCAAATGCCCGATGCCAGTGTACCCCCACCCTCAATGGAAGACGGTAAAAACATCCCGTCCAATGTGCTTTCACAGCCATATTTGGTGGTTAAGCAGCAAGGCAAATTATTGGGTATGTTGCCCGTGATTGGAAGCTTGCCGTATACGTCTACCCGACAGCAGCTAAAGGGTAAACCGGCTTTTGCTGTGTTGGCTATTGGGGCTCAGGGCATTGAGGTGAATTTGGTGGTAAACCACACCCGCTACATTGCCGTGGCTAATCCGGCCCAGTTGCCAGTACAGTATCCCAGCGTTACCCAACCTGTGGGAGAAACCATGCTAGAGGCGCCCAAACACTCTCCCCAAACCCTGGACCCCAAAAGCTTTGGGTACTAATAGGACTCGCTAGACAAGATCCTGCAACTATAGGCTCATGTCTGAACGCCATCCTGTACAATGAATACCATGATTTTAGAAGCCTTTAGCGATTACTTAAAGCGCAACAACCCGCCTAGCACCACGCAAGCGGCTAAAAAGCCTCTGCCCAGTCGTCAATTATTGGAAGGCTGGCTACACAGTTATTTGCGTAACCAAGTGACGGTTGCTGATGTTGCCAGTTATCAGCTGTGCCGCAGTATTCAGATGGAATTTACCCTGATTGGATGGCAGGGCAAGCAATGGGTAGCCGCCACTAGCGATAGTGGGCAGCGGCTATGGACGACATTGCAGCACTATGCCGATAGTTATGACCAATGGCAGTTTGCGCGCTGGATGCACACGACTCAAGCCAGCGATTTTGTTCAGACGCTTTAGCAACAGGCGTTCCTTCCTGGCGCGTCTTCCTGCATAATACAGAGATGGCACAAGTCACCCTCGATCACCTGAGCAAATCTTTTGGCAGCACCCACGTCCTCAACGATGTGTCGTTGACGGTGGCCGATGGCGAGTTTTTGGTGTTGGTGGGGCCAAGCGGCTGTGGTAAATCCACGGTACTAAGAGTTATTGCTGGTTTGGAAGCCCCCACAGAAGGCTCAATACAGTTTGATGGGAATTGCATCGATGGCCTGTCTCCAAAAGATCGGGACGTGGCTATGGTGTTTCAAAATTATGCCCTGTATCCCCATATGAGCGTGTTTGATAACCTGGCCTTTGCCCTAAAAATGCGTAAAGAACCCAAACCTGTTATTGCTGAAAAAGTAGCTCATGTCGCTAATATGCTTCAATTGGAACCTTTGTTGCAACGCAAGCCCAAGCAGCTCTCCGGTGGGCAGCGCCAACGCGTAGCCCTGGGGCGAGCCATTGTGCGCAACCCCAACGTGTTTTTAATGGATGAACCCTTATCCAACCTGGATGCTAAGTTGCGGCTAGCCACACGCCAGGAAATCAAAGCGCTGCACCAAAAGCTAGGGGTAACCACTCTGTACGTCACTCATGATCAAGAAGAAGCACTCACCCTTGGTGATCGTGTGGCAGTGCTTAGTTATGGTCTTTTGCAGCAATGCGATACGCCACTCACGGTTTACAACCAGCCTGCCAATGTGTTTGTGGCCACCTTTATGGGGCCTATGAACTTACTACCCGCGATGGCCTCAGGTCAAACGGTTTGCATGAGCGATACTCGCATTGTTTTACCACCCCAATACAATCCGTTACCCGAAAAAATAACCCTCGGCTTTCGCCCGGAACAAATCTCATTAGTACCAATAGAGAATGCTCTAGCGCTAGCTTTTACGGCGCAGCATGTAGAACAACTAGGGCACTCCGTCCGTGTTCATGGCACCACCACCGATAAGCATGCCCTGCAAATCACAGCCTCACACTGGCCAGCCTCCAATACCCCTAGCCAGGTTTTCATTGAGTTATCGTCTTTGTGTTTGTTTGATGCCGAAACCCAACGAGCCATTTCCAACCCTTTTATTACCTAATTGCTCACATTCTTCCTTCAACCCTATTTGAACATAATATACATTATCAGACGTTGTAGGTCAGCCTCGTTATAGCTTGAAAAAAGGCCTTTAGAGCGATTACGTTCCTCCCATAAAAGGAACCCCCTTGCATGTCACACAAATTGAAAGGGGCGCTACAGCGTGCCGAAAAGCTTGCTGGAATCGACCCCAAGCCCTCGCGTCATAATCATAATCATGACCATAAAAATATTAACTGTGTTCAGGATTTAGAACCGAAGATTTACCGGATCTCCGAAAATCCTCAGACAACTCCATCTGTATCCCATAACCATAACCATAACCATAAGGTGGGCGATTCCCCCTTTCCAAAAGGCGAAAAGGCAGGCCCACCAAGGAAAGGCGGCGCAAGCCTTACCCGCATCGTCAACAGCGACCCCGCCTTTTTACAGGCTATGGAAACATGGGGATTGCGGGGTAGCTGCATTAACTTCCATTGCCAGCGGCTTGGGATTCACCGTACCCGTAAGGCGTTGCTTATTTTGTTGGGGTGGAACCAAGGCTTTTTTAAAGCCATGAGAAACCCCGCCGGTTATGTTGCTACTTGCCTTAGCAATATCGAAAAAACCGTAGAAATATCCGCTTTAACCGTTGAAAAAACAGTTGACTATTACAACTGGGAACGTTTACACGGGGGGGAGGGGTAGCAATGTCTTTTATTTGTCACGCCTTGCCACGGTGTCAATGGCCCTGCGTTATTGGTGCCACGCCGTGCCACCCAAAATACAGACGGCCACGGAGGCTCCACGATGCCACCAAGGCTTTGATTGTGTGCGAGGTGTACAGCGGCTTGGCACCAACCGCCGTAGCGGCTGATTACGCCGTGAGTGATGCCGCTGTGTATCGCCTGTTGCGATTGTTTGAGCGAACTGGCACCGTGAATAGCCCCAAGCGCTTATGGTGGCGCCGCAAGCAATTTCAGTGGCAGTTGCCCATCCCCAATTTTAAGTTGAGCTGGTTTAGCGAAGGAGGAATTGTGTAATGAAACGAATATTTTTTGTTGCCGACGCTGAAATGAAAAGGCCCACGATGCCGCTTAAAATGAATGATGTTTATGACGCTTTTACTGTCAGTCGAAGGCTTTATCCCACTCTACACTTTCAAAAAATAACGTTATCCCTTGACGATAACCGCGCCGTTGCCACTTTGGAAGAATTCCCGCCTCAACTTGATATAGGCAAGTTACAGGCTTGGCTTAAGGAATGCGGCCTAGCACGCTATACCGTTTGTAGAAAGGTGGCCACCAAATGAACTTAATAAATGACTATATTGAAGATACGCCCACAATTAAAGACCTTCGGGAAGTGTATAAAAATTTAGGGTATGAAAGCCTTAATTGCGATATTGATTCTTGTGACTGTGGCGGTGGTTATCCTTGCGGGCATGAAAGTTGGGTGTATCAAATATGGCACCCTGTTTCTAAAATGCCTAAACAGGCATTTAATCATCTTTTGACAACTGGAAAATACAAAAAATATGTTGCCGAAGATACCAATATGGATATTCAGCTAGGCCTTTTTATAGAACTGGCTTACCGCTTTATGCCTGAGTTACTAGCAGCACATGAGGAGGCCACCCAATGACCTTTGAAAACCTTTGTTATTCCGTCGGTTTTAGCCTGTTGGGTGTTTTGAACATCGTTGCTTGGATAGGTATCCATCAGCGGCTAGACGCCCAAGCCAATAACTTTAAGGTGCTGCATAAAGAATTGCGGCCACTGGAAGAATGGCACCTGTCGCAATAGCTCTCTCCCCTCACACGGCCCGGAACAATCCGGGCCTTTTTTTCGTCTATAATGCCGGTACGGCAATACACCACAACGTGATGGGAGTCACTCACCTATGGATCCGCTTTCTTTGCTGCTGAGTACCGTGCAGGCATTCAGTGGGGCACAGCAACCCGCCTACTATCAACCGGCCCCGTATGCGTATCAGCAACCACAGCAGACGGCCCGAAAAATTAAATTACACTACCTTGTTAATGAGCCTGTTCACCCTACCAATGATGATTATTTAAGAACCCCAGAAATTAGTGAAATGTGCAAGTTGGGTGATAATTTCCGGGCAATTTTTTGTGGTGGTTCAGAGCCAGTACCAAGCACGCCAGAGTGGCGCTTAAGGCTTGTTCGGATTTCCGATCAAGTTTATACGATAGGGTATGTGGAAAACGTCATACTGGGCCAACGACAACGACAATTGGAAATGACCGAATCTGAAGAACAGCGCCGTATGAGTGAAGTTGAAAACGCCCTAGGGCGATAGGGGATAAAATGACAGGGATTGAAGAAGCAATACTGTTGAGGGGCCTTGATTGGGTATTTTCTCAACCTAAAAAAAACTTAGAAAATCAGGAAGAAATCCAGCAGCCAGAACCCGAATACACACCCAATACAGCAGAGGCAGTACGGAACCTTCAAGATGAGGTGTATACCCTTTCCACACAGGAACAACAACACTTTGAAGGTATTAAAGGGGCCTTTCAAGCTCTTCAAGGCGGCCAGTCTGTTATTGTTTGGATTCTATTGTTGATGGTGGTTTTTATGGCCATTCACTCGCTGGTATTGCATATGCGGTTAAGCAATATGAGCCGCCGTATGGAAAATTGGATGCTGGATAGCATCCGCCACCACAGAGACTAAAAGAAAAACCCGCCACATGAGAGTGTGGCGGGACATCAAGAGAATAAGAGTACGGCAAAATACCCTGTTACATCGTGTTTGTACAGGTATTGTACCACGTTTATGTAATTATCAGGCGTTACCGCTTGCGCTTGGTGCGGCCTTTTTTACGGCCTGAGGCTAATGCGGCCAACTGTTTGGCGCTACACTTCCGTTTTTTGCGTGCCATATTATCGTCCTTTCTTAAGTGAGCTACCGAAGTTGAGGGCCACCAAATCCAGCCCCTTGCGTGCCCACTGTGCGGCCTTGTTATCGTATTGGGTGGGCGTTATGGCAGCCACTAAACTGGCCAGCGTTACGGTGGCGCTAGCGATGCCATACCACGGCTGAGATGCCAACGTGTGGAGAAAATCAATCATTGGGGCGTCCTCTCTCTATGCAATAGGTACGGAAACTGGCGGAAATCTCCGCCGCTAAATAATGCACGCTCTCCCACATAACCCACATGGGAGCCGCGTACACTAAAAACACAACCAACACCACAACAGCGCCAGTACTGGGCTTTTCTAAAATATGTTCAACCACGCTAGCCCACGGCATTATTTAGCACTCTTAAACAGCCGATAGCCACCGTACGCAATGGCCACCAACAAAGCCAATTGAATGGCTTGGTTGACGCTGCCAAGGGGCCCGCTGGGGACACCGCCGCCGGGGTTCTGAGTAACGCCCCAACCCTCCAGGGCGTCATCGGCTTGGGTGGTAACAAACACCCCTAAGCCCGCAATAGCGGGAATTATCAGTAATGGCCACATGGTGTTTTTTCCTCTCTATTTGTAATTGGCAATAAAGTTGTTAATGGCGGCATCGCTTAACAGTGGATAGCCCGTTACGTTATCGAAAACGCGCACACCGCCTAAATCAATATGGCTGTAACTTTGATTGGTTTTTTCTATTCCAATTCCCAACCCTTTACGGTTCTGCATCAGCCACGCTTGTATCCGCTGGTTTCCTCTCACGTCGGCATAACCTGCCACATGAAAATCAACCGCCTTGCCTTGCATATGGGGGCTTTTGGTGGCGGTTCCGCCCACGGTAGAAACAGGGGCATACCGTATAAAGCTGTGGCCTTTCACCACTATTTGCACCCGTTTGTTGGCTTTGGCCGATAGGTAATCATTCACCGCATCCAGCTTGGCAGCGGTTTGAGCGGCAGCCCTAAAAATGGAAAGGGGCGTTTTTTTAATGGCGGCAGCGGTGGCCTGCTGGCTTGTAAACGCATCGCTCCAGTAAAAATACCGGCTCATGGGTTGCTGCATAAAGCGCACGTCACCACGGGCGGCGGCGGCTTGGGCCGCTTCGGGGCTTAAGGCACCCGTAAAGCCCCCGGAATTGCTTTGGCTACCGGTTGGGGTAAGGGGTTGTGGCACTACTTTTCCTCCTGCAACGGTGGAGACTGAGAACGGATCGGCGGTTGTAAAAATGCTGCTTAAACGGGTTAAATTGGGCAAGGGGGGTGGCGGCGGAACCGAGGCAGGGTAGGCCTTTAACAGGTTGTTAATGTCTTGCGGGGGATCGTAATTAAAGCCGCGCACATCGCCCACCAAATCATTGGCAGCGGCATTGGCTTTGCCAACCTTGGTTTGGCTCCAACCAAAAATACCGCCCACAATGGCGGCCAATGCGGCAAAAATCATAGGCTTACCCTCCACAATCGGCACAGCCTTCGCCGTGGTCATCGTAGTAACTAATACCGGCGCGTATGGGCTCGTTTACGGTGTACTTAAACTTGGGCGGGGTGGTTTGCTTGCCTTGGCCATCGTTGGCAGACCACCCAAACACGTTAAAATAATCGCCAAAGCCCCCCAAGCCGCCGGGGTCTCCTAACGGCACGGGCGGGGGGCCGTTGTTTACGGCCTTTTGTGTGCCACTGTAGGCCAGCCATAACAACAGGCAGGCGGCGGCGGCAAGGGCTATGCTGGCCTTCTTATCCACTAAAAGGCGTCCCCGCTTGTGCGTCCAGTAGGGCGTCTAAGCCAGCATCCACGGGGCCCACGGTGCTATCCACCGGCGCAACAATATCCAACCCAAATAGGGACGCAAATTGAGCGAGAATGGGGGCATGGGCAGGCTCCAGCGGTTGAATGGCTTTTAGGTTGCGGAGGGCGAGAGGCTCGTTACCATTTTGTGAGGCAATAAGAAAGTTATTGACGGGCGTCTGGTAAGCTTCTTGAAGCTCCAGCGGCAAGCTGGTAAACAAGGCATGGGCCTTGGCCAAAATCGCTTCTTTTTTCTCCGGAACAACCACGGCAAGCAATTCTTCAATGCCGGGCTTTGGGCGTTTATCATCCCAAATAATGGCGCCATAGGCTTCGGGGGTGTTAGGGGTTAAGCTGCCACCGTACTGGGCACCCGGTAAGAGGGTTTCTAAGGCAAGGGCGAGATCAACGTTACTCATTTTGTGGGTTTCCTTTCAATGAAACATAGACGGGGACAGGGTTTTAAAAATGGAGAGACTCGAGTAAATTACAATCGGGTAATGCGAATGGTGGCGAATGTTTCCACGCCGTTGGTGCTGGCCACCACATAGCCAAGGCCAAAGGTTGAACTTGTGGTGCTACACCAATGCTGTAACTCAAAGGTTTTAGAAGCCGTTAGCGTTACTACGGCGTCGCAAAAACTACGGTTTTGTACACCATAGGTAGGGTTGGCGTGTTCGGTGGTGCCAGTAGCTACGGTGGTAGCGTCCGTTATGTTTTGTAATCGTGTTTTATGGGTATTGCATCCATAGGCAGGGGCGCTGGCTTCAATTAAGTACCGGCCCGGTTGTAGGGTGAACTGGTTGGATGCCACGGTAACAAGGCCGGCGGTGTCTGTTACCTCGGTATTCAGATCGCGGGTACGCCAAGCGGCGGAAGTAAAGGTTCCCCCGTGGCTTCCCAAGGCTTTTTGGTCACTAATAATGGCAATGGCCAAGTTATTGGGTTGGCTTAATGCGTTCATCATTATTGAGCAATCTCCAACACGCCTACCGTAATATCATTGGCACCGCCACGGCGGCACCATAGGGCCCCGCCCGTGGCAAGGCTTAAGCTACCGCCGGGGGGCACTCGCAAGCCACGGGGGCCCGCATCATTGCCCACGTTGGCATTGCCTACCCACAAATTATCGCTACCGTGTAGGTTTTGAACCATTACAGAACGGCGGCTAGTACTTGCAGCCACCAATACCGTTGCAGCGGTGGCGGCTGTTACAACGGCTGGGGTGGTGGGGGTGGCCCCGCTGGTCACGCTTACGCTTCCGGAAAGGCTAACGCGGGTGGATAGCTTGCTGCGGCTTACGGCAAGGGTAATGGTAACGCTAGAAGCGCTGGTATTGTTAAAGGAAACCTTGCGGAACTCCTCCCCCTCTGGCAACTCAAAGCCGCTTCCTTGCTGGACAGTGGAGAAGCTGCCATCGTCAACGCTCATGGTGAGGCCGCTACCGCTGATGGTATCAATGGAAAGGCTACGGCCATTAATGTTGTAGACCACGCTTTGGGAGGCGGCAAGGGTGAAGGATATTTCTTGGTAAGCCTGTTTGCTGGCGGTATCTGCTGAGTTATTCATGGTGTTACTTCTTCCTTAATGCAATGACGATAACCACAACGGCCACCACGCCGATTAAAACAAGGCGCTGGACGTTCTTGGCGCTATCGGCTTGGGCGTCTTCTGTTTGAGTAATGGCCTTTTCGCTCGCTTGGGATGCAATGTTAATAAGCATCTCTTGGGTATCCAGTAGCTTGTTAGCAATGGGCCCCAATTCTTCCGGCAATTGCTGGATGGTAAGGCCGCTAACATTGGCATTGGCACCAATGGCCACGCCCATATCCGTTGCCGCCACACGCTC
Source organism: Vampirovibrionales bacterium (assembly GCA_029866025.1). Taxonomy (GTDB): domain Bacteria; phylum Cyanobacteriota; class Vampirovibrionia; order Vampirovibrionales; family Vampirovibrionaceae; genus JARXAD01. Next base: position 110,077 of record JARXAD010000003.1, on the reverse strand, counting down.
GTCTGTTTGTTGGGTGGTGGTTGTGGTGGTGCTGGTGCTTTTACTGTTAGACTTTCCGCCACTCATGATGCCCCCCTTTTGGTTAAAGGGCACACAATGGAGACTTCATAGGTGGTAAAGCCCCGCAAGCGCTCGCGGGCAATGCGGGCAATGTGTCCGCTTCCCAAATCCAGCCGCAAGGCGTGGCAATGGTGGTGGTGAGCCACGCCCTCAAAGTACGATTGAAGGTCTTTTAATTGTTCAATCCACTTACCGCCCGCATGAACAAACACCCAGTGGCGGGTTTTATCCAGCATCACATCAATGCGGGTAGCCAAGGTGCCCACATGGGTATTGCCACTAAACAGGCCCCACAGGGCAACCCGGTTGCCGTACCAATCATAAAACACGCCGTTTAATTGTTGTGGCGTTAAATACTGGCCCAAATGCTCCGCCACCGTGGGGCTCCACTGTACTAAACGGGCGGCGGGGGTTGCTATTTTTTGAGGAGTAGCCATAGGCCCACACCTCCTAGCGCCAAAAGGGTAACGTTGAACGGATCGGAAAAAAACGAGGGCTTAACGGCTGCGCCGGGGGTGGTGGCCGCATCGATAGCCATGGGACGAATGCCCCAACCGCCGCTGGTACTGCTATTGAGGCTGGAGAACTTACCGCCGCCTGTAACATTAAACGCACCAAAAGGAGCCACCACACCCGCTTGACTGCTTTGTGAGCGGGCTCCGCTTTCGGCGGGGGCGGTTAAATCTAGGCCAAAATTGGCCTGATCGACTCCTACAGCGTTTCCACTGGCCACCGGCTACCCCTTCCCTTTTTTCTTTTTCTTGGTGAGGTACCACACCGCCAAGCCACCGCCACCCAGTAAAGCGGCCCAATGCCACCAAGGGCGGGGCTCGCCTTCGGTATCGGGCGTTCCGCCAAATGGTTGGGGTTGCTGGGGATTGCCTGACCCATTACCCCCATTGGTGCCATTGCCACCGTTGGCCGCTGCTTTTTTGGCGGCTTCCTTGGCTTTCTCCAAGTCGTTGTCTTTAGGATTGGGAGGGTTGGGGCTTAAATTGCTATAGGGATCCGTGGCGGCAATGTCATCCAGCTGGGGATCGTACCAACCATTGTCCGGAACAAAATCAAAGGGGCGCAACGCACCCAACAGGCCATTGCTAAAAATGCTGGGGTCATCCTCCCAGCCGCCGCCCATATAGCTATTGCTCATGGGGTCTTTTTGCGCGTTGTATTGCTGCAGCGGGCGGGTGGCGGGCCGCTGGCTTACCGGGGTATAAAACACATACGGGTCACTGTAGGCGTAAGGGTTGCCGCCGCTATTGTTGTTAGACGGTGGCCCCGTCAACTCATAGGCGTCCACAGATGCGCCTGCTTGCATTACATAACCCATAGTGCGGCTCTCCTACATCTTTTTGAGCAAGGCATAGGTGGCCACAGCCCCCACACCCCACGCCGCGATTACAAACCAATCCGTGCCATCGGTGTTGCCGCTAGGGCGCACGTTGGCATTGCCCGTAAAGGTGGTTTGGTCGCCTACTATTTCGGCAGCTTTAAACAAGGCGTCGTTTTTTAATACCGCCGCTGTGCCATTGGCTTGGTTGCCAACCCGTCGTACACCGCTGCCAATGTTGGTAATAACAGAGCCAAAATTTTGGGCGTAATAGCCAACGTTGCGGGCTGCATTGCCCGCATCGGTGACCAAATCGCTTGCAGTGTGGCGAACTGTTTTTACGGTATCGGAGCCGCTTTTGACGATGGACTGGACCTTACCCGATACACTTTTGAGTGAATCGAAAATGCCCACGGTTCACCGCCTTTCTACAGCTGCGGCATGTTGAAAACTTGCTCGGTGTACACCTTGAAGTCGTTGGGGGCGGTACTCCAGTTGGGAGTTAAGCGCCAATCTTGTACCGTGCGCTTGTTTTGCGTCCACGGGAACAGGCCCAACACCTCGTTATTGAGGTTGAAGTCAATATGGTAGTAACCGGATTGAGGGTTACGCCCCGCATCTTCCAACACTTGCTGGGTAACGGTAGGGGCTTGGCGCTCAAACAAATTGACGTTATCCGCAATGAGGGATACTTCACTGAGTACGCCCGGAACGGAACCCAAGGAAATATGGTAGGCCAGCAATGCGGCATTGGGAGCCTTGGGAAGGTCGCTGATCTGGTGTTCGCCGGTAGTGTTTTTGTACTGAGGGTTGGACAACAGGCGATAGTGAGGCCCCAATGGGCTTTCCACGTTTTCAATGCTGGCATTGAAGTCAATCACCGCCAAATTGCTTAGGGTGCCGGTGTAACACTCAATGGTGAAGGTGTCCACGCCTTGCATACCCAAAGCCATCTGTTTTCGCTCGGCGGGCAAGGTCAGGTGGCGGCGGCAATAGTCAATCAGCAACACGCCCGGAACGATGGTGGCCCCTTTGGCATCGCCATAATACTTTTGCAGCATATGGAACACGGCGGGGGGCGCTTCGTGGGTGGTGACGCCGTTAATTTTTACTTTGATTAGGGTGACTTGGGATTCAATCTCGGCTTGGGTAAGGTTTGCACCAGCGGAGGTTTTAAAATGCAAGCGGTGGGCGTAGTGGCGACCCGTGGTAGGGACGCGGCAAGTGGCCACACCATTGGATTGAATGGCCTCAAATCCAGCGTATTTACGTTGGAACATGGGGAAAATGGCAGGAGCTAAAACGGGGTTGGCAGCCATGGGGAAAATCCTCTCTCTATCCGGTGCGCCGGATCTTGTTAGACGTTACAAAAAATAGGAAAAACAGCTAACCGTTACACTTTGTCGGTATCGTAGCCATCGGCAGCGAATTTTGCCGCATTGGCCACCGCACCCCCAAACGTGCCACGGGTGGCAGCGTTTAAAAGGCATCCGGCAGCCAAAATGGCGGCAAGCGTCACAAAGAATTGCTTAGCCACGAATGACTAGGCCCGGTTAAAGAATTGTTGGTACAAGAACATACCGGCCACGGTGGCGGCAGCTCCAATTGCGATCTGTTTGAGCATGGGGTTTCCTCTCTCTGGATAATGCGGCAAAAAAATAACGTTATCAGACGTTAATAAACTTGTACCACGTCCTCTTTGAAGCGTGTCAATACCCCTAAAAAACCCTCATCAACTGAGGCTCTTGGCTACCAATGACAGCAATACACTTGCCCGGCTCTAGGTTTGACGCACCGGTTAAATCGGATACCGCAAAATCATTGGCTAAAATCTTGCAGTCATCCACACAGCTTTTAAAAATGAACAGATTGTTACAATTGGCCCGTATATTGACGTTGATCATTGTGGCTCTTTGGGCAATAAATACACAAATATGGCCATTATGTCGTCCACGGGTGGCCAGCTTGCTCATTGTTTTATTGTATTGCCCCGCAAATTCTCCTCCCTCATCCACAACAACAAAGCATCCGGTATGGAAGAATACTTTTTCAATAAATTCTTCGGGGTTATCCGTAATATAGTCCGCTGGCCATGAGTCTTGCGGAAAGGTGGTGAGTACCAATACAGGGGTTCCCCCATCGCTAAAGCGCTGAGCCAATCCCTTTACAAGGGTTGTTTTGCCAAAGCCGCTGCGCCCCGCAACTAGGCTATGCCCTGCTATCATGGTTATACCTCGCCCGTCCCTAGCCAGCCGTGACGCTCTTTGGGTTCTTCTGGTGGCGTTGTGGCTTCCGCTGCTGCCTTTTGGGCGGCTTCAAATTGCTCTCGTGTTGGGATGGGCTGGTTTTGAGCGTCAGGCACCAAATGCAGCTTGGTTGGCTTTGGGGTAGGTGGCCCCATCACGGCCTTAATGGCCCCTTCAATTTTCGCCTTTGTTTTCGGCATCGTTAGGCGTGGCAAGGCATAGGCCCCAATGCCTAACACCAAAGCCCATCCGGGGGTGATGTCGGTAATGCCTTGGGCGTGAAAATAATCCGTTGTGGACTGGGTGAGCATGTCCATTTCAGATTCACCGGGTTTCCACTCGTCCCCAAAAATCCCTTGGGCAACACCGGTAAAGCTCATTACCGCCATGAAGGCACAATTTTTTGTTTGTTGGAGTGACTCCGCCGCCGCAATGGCTTTCTTTTCCGCTTCCAGCTTGGCTACTGCCTGTTCTTTTTCGGCAATCTGCACCTCTGGGGGCTTGGCTCCAATGGCGTGGGCTTGCAAGCGTTCCGCGCCGGGGGTTTTAATGGCCTTTAGTCTTAAATTGCCATTGCGGGTTAAATTGGGGGAGCCATCGGGGTTGGTTTCATGAATGGCAGGGCTAAAAGGCCGCTTGTAACGGTCTTTATAGTCGTACTGATTGATTGGCCCAATTACCGGTTTTTTACTATCCGCTAGTGGCGGCGTTGTTTCGTCAGGCTGTGTGACGGTGGGCGGGTTTTCCGCTTCGGTTGGGTTGGCCAAGGCCATCACATAGGGTTCAACCTTGGGCATATTTTCCGAAAAATGCTCGGCTACCGTGTCAAGGGTTAGGATGGTTTCTTTTGGTGGCTCTACGGGCTTCGTAGAATCGTTTTTGACGGGTTTTTTCGGCGTGGCCTTGGCTGGACGTCCTCTTTTTTTCATGGGGTTTTCCTCTCTCTATTGCACGTTTTGGTAACGGGTTATATATTAATTTCTGTTACGGAAAGTACCACATCAAAACCGATGCGGTAAAGCCCGAAACTTTTTACGGCAAAGTCAAAAGGAGAAATTGTTACCATCGTTGTTTACATTTGAAACGGAAACGTCTCTAATATTTTTCAAAATTATAATGATAGACTGTGTTTGCAGCGTTAGCTCCTCTTAAACTACGATAGTTGTCGTGGATAATAGAGGACAATATATATTATCAGACGTTAGAAGTTGGGGTGCTAGGGGTATCTCTTAAACCTATAGCAGTGAAATATTGAGGGGGGCCTCAAGATGCAAAATAGAAGGGCTAGGGAAAATGGTTGAAAAAATTTCTTCCAAGACCGCATCCACTACCCCCAAATTATTTTCCGACACAAAAGGAAACCAGTGGCCCACCCCTTCCATTACGTGGAAGTGAACGCGAGCCCCAGCACTCCGCAAGAGATCCACAAAGGCTTGCGCCTGAGACAGAGGCACCACCACGTCGCGGTCGCCATGAAAAATGTAAAACGGTGGCAATCCGTCACAGGGCTGCCCCAACAGGCTCTGTGCGTAAAACGCTGGCGATGCATCTTCCGGTCGTGTTCCACGAAGAAACATGCGCTTTTCCACTTCAATAACGGGCAGTAGTGCCGATAAATCGGTGGGAGCCGACAAACTAACCACACCGGCAATGGAAAGTTGTGTATCGCGAAGCCCTACCAGCAAAGATAAATGCCCGCCCGCCGAATGCCCCATGAGTAGAACGGGCTTGCCCAAGCTATGAGACAACCAGCCTACCGCGTCACATAAATCGTTATAAGCAGCAGGGTAGGGGTGTTTGGGTAATAGCCGGTAACTAACCGTTGCTACGGTGTAACCTTGCCGAACCAAGTACAGGCAATGTGAGGCAAAATCAAAGCGACTGCCAATGCCAAGGGTCCAAGCACCCCCATGCACCATTAAAATAGCGGGACGGGTAGCAATGGTTTTAGAAACAGGACCATTGGGTTGGTACAACGTTAACAATTGGCCAAAAGTATTGTACTTCGCCGTACTTATCATTACGGGAGAGTTGGGGGAAAGGGCAGTCCACCAAGCCCTGCTGGTCCGGCACACCACCAGTACTATGTGTACATACCATTCTGCCCAAGTACGAAGGTAGGCTTTTACTATGGTAGCAATGCTCATGCTGATATTAGCGCACAAACCATGACGCTAAGAGCACATCTGACGCCTAACGCCTTAGTAACGCAAAAAGAGCAAATGACGCCGAAAGTGATGTGTTGTGCAAAATGTGTGTAAGTGTGTTAAGCACCACAAGGTTGATGCAAGGTAAAAGTCGTTACAAGTGCGTTAGACTTGCATCATTATTACTTCACAAAGGCATAAAGGCATCCATCTAATGCTGTCGGGCATTTATGATAGAGTAAGACCTTCTGCTCCGTAATAATTGTGTAGGAATTTTTGGGATGACCCTAGAGCTAATGCCTGAAGCCTTATCTACCTTTGCTAATACCACGGCACAACAATTTATTACGCCCCCCAACTACAAAAAAAGTACTACAGGGCAAGTGTGTAGCCGATGTATTTACGATGAATCTACCCCCAGCATTGTGTTTGACGCCCAAGGCGTGTGTAATTACTGTAATTTACACGATGTGATGGACGCCCAGTATCCCACCGGGGCTAAGGGTCACGAGATTTTAATGGCCCAAGTGGCCCAAATGAAAGAGCGAGGCAAAAACAACGCTTTTGATTGCGTTATTGGCGTCAGTGGCGGATGCGATAGTTCTTATTTGGTGTGGCAGCTAAAACAATGGGGCCTGCGTCCCCTAGCGGCCCACTTTGATAACACGTGGAACTCCCCCATTGCTACGCAAAATATTTACAAAGTGTTGAATAAATTAGACGTAGAGCTGTTTACCATTGTGGCCGATAGCCGCGAATACAACGATATTTGCCGGGCTTTTATGCTCTCGGGCGTTAAAGATATTGAGGCCCCGACTGATATTGCCTTGGCGGCCACTTGCTACAAAGCTGCGGAAAAATACAACATTCCTTACATTATTAATGGCCATTCTTTTAGAACTGAAGGCGTTTCGCCTCACGGATGGATTTATTTTGATGGCCAGTACGTTAAAAGTGTGCATAAACAATACGGAACCATGCCCCTTAAAACCTATCCCAATTTAGACCTGTTTAACTTTATAAAATGGACGGCCTTTAGTGGTATTGCTCAGCTACGGCCCTTGTACCACTTGGATTATGACAAAGAAGCCACCAAAAAATTTCTCGCTCAAGAGTTTGGCTGGGAATGGTATGGCGGCCACCATTTAGAAAATCGCTTTACTGCCTTTTATCACAGCTATTTCATTCCACGGCGCACCAGTTACGATATGCGCATGTTGGGTTTTGCCGCGTGTACCCGCAGCGGTCAAATGACTCGGGATGAAGCCCTCGCCGAAATGGCTAAGCCTCCTCAGTGCGAAGCGGATGTGATTCAGTTGGTGAAAACTCGCTTAGGCTTTAGCGATGAAGAATTTGAGCGGGTGTTGGATTTGCCACTGGTGCCCTACACGGAGTTTAAAACCTACAAGCCCTTTTTTGAAAAAGCCCGCCCCTTTTTCTGGCTCATGTACAAACTAGACCGTGTGCCCAAAAGTTTTTACCTGAAGTATTGTTTCCCTGGTAGCCAAGGCGTTAATAAACCAGCGGGCTAGGTTTTTTATTTTTTAGGGCTGTTTTATTCATGACTCGTCTCAAGTATTCATTTTTTGGTCATGTGTTTTGCGGCACCGTGGCGGCTGCAAAAAAAACAGCGTGGGTGCTGTTGCTCTTTAATCCATCTCATGCAGCAGCTTTGCGCTTCTTAAAATCTTACTACCCCACCGGCATTACGGGAATTTTTTTAAAAACCGTATCGTGGCTTACCTTTCAAAAAAAACAACCCACGGCCTATGATTTTAATCCCTCTGATTTAACACTGACTGCCTTTAAAACCGCCTTATACGATTTTCAATCAGGGAGTGGATTTGTGGCGTCTCAGCCGCTGTTAACGGCTACCTATTCGCATGCTTTTTTTAGTCATCCAACACTGGCAGAACAATGGGATGAAACCCCTTTGGCCAAGCACCTGCGCGGCTCCTTCAAAGCCTTTCCTCACGACTTAACCCCGCAAGCAAACAGCCAAAAGATTTTCTTTGTGACCAATAACAACTGGCATTTTATTCAACCCGTTATTGAGAAACTGGCCCACGATCCAGCCTCCTCTTACACCGTAAAAACCTTTGAGTGGGATGCTTTTCTGCAGGCTGCCGAGCCCCGCTTGTTTGAGGTGTTGTTTTCTGGGAAGGCTACGCCCGAAGCCCTGTGGGCCATTGTGGATGACGTGTGCCCCTTATTTAGAACGTGGTATGAAGCCAGCGATACCCTGGTGGTGGAGTGGGCCAAAAGCGCCGCCATTTGGTTGTCTCATCTGCATCAACCAGGTAAGCGCCTAATTATACGCTTGCATAGCGTGGAGGCGTATTCGTATTACTTGTATTGTATTAATTGGTCCGCCGTCAGTGATTTTGTTACAGTGTGCCAGCATAATTTTGATGCCGTGAATGCTCAGCGGCAGCTAAGTACCAAGCATCCTTACCTGCGGCATTGGGTCATTAAAAATCAGCAGAATTTAGAACCTTTTTCTTTACCAAAAACAAGCAACGCTGCCACCACACTGGGCTTGATTGGTTATAACAACGCCAATAAAGATCCAATTTTTGCCTTGGAATTACTCGCCGAGCTGCGTCATCGTGCGCCGCAACACCCGTGGCGATTGTTGCTGGTGGGCCAACCCTTTGATGATGCGGTGGTGCTGAATCAACCCGAAAATTGGGATGCCAAGGCACGTTTTACTCAGCAAATAAAGGCCTTAACACTAGCGGATGCCATTGACTACTCGCCCTACACCACCGATTTGCCACCTGTGTTTACACGCATGGGCTTTGTGCTTTCCACCAGTTGGCGAGAAGGCACTCACGAAACAGTGCTGCAAGGCATGGCCAGTGGTGCCATTCCTATTGTTCGTTGCTGGCCCGTGGTGCAGCCCTTTAACGGGGCTCAAAATCAATACGCCACAGCCATTTTGGTTAATACCCCCACGGAAGCAGCGACGGCCATTATCAACTTGGTGGAAGCGCCGGATAAGCGTCATGCGCTGGCGGCTCAGGTCATGGCCCAATCAAATGCCCAGCAAGCTGAAGATTTGCATGAGTGCGGTTGGCAGGTGTTGTTTGGGGCTTCTACTCCCAGCGATTCGAGGGTTATGTTGGTCTAGGCGTAATACACATTGTCCCAAGGCTAGGGAGTTGCTTGTGTTATCCACCATCAAAAACAACAATAACAACCCCATTGCAATAACCCTGCCTAGCTTGGGCGATGAGGAATAAATGCCCCTAAAGCCGGTGTTTGATAGAAGCGGGCTAACTGAAGGCCCTAAGGTAAACCAATTTTAGAACCTGTTTGCCGAATGTCACCACGTCATATACTACGGCGTTGCATTTAATTTTTAGCAGTCATGGGCATTGGCCCCAGCCATGGTGTATGTAGGTTGAGTTTGCTGTGCTTTAGACGGGTTGTGGCAACGGAGGTAACGCTGCGGTGTTCATTAAATAAGGATTGGTATCGTCAGCATTGAGGTGCCTAAATTGCAGCTCAAACAGGTGAGAATACAGCCCTTTAAGCGCCATCAATTCATTGTGATTACCGCATTCCACAATGTGACCTTTATCCATTACCAAAATGCGGTCGGCCATGAGCACGCTGCTTAAACGGTGGGCAATGACAAACACGGTTTTGCCTGCCGAGAGCTCTTTAAAGGCGTCTTGAATAAAGGCTTCGCTTTCGTTATCCAGCGCACTAGTGGCTTCATCTAAAATGAGAATAGGCGCATTTTTAATCAACGCACGAGCAATACTGACTCGCTGGCGCTGCCCGCCCGATAAGTAGGCCCCGCCAGGCCCTGCGTCACTATCAGAGCCAGAAAGACGCATGGAAAGCATTTCATTGAGGTTGGCCACTTCAAAGGCTTTGTCTAATTGTTCTTGGGTGGCGCTAGCGTTGCCTAAGCGCACGTTTTCTTCAAGGCTACCTCTGAATAGTACCGTTTGTTGATTAACCATGGCGATAAGATTGCGTAAATCATGCAGGCTCACGTCTTTCATATCATGGCCATTTAGTAGCAGGCGGCCGCCGGTGGGGTCCATAAAACGTGGAATTAAATTAACAAAGGTGGATTTACCACCGCCGCTGCGACCCACCAAAGCAATGGTTTCGCCAGGTTTGACGGTTAGGTTAATGTGATTGAGCACAGGGCTGCTGGCGTCTTCTTGGTAGCTGTAGCTTACGTCCTCAAAGGTAAGGGATTCAAACTGATTCACAGCAATGGGATTGGGGCCATCGGTAATGGTGGAGGCTCGCCCCAGTTTTTCAAACACCCGTTCGGCAGGGGCAAAAACACGCTGAATTTTACTAATAATGCCACCCACGTTTTTAATGGGTTTGTATAGCAATATTAAAGCAATCAAAAAGCTGGTAAGTTGGCCAGCGGTTAAGGTGTGACGCTCGACCAGTATGGCCCCTACCGATAAAATACCAGCCACGCCTAGGGCTGAAATGGCCTGAAGAATGGGCTTAAGCACAATGCTGGCGCGTGTCATTCTCATGGTGTTAACAAAAAACTCTTGTAGCACTTTATCAAAACGTTTGGATTGGGCTTGTTGCAGGTTAAACACCGCAATAACAGGTGCGCCCACCACTGCTTCGTAAAACACATCGTACAAAGCGCCGGCAATTTTTTGATTTTGAAAATCGAGTGTGCGAATTTTTTTAGAAATAATTTGAATGGGGAAAATAATGAGGGAAATAATGGCCAGCGCCGCAATGGCCAGCTGCCAGCTGCGTGTGAGTAACACCACGCTAAAGGCTACAATGCTCATGCTTTCTAAAATCAGTGATTGCAAGTTATCCACAATGGCGGCTTGCACACGGCCCGGATCGGTGTAGTAGCGGCTCAGTAAATCACCGGGGGTATTTTTAAAAATGTATTGAATATCTTCCACAATCAACTTATCAAACAGCCCCTTACGCAAGCTTTGGCTAATGGAAGTCCCCACATAATTGCTTTGGTAATTGCTAATGTAGGTAAACACGCCTTCAATAAGGGCGCTGGCTAAAATAACCAAGGGAACCAGTTTTAAAACACCGATATTATTGTGCTGTAGTAATTCATCTACCAAGGTGCCGCTTAAATACGTAAGCACCCCGCCCATAGCCGCCACGGGTATGCTAGCCGCAACACTAATGCTAAAACGCTTCCAGTGAGGGTTTAGTAGGGTAAGTAAACGTCGGTAAAGCTGCAAATCTTCTTTATAGGAAGTGGCACCACCGAGGTTTTCTTTAATGTCTTTTAAAATAGCCATAATGCGGAGGAGAGTCTCGAAGAACAAAGTCGGATAGGGTAGAAACCAAGGTGAAAATAACACTGACAGCTCCCACAGGCAAGAACAAGGCTGGCGGCATGACCTGGGTTTTTGGTACAACTGGGGTGTGAATAGGTTGAGTACTACGCAGGAGTAACGCCGCCGCCATGGCTTTTTACACCAAAAAACGGCAGCCCCGCATCTTTATGGGCCTTAGCGAAGTGGCCGGGTATTATCGTCACCTAAAAGCAGGCTTTGATGCCTTGGGCGTGCCCAACACCTTTTTCGAGCCGGTGCCCCATAAGTTTGCTTACCACAAGCCGAGTGCCTTACAACAGTGGGTGGCGCCCATCATTCTACGATCCGATGCCATTAAAAAGAAAAAGAGCGTAGAGCGTAGTTATTTAAGACTACTGTTAACGGCCTTGCAGTGGCTTGTGTTTGCGTATATGGCCTTAACCCACGATGTGTTTATTTATGGCTACCGAACCACTTTTGATGGTGCCTTTGTAGGCAAGCGTCGCTATCGAGACATTGCCCTGCTAAAGGCTTGGGGTAAAACCGTTATTTATGTGTTCCACGGCTCCGATGCTCGTCCGCCCTATTTAAATGGTAATTATCAAGACGACACGCCCGAAACCCTAGCCATACGAACCCAGGACCGTGTGGCCAGCATAACGGCCATTGAGCGCACTGCCGATGTGGTGGTCAATCACCCGCCCACCAGCCTGTTGCACAAAAAGCCAGTGGTTCAGTGGTCTGCAGTGGGGATTCCTTTTTCGGGCGAAGAATCAGTAAGCACTCAAAGCCCTGCGGCGGGCGATCCAGTTCGAATTTTGCATGCGCCGAGTATTCAAAAAACTAAGGGGACACCCGCCGTTAGGGCAGCCATTGAAACCCTGAAGACTGAGGGGCATGCCATTGATTTTGTTGAGCTGGTGAATGTGCCCAACCACCAGGTGATTTCCTACCTACAGAAAACCGATATTTTGGTAGACGAGCTCTACAGCGATACTTTTTTGGCAGGCTTGGCTACCGAAGCCGCCTATTACGGCGTGCCCACCGTGGTGTGTGGCTTAGAACACGATTTAATGGCTGCCACGATGACGCCCAGCTTCATTCCCCCCGCCATGACAGGGCCCCCCGACGCCTTGGTGGACAACTTACACGCTTTAATTTCGGATGCTCCACGACGCAAAGCCCTTGGGTTGTCGGCTCAACAGTATGTTCGTCAACAATGGGCCCCTGCTGCTGTGGCTCAGCGATTCTTGCGCCTTTGCCGTAACGACATTCCTGCCGAGTGGTGGTACGACCCTAATACCGATACACCTTACGTGGGCGGCTGGGGCCTAGCGGCGCCTGATCGTCATTCGGTGCTGACCAACCATATGCACTATGCGCAGCAATTAGCGGCTCAAGGTGGCCCTAGCGTCTTAACCACCCTAGGGGTTAATGCGCCTATTTTTGCGGCTTTACAGGCTTCGTTACAGACCAATGCCTCTCCGTCATTGGTGCAAGAGCCTTTACCAGTAGCCTAGTTGGTAGATTACTCCCTTGTTTGGCTTTATAATGGCAGCTACAGTTTGGTAAAGGTTCGGTTATGCAGGCTTTGGTAACGGGTGGCGCCGGATTTATTGGGTCTCATTTGGTAGAGGGCCTGGTGGCCGACGGCCACAGCGTGGTGGTGCTGGATGATTTATCCTCGGGTAACCTTGAAAATTTAGCAACCGTTCGCAACGCTATTACCCTGGTACACGGTGACATTTGCCAGCCTGACAGTTATTTACCCTATTTGCCCAGCACGGATTGGGTGTTTCATTTAGCGGCCAAAACGTCGGTGAATGAGTCTTTTCAGCTGGCTGAGGCGTACCGCACTATTAACGCGCAAGCTACCGATACCCTGCTTTATGAATCTTCTAAGGCAGGTGTTAAACGTGTGGTCATTAGCTCTACGTGCGCTGTGTATGGTGATATTGGCACCGTGGCTGCCAGCGAATCGTTGCTAACGAAGCCAAAATCCCCCTATGCGGTTACCAAATTGCAAAATGAGCTGGCTGCCGAGTTTTATGCCCAAACCATGGGGCTGGAAACTATGGCCCTACGGTACTTTAACGTGTACGGTAGCCGCCAAAAGGCAGAATCTCCGTATTCTTCGGTTCTATCTAAATTTATTGCCTCCTATCAAACCAAAACGTCGCCCCTAGTGTTTGGCGACGGCTTGCAAACTCGCGATTTTATTCATGTCAGCGATATTGTGCAGGCCAACCTGCTGGCGGCTAAGACAACGATCAACCCCAATACGCCCAACCCAACCGTGCTTAACATTGGCACCGGCCACGCCATTAGCGTGCTGGCTTTATTGCAAGCCGTTAGCGATGCCTTTGGCTACACACTGCCTGTTACCTTTAATCCCGCTCGTCAAGGCGATATTCGTCATTCGGTGGCGAGTATTACCGCCGCCCAAAGCGTGTTGGGCTTTGCCCCCAAGGTTACGGTGGATGCCGGTGTTCGAGGACTGGTAAACGAAGCCCTAAAACAGTCGAAGCCTTCATTGCCGGTCAATTCTTCAAGTGTTTTATTGGCCAGCGGGCTGTAAGCCCTATGACGCCCGATTTCTCTGAAACGACAGTGGCCAAACACTTGGTGATTGTAGCGTATCATGCCCCACCTTTGGGCGGCATTGCAGCCATTCGGGTGGCTAAATTGGCCAAGCATTTAGCTCAACAGGGCTGGATCATTACTCTTGTGACTCATCAAGCCCCCAAAGATGCCGTATTGGATACCTCGCTTGCTGCCGAATTGCCTGAAAGCGTTACGGTGATACCGATTGCTTACACACCGGTGGCGCAAAAAATCCGAAAATTGTTAGGTAAGTGGCACTGGGCATCGGCTTGGCTTAACCGGTGGTGGGTGCCCGATGAAACCCTGCCGTGGGCTTGGGCTGCAAAGCGCTGGTTAAAGAATAACCCTCAGCTGTGTGATGCCATTGTGTCTTCGTCGCCAACGCCGGTGGCTCACCTCATTGGTCAAGCTCTTAAGCGTCAAAACCCCAACGCCGTATGGGTTATGGACTTGCGAGACGAGTGGTCTTTGAATCCCAATGCCGCCACAGGGGGCTTTATTCACGCTTGCAATAAGGGCTTAGAACGCCAATTATTTAACGACGCCACCTATATTGGGGTTATTAACGAGGCCTTGAAATGCAAGTACACAGCGGTTTTACCTGAAGCAATGGCTTGTAAATTACGGGTGCTACCCAATGGTTTTGATGACGAGCAAATGGCGAGTATTCGGGCTTTAGCAAAGCCAAAAGAGCCCAACGCCCCTTTTACGATTGCCTATGCCGGTAGTTTTTATGGCAATCGAACCCCCGAGGTCTTTTTTGCGGCCCTTCAACTGTTGAAGGATGACGGGCGATTGCTCCCCAATCAGCTGCATGTCGTGTTTTACGGAAAAACCAAGGGCTATAAACCTTCTGTAGAGGGTGTTGCCTTTACTCATGGAGGCGTGTTGCCCTACGAGGACACCTTGAAGGCCCTACTTGCCGCCGATGTGCTGTTGCATATTTCATCGCTGCCGGATGCGACGGGGGGTAAGGTGTTTGACACGATGGGCTTACACAAGCCCATGCTGGCACTTATTCATCGGTCAACCCCTCACCGTGAGAACGACTTGGAAGCCTTCTTAGAGCCAACAGGTTTATCTACCGTGGCCCAATACAATGATGTTGAAGCCGTGGCCGCTGCCCTGGAAGGCTTGCTAAGGCGTTGGCAGGGGGGTGATTTGGAAAGGGTGCAGCCCAACATTGATTACATTCATCAATTTACTCGCCAAGCCACGGCCTTGGCCTTTCACCAATTATTGTCTAGGTAAATAGATGCTGCCCTGATGACAACTGCTTCTTCTCCCTTAAAAATTTATTACGTCCTGGGTAATCAAACCCAACTAGAACCCAATCGTGGTGATAAAATTAATGAAATTTCTTTTTTAACGGCGTTAAGCCAGTTTGCCCAGGTTTACTACAACAACCAGCTTTTTAATCCGGCGATTAGTGGCTATGGTCTTACCAAAAAACGCATTGAAGCCCCTCGACCAGATTGCGACCTGTATATTATACGTAATAACTGGGAGGTGTTTGCGGCGTGCCCACAGCCCAAGCTAGCGGTGGCTAGTCCCTACGATGAGACCGTGTTCAGAGAAGCCAAAGCTGTGCTAGCCTTTACCGAGGCGTGGAAATACGGATTGGAGAACCTAACCACACTAGCCGGCGGCATTGATGGGTATTTTCATCATAATTTCCCTACCGATATGATTGCCCCCCAGCAGGTCATTAACATTGGCCAAACCTTGGCACCTCATTTTTTTGAGGCCGAAGACAACGCTAAAATCTTTCAATACAAAGCCCGCATGGGTTATGGGTTTACGGTGGGTTATTTTGGCCGCATTGTGGAACACACACGCCCTAATGCTTTTTTACGCTGCTACGATGCCTTAAAGGCCGCCATTCCTAGCCTTACGTTGGTGATGGCAGGCCGAGTAGACATACCCGTGGATCGCAGTGAAATAATGGTACTACCACCCGTACCTTTTGCCGAAATGCATCACGCGGTAAGTGCTTGTAGTGTGCTACTGGCCAACGAGCAGCCTGAATCCGCTTGGGCGGGCAGTATTAAACCCATGGAAGGTATGGCGCGCGGTATTCCCGTTTTAGCCAACCCAGGACCGGTGCGAAAAGAGCAACTGGGGGAGGAATACCCGCTGTTTTACACGAGCGATGACGAATTACAGGCCCACCTAAAGCGGCTTTACAGCGATGCAGCATTTTACGCTTCGGTGAAAGCCTATTTGCTCAATCGGCGAGAGCATTACACCGTGGCTGCTATGGCCCAGCGCCTAGAAGCTCAATTACGCCCCATTAGCAAAGCACCGTGAACAATCCCAAGGCTACTTTTTAAATAAAAGCACTGCGTGCCTGTGGCAAAGAAAATTGCCTCCGTAAAAATTAAGACTATTTATAAATAAAGGCACTATGCGCCTGCGCTCGGCGCGATTCGAACGCGCGACCCTCGGCTTCGGAGGCCGATACTCTATCCAGCTGAGCTACGAGCGCAGACGCAAAGCGTCTTTTTTAACTTAGATTGGGCGTAACCCTGTTACGAAAGGTTGGAGGGGCAAAGTAAACGAAAAGCGTCTTTTAAATTTTAATCTGTCGTAAACGTCGCTTCGAATTGACTGTTAAGTTACCCGAAGCGGTTCCATGTCGCAACACGCCAAAGTGTGTTTGTTCGTTAAACAATACGTCAAGCTCTAAATTTTAGAGGGTTGCGCTGATTACAAGTAAAAAAACACAGCTTGCTGGGTGTGGCTCCCATAGGGCCTTTGTTTTACTCTGAAGAATGATTTTCTCTGTGCCCTCCTATAGGAAGTAAACCCAATGAAAACCCTCTCCAAGCCCAACATTAAAAGCCTTGTGTCCGATTTATGCAGCGAGATGCAGCCCTACATTATGTTTCGCATTGCCAAGCGCGTGCTGGAGCTAACCCCCGAACTGGAAGCCAAAGGACGTAAACCCTTACGAATGAGCATTGGTGCTCCTACCGTCGCTCCACCACCGGTACTGCTTAAAAAAATTACCGATCTGTTGGCGGAACCGGGCATTCACAGCTATTCAGTGCCGGAAGGGGAACCGTTTTTTCGTCAGGCTGTGGCCAAGCGCATGAAAACCCGCTTTGGCGTGGATGTGGACTGGAAAACCGAAGTGTGTTCCTTGGTGGGCAGCAAAGAAGGTTTGGCCGCCATGTTCAGGGGCGTCATTACCCCCAAAGACGACATCATGGAAAAGGACATTATCCTCACTCCCGATCCTGGATACGCTTCTTATGCTGATGCCATTAAAATTGCGGGTGGCTTGGCCTATTCCATGCCCCTAACCCCCGAAAACAACTACCTGCCCGACATGCAGCGTACCTTGCAAGAACTCACCAATCGGGGCTACAACTCTAACTTGGTGAAGGCGTTGATTCTTAACTATCCCAGCAACCCCATTGGTGCCACGGCCCCCTTTAGCTATTACGAAGACGTGGTGCGCTTTGCCCGCGAGCACAACATTTTGGTGATTAGCGACAACGCCTACAGCGAAATGGTATTTGCCGGAGAACCCAAGCCCCCCAGCATTTTGGAAGTGGCCGGTGCGCGTGACATTGCTGTTGAGTTCCATAGCCTGAGCAAGCCCTATGCTATTACGGGCTGGCGTATTGGTTTTGCCGTGGGCAATGCAGACGCCATTAATGTGCTGAACACCGTCAAAAGCACCATGGACAGCGGCTTGTGGAAGGTGCTTCAAAAAGCCGCCGTGTTTGCCATTGAAAGCCCTCTCTGTGAGCAATTCGTCACCGACATGAACAAGGTGTACGAAGGCAAACAAAAGCTAATGAAGCAAGGCTTTTTAGAGCTGGGCTGGCCGGAAGAAACCCTGAACCTACCCAAAGCCACTTTTTACTTCTGGGTGCCCATTCCCCCGCGCTACACCAGCTGCGAAACCTTTGCCACCGAAGTACTGGAAACCAGCGGCGTGGTGTTGGTTCCGGGTACAGCCTTTGGCAAATACGGCGAAGGCTTTGTGCGTCTTTCCCTCGTCAATCCAGATGACGAGATGAAGGAAGTGATCCAGCGCCTAAAAACCGATGGCTTTACCTATCAACCGGCTTAACGAAAGCGCTGGGTTTGTTATCAAAGCCAGCTTGCTGGCTGGCACCTCTTACTCTATAGTCTCCATCAAGCGGTTGTAGTTGTTTTTCTCTGGAGACGTCGATGAAGCACGTCGTGGTGGTGGAATCTCCCGCCAAAGCCCAAACCATTAATAAGTACCTCGGTGCCGATTACACGGTGCTTGCCAGCTATGGCCACATCCGCGATTTGCCTTCTAAAAACGGCTCCGTGCTGCCTGACAATAACTTTGAGATGGCGTGGGAGCTGGACAAGCAATCGGAAAAGCGGGTGGTAGACATTGAGCGCGCTCTCAAGCAATCCGACACTCTTATTCTGGCCACTGACCCTGACCGTGAGGGAGAGGCCATTTCGTGGCATGTGCTAAATGTACTCAAAGAGCGCGGCACCCTTAAAGACAAGCCGGTGCAAAGGGTGGTGTTTAACGAAATTACCAAAACCGCTATTTTAAAAGCCATGGACAACCCACGGGAGATTGATACCCCTCTCGTCAACGCCTATTTGGCTCGCCGTGCCTTGGATTACCTGGTGGGCTTTACCTTATCGCCCATTTTGTGGCGAAAATTGCCCGGCAGCCGGTCGGCTGGTCGAGTGCAATCCGTGGCGTTGCGCTTGGTATGCGAACGCGAGGCGGAAATTGAAGCCTTCATTACCCAAGAATACTGGAGCGTGGAAGCCCTTCTGGCAACGCAACAACAGCAACCTGTGCCTACACGCCTCACCACGTTGTTTGGCCAAAAGCTGGATAAACTCTCCCTAACCAACGAAGCCATGGCCACAGAAGCCGTCACCGCCATACAAGGCGGCACCTTTACCGTTGAGAAAGTGGAAAAGAAGACGGTTCGCCGCAACCCCTTCCCCCCCTTTATTACCTCATCGCTCCAAATGGAAGCCTCACGCAAGTTGGGTTTTTCGGCAACCCGAACCATGCAAACCGCTCAGCGCCTGTATGAAGGGATTGAACTCGGCGGCGAAACCACGGGTCTCATTACCTACATGCGTACCGATGGCGTGAATTTGGCGGCTGAGGCCGTGATGAGTGTGCGCGATTTTATCAAAAGCAATCTGGGCGACAAGTACCTGCCTAGTTCGCCGCGCATGTACAAAAGCAAGCAAAAAAACGCCCAAGAGGCTCACGAAGCCATTCGCCCCACGGATATTAAACGCACGCCGGAAAAAATGAAGGGCTACCTCAATGAGGATCAAGCGGCCCTGTATGAACTAATTTGGCGCCGCACCTTGGCCTGCCAAATGGAACAAGCGGTGTTGGATCAAGTGGGGGTAGACATTACATCGCCTCACGCCAAGGGAGTCATTACCCTGCGCGCCAGCGGTAGTACCTTGGTGTTTGACGGCTTTTATCGCATCTACAAAGAAACCAAGGATGAATCCCCTGCCAAAGCAGTGGAAGGTACGGACGATGATGGGCCCTCCTTGCCAGTCATGACGGAAGGGCAAGCCTTAACACTCAAAGAAGTAACCCCGGAGCAACATTTTACCAAGCCCCCGCCGCGTTACAGCGAAGCCACGATGGTGAAGGTGTTGGAAGAGTATGGCATTGGCCGCCCTTCTACTTACGCCAGTATTATTAGAGTGCTGCAAGACCGTAACTACGTGCGTATGGAACAGCGGCGCTTTGTGCCGGAAGATCGTGGCCGCTTGGTGACGGAATTTTTAAGCCAGTTTTTTAAACGCTACGTGGAATACGACTTTACCGCTGGCCTAGAAGAGCAGCTAGACAGCATTTCCGATGATCAAGCCGATTGGCATGATGTTCTTACCCAGTTTTGGACGGATTTTAAAGCCGCGGTGGGTGAAACGTCTGAACTCACCATTACCCATGTGTTGGACGCCTTGGATGAGGGTTTGGCCCAGCACTTTTTTAAAGTAACGGAAGACAACCCCACGCCCCGAAAGTGTACTTCGTGCGAAGACGGTCGTTTGGGCTTAAAACTGGGGAAATTTGGCGCCTTTATTGGGTGCAGCAATTACCCCGAGTGCAAAGTAACCAAGCAGCTAAAAAGCGATGGCGATGATGGTGGCGCCGAATTTAGCGAAGGCCCCAAAACCTTAGGCATGGACCCTGTTACCAGCAAGCCCGTGTACGTTTGCAAAGGCCCCTACGGTTTTTACCTGCAACTGGGTGACGTGGAAGAACTACCCCCTGAAGAGGCTACCCCTGTTAAACCCAAGAAAACCTCCAAGGCAGCCGATGCCAAGCCTAAAAAAGAGGCCAAAAAACCAGTTAAGCCCAAAAAGCCCAAGGTGATTAAGCCCCACCGTTCCACCATTCCTAAAGAGATTCGCCCTGCTGAGATTACCCTAGAGCAAGCATTGAAACTCCTTAGCCTGCCAAGGTTGTTGGGCGTTCACCCAGAATCGGGCGAGACCATCGAGGCCGGTTTGGGACGCTTTGGGCCGTACCTCAAGCAGGGGCCATTGTTTGTGTCACTGAAGGCCGAAGACGATGTGCTGACGGTTGATTTACAGCGTGCCTTGGAAGTGATTGTGGCCAGCGGTAAACGCATTATTAACGTGGGTGAGATTAATGGCAAACCGGCGCTGATTCAGAAAAGCCGCTTTGGGTACTACATTAAGCATGGCACCACCTTGGTAAATTTACCCAAAGGCACCGACCCCGACACCGTGACCTTAGAGCAAGCTGCTGCCCTCATTGAGAAAAAATCTGCTACCACTAAATCAGGCGGTAAAACCGGTGCGCGTGCTACAAAAGCATCAGGAAAAACCACCAAGGCTACCAGTAAGACCACTAAAAAATCAGCACCTACCAAGCCCAATCCTTATGGCAGAACCGCGCGCGACAAAGCGGCGGAAAAATCGGCTGCGGAAGTGCTGGGCGTAAGTAAGGTGATTAAGGCCAAACGACCTGCCGCCAAAAAGAAAACAGCGGCGCGGAAAAAATAGGCTTCAAAACTGGTCCTTACAAGGTTCGCACATCTACCACTTTGCCGTGCAAGGCAGCGGCAGCGGCCATGGCCGGGCTCATTAGCAAGGTGCGGCCCCCTTGGCCTTGGCGGCCCTTAAAATTGCGATTGCTGGTGCTGGCACACACTTGGCCAGCCTCCAGTTTATCGCCGTTCATGGCAATGCACATGCTGCACCCAGGTTCTCGCCACTCAAAACCAGCGTTGGTAAACACGGTATGCAAGCCCTCGGCTTCGGCTTGCTGTTGAACCACCTGAGACCCTGGCACCACCAAGGCCCGAACACCCTTGGCCACGTGGCCTTTTTTCGCCACCACAGCAGCAGCACGCAAGTCTTCCATCCGAGAATTAGTACAACTGCCAATGAACACCACATCCACGGACGTGCCCACCATGGGTTGGCCCGACTGCAAGCCCATATAGGCCAAGGATTCTTCCAAGTCGGCTGCTTCGGCAGCAGAAAGACGTTCGGTGGTGGGAATAGTTTGGGACACGCCCACCCCTTGGCCGGGGTTGGTACCGTAGGTTACCATGGGCTCAATGGCGCTGCCGTCCAGAGTAATGGTGGCGTCGTAAGTCGCACCGGCATCGGTGTGGAGGGTTTGCCAGTCGGCCACGGCGTTGTCCCACGCATCGCCCTTTGGCGCGTAGGCACGGCCTTGTAAATACTCAAAAGTCACAGCGTCGGGAGCGACTAAACCGGCACGAGCACCGGCTTCAATGCTCATGTTGCACAGGGTCATGCGGCCTTCCATGCTCAGGCTGGTAATGGCGCTGCCTGTGTATTCCAGCACGTAGCCCGTACCGCCGCCCATGCCTAGCTTGGCAATGATGGCCAGTATCACATCTTTGGCGGTAACGCCCGGTTGTAAGGTGCCGTCCACCCGCACCTCCAAGGTTTTGCTGGGGGTTTGCAACAAGCACTGGGTGGCCATCACGTGTTCTACCTCACTGGTGCCAATACCGTGGGCCAAGGCACCAAAAGCCCCATGAGTCGCCGTGTGGCTATCGCCGCACACAATGGTCATCCCCGGTTGGGTCAGGCCCAACTCAGGCCCAATCACGTGGACAATGCCTTGGTGACCCGTAGACAAATCAAACAGGGTGACGCCAAATTCCGCGCAGTTGCGCTCTAAGGTTTCTACTTGGGCTTGGGCCTGAGAATCGGTATAGATCATCTCGCCACTAGCCGTGCGAGGCGTGGTTGGGGTGCTGTGATCCATGGTGCCCATGGTGCGATCGGGCCGCTTGAGAGGAATACCCCGCTGACGAAGGCCCTCAAAGGCTTGAGGAGACGTCACTTCGTGGATCAGGTGCATGTCGATGTACAGCAGGGTGGGCAATTCAGCCGCATGAACGCCTACCGGTAGTTGCTGTGGGTAGGGCACCGCATGGCGTTCCCAAATTTTTTGGTACAGGGTTTTTGGGGCATTGGGCGCAGCAAACGGCATAACATTTTCCATGGGTACAAACACGACCCTGTAGTTTACCAAATCCAAGGGACTATTTGTGGATGGATACACCTTGGGCGAGTCTGGCCTTGGTACAATATGGGGCGTTGGCCTGAAAGTCTCTCATCAGATGGACGCCGCTCTTTTTACCGAAACCGCTGGCTCTAAATGGGGCTTGTCTCTCCCTTCCGCCATTCCATTGGGGTGGAACTGGCTGCCCAACGTGGTGTTATTGATAGCCTACGTGTTTATTGTGTGGGAAAAAGTGCCCAAGGTGGTGGTGGCCTTGCTGGGCAGTAGCTTGTTGCTACTTACACCCGTATTTACCCAAGCAGAAGCCTTGCACGCCATTGATTTTAACGTGATTGCTCTGTTGGTGGGCATGATGATTTTGGTGAATATTTTGGGACAAACCGGCGCATTGGATGCCTTGGCTCGCGCCGCCGCCAAAGCCAGTAAAGGCAACGGTATGGTACTTATGTTATTGCTGGCTAGCTTAACCGCCTTTATTAGCGCGTTTTTAGACAACGTTACCGCCATATTGTTGATTGGCACCGTGACGGTTAGTCTGTGCGCCACGCTAGGTATCAATCCCATTCCATATTTGGTGGCCGAAACCTTGCTGAGTAACATTGGCGGCACGGCTACTTTGGTGGGCGACCCTCCCAATATGATGATTGGCAGCGCCGCAGGCATTACCTTTAACGATTTTTTAGTGAACTTAGCACCCGTCATTGGCCTGATTAGTGTGGCCAGCCTTGGTTTGTTGGCGTGGTGGTACCGAAAGGATGTCACCCTTTCGCCCGAGGCAACTCAGCAACTTACAACACTTTCTGTGGGGCAAGCCATTACCGATAAACCTCTTATGATAAAGGCTCTAATCGTTTTGGCACTGGTGATTGTGGGGTTTTTAACCCACCACGTTACCCATATTGAAGCCGGTACCATTGCCCTAGCCGGTGCCAGCGTGTTGATGCTGTTTGAACATCGCGACGATATTTGGAACGACGTGGAGTGGACCACGATCTTCTTTTTTATTGGCCTGTTTGTAATGGTGGGTGCTGTAGAAAAAAGCGGCACCCTAAGCTGGCTGGCAGAACAACTGCTGGCGTGGACCAGGGGCAACGCCAACCTGATGAGTATCGTTATTTTATGGGGCTCTGCAGCCTTATCCGCCGTGGTGGATAACATTCCCTACACGGCCACAATGATTCCCTTGGTGCAAAACCTGAATCGTATTGACCCTATTGCCTTTAGTAACCTTCAACCCTTGTGGTGGAGTTTATCGCTAGGGGCGTGCTTGGGTGGCAATGCCACGCTAGTAGGCGCAATGGCCAATGTGTTGGTAGTGGATATGGCCCGTCGACGGGGCCACGAGATTCGTTTTATGGAGTTTTTTAAGGTGGGCGCTAGTGTCACGCTACTTTCACTTGTTATTAGTACCGTCTATCTTATCTGGCGCTACTAGTATTTATACCATTTCGACTATGTTTAATTTCTAGGCATTCTATCTTCTTTTTACTTGACTATCTTGACAGGCCCCGCTCATGTTTTCTTGGTTTCAGTCTAAAAAAACGTCCACCGTAACCCCTCCACCCAACGAAGGTGCACCTGTTAAAACCGCCCCTGTCAAAACCGTCAATGGGGGTTGGGGTCAAAAAATGGGTGGAGCCCTAGCCAACCTGTTTGGCACCCACACCACCGTAGACACCTATTTCTTTGACGAATTGGAAGACACGTTATTGCTAGCCGATGTGGGCGTGAGTACCGCCACCCGCTGGGTAGACGGACTGAAAAATCAATCGTGGAAATCCACCAGTGCTGTGCAAGAAGCCTTGGCCCAAAGCATTGAAGCCCAGCTTTTGGCACTGCAAAAACCCATCACCTTTGATCCGGCCAAGTTATCGTTGGTGATGGTAACGGGCGTAAACGGCGCCGGTAAAACCACTTTTATTGGTAAACTCGCGCATCGTCTCAAAAACGAAGGACATCGCGTGGTGATTGGCGCGGGCGATACCTTTCGTGCCGCTGCCGTGGAACAACTGGCGGTGTGGGCAACACGTGCAGAAGCCACCCTAGTCAGCAAACCTAATGGAGACCCTGCTGCTGTGGCGTATGAAGCCATTGACGTGGCTAAACACTCCAATGCTAGCGTGATTATTTTGGATACGGCAGGCCGCTTGCAAAACCAAATTAACCTGATGAACGAACTGAAAAAAATTGATGGCGTGATTGCCAAACAACTACCCGTAGGTTCTCAACGAGTGAATTGGCTTGTGCTGGATGCCACTACGGGCCAAAACGGATTGCAGCAGGCCAGCGTTTTTACTCAATCTCTGCCCTTGCACGGCATTGTGTTGACCAAGCTGGATGGCACCGCCAAAGGGGGGGTGGTTCTTAGTATTGCCGATGAACTCAAGCTGCCCGTTCAATGGGTGGGCGTGGGAGAAAGCATTGAGGATCTCATTCCCTTTGAGCCCAAAGCCTTTGCCCGATCCTTGTGTGGATTGAGGGATTCATGAGCCCTGTCCAAACCCTTGTTAAGCTAAACGAAGCGATTACTGCCTGCCGCCAATGTGATCGGCTGGTGGCTTGGCGAGAGCAAGTGGCCACCGATAAGCGCAAACAATACCAAGACGAGGTGTATTGGGGCAAGGCGGTTCCCAGTTTTGGTGACCCCAGCGCCCAATTGTTGATTGTGGGGCTGGCTCCGGCGGCCCATGGGGCCAACCGTACCGGGCGCATGTTTACGGGAGATAACAGCGGCCTGTGGCTGTACAGAGCCTTGCATAAAGCGGGCTTTGCTAACCAGCCAAGCAGTAAAGAAAAAAACGATGGCCTAAAACTAACCAGCGCTTGGATTACCGCCATTTGCCACTGCGCCCCGCCTCAAAATAAAGTCACGTCTCAAGAAGTTGCTGCTTGCCAGCCTTTTTTGCGAGAGGAGTTACGGCTGTTAAGTAACTTAAAGGTGGTGATTTGTTTGGGTAGCGTGGCCCTTAATGGGTTGTGGGCCACGCTAAAAACCACTCCGGATTTATGGGAACCCTTTGCTATCGACGCCATGCCAAAAAAGCCCGCTTTTGGCCACAACGTTGTGACTCCTGTTAGCAATCGATTAACGGTGATTACTTCGTACCACCCCAGCCAGCAAAACACCTTTACCGGCAAGCTTACCGAACCCATGCTGGATGCCTTGTTTGCCAGCGCAAAAAGTGCATTGCACTCAACACGGCGGGAAGCAACGACTGAAGGGCGCTTAAAGTCACTCCGGCAGGAGGTCTTAATTCCAACACCATAATGGTAATGAAAATGGCAATAACGCCATCACTAAAGGCTTCTAAACGATGCTTTGAAATGGTTTCCAATAGAGTGACCTCTATAGCTGGTGTTTAAGGTTAAGGGGCAGGAGATTTGTTTAAAAGTGGTGGGCGGTACTGGGCTCGAACCAGTGACCTCCACAATGTCAATGTGATGCGCTACCAACTGCGCCAACCGCCCACACACGGCAAGCCGTGGTTATTAAACTTAACTTTATCAAAAACACGAGACCCTGCGCAAATGGTTTGCCAAGTGATTCTATTGCAAGACGCACTGCTGTTGCCGAAGGACCTCATACGCGGTGGCGGCCACAGCAGAGGACAAATTAAGGCTACGCCCTTCGCCGGGCATGGGCAAGGTGATGGCTCGATCCGGGTTGGATTGAATCAGTGCCGGAGGTAAGCCTTTGTCTTCTCGTCCAAATACCAGGGTGACATGCCTTGGAAAAGAAACATCCCACACCGTTTTGGTGGCTTTTGCACTCAGGTAATAGCGAGTATCCAAAGGGTTTGTGTCATTTAAAGCGGCCATCTCCGTCACATGCTCAGGGATGGCACGATCGATGTAATCCATACCAGCACGGGCCAAATGTTTATCGTTCAGCACAAAGCCCAGTTCGCCTACCAAGTACAGCTTGGCCCCCAAACAAGCACACAAACGTGCAATGTTGCCTGTATTCTGTGGAATGCGAGGCTCTACCAGGACGATAGTGAGAGAAGTCATTGCCGCCACAATTCAGGACTCTAATGGTAGTGGCGTGGATCATACTCAGAAGCGAGTAAAATCGCCTCATAGGTCGGATCACTCAGCAAACGTTCAGTACCCAACACCACACACGATAAGGGGTCCTTGGCAATGAAGACAGGCACCGCCACATGGCTGGCTATGTAAGCATCCATGCCTCGTAGTAAGGCACCGCCCCCAGCCAATACAATGCCTTTTTCCACAATGTCGGCGGCCAGTTCGGGTGGTGTAATTTCCAAGGTCGCTTTAACGCCTTCCACCAGCTTTTGCAAAGTGGCGCTAATGCAGGCCCGTACTTCTGGCACTGTAATCACCAAGGAATCAGGTAATCCTGTGGCCAAGTTCAGCCCTCGAATGGTCATCGTAGCCTTTTCGCTTTCTTTATCTAGCTCACAGGCAGACCCCAGCTGAATTTTAATGTCTTCTGCGGTGCGATCGCCAATGGAAAGGCCATGGGCGGTTTTCATATACTGTTGAATGTTGCTGTTCAATTCATCGCCAGCAATACGCAGGCTTTTACTCACCACAATGCCATTGAGACTGAGCACAGCCACTTCCGTGGTGCCGCCACCGATATCAATAATCATGCTACCGGTGGGTTGCTCCACGGGCATGCCAGCGCCAATGGCTGCTGCCATGGGCTCTGCAATTAAATTAACAATGCGAGCCCCACAATTGTAAGCAGAATCACCCACGGCCCGGCGTTCCACTTCCGTCACACCACTGGGCAACCCAATAATAATGCGGCCCGGTTTGCCTTGGCTAAACACCTTATCGCCCAAAGCGCGATCAATAAAGCGACGCAGCAGCACTTCGGCCCATTCAAATTCGGCAATCACCCCATCTCGCAGCGGGCGAATGGCGTGAATATGCTCGGGAGTACGGCCAATCATGTCCCGTGCAGCGGCTCCTACTTCCAGTACTTTGGGCGGACTTTGGCTTTTGTCTACCGCCACTACTGATGGCTCTCGCAACACCACACCCTTGGAAGCCGTGCACACTAAGGTGTTGACGGTTCCTAAATCAATGCCAATATCATTGGCGTTGGATTGAGCCGGGGTGCTTCCCCCAAACAGGCCCAAATTTTCACGAAATAAATCCATTAGCGATTGAAACAAACTCACGGCCACAGGCTTTCTATATACATCGTAAACAGCGCGAACAGTCGCTTAAAAAGTCTCTCTATCCTACCTTGTTGCCACCACACGTGCCAGGCCTCCAAGGGGGCAAGGTCTCTCTCTTTTAACTTCAATCATTTGTCATCTCAAAAGCGGGCTGAAACAGAGAAGCAGCCCCGCCCACTCGCATTAAAAAAACAAGGGTGCTTTAGGCGATTTAAGGTTGCTTGGTAGCCCCAATTCGGTACCAAGCCTGGGCTACGGGGGTTTCGTTTAGGCGATAGGTAACGTCCATCAACCCTTGCAAACGCATTGGGTTGGTAGCAATCAGCAGCAAGGTTTCCGTTCGTTGCCATTGGGGCTGCTGCTCTAAACGATAGGTTTGGCTTAAAACAGCCATGGGACCAATAAGTTGCATGGGTGGCTGAGCAATGGTTAATACGCGACGACGATCGGCGGGGATATCTACGCCATACGTATCAAAGCGGGTTTCCAGCCAGTAAGCTTCTTCATTCCACTGGCCACAAAAAGTATCGGCATTGGGCTGACGAGAGCCGTCACCGGAGGAGAGTTCGGATTGCAAAAACTGGATTTGCTTGGCCAACTGCTGTTCACTAATCATGGCCTCTTGGCGGGCTTTTAACACCAGTTCGTCAGATAGCATGATTTGCTTTTTAAGCTGGCCAATGGTTTTTTCGCTATCCAGCACCTGGTGGTGCAAACGAGCCTTGTCTTCCATGAGCTGAAACAAGCGATTCTGGTCGCCAGCGGCTTGGGAGGCTTTTAGCTCTTCATCCAGTTGTTTTACCTTGCGGTGAAACATGCCATTGGCATTGTTAAGATGGGAATTTAATTTTTCAACATCGATCAATTGTTGTTGGAGTTGATCTTTTTCGGCCATGGTCTGGCGCAACAAATCCATCAGATCATATTGATGGGCATCCACCGAAATGGACGCCAAAGATTTTGCTGTGGGGAGCATGTCGGGCTGAGTCACGGGGGCAGCGGGTCGACGCGGTGGGGACGTTAGCATAGAGCTGGGAGAGCGTTTCGGTTGGCTGGTCATAAGGGAAGTGGATGATTCTATGACATTGGACGAGCGAGGCAGTGGATTAGGAGAGGGTTGTGGGGTTTCTGGTTTGGGGTCTAAGGCAACAGCAACCGATAAATTAGCGGGAATTTGGACCAATTGCTGAATATCTGAAAACGACTTGCCCAAAGCGAGGTGTTTTTTGATGTTTTTAAAGAGGTTGACATGATGCTGGCTGTAGACAGGTTTACCGTCAGCGTCTGAAGGAATGCTGAGGCCCAAGGCGTTTTCCCATGCCACCAAATCTTCGCGCAGTACTTGGAACCGCTGCAATTCGTTGAGCAATGCTTCTGTGGAAAGCCGCATGGCTACCAAATCCTTACCCATAACGTGGCCCTTTGCGGAAACCACCATTCATCACAACAAATGCGTGACTACACACATGAATGATGGCATCATAGCATCAATTGCTTTTTTGGGTCGCCTCGTTATGACGGATTGTTTCGACTTGTTAACATCCTTGGGCCACGGTGTGGGGCTGGTGCCAGCCAGTTCGTTGGCACTAATGGCCGTTGGCTTTTTGGCAGGTGTGGCAGCAGGTTTATTGGGCATCGGTGGTGGCTTAATGATTTTAGCCATGATGAGCGGCCTGCAATTAATGTGGCCCCAAATGATTTCTGGCGGCCTAAGCTTTGCCCAGCTGACAGGGTTTGCAGCCTTGCAAAGCTTTACTGCTAGCGTTAGCGCCACCACCGTCCACGCGATAGGCAAGCGTATCTGCTACAAAACCTCGCTTTTGTTGGGTGGGGTTGCATTGTTAGGTGGGTACATTGGAGGCCGATGGTCTGTTTTATGGAACGAAACCGCCCTACGCCTGCTAATGGCGGCTATGCTTATTATTTTAATGGTGTTTTACTGGGTAAAAACCGCCAAAAATACGTCCAGCGCTGTAACGACTGTCGATCCTTCTAGCCCGTCTGATCTTAAGTCGGTATCTCTACTCTCTTGGACTGTTTGTTTTGCGGTGGCCTTTGTCACGGGTGTTGCTGCAGGATTATTGGGAATCGGGGGCTCTGTGTTTCTCATTCCTCTCATGGTGGGGCTGTTGTGGGTCCCCCTCAGTCATTCATCGGGCAGTGGCAGTGCTACCGCTGTGTTAATTGCCGGCGCCAGCGTTGTGGGTAAAGCCCAAGCAGGGTTGATTGACTGGCCACATGCGCTACTAATGGCCGGGGCAGGCTTGGTAGGCGGTGCCGTGGGTGCCCAGTGGATGCCTCACATTCCCCCAAAGATGATGCGAATTTTGTTTTTGATTATGATGATTAGCGCCACACTCAATGCTTTAAGTGGATTGTTTTAGCCAAAAATTAACCCTCTAACGGGATATCCTGCTATTCAGCGGAGCACCCCTAACGCGTGTTGCTTAGAAGAAGTTATTTTTTTAAGGTGGGTATCCATGCTCATCATAGTAGTTTTTCATATTAGAAAAATCCAGCCGTTCGAGACGATCTTTGTTACCGTAGCCAGAGGCTAATTGTCCTATGTCCATAATACTAATACCTAGCTTTTCTTTCGCATCGGCTTGCTGCATAGTTTCTTCGGAAGGTCTCATTCCCCAAGCAGGTCCATGAAGGCCTTTTACTTTGTCATAATTAGCGAGTAAATCACTGAGCAAGGCCTTGGCCTTTTTACCGCTATTTGATTTCAGCCTGATCAACATAACCATTCTTATCTTTATCCAACGATTCGTGGACTTTGTTGAAGTCATACGAATAACTGCTGTAGCTATTGTTAATACTACTCATCTCTTAATCTCTCTTTTGTGATTTACTATAAAATAGTGATAAATGAATGCTTGCAGACTAACAATTAATTAAGGTGGTGGGTATTCAAGTACTTTTCGGTTTGACTCATCAATTTTAGATTGCAAATTATCAAACGTATAATTATTGAAGGTTGGTACTCCACCTGATGAGTAGAGAGTATTCATAGAATAGGTAGCATTTATGTTCGCTAATCTGGCAAAGTCGTTTATTGACACACCTAAAGCTTCCTTCTGTTTAATCTGCTTTTGCTCTTCTAATTGTGCGTCATTATAAGGAATTCCTTGCGGAGCGAGAGCTCCATCATACAAAGATTTTACTGAAGCGTAGTTGTTTAATAGCCCAGTTAAAAAATGCGTTGCTTTTTTGGCCGAAGCAGTATTTTTATTGGCTAATTTTTGTTTGTAAGCTTTCACTTCATTTTCAGTCAAGTAGCCA
Source organism: Vampirovibrionales bacterium (assembly GCA_029866025.1). GTDB lineage: Bacteria > Cyanobacteriota > Vampirovibrionia > Vampirovibrionales > Vampirovibrionaceae > JARXAD01. The sequence continues at coordinate 79,422 of JARXAD010000003.1, read as the reverse complement.
TTCTTATCTTTATCTAAGGCTTTATGGACTTTGTTGAAGTCATACGAATAACTGCTGTAGCTATTGTTAATACTACTCATCTCTTAATCTCTCTTTTGTGCATTATATATAAATATTAATAAATTAAAGCTTGCAGACCCTTAATTATGGTGGTGGCGGGTATTTTCTATAAAATTCGGATAAAGATAGTGCGGTTGAAAAATCAAGTTTCTCTATTCTTAGGTTTCCACCACTCGCATCATACTGACCGTCGGATCCTTTGGCTAATCTATTAAAATCCAACAACGTAATACCGCGTGCAACATCTTGTGGGTCATTTTGCTCTAATCCCGTCAATATATAGGTATTCTCATAATGTATTGGAGTTACGTCTGATAATGAATTCACTCGATCAAAATTATTAAGCAAATCCACCAAAAAACTTTTAGCCTTTTTTCCACTGTTACTATTATTGTTGGCCAAGCGATTTTGATACACTTGAATTTCGCTCTTGTTAACATAGCCATCTTTGTTTTTATCCAACGATTCGTGGACTTTGTTAAAATCATACGAATAATTGCTGTAGCTATTGTTCACACTACTCATCTCTTAATCCTCTCATACCAAATAGTAAATAATTCTCTCTTTATAATAAAAACAAATTGTTGTTAAAAATTGCCTTTTGGTGGTCCATTTAGTTTCTTCAGGCGTGCCATATATAGTCACCAACGTCTAATAGCCCGATCAGCAAGGCTGTTCGAGCATACAAAAATTAGGGCTATCTCAATAACCAATAATGGTGACTATTTTTTACCGGTAAGCCAGGCCAAAGCCAAGCAGGCCTTAGGTACGCCTAATCATTTTATTATTGGCGGTCTCTCCTCAAATCAATCAGACTTCAATGTCTTCATAGCCGTTGCTAGGGGTGTGTGTCACTCGCTCTGGTCAGTCTCGTCCCGTAATTTTTGGTGTCTCTGGCTCACTCTATTCGAAGCAATGCCGCAGCCCTTCTATCACCGTTATGGTGTTGCGCACCATAGCCGTTGCCAGGGTTCTCCGTCACTCGCTCTGGTCAGTCTCGTCCCGTAATTTTTTGGTGCCTCTGTCTCACTCTATTCGAAGCAATGCCGCAGCCCTTCTGTCACCGTTATGGCGTTGCGCACCATAGCCGTTGCCAGGGGTTTCCGTCACTCGCTCTGGTCAGTCTCGTCCCGTAATACTTAAGATGTTACCCAATGATTAGATAGTACCTTTAGCCACGGGCATTTAAGCCGCCAAAGCTTTTGGCATTATCTGTCACATGTTTGGTAACAGCCTGCATTTCACTTTCAATGGCCGCTAATTGAGCATCCGCTTTCTTGCCGTCCATTTCTAGCATTTTTTCCATTTGCGAAACGTAGGCACGTCGTGCCTCCAATTGAATCGCTTTTTCTTCTCCTGGCTTGAATGCACTGGGATCCGCCGCGGCTGCCATCATCATCATTGATGTGACATCGCTCCAGTACATCCGCATCTGGTTGATCATCTGAACCCGAAGTTCGAGGTCAGACTTTCGCGCAGTAAGCATGAGAAGCCGCGCGGTACTCGCAGCAAAACCCATGTGGATTTCCCCTCTATGGTTGGTGTGTGTAAACCCAGCTAAATAAGCGTTAAAGCCCGTTTAGCCCTGTGTTGTTTGCCTATGTGTGTAACGATATTTCCCTATGACCTATGATCTATTAGCCCAATGCCTGAGCTCCAATCTCTGCCTGATTCTCTATTCTCTGTTGATAATCCTAACCTCTATCCTTGGTATTGCCGTGGCAACACCGTTTGTTATGTGCCCTCAAAGTCCATCAGGTTTGTATGGCATTAACGCCAATGTTACCTACTAAACCCCTCAGGTACGAGTGTTCGACTCGTTCGTTATCAGTTGTAGGCATTGTGTCCAATGTCTACAGCATTTCTATTTCCCAAGCCTTACACTGGCATAAAAACATGCACACCCTGTTTTGATGCTACTACGTTACCATCTTGTTACATTGGCACTAAAAATGCCTTGTTAAGCCTATAAAGCTTTAGAGCAAAGATTTATCAGTAGAGAAAACGTCTCTCAAGTAATCGTACAAGCGGACGATAGTTAAGGGATAACCCATGGTTGAGGATAGCGCTGCGCATGGTTACGGCTTATACGTTCACCCCCGTTTTTAATCACTCTCAGTTGCTCGTCAATTTGGGGGGCGATTTAGAATTGGCAGCAGAACTTGCAGAGCTGTATCAAATTGAAGGCTTACAACTACTCAAGCAATTAAAACTGGCCATTACGCGCAACGATTTAGAGACCACCCATCGACTAGTGCATAGCCTTAAGGGTGCTTCGGCCAATGTGGCTGCCAGTCAACTTCAACAATGCTGTTTGGCACTAGAGACAGCGGCACATCAAGGCGACTGGCAAACCATTAGGGAATTTTGGAGACCTTTGCCAGAGCTGTTTTACACGTTTTCAAATCACGTGGCCGGCATTTTTTCATTACCCGTGGTGCCCACTTCTCTTCAGGCCTTTGAGGCGGAGTACGCGTTATGAAGATTATGGTGGTGGATGACGTGCAGTTTACCTGCATTTCCATGAAAAAAATATTAGAACATGCTGGCCATAAAGTCATTGTGGCCAACAGTGGCCAGGATGCCCTGGTGTTTTTAAGGACCAATCCCGATACAGGCTTGGTGATTACGGATTTGTTGATGGAGGGCATGAATGGTAAAGAATTTTACCTTCAGGCACAAAAACTAAAGGTATTTAACGGCTTGGGGGCCATGTCGCTTCCACCTTTTGTGTTGATGACAGGAGGCACCTCAGTCGAGGATCGTGAAGAAGCGGACCAGTTGGGTTTTCGTATGGTGCTTCAAAAACCTGTCAGTGTCGAAGTGCTGGCCAAAACCATCGATCAGCTGACTCGTATTCAGAGCAACGAAAAAGCTTTGCATTTGATTATTGCAGATAGCCAAGGAACCACCTTTGAATGGTTCCAAACCATGTTTGATGACACGCCGCACCAGCTCATTCACTGCAAATCTGGTAAAGAGGTGTTAGAGCGTCATGAAGCTGGAGAGGCAATTTCTATTGTTGTGGCAGAGGCCGAACTGGACGACATGCCCGCCACCAAGCTGTTTAAACGTTTTAAAGGCCGACAACTTGAAAAAGTTACGGAAGGGCGTTCGGGCGATGTGATTCCCTTTCTCCTCATTACCGATGGTTTGGCTGCTCAACAGCTGAAAGATATTCGGGATGTAGGCATTAAAGATATGATGAGTAAACCGCTGGACTTGGCAGTGATTGCAGAAAAGCTATCCAAACTTTCCAAGGGTAACGATTACAAGAGGCCTATCAAAATGGCAGATGAAATTTTAGTGGTGGATGACGTTGGTTTTAATCTGGTCATCTTAGAAAAAACCTTTAAAGAGTTAGGCTATGCCGTTCATCGGGCCAATTCTGGTTACGAGGCCATTGAATCCATGCAACAGCCCAATCGCATTAAAGCGGTGTTTTGCGATTTAGTGATGCCGGGCTTGGATGGGGTAGACATGTTGCGCTACCTAAAAGCCAAACTGGGCAAAAATTTACCACACTTTGTACTGGTAACCGCCAGTAGTGATGAAATGCGTATTAACGATGCCACCCGTGTTGGCTTTAAGCAGGTGCTTCGTAAACCGCTGCAAATTAGTGAGGTTCAGCGCACCCTGAATGAATTATTAGCGCCACCCAAGCCTGCAGGGTTAGTAGAAAATCCGTCCGCCACCTCTGCGCCAAGTGAGCTGGCCACTCAGGCCTAATATCTTGGTTTGTAAAAGCCTGCTTCGGCGCTAAAGATAATCCTATCTCCGTCCGCAGAGGTATGAGAGTAATTCGGATAATCTATAGAAAAGCCCTGTCTGGAATGTGCCATCAGAGCAGGGCTGTAATTGGGCGGAAAAGTAAGTCCATAAGAAGGATAAGAAGAAATATCCCCTCCCATTAATGCAGCTTTGGCTTTATGCCTGGCTGCAAAGGTAAGTACTGCCTGCTCCCGAACGTATCCTGTGTCTGCCAACAAACCCATCTTCATCTGCTTTTCCTCCCGGAAACCTCACTGTAGCAATCGTCTTTAAACAACCATGTCCCCTAAACCTGTCACACAAAGCATCGTATGCAGTTGCGTTTATACCGTCAATATTTACCGTTGTTAGTAGTAAATCGTAAAACTGTTATCCAAAACCCGGTAGAATCCGTGTTCATGCCCCTACTTAACATCGATGTCGTGACATTCCTATGACAAACGTCATACGTAAGCAGCGTATTGTTACAATTTGTTAGAATTACACCCTCAATAACAAACCAGTTGCAAATAATTCTCAACTGGCTATAATATAGGTTAATTAATAAAGAGCCCCTTCGCCGGGGCCGATACAGACACATTCACAACACCCATGCCTTTTGGCTGGGTGTTTTTTTGTCTTTATATACGATGGTTGTAACGGAAAATCCCGTGACGGACTCCCCTCTGACACGGCCACGCCTTTTGGATACGATACGAGTACCCCAATTTGTGTGCGTTCACTGATCCTCTGGAGCCCTGTTATGCCCCCCTTTCATTTTCCCATAACCACCCCACGCCAAGCCGAAATCGGCGTCTTTGGTGGGTCTGGATTTTACAATCTCCTCGAAAATCCTGAGCGTGTGCAGGTCGAAACCCCCTACGGTGCTCCCAGTGCCACCCTAACCATCGGCACCATTGGCGGTAAAAAAGTGGCCTTTTTGCCCCGCCATGGCGAAGATCATAGTATTCCTCCTCATAAAATTAATTACCGCGCCAACGTGTGGGCGTTTAAATCCTTGGGCATTACCCGAGTGATTAGCCCCTGCGCCGCTGGCAGCTTGCAAAAACACTACAAGCCCGGCGATTTCGTCTTTTGCGATCAATTCGTGGATCGCACCAATGGCCGCACCGACACCTTTTACGATGGCCCCATTACCACCCACGTCAGCGCCGCCGACCCCTTTGATGAGCCCATGCGCCAAGTGGCCATTGCCACCGCCAAACAGTTGGGCATTCCTCACCACGAAACCGGCACGGTGGTTGTCATTCAAGGCCCCCGCTTTAGCACTCGGTCCGAATCTCAGTGGTTCCGTAGCATGGGCTGGGAAGTGATTAACATGACCCAGTACCCCGAAGTACACTTGGTAAAAGAACTGGAGATGGCCAGCCTAAGCATTGCCTTAATGACGGACTACGACAGTGGCGTAGACGGTATTGAACCCGTAAGCCATGCCGCTGTGCTGGAGGTGTTTAAGGCCAACAATGCCAAGCTTAAAGAGCTGTTGTTTAGCCTCATTGCCAACCTGCCTGCCGATACTGTGCATGACGGCCTAGCCGGTATGCTTAACAGCGCCCGAGGCCACTAGGCTCCAAAGGGGTTTTATAATGGCAGGATTGTTTACTATAGATTAAAAGGTTTGATTCATGTCCCAACTTGGTTACACCCTCAGCTTGTTTTTAGATTTATTGAAGTACCTCATCATCTTTCGGTGCATTCTCTCCTTCTTCCCGCGCCTTAATTGGGATCATCAACCGTGGTTGGCCATTCGTAGCGCCACGGATCCCATTATGATGCCTTTCCGCAATCTCATCCCACCCTTGGGCGGCATGGATTTTTCTCCCTTCTTGCTGTTTTTCCTCATCGATCTCATTCAAAAGCTGGTGCTTAGCCGGTTGTAGCGTTGGGTTCCATGTCAGGCAATTGGGGGCATTCACCAACGTTACTATAGGGTACTTCTGTATAAACACGTTTGGAGCACTACCCCATGAATATTAACGCCCCACAGTTTGGTTATTTAAAACTGATTGCTACACCGAATGAGCAAAACCAAGCTTTGAAGGATTTTAAAGCAAATAAGGAACTTGCAGAATTTAGTGAATTATACCCAACCACAGTAAAAACCGACTTTGGCTATTATTTATTTAGTAAAGATGAGTGGAAAATTTTGCACGATTGGTTTTCTCATTGCTCCAAGCCAATACGATTATTCATCGGCCTATTAGAAAGCATTAACTATAATTACCAAGGAATTAAGATTGCCAACCAGGAAGTAAAACAAACCGGCATTTTAACGTATAAAAATAATACCCTTACGCTGGATAATACCTCTGGTGAGCCAGTTAGAGCTAAATTTTAACAACGACTCAACCCGCCAACTCTGAACGCGTTTTGTGGTTTACCCCAAAGCTAGTATATAAGCCCAGCAGTGCTGGGCAAAAAAAGACCCCGGTTTGCGGCCGGGGTTGAATCTTGATTGATTCGAGAAGAGAGAGACAAGAGAGAGTGAATAATTAACTTGGTACACCTTGCGAACAAGGTAAAAGTGGGTCTGATAGAAGAACCTTGGAGCGTCTGAGTGACGGCCGGTTGTTTGTTCCTCGTGTTTATATAAAAACAAAAATAACCCATCTTGGAACAGTTTGTAACGGAATATTACAAGGTCTTTTCATTTTGGCTTATAAAAAGGGCACTTTGTGTCCTTCAGGCGTCTTATTACGGTATGAACACTCTCACCTCCACTGGCCCAGCCTCTCAATTTGGATGGTTCCAATCCACCCACCACGCCATCCGCCAAGGCGGGGTCACTGCCGTGGCTCAACACGATTTTAAGCGCTACCTACAGCAAAACGAAGTAACCTTGGGTCTTCACGATGATGCCCAGGATCAATTTAAAGCAGGGCCAGCCCACTACATTAATTTAGAAGATGCCCGTAACGAGAGCGTTAATCCGTATTCCCTGGCTCAATCGGCCAATAGCAGCAAGCTGCACATTGATTCGTATCGGGTACCGTGGCCGGATCTCATGCAACGGTTATCGTTGGACAAACAACAGCAGTTAGCCGAAGCTTGGCAGGTCCGCTCTCTTAAAGAAACCGACTTGCCCAAAGGCACCACCGCCTACGATAGCGTGCTGCATCACACCAATCAGCTTATTGCGGCCCTGGCCACACCTCATCCCAATGCCACGTCCGCCCAGTTAGAACAAGCGCATCAGCTGGTGCAATACCATGCTGGGGCCTTGGCTCATTATGTGGGGGATATTTACATGCCCTTGCACAGCACCCACACCTTTAATTGGTCCTTGGCCCCCAATTATGCCAACCTTCACCCTGATTTAGGCCAAGGAATCCACGCCTTTATTGAAGGGGATGTCCTAAAGCCCGGCGATTATGCGGCGCTTCAGCAAGAAGCCCTGGTACCGATGCAACTGTCTAAAGACACCCTCAAACCCTTTTTGCTGGAAGCCATTCAGGCCAGCCACCTAAGAGTGTTTGATTTACTGCAGGCCAATCAACATGTGGTAATGGCGGACCCCTACCGGGTGGTAAATCGTCCGACGGAATTTAAAGCCGCTTTGCGCCAAGCTTTGTTACCATTGGTTAAAAGCCAAGTGTTACAAGCCCAACAAGCGTATGGTGCCATTCTTTCCATGGCCTTTGAGGAAGCCCAGCGCTTTGAAAATGCCCATAAACAGTATGAATTAAAGACTCACAACTACGCGGTGAATGACACCCTGCCCATGCCAGCGGCATCCCAACCTTTGCCGGTGGAGAAAGAGGATTCGGCGGAGGATGAGGGTGAGGAGCCTAGCCTGATGGAAGACACCGTCATTGCGTCTCAGTAAACAAGCTGCCATTGCGTGGGCTTTATTCCAACCGTGCCCTGGCATACACTAAGCCACCGTGTTGATAAATGGTGTGTACTTTACCGATGGCAAATGGAACCTTATTAGGCTTCTGTGGCGTGTGTGATGCCGCTTGGAGCGTGTTTGACGGCACGCGAAAAAAATTAGCCCAGCGCCTCCCTACCTACACCACCCTAACCTTGCTCATGGTGCTTCAAGTGGTGGCTTTTGCAGCCCTATGGGTGTGGCAAGGGGCACCCGTCCCTCAACAGTCGTGGGAGTACTGGATACCCGCCAGTATGTCTCTGGTTGTTAATTTAATGGGGAACACCCTCTTTTTACGTTCTGTCAGTATGGCGCCGTTAAGCCTATCGGTGCCGATGTTGTCGCTTACACCTGCGGTGGCGGCATTGTGTAGCCAGTGGTGGTTTGGAGAAACTTTACAGCTGCGCCAATGGGGTGGCATCGGGTTGGTAATGGTGGGCATGGCCTGGTTGGCCTTTCCGCCCAAAGATAAAGAAGGCAGCGCCCAAGAAGTGACTCCGGCCGTACTGAAAGGCCTGGGGCTGATGGCCCTGTGTGCTCTGTGCTTTGCCATTACTCCGGTGGTAGATAAAGCCAGCGTGGCCGTGGCATCGCCGTTGTTCCATAGCGTGTTTTTGTGTGGCAGTTTGGCGGTGGTGTTTGGGATGTTGGCCCTTAAAACAGATTGTTCCCCCAGTACAAAAGCCGACTTGTCGGCAGCCATTTTTCAATCGTGGGGGTGGCTGATGACAGCCTCGGCAACAGCCATTGTGGCCTTGTATTTGCAACTGGTGGTAACGCAACACATGAACGTGGGCCTGTTTGAGGCCATTAAGCGGGTGCTCTGCTTAGTGGGGGCCTTGGCCTTGGGCCGCTGGTGGTTTAACGAGGCCATTACCGCCCACAAACTACAAGTGGTGGCGGTTTTAGGCGCCGGTATGGCGTTGGTGTTGTTATAGCTATTTTTTAAGTCCCAACACGCCATTCACAATAGCCAACACGGCAGACCCAATTAGCGCCGGTAAAAAGCCATCCACGCTAAAGCCTGGCACCAAGTAAGCGGCCAAACCAAACATGGCGGCGTTAATAATCCAGCCAAACAGGCCCAGCGTTACAATTGTTACAGGCAGCGCCAGCAGTCCAACAATAGGCGCAATCAGGGTGTTTACCACCGCCATCATCACAGCGGCAATCAGGGCAGCCATAAAGCCATCCACGTGAATACCCGGAATAATGTAGGCCACCAGCATTACCGCCAAAGCGGATACCACCCAGTTAAAAATCCAAGCCAGCATTGAGGTTTCCTTTGTAATAAAGAGGGACGTTACCGTGAGGTATTGTACTTAAGAATGCCAGCACGGGTGAAAGTTCCGGTAAGTTGGGTGCTGCGTTGCAGGGTTTGGACGTGGGTGCCTGTTGGCAGTATGCTAGGACCAGTCTTTGTTTTATCTCATCCTTGTTAGAAAGGCCCTTTGCCATGTCCACCCAAATTGAAGCCATTGTCGCCCGCGAAATCATGGATTCTCGCGGTTTTCCTACCGTGGAAGCCGATGTGTTGCTGGCTTGCGGCGCTGTGGGTCGTGCGGCGGTGCCCAGCGGTGCCAGCACCGGTTCTCGCGAAGCCTTGGAGCTGCGCGATGGCGATGTCAAGCGCTTCAATGGCAAGGGCGTGCTAAAAGCTGTTCATAATATTGATGATGAAATTACCCCCGAACTACTGGGCGTTGACGCTACCCAGCAAGCTGACGTGGACAATCTGATGATTGCCTTGGATGGCACCGACATGAAAACCAAGCTTGGCGCCAACGCCATGCTGGCCGTTAGTTTGGCTACCGCACGCGCCGCCGCCGATGCTTTGGAACTGCCTCTGTTTCAGTACCTGGGTGGTTTAACAGCCAACACGTTGCCCGTTCCCATGATGAACATTGTGAACGGCGGGGCCCATGCCGATAATGGCGTGGATATTCAAGAATTTATGGTGGTGCCCGTGGGTGCCCCCACCTTTGCCGAATCGTTGCGTTGGGGGGCGGAAGTGTTCCATAGCCTTAAAAGTGTGCTCAAAAAGCAAGGTCTCAGCACGGGCTTGGGTGATGAAGGCGGCTTTGCTCCCGATTTTAAAAGCTCCAAACAGGCCTTGGATACCATCATGACCGCCATTGAACTGACGGGAATGAACACGAAAGACCACCTTAAACTGGCCTTGGATGTGGCCAGCAGCGAATTCTACAAAGGTGGCAAGTACGAACTGGTTGGCGAAGGCAAAACATTGGACAGTCAAGGCATGATTGACTATCTCGAAGGTCTCTTCACCGACTACCCCATTATTTCCATTGAAGACGGCCTCGCCGAAGGCGACTGGACCGGTTGGGAATCACTGACCCAGCGCTTGGGCCATAAAGTTCAGTTGGTGGGAGACGATTTGTTTGTCACCAACCCGAAGATCCTTGCCGAAGGCATTGAGCGCAACGTGGCCAATAGCGTGCTCATTAAGGTCAACCAAATCGGTACCTTGACGGAAACTCTGCAAACCATTCGACTAGCGCAACAAGCAGGCTATACCACTGTGATTAGCCACCGTAGCGGCGAAACCGAAGACACTTTTATTGCGGATTTAGCTGTAGCCACCAACGCAGGCCAAATTAAAACCGGTAGTGCCAGCCGCAGTGAGCGTATTGCCAAATACAACCAACTGTTGCGCATTGAAAGCATGCTGGGCAGTGCCGCCGTATTTGCTGGCTGGAATGCCTTTCGCCAGACTCGCAATGGGAACGGCTGCAAAACCCTAACGTCGGTTTAATAACCTCAAGGCACTTTCAAGGTTGAGGTTCACGTCAAGCCAGCAAGCTGGCCTTTTATAAAAAAGCTTACGGAATTCATTACAAGGTTGACGTTAGCGTAAAGGTGATCGTTCTATGGCTCAAACATTGGAAGCATTAACCTTGCAGCAACTAAAAGCCCAGCTTGCTGGGTTGGATGGTTGGCATGTCAATGAGGCGGGCCACCTGGTGCGTGTGATTTCGAATCCTAACTACAAGCAAGGCCTAGCATGGGTGCAAGCCATTGGTGACTGGGCCGAAGCTCACGATCACCACCCCGATGTGTTATTGACGTGGCCTACGCTGACAATCACTTTTTACACCCACACGGCCAATGGGGTAACCGAAAAAGACGTAGAAGCTGCCCAAGCCGTTAATAGTCTGATTCCGGTGGAAAATTAGGAACGATTATGTCAGAAGTCCAAACTCAGCCAGAAAAAACAGAGCCTCATACTCACGATGATTGCAAAAGTGATAAAGGCTTAGGTCCTGTCATGTTGGCTTTTGCCAGTAGTGCTCTGGCAGCGGTGTTGGGCGGCCTGATTACTCGGCCTCATTTGGCGCCTTGGTATGCATCCCTTAATAAGCCGTGGTTTACGCCCCCCAACTGGGCCTTTCCCGTGGCGTGGAACACGCTTTATATTCTCATGGCCTTTGCGGTGCTGAGTTATTGGCAGCACCCAGAGAAGAAGCTCTCCGTGATACGGCTTTATTTTTTGCAACTGGTATTGAACTTGGTTTGGTCGTATGCGTTTTTTGCCAGCCATAACCCCCTGGCTGGCTTAGTCTGTTTAACGGTGATGTGGTTGCTAATGTTGCCCGTATTAAAAGGCTTTTGGACGACCCATCGTTTTGCTGGCCTGTTGTTTTTGCCTTACTGCCTGTGGATTAGCTATGCGCTGGCCCTCAATGCCGGTCTATATTGGCTTAATCACTAACTTGCTTCAAGGTTCTACACTATCTGGGGGGCTCCCCCGTCAGAGTCATTGTGAGAAAATCCTCATTGTGGTGTAATACGCCGTAAATGGATAAAACAATCTACTTTGTGTAAGAAGAACACCCATTTGGGGTGTGTTGAGGAGATTTATTCAATGTCGTCTACCGCTGCCACTGCACAACCTGCTGCAAAACCATACAGCCCTGGGCTAGAAGGCGTTGTTGCTGGGGAAACACAGCTGTCGTTCGTCAATAGCGAGCTGAAAAGCTTGATGTACCGTGGCTACGACATTCGTGATTTGTCTGAGAATGCCACCTTTGAAGAAGTGGCGTACTTGATGCTTTACGGCAAACTGCCCAACACCACGGAATACAAAACCTTTTGTGACGCATTGGTGGCCGAGCGCACCTTGCCTGCGCCCGTGATTGAGGCACTCAAAACCTTCCCTAATACCATTCACCCCATGGATGCCCTCCGCACGGGTACGGCATTGTTGGCCATGTACGATGACGAAGTGCCCAACAACAGCCATGACGCCAATGTACGTAAAGCCATTCGTTTAACGGCCAAATTGCCATTGCTGGCGGCTTATAGCCACCGCTTGTCTCAAGGTCAGCCCATTGTGGAACCCGATAATAGCCTCAGCCACGGTGCTAATTTCTTATACATGTTGTTGGGCGAAAAGCCTAATCCCGAAACCGCCAAGCTGTTTGATACGACGCTGATTGCTTACGTGGATCATGGCTTTAACGCCAGCACCTTTGCGGCACGGGTCACCACGTCTACGCTCTCAGACTTGCACAGTGGTATTGTGAGCGCCATTGGAACCCTTAAGGGGCCTCTTCATGGGGGTGCTAACGAAGAAGCCATGAAACTGCTCATGGAAATCCCTAACCCAGAGGCCGCAGAAGCCTTTATTTTGGATGCCTTGGCCACCAAGAAAAAAATTATGGGCTTCGGCCACCGCGCCTATAAAAATGGCGACCCTCGTGCCGTGCTGTTGAACGAAAAAGCCAAAGATTTGTGCGAGCGTACCGGCCAAATGCGCTGGTTTAACACCGCTAAAATTGTGCAAGATGTCATGCTTCGTGAAAAGAACATTCACCCCAACGTGGATTTTCCTACCGCCTACATTTATTACGTCATGGGGCTGCCCATTCCTATTTACACGCCCATGTTTGCCATTGCCCGTATTGCCGGATGGAGTGCCCACGTGATTGAGCAATTGGACCACAATAAGCTCATCCGCCCCAGCGTGTTGTACACCGGTCCCCAGCACGTGGCGTACGTGCCCATGGTCCAACGCTAACAGGCCAAAGGCCTACTTTTAACAAAGGCTCCTTGGTTTTATAGCCAGGGAGCCTTTAAACTAGCCACATAAAGCTATTTTGGATAAGCCATGCCTATAAAGCAAGTAGAAGACCCTACTGTAAGTGAAGGAGCACCAGATAAAGAACATATAAAGGTGGGTTGAAGAGACCCTAAAGCTTCTTAGCCTCCTTTACTTGTTTCTGAGATTGCGATCTGGGGATCGCATCCTGATTTTTCTTGTCTGTCTGGCCCTTTGCCTTGTTTTTATTGCCTTACCCTTAGGAACCTTCACCATCGGCATAAGGGCCATGTAAAGAGGTGGCCAATACCGCTGTTTTTAAGGTGTTCAACGCCTTGTCGCATCTCCCGTTGCTCGGTTATAACTAAAGGTGTTCAAAGGCCCACCGGTGTTATAGGCGGTCTTGTTCCCCACTTGTGAATTGTTGGATAGATAGATTGACCCATTGTCATGAGCGCACTTCTCAAGCCACCCGCCCCTTTAGTTCGCCAATACGAGACCAGCACCCCCGTGCTGACCTTGGTCGATCGTGCCAAGACCTTGCTGACCCCCGAGACCCACGAGTGGTCTTCGGCTCAGGTGGCCTTGTTGGTAGAGACCTTGGGAGTAGCGGAACCTGCTTTGCGCCAACGCATTGAAACCTTGCTGCTTAACCTGGGAGCTACCGCCGATACCGCCTTGCTGAATGGCTTGCTGAGCGATGACACCCGCAGCGGTTGTGCCAGCGTGTTGGTTCGTCGTGGCCCTTCGATTCAACCCCAGCTCACTGCCTTTGTGGCCCAACACCAATTTGCCTACCCACAGCTGGGTTGGGTGGCTGGCTTTATTACCCGCATGTGGGGCCGTTAATAGCCGTTTTTATAATGGTTGGGTTTGCAACCGTTTAAGCTTCAGCAAATTTATAGCCCATCTCTTTTAATTTTTCGATGGCTTCGTCGTTCCAAGGATGTGCGGCTGATTCATCGAGTCCTCGTTGCAATGCAAACCCGTTGTTAGAAAAATTGGCTCGTAATACATTGTGATGATCTTCGATCAATAAACTTCTAACTGCTTTTAAAAGGGACTCTTCATCCTGAATCTTAGCCATAAGCTCTGGGGCATCAGTGAAAAAATTGTCTAACTCAGCCCATACCCTCTTATCAACGTTGCTCCTATTAAGAAATTTTTCTAAATCGGGAGCTTTATGTTCTATGGCTTTTTTTAAAAAGTCAATTGGTAGGTCGTGTGCGTTGGTAATTTCAATGGGGGGGGGCAAATTTTCTTTTGGGTAAAATGCCAGCCTTACGGCCTAACGCTTTAAAACCACCTTCAATTTGGCCCATTGATGGAATGCTCGTTAAAAACTTCATACAAGTCCTTTTTTGAATGGAAATACCCAGCATCTATTGCATAAAACCTTAAATAAGGTAGTTGTTGCTAATTAATGAGCAGTTTGTAACAAACGGTTACACCATCACAGGCTGGCCGTTTAGCACCCCCTGCATAAAGCGGGTAAACAGGTAGGCACTGTCGTGGGGGCCGGGGCTGGCCTCGGGGTGAAACTGCACACTGGCCACGGGCAAGGTTTTGTGGCGCACTCCAGCAATGGTGCCATCAAACAAATTAAGGTGGGTCACTTCCAGCACATCGCTTGGAAAATTGTGCGGCATGGTGGCAAAGCCATGATTTTGGCTGGTAATGGCAATGGTATTGGTGAGTGTGTCTTTTACAGGGTGGTTGCCCCCATGGTGCCCAAAGGGCATTTTAGCCACCACCGCCCCACAGGCAAGCGAAATGATTTGGTGCCCCAAGCAAATGCCAAAGGTAGGGATGCGCCGCGCCATGAGCTGTTGCACTAAAGCAATGGCGTCGGGGCAGTTTTCAGGGTCTCCGGGGCCATTGGACAGCAGCACACCTTGAGCGTTTTGGGCCAAAACGTCTTCTAAGGTGGCATTGTGGGGCAGCACTACTAGTTCTGTTACCAAGCCTTTTAGGTAGCGTAAAATGCCTTGCTTCATGCCAAAATCAATCACCACCAGCTTATCTACCGTGTGGCTAACCGTTTTGGTTTGGGTCAGGGTGTAGGGCGCTTTACAGCTTACCTTCGCTACCAAGTCTTGATCACTGAGGCGAGGCTGGGAACGGATTTGTTCTAAAAACGCCTCGGTGCTTAGGGTGGTGTCTGTGGTAATGCCTGCCTTCATGGCTCCTGCGGTGCGAATGCGACGCGTAATGGCGCGAGTATCCACGCCACAAATGCCCGTTACCTGGTTGTGGGTTAAGTAATCGCCCAATGTGCCGTTGGAGCGCCAATTGCTGGCCACGGGGCTAAGTTTTCGTGTAATAAAGCCGCTCACACTTACCGAAGCCCCAGACGATTCAATGTCTTCGGTGTTCACGCCATAATTCCCAATTTCGGGGGCGGTCATCACCACCATTTGGCCCGTGTAGCTTGGGTCGGTGAGAATTTCTTGGTAGCCCGTCATACAGGTGTTAAACACAATTTCACCAAGGGTGGTGCCGGGCACGCCCGTGCTTTGGCCCGTGTATACGCTGCCGTCTTCCAATACCAATCGGGCGATTAAGGGTTCCAAGGTCATGGCAGTCGTCTCGTGTGTGCAGCAGCTAAACCGCTTTACTATACGGCAATTACAAGTCAATGACTACCTTAAACCAGCTCTTATGAAGAGCGCTTTTATACAGGTTCTTTCGCCCACATGCCTTCGTTGTGTAATTTTTTAAAGGCTTTAAACCATTGTTTACCATAGGTGTCGCTTAACCCTTCCTGTTTTTGCCCATTAACAAAAATAGTTCCACTTGCATCGCACATCACGGTTTCTGATCCATTACTATCTGTACCGCGATCAAACGAAACGCTTTTAAGTTGATCGTCTTCAAACGTACCTGAAAAATGATTGCTAAACTCAGTGGCATGCTTAGTTTTCCTATTATCTGAAATAACCAGAGCACTAGTGCGAACATCTGCATAGAAGCTGGTAAAAGACTGGTTAGCTGGTTTAAATTCGTAACGGTAGTTATCATTGCCAAGCAAGTTGAGCACGTTACTTAAATAATCGCTTGTCGAAAATTTATCTTTTGAATGAGATACGCTTGAAGTAACGGGGGAGAGCAATATAAGTGCGGCTAAGGGGAGGGTAAGCAATTTATTCATACAGTCGATCCAATCACGTGTTCAGTGGGGGGAATACGGTTCTTCTAATGGCAATAAACGTCCTCAATATTTTTATGTGCTATTTTGTAAAAAAAGTGTTACAGTGGCTGCCTTGCCGCGTGCCACGACGGCTAAACTCAGCGTCAATGTCACTCATTACGTCAAATTTTTCTGTCATCCACCTGGGGGCCAGCACATGCAAGGGGTGTCCGTTGCCTGCTACTCGGTGAATCACACATTCGGGGTGTAAACGTTCAATAAAATCGCACACGGTGTGAATGTAAGTGTTTCGCTCCATAGGAGCCCATCGGCCAGCTTCAAAGTCTTTGGCCAGCATGGTTTTGTTCATGGCTACCAGCAAATGAATTTTGACACCGGCTACCCGCCATGCGGCCAGCTGATTGGCCGTGGCCATCATGTCCTCCCAGCTTTCGCCGGGCAAGCCCAAAATCACATGAATGCAGTGATCAATGCCGTATTGTTGTGTGAGGGCATAGGCTGTCTCAAAGTCTTCCACCGTCTCGCAACGGTTCACCGCCGCCAACGACCGGTTGTGGATGCTTTGTAAGCCGTACTCAATACTGACCAAACGGCCGGGCTGTTGGTAGCTGGCAATCAGGGCCAGCTTTTCTTCGTCTACGCAATCGGGTCGGGTGCTAATGGCCAGCCCCATAATATCGGGGTGGGCGGCTAAGGCTTCATCATACACGGCCTTAAGTTTAGCCACCGGCGCGTAGGTATTGGTGCGCGGCTGAAAATACGCAATAAAGCGATGGGTATTAAAGCGATCCTGCATTTTAGGCAAGGTTTTTAAAATTTGCTCCGTAATACTTTCCGTTTTAATGGGTACGCGAGAGGATGACCCGGTTTCATCGCAAAAAGTGCAGCCGCCCACGCCCTTGGTACCATCCATATTGGGGCAGGTAAAGCCTGGATCCACCGAAATTTTGGCTACCCGACCACCAAATTGTTCTTGCAACCAGTGGTTATACGATCGGTAGGGGGGAGCAAGCTCCCCTTTTACAAGATCCACTTTTATAAGGGTTTGGCTGGCCGTTTTCGAAGCAAGATTGGGTTGAGGCGATAGTGGGAATGCAGTAGTCATGGGGTAATTGTAGGGGGCAAGGACCCTTTTTGAAAGGGATGGGCAGGATTACACTTAGGAGGTTGCTTTAAGCGAAGTGACCTATCTAAACCACGATTAGTAGCCCACTTGCTTAAATTGCGGTGTGCTTGGCAACGAGCCTAAAGGCCGAAAGGTGGAAGAATAAGTAAGATTTTGAAAAACGGCTTGCACCGATTTTTGCTTCAGGTCTTTCAAAATGGTGTCGGCCCACACTTTGCGCTGGGTGCTAAAGCGATAATCGGTCCAAAAACGGTTGAGCCACGCCACCGTCATGCCCACCACCAGTACCCCGAAAGTAAAGGGCGCTAAAAAGGCCTTGTTCTTGGCTTGCATTAGGCGTTTGTACTCTTCAATGGCAATTTTATGCGCTTCTGGGTGGGATTTTTGAAGATCGTTCAGGGTGTTTTGATAGACAATATGGTCACCTCGTGAAGGGAGTACATCATTCAGTCCTGCCTTGCTTAAGGCGGTCTTTAAAATATCTTTATGTCGCATAAAGGCAGGGCTGCCCCCTTTATCCACCGTTTGGATACGATTAAACAGCTCATAAATACTGGGGAATTGGCGCTGAACAAACCGCCCTACTTTGTAATCCTTATCACCCAAGCGGCGTAACTGCTCTACTAAAACATTATGGCCAAACATCAGGTAAGGCATCACCACGCACCACACGCGGGTAAAGTTTTCTTTTAGCTCCAACTTGTCACGAGAGGCGTCTAAATACCCAATGCCACCCAAGGTAATCACGCTGTATTTTAGCAATTTTCCTAAGCCCAGTGTGGGAACGGCGGTTCCTGCCGCATGATTACCAAACCACACACGCTCTCGCAATGCCGCAAAGCTGCCCGCTTTGTGTTGGCCAAACAACTTAAAGCCCACATTAAAATCAAAACTGCCCCAACGGGGTATTTTTTTTAAGATTCCAAGGGCAATGGTTAATGCGCGCCCACCTTTAGCGGCAGAAAATGCTAGCGCTGACCCTGCCCCCACAATGCCTAAAGCCGCCCACAAGCTTTGTTTAATCCGTCTGCGTGCTTTTACAGCGGTGGGGTGGTTTTTTGTATCTTGCTTTTTTAGGTTGCGATCCGTCAGGTTGGCCACATCAGTAAAGTCGCCGGTTTTAAATAGTTTTAGGGTGAGTAGGTTTTTGGCAAAGTTGAGGGCGTATTCCCCAATCAGGGCACCAAAAACACCCACAATAACGCCCGCTTTTAGGCCAATCAGTTTTCGGGCCCAGCGGGCTTCTGGCGTGTGGGTGGTTTTTAAGGCGTGAATAAAATCGGCATGAAGGGCTTTGTTCCACTTAAAGTCGGTATCATTTACCTTGCCCAGCACGGTGCGCCCAATGGAATCCATGTGGTTGCCAAATTCACGCCAATGGACGTAATCATCAGCCCCCTTAACGTTGATCTTCGCCTTGTCAAGGCCAGCGTGTAGGCCACGGCTAAGCAGGTGACCCACCAACGGTGCTGTGTAATAAAATAACCCCGATTCCACAAATTCTACAAAGGTTGTTTCTAAGCCTTCAATGACGCTGCGCATGGCCGTCATTTTGGCTGCCCATACACTGGCAGTATCTTGGGCAAACATAATATGAGAGGCACCCATGGACGACTCATTGAGACGTACCGTGTTAGGGAGCACCTGGGATAAAAATTTGCCAATGACAGGAATGGAAAGAACGGGCAGGGCTTTAATAAAAAAACTGCCCAACTGATCATAATTGTAATTTTTGACGGCCTTAACCAAAACTCGCTGGGCTACATCTTTGCCAGGACCCGCAATGGTGGTTACCAAATTATGGGTAGCTGCGCTAGTGGCGTTGCCAAACCCGACATTAGAAGGCTGGTTTACCCCATCCAGTGCCATGGCCGAGGCTACACCCGATTGGCGGGTGGAGGCAAAGAGCAACGGTTGAGATCGAGGGAGTGTCATCGGTAGTCAGTAAGTAAGGGCCTGTTAAGGCCTGAGAAGCGCTTAATGGGAATAAAGGATGGTGAAGAAAATTTGGTGCGTGCATTCGCATCCAAGCCATTACAGAGCGATACATTCGTAACGCCGTGGTAAAGATGATGAGAGTGGTCAGAGACAAAAGCATTGGTAACCTGAAAAGAAAGAAGCGGTAAAACAAAAACCGCCGAGTCTCGAGGGAGGCTCTGGCGGTTTTTGGGTTAAAACGGGTGTGGCAGTTAGCCGTGTGTTTTATCCGTGCCGAGAGCCGGGTGCAAGCGCATCATCATAGCCACCATCATCATGGCGGGCATGGGCATTTGACACATCATTGCGGCGTTGAACACGGGGACAGAGATTTCCTAGTAAAAAAGTAGATACTACTTTATACAGCAGCCTTCACAATCATGCAAGCCCAGCAAGCTGGGTTTAGCAATTTGCATTTAGCGTAAACCCTAAACAACCTGTTCAAGCAGCGTGATGTGGGTAAGGGTGGGTTGTGAGGCGTACATTGTGTATTAGCAAAGGCCTCACAACGCCTGTCTGCGGGCAAGCGAAGCGCAGCCGCAGTTCTGGCGACACCCGACATCCCACAGAAGGACGTTGTTTAGATCTATTTGCGGGATACACGAGGGGCGCAGCCCCTGTGCGGGGAGTGTTGAGAGGGGCGGGCCCCCCCGGCAAAGAAACCAAGAATTATAAAGCCCCTACAACCCCATAAAATCGGGGCCGCTGCCTTGTTCCGTGGGGCGCACGCGGAGGTTTTCTTGAGGGCAAACCAACTCACACGTGCGGCACTGAATGCAGTTTTCCAGAGACATCCCATGCACCCGCAGGTCGTTCACCACATCGGTACGATGGACTTCGGCGGTGCAATCGCTCACACAGGGGGTGTCTTTGCCCACGGCATCGTAGGTGGCAATACAGGTTTTACAGGTATCGGCGCTAAATTCATCAATGTGCTTGTTTTCTTCGTGGTACACGGGGCCTGCAAACCACACCGCATCGGGGCGAGAGACCAAGAGGCTCTTATCCGCCTTGGGCTGGGGGGGCAGCGGCGAAGCCTTAAAATTAGGATCAATGTATTCGTGATCTTTTTTGTAGACGACCGGCCCAATATCCGCCGTGCCTTCCATTAGGCCTTTTAGTGTTAGGGCATCGCTCAACGCCTGAAAGGGATTATTCTTGAGACCTACGTTGATAAAGCCCGCAATAGGATTACCCGCATCCACGCCTGCCAGCACGCAGGGCAAGTAGGATTTTAGCAACCGAGGGTTGTCTTTCCACGCATGGCGGAAATAACGGCCTTCATAAAGTTCTTGCCCCACGTGGGTTTTCATCAGGTTGGTTTGGTACTCGCTCAAGCGTTTGTTGGAGAAATCTGGCACGTCGTCTGTGGCTGCTTGCAAACCAGCGTGTAGCACTTCCGCGGCTTGTATACCGCATTCTAAGGCCTTATCAATACCCGCCAAGCTGCTGATGTTCAACACACCCAAGGCGTCACCCAGCAATAATCCACCATTGCAGGCAAATTGGGTGGGCAGGCTGTAGTAACCGCCCTCGGGAAGCGTGGCCGCACCGTATTTTAGGAGTTTGCCACCGGCCAACAGCTCTTGCAGCCACGGATGCTGTTTGTAGGCTTGCAGGGTTTGCTGAGGGTTGATGTTGGGATTTTCACTATCCAGCGAAATGACCAAGCCCACCGTTAGGCGATTGTCTTTCATGCCGTACACAAAGCCGCCGCCAAAGGTGCCATCCAAAATAGGCCAGCCCAGCGTGTGCCATACCTTGCCCTCTAAATTCTTACCGGCGGGTAGCTCCCACACTTCTTTCACGCCCACGCTCCAGCATTGGGGGTTGGGGCGTAGGTTTAAGGCGTCTACAAAATCGCGGGATATAAAGCCTTTGTCCCCAAAGCACACCACGCGGGCATAGAGGTTGTCGTCATCGGGGTTGCCCGTGGCGTGTTCCACCACCTGCACCCCTACGACTTGTCGCTCACCGGCTTCATTGGGTTCCCACACCACCTGATGAGCGCTAAAACCAGTTAACAAATCCACATTAATGTGATCATGCTGGGCTATCTTGGCTTCCAATTGGGCAGCCATCCACGCCACCGTATTGGAGAGGCTGAGGATGTGATAGCCTTCTTTCTTCACGCCTTTGGGCAATGCAATACTAGGCACATCCCACGTTTTATCTTTCCCCATCAGGGTAAAGTGGCTTTCGGTGCACACGGCCTCAATGGGGAAACCGTCCGCCTGCCAGTTGGGGAATAAACGCTTGATGACGTGGGGATTCGACACGGCGCCACTCATACAGTGACGGCCAAACTCGGGGGCTTTTTCCAAAATGGCCATGTTGAGGGGTTGTCCGCTAGCAATGCACAAATCCACCAGCCGGTGGGCCAAAGCCAAGCCGCTGGGGCTGCCGCCCACCACCAACACGTCGTACCACAGGCGATTTGAACTCATTAACGCAGCCCTTTATACTTTAACAGCACACTTTAATAACCCAACAGACACATTGAAATTCCTTAAACCATTGTAACCAATAGAGCTGTATGAGGCGAGAAAAAACCAGCAGCTTTTATAAAAAATGCCCAAGCGCCTTTGTTTGGGTTGGGGTATGATAATTATCACTGTTTTTTAGTGAAAAGGGATGCCGTCATGGCCGCCATCGAACCGATTCGCCTACTGGTGGTGGAAGATCACCCCATGACCCGCATGGGCATCCAACTAACCTTAGAGCAAGACACCCGCTTTAGCGTGGTGGGGCAAGCCGTCAATGGCCAGCAAGCCGTTACCCAAGCCGCTGAGCTAGGCCCCGACGTGATTTTAATGGACATTGGCCTGCCGGAAATGGATGGCATTGAAGCCACCCAACGCATCAAAGCCGTCATGCCTGAGACTCGCATTTTAATGCTAACCAGCAAAGACAACGAACAAGACGTGTTGGCAGCCTTGGCTGCCGGCGCCGATGGCTATTGCATGAAGGGCACCGATCAAGAGACTCTGTTTAACGCCATTGTGGCCGTAAACGAAGGCGCTGCTTGGCTAGACCCCACCGTGGCACGCATTGTGATGAACCGCATTGGGCAAGCCCCTACTAGCAATGCAGCCGAAGCGCCCGTGGGTCGCCCTGTGGATCGCTCCTTGCTGCCCAGCGAATCCCCCCTAACACCCCGCGAAATGGAAGTGCTGCAACTGATTGTGGACGGCAACAGCAACCCGGATATTGCCGAAAAATTGGTCATTACCAAAGCCACCGCCAAAGCCCACGTGCACAGCATTTTGCAAAAATTGTGCGTGGATGACCGCACCCAAGCCGCCGTGTTGGCTATGCGCTCTGGTCTCGTCGCCGGCTAGGCAGCCGAAGGCTGCTTTTTATACTGAGTAATTGCGTTATTTTCTATCATCATTTCAAGGGTTAGCCTGTGTTTTTTAAAGGATGTTTAAATGTCCACAAACAATCTACCCAATGAAAAACCCCTTGTAGGGGTGGTGATGGGGAGTCATAGCGACTGGGAGACCATGCAAGGGGCATGTGAGGTATTGGAACAATTGGGCATTCCTTATGGCTGCGCCATTGTTTCCGCCCATCGCACACCGGATCGACTGACAGCCTTTGCCAAAGGCGCCAAAGACGGCGGGATTCAGGTGATTATCGCCGGGGCCGGTGGCTCAGCCCATTTGCCGGGTATGATTGCCGCCAACACGCCACTGCCTGTTTTGGGGGTTCCGGTAAAAAGTAAGGCCCTCAAAGGCATGGATAGTTTGCTGTCCATGGTGCAAATGCCTGCGGGCGTCCCCGTAGGTACGCTGGCCATTGGCCCAGCGGGGGCTAAAAACGCCGCCTTGTTGGCCGCTAGTATTTTAGCGTTACACGATAGTGCTTTAGCCCAGCGTCTGGATGACTTTCGGTCTCAGCAAAGCGTGGACGCTATTGCCGCCACCCCTAGCGATCCCTTGTTTCACTCCCTCACCATCCACTAACGTGATTACTGAAAAATTAACTATAAAACCACAGCTTTCTGGGCACGAGTAAGCTGGGTTTTTATACTGGTATCTTTCGCAGCCACTAACCGTTAATGGGTGGTGACGTAATATTTAAGTTAATAAGCCTTGCCTTGGGGTTCCCAGCAAGCTTGTTTTTCATACTGATATCTTTCACGGGTACTAAACGTTAATGGAGAGTGACGCATTATTTAAGTTAATAAACCTCCCCAAGGCGAGGTCGGTTGAATGGATGGGATTGGGAGGAGGGGCAGCTCAAAATAGGGCGTTGCCCCCTTATAATCGAGGGCCGACCAGTCTTAAGGTCTAGCGCTGTTACCTGCCTATTGCTTTGGAGAACCTAGGTTCTGATGGCCCGTAAGTCTACATTGTCGCCTGTTACTGCCCCAGAAGTTGAGTCTGAGGGGGGTGTTGTGGCTGGGGTGGTACCGGCCGTAGACGAGGATGAAGATGACGAATTGGGGCTGGATGACGCTGCCGAGGCAGTGTCTCTGGAAGACGATGAACCGGAACCCGAGGAAGAGAGCCCTGATGACGATGCGGAATCGCCACGGCTAAAATCAAAAATTGTGTTGGGTAGCGAAGATACCGCCACCGACGATTCGGTGCGCATGTACTTGCAGCAAATTGGCCGTATTAAATTACTAACCGCCGATGAAGAGCGGGAGCTGGCCAAAAAAATTATGGTGGATTTGGACGAAGATGCCAAAACCCAGCTGATTCAGGCGAACCTGAGACTGGTGGTAAGTATTGCCAAAAAATACGTGGGGCGGGGCCTGTCGTTGCTGGATTTAATTCAAGAAGGCAATCTGGGCCTCATTCGGGCTGCTGAAAAATTTGACTACAAACGAGGCTTTCGCTTTTCCACCTATGCCACGTGGTGGATACAACAAGCGATTACTCGGGGCATTGCTGATAAATCCCGTACCATTCGCTTGCCAGTGCACATGATTGAAACCATTGGCAAGGTGAAAAAAGCCACCCGTGATTTAAGCGAAGCGTTGGATCGCAACCCCACCCGAGAAGAGTTGGCAAAGCATTTAGGCATTTCATTGGCCAAGGTGCGGCTGGCCCTGAAAGCCACCCAGGCCACCATTAGCTTAGAAACACCCTTGTACAACAAGGATGATCAGGCGCGCATTAGTGATACCTTGATTGATAACAATGCAGAAGCCCCTGAGGAACAGGTAAGCGCTGATAACCTTACTCAAGACGTGGAAAATATTTTAAAATCCCTCCGTGCACGAGAAAAAGACGTACTGGAGCTTCGATTTGGCCTAAAAGACGGTAACAAACGGACACTGGAGGAAATTGGCCAGTTGTTTGGGGTCTCGCGCGAGCGAGTGCGCCAAATTGAAACACGGGCGTTGAATAAACTACGTAAGTTGTGCCGTAACAGTAAAGACATCAAGAGCCTCCAAAATTATTTAAGCACCTAAGCCGCCAAGGCGGCCACCCCATGGGGTAATTAGTGATTACATATGGGGTATGCACCACCTCTTTTAGATGGGTACGCACAATCCTAGGTATTAACCTCGTCTTGGCTTGCCCAGTAGGCTGGGTAACAGAGTGGTGACAAAAGAGCAGTAAATGGGTGCGGGTGGGTTTAATATAAGTACGTTGTTTAGTCTTTCTGAACCCATTGGAGATCGTTGTCATGCCTCAATCCATCATGAGTATCATTGCGTTGGCCGTGGTTGCCCTGTGGGTGCTGTTTAGCGGTGGCACACCGGTGGTTAAGTTTATTGTGTATCGGGTGCTGTTTGTGGCGTTTGCTGCTGGAGCGGCCATGTTTACCGTGCAAACTTTTAACGCCAGTGGTTTAGGCCCTGCTGTATTGGTAGCTGGGGCATTGGTTGTGGCGTGGTCCTTATTTGTTGGCCCCATGGCGTCGGGGCTTCTTGGGTTTCGCAAAAACCCCAAAGAACTGCCACACACTCAAACAACAAGCACAGCTAAGCTGGCCAGCCAACTTTAGGCTTGCAAAAGACGTCGTTCACTCACTGTAAACGCTTCACAGCGGGCATCGAGGGCCAGGTAATCGTCCTGGTGCTCGGCTAAAAAAGCCTTGTGGCTGGTTTGATTGTCCCATACGTCTTCGCACAGGTAGTGTAGTAAGCCGTCCTCTCGACTGGATATGTCTCGATACAAGCGGGTACCAAGGTAACCGGTCTGTCGAATGAATAATTGAGCCCAGTCGCCTACCGAACCATAAGCCCTTTCAAATTCAGCTTGATGTTGAGGTGCAACAGAAAAAGCCCACACAATCGTATGGACTTTTTCTGTCAGTGAGGAGTTTTTACTCTTCACACAAGGAATACCTTACTTTAGGTGGGATTCCAGCATCCACAAACGCTTATCCAGCAGGCGAGACAGACCGGTGAACAGATCGGTGGTATCAGCATCACCATGAGCATCGCATTCATCAATCCAGTTAAGCACCAAGTTGGCATAGGTTGCATAAGCTTCGGTTAAGCCGCTTACGACGGTTAGGCCTTCTTGTGTTTCACGGTCGCTTGTAATGGGTAGTTCGCTAAGGCGAGACAAGCGAGCGGATTGTCGTACGGTACCAATGGCGGTTCCACCCAATGCCACGGCTCGTTCGGCTACATCATCCATCTGAGCGTAGAGCTCAGTGGCCAGTTCATCAAACAACGTGTGTAAAAAATAGAATTGAGGACCTTTTACATTCCAATGGGCAACCTTAATTTGCGAATACAAATCCAGCCCGGTGGTTAGGGCTTCATTAAGGAGAGTAATCACGGATTCTCGTTGAGGCTTACTTAGGCTTAGCTGAGACGTGGAGAGAGTGCTGCTATGCGATGTTTTTGAGGGGGTGGTAGCGGTGCTCATAGAGTGCTCCTAAAAAGAGAACGACAATAAAGGCAAAGCCATAGTAACAGACTGGGCCTGCGCTTTGCAGAGTTTGTTATTTTTGTTCACAATGGCTTTGTACAATCGCTATGACGTGAGGAGTTCTTCTTTGGTTCCCCCGCTAATGAACGTGTTATTTGTATGTTTGGGTAACATTTGCCGTTCTCCCTCGGCAGAAGCCGTGTTTCGCCACCGAGTGGAAGCACTTGGGTTGTCGAATGCCTTCCATATTGATTCTGCAGGGACATTGGACTGGCATCAAGGTAATCCACCCGACCCACGGAGTATTACTCACGGTGAAGCACGTGGCTATGCCCTACAGCATCTAAAATCTCGTCCCATTGTGGCCAGTGATTTTGATACCTTTGACCACATTTGGGTAATGGACGCTAAAAATCTAGCCGATGTGATGGCCTTAGCACCCGAGCACGCGCAACATAAAGTAAAGCGCTTGCTTAGCATAGCACCGCAATTGGAAGTAGAGGATGTGCCAGACCCTTACTATGGTGGGGCTGATGGTTTTAACCATGTATTGGATTTGTTAGAAGCTGCCAGCGATGCTTTGCTACACCACTACCTGCAAAAATACACCCTTGTGCCTAACAATTAAACCTGGCTATACTACCCAAGGTTGTTCAAATGCTTGATAAGTAGGATCTGCAATGTCGATACCCCTTGGAATGACTCACAGTGCAATAAGCCTACAAATGGCCTCCTTGCAAGATGTCATTCAGAAGAATACCGAAAGCTTTGGCATCTTTGGGGGTGAGCAAACGCCAACCTTTGGTGCAAACACTGCAATGCCAACCCCTGCAACAGGGGTTGGCACACAGCTGAATATTGTTGGATAGTATTTATTGACCATTACAACCGGTAGCCCCTTGGCAAGGCTTTGCTACTAACGCCAAAATTGCCACCATTTCTTCGTCTTAACTTCTTCGGCGGGGGCAGCAGCCAATGCTGCATCAGCCACGTTTTTAGAAGCGGGTGGGGGGGGCTGATACCCATCTAAAAACTGGGCATTTTGCTGCACCAGCATATTAGAGGTAGTAAAAATCCCGTCCAGTCCTCTATCCAATGAAATAGGCCCATACGGGTTGGTATTGTTGTAAATATCACCATAACCGCCATAGCCGTCATCATCATAATTTTGCATTTCCTCGGCGGAGGCTTCGGGTGGTAAGGCTTTTTTGGCTTTGGCGAGGTCTCGGTTGCTAACGGTGGTTTTATCCAAGTCGTGGGCAGTCAATGCGGTAATGCCATCAGCGCTAATACCGGCACCGCCTGTAGTGGCTTGCTGAAACAACTCGTATTCGCGCAGCATCATGGCAGTGGCACTGGCTAAACCTTTGGCTTGAGCAGCCCTATCGGGGGCTTCTGGCTCCACTAAGCTTAAGTAGCCGTCCTTTTTATGGGCGCCTTTAAAGGCTTCTAACTCTTCCAAGCTTACCGTACCGCTTTTGTCCGTATCGGCTTGGGCAATCACTTGGGTTAAATACGTGTTTTTTACCGGTCCACTGGCTAATGAACTCATACCATCCACTCCATCCATTTTTCGCACCCAAAGATAGGGCCAGCAAGCCGTAATACGGTGCTTACCCAAAAATATGGATACGTTTGTGTCTACCTCGTTGTCGTCCAAGGTTTACGAGTGTGGGTTGCTCTGTGGTGCTTGTTTCTGGGTTTTTCCAAAGGCAAACCGGCGTGTGCAAAACGCTTGTTTTAAAACCACCCGTAAAACTATCTCCAAGCAAATAAAAACAATTAGCAAGCTAAAATTGCGCAAGTTGTTTCAATTGGTAACAATAGACGTTTCTTGAGGCAGCTTAGTTATCCCCTCTGCCACTCAACTCAACATTTAAGTATCAAAGCCCCCTTGGGGGATGGTATCATGGGACGCAATATTGGCTTCGTCTGTAAGGATTGTTTGCATGTCTTCCACTGGAACCACCACCATTACCCCCTTTACCAAAGTGCTTATTGCCAACCGGGGCGAAATTGCCCTGCGCATCATTCGGGCCTGCCGAGAGCTGGGGATTCAATCGGTAGCGGTGTACTCTCAGGCCGATGCCGACTCGCTACACGTGCAATTGGCCGATGAAGCTTACTGTGTGGGGCCCGCTCCTTCGGTGAGCAGCTACCTCAACGTCAACAATATTCTCAGCGTCGCCCTCATGGCGGGTGTGGATGCCATTCACCCCGGTTATGGCTTTTTGGCAGAAAACGCCGACTTTGCTGACCTGTGCGCCGAACATAAAATTAAGTTTATTGGCCCCAGTGGCACCATGATTAACCAGATGGGCGACAAGGCCAACGCCAAACAAACCATGCAGCGCGTGGGCATGCCTGTCACTCCTGGCTTAGATGGCACCACCGCCGATGCCGATATCATTCGTGCGTGGGGCGATCAGGTGGGGTATCCTATTATCCTTAAAGCCAGCGCTGGGGGTGGTGGCAAAGGCATGCGTATTGCCGAAAAATCCAGCGATGTGGAAGGCCAGCTGCAAGCGGCCCGGAGCGAAGCTAAGGCCGCTTTTGGCAACGATGACATTTACGTGGAAAAATACCTGAAAAACCCACGCCACATTGAATTTCAGGTGTTGGCCGACATGTACGGCAACGTGGTACATCTTAATGAGCGCGATTGCTCCATTCAGCGCCGCCACCAAAAACTGCTGGAAGAAGCGCCCTCGCCTGTGATGACGCCTGAGCTGCGGGAAAAAATGGGCAGTGCTATTTTAAAAGCCGTGCGTAAAATTGGCTATGAAGGCGTGGGCACCATTGAGTGTTTGTTGGATGCCGATAATAACATTTACTTTATGGAAATGAACACCCGTATTCAGGTGGAACACCCCGTTACCGAGATGATTACGGGTATTGATCTCATTCGTGAGCAAATCAAGGTGGCCATGGGGCACCCGCTTTCCATCACCCAAGAAGACATTCGTCTGGATGGTCATGCCATTGAATGCCGCATTAACGCAGAAAACCCCGCAAAAAACTTTATGCCTTGTCCTGGCAAAATTGATGGCTACATTGCCCCTGGTGGTCCTGGCGTGCGTGTGGATAGCCACATGTACACGGGCTATAGCATTCCCCCCTATTACGATAGTTTGATGGCCAAGCTGATTGTGTGGGCCCCCACGCGCCAGCAGGCCATTGCCCGCATGCAGCGTGCTTTGGGTGAGTTTGCCATTACCGGCGTGGAGACCACCATCCCTTTCCATCAAACCCTAATGGCCAATGAGACCTTTCAAAAAGGTGAAGAGGTCTACACCGATTTTATTGCCCGCCATGCCCTAGCGTAACCCAGCAAGCTGGGCTTTTATATTGGCACCTAGCGTTACCTTCTAATAATCATATGGGGTTTTGGATTTTTATATCCAGTTCACCCTTACCCCTATTGAAACAAATAAACTTTTGTTTTGGCCATTACAAATGGCTAACAAAAACAGCGCCGCTCATACCATAATGAACGGCGCTGTTTACAAAAGTAAAAGGTTATTTAAGTTGATCCAACTGCTCCAATGTTTTGGTTGTTGATTGGAAATAGCCATAAGGATTCTGAGCATTGACTATACGAGTATGCAGGGTAATGCTTTTAAAGGCGCTGTTAATGTTGTATGTATTGCCCTTAAAATCGGTTAGTTGGTACATGTTGCTAGCTATTTTTTTTACTTCTTTAATATCATCCATGGAGTAATCTGTAATACTGAATGAGTTGTTGCCTGCTGTGCCAGCATTAAAGGTTAAGTTGTTGCCACGTGCATAACCATTAATTTGCACATTGTTGTTTCCATTGGCTAGGTTCAGCGTGCCTTTGTAATTTGTTGTTACGGCACCATCATCAAAAAAGCCAATCCTAACATCGTCGTTACCTTTACCCGAGTTGAGATTCAGGGTATGGCCTGTCCCAATTAAAGTGGTGTATCCGCCATACATTTGCACATTAATATTGGAATTAGCGCTTGGCCAACCTGTGGATACTCTGTTGTAACCTGCTCCTAAGTTAGCGGTTACTTTTTGCTGACTACCGTTTAAATTTAAGGTGTCATTATAATCCCCAGTGGTGTAGGTACTGGTACTGCGCCATGAATCATCAGTAATATTAACATTAGCCCATTCTCTTCGAGGTTGAGCGTAATTAATTTTTTTATCATTGTATTGGGTACCATAGTTCATCCGGGTGATAGGCGTTGCTGCTCCAATTGTTGGCATTGCATGATCCCTTTGCTTGTCTGGTATTGGATATATAATTTATATATAAATAAACAATTGAATGATTTGTAAATTGCTAAACCTGTAATAAATTGTTACAACCTAATAGGATTGACTCTAAAGTAAGGTACAGGGTTTATAGTGGCGATAGTTCAGAAAAGGAGCTATCTCATGACAACCCTGAAATCCGGCGATGTGGCGAAAAAAGCAGGCGTGCACAGCGAAACCTTGCGCTATTACGAGCGGGAAGGCTTGTTGCCTACCCCCGAGCGGTCGGAGGCGGCGTACCGGTTGTACCCGCCCGAAACCGTGGACCGGGTGCTGTTTATTAAACGTGCCCAAGACATTGGCTTTACTCTCAAGGAGATTCGCCAACTGTTGCACCTAAAGTTTGATGTGGGCGAGCCTTGCGCCGAAATCAAACACATGACCGCCGACAAAATTGCGGTGGTGGATGAAAAAATTCAGCTATTGCAGGTGATGAAAACCATGCTGATAGAACTGCATGATGCCTGCCCTGGCGAAGGCCCTGCGGGCTGCTGCCCGATTTTGCACCACCTGAATGATGACTAAGCGGGAAGACGTTTTTTAAAAAGTGCCTCATAACAATCCCTACACACGAAAGGAAAACACCATGATCCGCAACCTCCGTGCTTCTTTGTTATCGGCTTTGGCTGTTGTTGCTGCTGTATGCCTTTTGGCTTTGCCCGCCATGGCCACGCCTCATTGTGGGTGTAAGCACGACGACAAAGTCCCTACGTGCCATAACTGCAAAAACCCTTGCGTTTGTAACCAAGACCACACCCAACCGGCTAGCAAACCATGCAGCTGCAAATAGTTACGGCTAAACGATAAAAACCATTCAGCCCTTCGAATCGTTTGATTGAGGGGCTGGTTTTTTGAGGGTCCTGGAGGCTAAATGACTTGCTGAGGGGCGTTGTTGGCTTAATGCTGGCGCATTGTAAAGCCAACAATCCACTCTTACTCACAGAATTGTTAGAGGGAGAGTAACAAAAGCGCCCCTCAACTCTAGAGTTAAAGGGCGCTTCATTGATCTTGTTCTATAAAACCGGCTTGTCAGTTGGCGTTTAGTAGAGGCCGCGAACGGGGGTGTTGGTGGTAACAGCCGGCATGGCAATGGGCTGGCCATTGAAACGATCGTTGTAACGACCGGCATTAGGGGTGCCATAAAAGGCGGTGGGGTCGGCCACGTTTAGGGTGTTGATGTTGTCTTCGGGAACGCCCAAGGCACGAGCGATATCGGCAGCGGCGGCACCGTTGTTCAAGAACTCTTCCAAGGTGTAGCGTTTGCCGTTAAAAACAACGTATTCCATACTGTTGCCAATGCTAATGCGCTGACGACGAGGGCCTTTAACGGCGCTTGGGGGCAAGGCAAACTCCACAATGTGGAAGGTTTCACCAAACACGCGGGCATCGCCAATGTGGCACCATTTGGTACCCAAGGGGGTGTTGCTTAAGGCTAGGGTGTCAATGCCATCCCAGCCGCTAATGGCAGTACGGTACACGTTGTTGGCCGTCCATTTTTCACCACGAAAGGCAGGGGACGCGTCGGCATTGAGGGCCAGCGGATCGGCTTGCTCCACTTCAATGACATCGTTGCCGTTGCCGGTGCGGGTGAGCATGTTGGTGTTGTTGCCAGCCAGATGAACATGATCGGCGCCGTTGTAGGTAAGGAGCGATCCGTTGTCGGTATTACGAACATCCAACACGTTGCTGCCACGAGCCATGCACACGCTGTAATTGGAAACGTCTTGAATATCCAAATGGCTGCTACCACCAATGGCACTCACGTGAAAAGACGAGGTGACAAACTCTTTGGCACGATTGAGGAGCGACGAGCGCCAGTTGGCGTTGGTCACGCGCAGGTTGCCGTCTTTTAGCATGTAGCCGTTACGAGACCCAATATCGGCTTGCTGGCTCACCGTAATATCGGTAGGAGGCGCCGATTGATTAGAGACCAACTCCACAATGCCGGCGTACTTGTTGCACTCTACTAAAATCTGAGAACCAGGCTCGTTAATGGCGTCTACCACCAAGCGGGTGTTTACTTCGCTTTCGTTTTTTGGGACGCGATAAAAGGCGCGTTGTTTGCCGGGTACGCGGGTACAGCAGCTGTTGTTGTTGTCATCGCTAAAGTCCAGCTCTTCGTTGGGAACGGTGGGGCTGACAGAGGAAAAATTTTCAGGAAGCTGGATAAAGTCTTGCTCGGTGGCATTTTGGGCAGATGCGGAAGCGATGACCCCATGAAGGATGATCAAGGTAGCCACAGCAGACAAGAGGGTACGGGACGCATTCGGGCGACGGGATAGGTTCATAGAGTGAATTCCTCGAACGGGGTAAGGGATGTTGACTATTTTACAGTAATGAATAAGCTACGTAAGACTTTGGAAATAATGGTTTACCCATTGAACACCAGCATATGGAACGCATTACCCAGTATGTTGCCGTTGCCACAGTAAACCCATGCCATGTAATAGAACAAAAACGATCCCAAGTGTTCCATTGCCTTAAGAGACACACAATGAAGAAGATTGTTACCCAACGTTACAATTGACACACATCTGTCGTAAGCCCTTTGTTAGGTCAATAGTTCATAGCCCAAAATTTTATTGCGCAGCGAGAGAAGATTGTTCCCATACGCTTCATATATTTCTTTGCCCAATGTGTTTTCCACGTCACGTAAAAAGATATTGTGGGTCACCAGCTCCTTCACCACAAAAACAATACCGCTATTACGCGTCGTTACCAGTTTTGGCACCAGCTCACCGGTGGGCACATTACCTATCAAGCCTTCTTCATCATCCACCGCCAAAATAAGCCAGCGGGCACCAAACAAGCGGTCAATTTTTTCATCTTTGTCATGATGGTATACCTTGCAAAAATCAAAGTCGGCCCCATCGTAACCCACCACGTTCAGCTGCACGCCGCGTTTGTGGGCAGCTTCTAGTGCGGGGGCAAAGTGTTTGGCATCTTTTTCCCAAATTTCCAAAAAGATGACCCGCTTGGCACGGTTGATCATGCTTTCAATGTGGAGATTACAGGCGGCTTCGCCACGAATGTTGAGGATGGGTTCCACCGTCTCCTGACTAAGGGTTGGCAGCGACTCTTTGAGGAAATCCAGGGAATGGTTAAACGATCGTTCCCACTGGCTGAGTAAGTCTTTAGGAGAAATAGGTAGATAGGTAATGGGTTTACCAGCATTGGCAATCACTACCCCCCTGTTCTCAAGGGTTTTTAGGGTATCGTAGGCGCGGGCTTGGGGCACCCCTGATTCTTTGCTCACTTCATAACCCGTTGCCGGGTAATTTTTAAGTAAGGCTAGGTATACCTTGGATTCATATGAATTAAAGCCCAGCTCTTTAAGGTGGTGTATGAGTTCGTCCACAGGAAGCTCCGGGAAATACTGAACAAATGGGTGTGTCAGACTGACAAGTGAATAGGCGATCGTTTGGAAGTGATTTTAATCGTATCAAAACCCAACCTAATAAGGGAGTTGTATGGGTATGCCACGGTGTGTTTTAAAATCAAAGCCTCTTTGTTTGTTTATAAACCCAGCTTGCTGGGTTGAGTTAACACCCTGGTTTGTGTTACATCTATTCAACTGCATTCTGGTAGCGGTTGTGTCTCAACCACCCCCTTTTTTACTAAGTTTTAGGAGTTTTCAATGAAAGTCATTTTAACCAAAGACGTGGATGCCCTGGGCGAAAACGGTGACGTGCTGGATGTAAAGCTGGGGTATTTCCTCAATTTTTTAGCCCCTAAATTGATGGCTGTTCGCGCCACCCAAGGCGCCATGCAAGACCGCGAAAAACGCTTGGAGAAAATTCGCAAGCAAGCCGAACGCAAATTTCAGGACGACACCGCCAAAGCTGAAAAAGTATCGGCCATTAGCCCCGTCAATGTGGAAGCCTATGCTGGCGAAACCGGCAAATTGTTTGGCACCATCACCACCAAAGAACTCTCCAAAATTATTTTGGATAAAACCGGCTTAACTGTTGAGCGTAAGCAAATCAATACCAACGAAGCCATCAACCGCGTGGGTCAATTCCAGGCGTACGTTAAATTCTCGTCCAAGGTTACGGCTGAATTTGCCGTGGTGGTTAGCGCCCTTAAAGAAGACGCTTAAGCAGGTAAGGGTAAATGCATAAAGTATTAGCATGCTTTTTAATAAGTACTAGCTTGTTTTTTGTAGGGTGTGACTTAAATGTTTCACACCCACCTTCTTCGGATCGATATGCACTTCTAGAATTAAATCATATGGTTTTTCTTTTAGATAACCAAAATGGCAAGGTTTGGAGAAATGTAGTATGTAAAAAAGACTCTCCTCCAAATTGCTTTCAAATTATGACTTTTGTTGATGTTGCTCCTAAAATTAATGAGTTGGAGCAAAAGGGAGAGATGGAAATCGAACTGGAAAAAATGCAATTAGAGCTAGAAAAAGCTACCGAAAAGAAGTAAATCTTCTATTAGACAGTACTTTCGGCAAACGCGGTCACGTCTTCAATTCTTGTCTCCCACCCATTGATAAAGGATCCGGCGTGGTCTTTGGTCCTTAGCTCAGCAATGCGAGCTTTTCCCAATGCATTAGGTGTTAATTGGGTAGCAATTTTTTTTAGCAATTTTTTGGTGCCCTCTACCCCATGGTGGGCAAAGGCATCCAGTGTTGCCACACGCATGCCATCGCTAGGCAGTGAACTGAGTAAGTTTCGATTAGGGATCCAGTATTCGTTGTAATAAATTTGAACGGCTTGTTCAATGGTTAAGTTGGCCACATTCTTTGTTGGATGGTAGCGTTGAGCAATGCCATATTTTGTTATTCTTCCGGGATCATTGGGGTGATCTACCACCTTGTGAATATCCGTTGGATCACATTCCTTACTCAGTAGGTGCGCAATGGCAATGCGGGCCACAGATTCATCAATAGCGCTGGTGGCTTCCCACGCCCATTGAGGAATTTTGGATGGTTTCTCCATGCGCGATGTTATTTTAGTTGCAGCAGTTGGCTCAACTTTTTGAGTAGTAACCGGTGTGGTTTTGGTTGAGCTTTGTACTGGTTTTTGCTCAGCAGTTGCTAATGTTGCCATACTGGTCCATTGTCGTGGGCCATTGTTGAGGTTTATCATAGCAGGCGCTTCTGGGGAAACTGGGGCGCTACCGGGAAACGTGGTATTGGTAAATCCCTGGGCAAGTGCACCTAACAAAGACGCAGCCGATGTGTTAGACGAAGGTAACGCATTGTTTTCCACTGCAAACCCGGTCCCTTGCGGTACCCATGCAGGCATTAGGCTAACGCCATAATCCGTCACAACAATCGTTCCCTACCTAAATTGGCTTTTCTGCACGTACTGGCAGATGTAAACCAAGGGTGATACACCCTTATTCAGCCTATGATTCGTTCTAAATGAATGCTGGGTGAGCAGCAGCGCCTAAGAGGGCTTTTATAACATATTTCGTCAATTAAAAAGCCTCAGTTGTATAAAAACAACTATATGGGATTTGATGCGGGTTTATGTTGCTTTGTTACGAGGCATCAGAGACAGGTGGCTCGTCTGCCGAGAGTTGTTTGAGCAACTCATGGACACGACTGCCTCGCTGCAACGAGTCGTCTAGATAAAAACTGAGCTTGGTCGTGTTGCGCAACTGAAGACGTTTACCCACCATGTTTTGTAGTTTGGGGGCAGCGGCATTCAGCACATCCAAAATAGCCTCGGGATTCGCAGAGGTTGTTAAAAGGCTCAGATAAATTTTAGCCACCGCAAAATCTTTGCTCACGTCTACTTCCGTCACGCTAATAATTTGGTTGTCCAGTATCGGATCTTTAATTTCACTGGCAATCAGCTCACTAATCTCACGCATCAAGGCCTTTTTTACCTTGTCAACGCGAGAAAAACTGCTGCGTGAACCACCGTACGTCATAACAATTGCATTCTTTAACAATAAACGGAGGGATTTGAGCCTAAAATTTAAGCCTTTACGGGAGATTTGTTATCTGAGTCGGCTTTGGCAGCTTCAGCTACTGCTTTCTGCGCTTCTTTTTCGGCTGCGATTTTTTCAGCCGCTGCAGCTTTTTCGGCAGCAGCACGGCTAGCAACCGCTTTTTCAGCGGCTTTTTTCATGCTGTCTAGTGTCCGAACGCGCTCTTCGCGGACCATGAAGACGAGCTCATCGCCAATTTCCAGCTCGTTAAAGCCTTCCACACGAATACCGCACTCAAAGCCTTGGGCCACTTCTTTCACGTCATCTTTGAAGCGTTTCAGACTGGCCACACCGCCACGATAGATCTCTTTGCCCTTACGCAGCACCTGAATGGTGCCTTTGTGGACCACTTTGCCATCGGTCACCATACAGCCGGCAATCATCAATTTGCCAACTGGGAACAACTGACGGACTTCGGCGCGGCCGCTTTCATTTTCAATAATTTCGGCAGCCAACTCGCCCACCATCATTTTTTCCACATCATCGGTCAGATGGTAAATCACGTCGTAGGTGCGGATGGACACACCATTGCGCTCGGCAGAATTTTGCACGCTGTTGTCAGCCTGCACGTTAAAGCCCACAATAATGGCTTTACTGGCGGTGGCCAGCATCACATCGGCTTCCGTAATGTTACCGGTACCACTGTGAATGATTTTGATCTTCACTTCATCATTAGATAAAGCCGTCATGGATTCATTCACTGCTTCCGTGGTGCCCTGCATATCGCCCTTCACGATGAAGTTGAGGTACTGCTCACGCTCCAAGCCACTGCCATCGGGGGCTTGAAGGCCTGGCAAAATCTGACGGCGCTCAATATAACTTTGGCGCTCGTTGCCTTTGGCATCCGCCACACGGCGTTTAAATTCGGCATTGTCGAGAATCACTTCCAGACGCTCACCCGCGTTGGGGACTTCACTCAGGCCTAAAATTTCCACAGGCGTAGAAGGTCCTGCTTCTTTAATGGTTTTGCCTTTGTCATCAATCAAGGCACGTACCCGGCCTGAGACTGATCCAATCAGAATGTTATCACCCACATGCAAGGTGCCATTTTGCACCAAAGCACTGACCAAAGGCCCACGACGTTTGTCTAAACGGGCTTCAATAATCACGCCTTCAGCAGCAACCGTTGGATCTCCTTGCAGGTTCAGTAATTCGCTTACCAGTAA
The DNA here is from genome assembly GCA_029866025.1 of Vampirovibrionales bacterium. Taxonomy (GTDB): domain Bacteria; phylum Cyanobacteriota; class Vampirovibrionia; order Vampirovibrionales; family Vampirovibrionaceae; genus JARXAD01. The sequence goes on along the minus strand of JARXAD010000003.1, from coordinate 42,160 downwards.
AATGTGCTCCAGTAAGTCATCCAAGCCGGTTTTTTTGGTGGCACTCACACGGGCAACGAGAACGTCACCGCCCCAGTCTTCGGCGGTTAAGCCGTGTTCGGCCAACTGGCCCAACACCCGATCCGGATCCGCGTTGTCTTTATCACACTTGTTGACGGCAATAATAATGGGAATATTGGCGGCTTTGGCATGGTTTATGGCCTCAATGGTTTGAGGCATCACGCCGTCATCGGCAGCCACAACCAAAATAGCGATGTTGGTGGCAGCAGCGCCCCGCATCCGCATGGCGGTAAAGGCTTCGTGGCCGGGGGTGTCTAAAAACACAATACGCTGGCCGTTTTTTTCCACGGTGTAGGCGCCAATACGTTGGGTAATACCACCGGCTTCTCCAGCGGTTACCTGAGTGCGAGACTCTTTGAGGGCGTCGAGCAAGGAGGTTTTCCCGTGATCGACGTGACCCATAATGGAAATCACTGGTGACTTGGGAGCCAAGTGTTTGTAGGTGGCTTCATCCAATTTTTGCTCGGCCATGGAGGTGGTGGCATCGTAGGTATCGGTTTTGCTTTCGTTCTCCAGTACCTTAATTTCCATTTCCTCGGCAATAGCTTTAGCAAAAGCCATCTCAACGGTCTGGTTTACCGTAACCATCATCCCCTTCATAAACATATGACGAATGATGTCGGTATCGGTTTTGCCCAGCTTTTCAGCCAGCTCACGAACCGTTAGTTGGCCGGTAATCATCACTTCCGTTACAGGCTCCAGCTCCACTTCACGCTGACGGCCTTTGCGGCGGTGCACTACCTGCTTATCTACTTCCGTGACTTTTTCTTTTTTGTTGCCCACGCCACCGCGCAAATTGGGCGGTACCGTATTAAAACGGCCCGTACTGGTACGAGGCAAGCCATCGGCACCGATGGTGGGCGCTTGTCCAGCAGTCCCGGCAGGGGCAGCACCGGGCGGACGCGTTGCACCACCACCCGGAGGGCGTGGACCACCACGACCGGCTTGTCCACCTTGTTGACCAGGACCAGTAGCACCGGGTGAACGATACCCAGGGCCAAAGTGACCGGGCGTCCGTTGTCCCGCTTGTAATACGCGAGGGGCAGCCTTGCCCAAGATGGTGGGCTCCATGGATTTTTTATCGGTGTTGGCTTGCACCACACGAATGTTGGGGGCGTTGGGCAATGACGATTGAACACGACCCAATGATTGAGGCGCCGTTGGCTTAACAATTTCAACGGTAGCAGTGGGAGTTGGAGTTGCTTCAGGCGATTCGCCTACTTCGCTACTAGCAACAGGGGCTTCTTCCACCACAATTTCAGGAGTTGCTTCCACCACTATTGGTTCTTCAACGTCAGCAACAATCACTTCCGGCGTGGGTTCAATTTCTGGAGCCACGTCGACTTCAGGCTCTTCCATCACCTCAGTAACAGGCTCGGGTTCATGGGCAATAGCGGCGTAGGCATGGGGATCGGGGCGGCCGTCAGGGCGGCGCAGCGAATGCTCGCGGGCCACTGCTTCGGTTTGGGCGCGCAAGGCAGATAACCCGGTTTTGGGCGTCTCTTCCTCTTCCACCACAGGAGAACGGTCTTTTTTCTTAATGACGCGCAAGATGGGAGCCGCAGGCACGGGGGGCGGTGCAGGCGTGGCGGGCGATTTAGCAGAAGAGCTAACTGAGCGCGGGCTGGGTTTGTTGGTGCTCGTTGGGATTTTACCCGCTTTAACCAATTCGGTTAATTTTTTGGCAATATGAGATTCAATGGTGCTGGAGTGGCTCTTCACCGTAACGCCCAGCTCTGCCTCCATTAAGTCTAGGAGTTCTTTGTTACCAACGTCAAGGACTTTGGCCAATTCATAAATGCGGACTTTAGACACGAGCAAACCTCATCCAATGCCAGAAAACGGGTTAAACCATGGGGAAATTCCTTTAGAGAGTGGGTTGTACGGGGTGATGCAACAAAGCTACGCCATCGACAATGCGTCCAGAATCTCATGGAGACTCTGTAGTGTAGCATCGGGGAGAGGCGTTTTCAACGCACGTTGCAGGTGTTTGCGCCCAAGGGCCTGTTGCAGGCACTGTTGGGTGCGGCAGCAATACGCCGACCTCCCCCCCCCAAGGGGGGCTTTTATAGGGTTAGTATTGAATAGGACTGCCGATGGACCTTGAATAATCGCATCGTTTTTAACTTTAAGCAGTTGGGTGGGCGTAAAGTACCCACGACAACTGACGCACAAACGCAGCCCTTTACGGTTGGGCTTTTGAGGGGTGGCACGCTTTTGCGAGGGCTTGCCTGTGGATTTAGTGGCTGGAGCGGCTATCATAACACCATTGTACCCAAACCACCGTTTCATTAACTGCCGTGACGCTTTGGATCTCTTTCTAATGCCCGATCGAGAGCTTCATCTTTTGTGCCACCCAAATAAGTACTGACAGTGCCATTTCTGGCTACTTGAACCGAATTGCCATCAACAATAACGGCTTTAACACCTGGTTGATTGGTGAGAGGTGCCGCTTTTTCTTGGAGTCTCTCATGTTCTGGTCCCCCAACTTTTTCAATAACATAAATAAGTTTATCCTTTGCTCCAAATTTAATTGAGGGGGGGGGGAAAACGGGCCGTCGTGTTGTTAATACGCATAAAAAAATCCTAGCTGCCAGATAAACAACATTGCTAAAAAGCAACGTTATTGTATAACACCCCTTAATTATCAAAATTGCCAAACTTAAATAAAGCCTGCTTGCAGGCTAGTCAATGTGGTCGTTTTCTTTGAGGTAATCCCGAACCAAATCCAGGCAGCTTTGCACAATACGCGTAATGCGGCTGCTGCTTAGGTTCACGCTGTGGGCAATGTCTTTTACCTGCATATTGCGGTAAAAACGGCACTCCATAATGTAGCGCTCTTTTTCTGGCAGGGTCTCAATGGCGGCGCGTATGGCCTTGCCCAGTTCGGTAATTTCCAAACGCTCATCCGGCGTGGCAGATTGATCCGCAATAAAGTCGTAGCTGTTATCACCGTCGCCGCTGTCGGCAATCCCGTCAATGGAGAGAATGCTTTGGTACACCGCTTCTCGTACTTGAGGACCTGCTGAAGGGACATCATCCCCGTCTTCACTGCCTTCAGCGGAAGGCTCACCTTCCGTGGCCGTAGTGTCTTCGCTGGCAGCACTGGTGGTTTTAAGGGTGTACCACTTGTAGCGGGTGCGAAGCTCGTTGCGAATGGCCCAACGAATGGCCGTGGCCACGTATGAGGTGTTCAGCCGTTCGGCATCGGCAGCCGATTTACCCTTAAGCAAGGCTTGAATCGCCATGGCCCCAATGGTCACCAGCTCATCGTAATCCACCAAGTGGTTGGGAATTCGCTGAAATTCTGCCTTAGCCACCCGTTCCACCAAGGGGATGTATTGGAGGGTGGTGGGCTTACTGTTGGCAGGTTTGGCTTCGCCTGTTTTTCCGGCGTCCACGGCGTTGCCACCGGCACTAAGGTTGCCGGCAGGCTTGCCCGATTTTGGGGCCGAAAAGGAATGAGGGGGCTGAGTCACGAAGCAGAGGGCTCGCTACAACAGAAAACGGCTTGAAAACAGTTTAGAAGTGCTGTTTCAACGGGCGACACATCAGTCTACCTAAGGCATAGGCTTACCCGTGGGCCTTTCATCATATCGCAACTTGCCCCGCTTAAACAGTGGCTCCCGCCCAGTTCCTCTGGTTGATTGAGAGAGGCGTTATTGAAGATCATTTTGGTCGGGCCCCAACCCCGTTGGTGCGCTAGAGCCTGGCACTCCCTTTCCCACCGATTTCCAAGCAAAAAGTAAAATTTCGGCCACAGCTTGGTAAATATCCGGTGGCACTTCACGATCAATGTCCACAATGCGGTACAGGGCTCTTGCCACTTCTGGTTCTCGCACAATGGGCACGCCGTACTCCCGCGCCAAGTTCTTAATCTTTTCGGCAAACAGTTCGGCGCCTTTGGCCACCACTTGGGGGGCTTCCATATTCTCGGCTTGGTACTTAATGGCTACCGCCAAGTGAATGGGGTTGGTAATGACCACATCGGCGTCAGGTACAGCTTCTAGCATGCTTTGTTGCAGCATTTGCATGCGACGTTGGCGCAAAGCGTGCTTCACCATGGGGTCGCCTTCCGAGTTTTTGAATTCGTCCTTCATCTCTTTAAAGGACATCTTTTGATCTTGCATAAATTTCCAGCGTTGAAAGAGAAAATCGGCCCCGCCAATAATAAAGAAGGCCAAGCCTGCCAACAAGATAAATTTAGTCAGTAAGGCCCCCAGCACCCCCATCAGGGCAAACACGTTTTCAGATGCCCCCACCGATAGCAGCTGGCCCAGGTATTCTTCAAACACTTTCCAGCCCACAAAGCCCAGCACGGCAATTTTAAGGATGTTTTTCACCAGCTCAATGAGAGACCGCATGGAAAACATGTTTTTGATGCCTGCCACGGGGTTAAGTTTGTCAAACTTGGGCATCACGGCTTTGGTGGCAAACAGGGGCCCTACCTGAAAAAAATCGGCAATGGTGGCCATAATAGCTGCCCCTACAATAAAAGGAGCAATCAACAGCACCAAGGCCTTCACGCTAATTAGGGCCAAATACTGCCAACCAATGTCTTCAATGTGGGCGTTGGGGATTTGATCAAACACCAAGATAAAGAGAGTGGAAATTTCCCGCCAAATCATGGGCGTCATCAGCAGCAACAGGCCAAAGGTAGACACCAGGACGATGGCGGTGGACATGTCCCGGCTTTTAAACACCTGCCCTTCTTCGCGGGCTTTTTGAATTTTTTGGGCACTGGCCTCAAACTGCTTGTCTTCATCGGCCACGGCAGCAGGGTTCCTTGGTTAGGGTGGGGCTCTTCTTCTCTTATCCCACGAGGCAAGCAGGGATGCTAGTGAAATCATAGTGCGATCGCTGGCTGCAACACGGCCACAATGTATCGATAGTATTTAATAGAAGTAACAAGTAATAGAATTCTGCTTAGCGGGGCCAACCAAATGGAGGGGGTGAGGACTGGGTTGGTTGGCACATTCTGCAAGCTATGGGACAATAGCACCCAATGAGTGCAACGCTTGCGTAACAGTGGCCTTGCCTAAACGGTTCGGTACTTTTGGTTACTGTGTAGCACTTATTGTTGTATGGCCCTTGGGCCTGTTAAATCACCCTGAGGAGGGGACCCCCGAATGACATCGATACTCAACACCCCCGGCGGCATGGAAGCAGTTGCCCGCCAAGCCGAAGCCTACGAAAACAATCTTACTACCACGGCAGGCTATGTGCCCGTGGTTATTGAACAATCCAGCCGTGGCGAAAGGTCTTTTGATATTTTTTCGCGCCTGTTGCGCGAGCGCATCATCTTTTTGGGTACCCCCATTGATGACGGCATTGCCAACTTGATTGTGGCCCAGTTGCTACTATTAGATAGTGAGAACCCAGAAAAAGACATCATGCTGTACATTAACAGCCCCGGTGGTAGCGTTACCGCTGGCTTGGCTATTTATGACACCATGCAGCATATTCGTGCCGATGTAACCACCATTTGCCTAGGCCAATGCGCCAGCATGGGGGCCTTCTTGCTCTCTAGCGGAACCAAGGGCAAGCGGATGGCGCTAAAACACTCGCGCATCCTCATTCACCAACCCTTGGGCGGCGCCCAAGGCCAAGCCACCGATATCGAAATTCAGGCCGCTGAAATTAACCGCATGAAGAAGATGTTGAACGAGATTTTGGCAGCCAACACCGGTCAATCCCTCAAAAAAATTGAAAAAGACACGGATCGTGACTACATCATGACCGCCGACGAAGGCGTGGCCTATGGCATGGTGGACAAAGTCATTATCAAAGTTGAAGGCGAGAAAAAAGCCAGCTAAAGGGCTTTGTATTGTGAGATTGGGGCGGGTTTGTTTTAACTTCGCCCCATCCCTCTGCTATACTGTGTCTTGTTTAAACACAGAACCAACCGTGAACCAAGGAACCCGATGATGGCTAAAGCCGACGAACCCCGCCTACGCTGCTCTTTTTGTGGCAAAAGCCAAGATCAGGTGAAAAAACTCATTGCAGGGCCTGAGGTCTACATTTGCGACGAGTGCGTGGAGCTGTGCAACGAGATTTTAGACGAAGAATTTTACGAGGGCGATGAGCCTAAAAAAGAAGCAGCCGACGCTGCCCCCATGACCCAAGTGCCCAAACCGATGGAAATTAAAGCCTTTTTGGATCAGCACATTATTGGGCAGGACGATGCCAAGCGCGTGTTGGCCGTAGCCGTATACAATCACTACAAACGTATTAATCATAAAATAGTCCATGCAGGTAGCGATTCGCCTTCTGCCACCATTGAAATTGGCAAGAGCAACGTGTTGCTCATTGGCCCTACCGGTAGCGGTAAAACCCTCTTGGCTCAAACTTTGGCCAAAATGCTAGATGTTCCTTTTGCCGTGGCCGATGCCACGACCTTAACGGAAGCCGGCTACGTGGGTGACGACGTCGAAAACATTCTTCTCCGCCTCTACCAATCGGCAGATTATGACGCGGCCAAAGCAGAGCGTGGCATTATCTATATTGATGAAATTGATAAAATTGCCCGCAAAAGCGAAAACCCCAGCATTACTCGTGATGTGAGTGGTGAAGGCGTGCAACAAGCCTTGCTGAAAATGATTGAAGGCACCGTGTCCAATGTGCCGCCTCAGGGTGGGCGTAAGCACCCCCATCAGGAGTTTATCCAAATCGATACCACCAATATTCTCTTCGTGTGTGGTGGTGCCTTTGTAGGCTTGGATAAAATTGTGGAATCCCGCGTGGTGTCTGGTAAATCCATGGGTTTTGGCAGTGTGATGGCGCGTACCCAATTGGAGCGCGACTTGGAAGCGGCCAAGCGTCTCAAACAGCTTCAGCCTGATGATTTGCTGAAGTTTGGCTTAATTCCTGAGTTTATTGGCCGTATTCCCATTACTGCCGTGTTGGATCCGCTGGATGAAGAGACCTTGGTCCTCATTCTCACCCAGCCCAAAAATGCCTTGTTTAAGCAATACCAAGAGCTGCTAAGCATGGACAACGTGACGCTGACCTTTGACCCAGATGCTGCCGTAGCCATTGCCAAAGAAGCCTTAAAACGCAAGACGGGTGCTCGGGCGCTGCGCAGTATTGTGGAAGAATTGATGTTGGACGTGATGTTTGAAGTACCTTCGCGCAGCGATGTACCGGCCTTAAACATTACTGCGGCCATGGTGGAACAAAAGAAACTAAAACTAGCAGAAATTTTACCCTTTACGGCAGATACCCAGGTAACGGTTGACGCTCCTATTGGTGAAGAATCTGCGCCTGCTGCTTCCATTGCTCCTGCAGAAGCGGAGTCGGCAGCTTAGCCTTTGTTATGCCTTTGGAGCCATCGCCATTAACAATACAACCGGCAGCGGTGCTCTTTGGTTATCCGGTGCATGCCACTAATAGGGCCCACGCGTTAGCATTGGTTACGGAAGCCTTGCATCGTGGTCAACGATGCCACGTGGTCACCTTGAATCCTGAAATGCTGATGCAGGGTGATGCTAATCCGCCTCTGGGCGCCGTGCTTCGTAGCGCCAATGTGGTGATACCCGACGGGGCCGGTGTGGTGTGGGCCCTAAAACAACGGCTCAACATAATGGTAAGCCGAACCCCTGGCATTGAGGTCTCGGAAGCCCTGATAGGCTATGCCGCCCAGCAAGGATTTCGCGTGGGGTTATTAGGCGCTTCCCCTGACGTTATGTCCGCTTTATTAGACTTTCTAACCCTTAAATACCCCGCTTTGCAGGTGTGTTTTGCGCACCATGGGTATTTTGATAGCCCTGAGCATGAGGACTTGGTGACCCAGCAGTGTTTGGCGACCCAACCTCAATTGCTGCTGGTTGCATTAGGGGTACCCAAGCAAGAGTTATGGATAGCCGAAAACCTACCCAAGCTACGCGGCGCCGTGGCAGTAGGAGTCGGTGGTAGCTTTGATGTGTGGAGTGGTCAAAAAAAACGAGCCCCGTGGGCCTTTCGAGCCTTGCACTTGGAATGGCTGTATCGCATTAGTAGCGAGCCCTGGCGTATTCAACGCATTTTGGGTACCTTGCCCGCCTTTGTGTGGCGAGTTATTACCTCTCCAACACCCACAGAAGGCTTACAAGAATCGGATCCCTCTAAGGAAGCACCCGCCTCACTCAAAGAGAATAATGCCGAGGATGTAGCGCAAACCCTGAGCCACCCATAGGCCGCACAGGCCAAACACGGCATCATACCCCCACGACAACGTGGAGAGTTGAGCGCCCCAATGGACAATAAACTGCTGGGCTGTGGCCACACCCATGGGGTTACCGAATGGCCACAAAAACGCCACACTAAGCAAGCTTAACCATAACCAGCCCAGTGTATGAGCCGTGGCGGTGGCCAATAGGCTAATCGCACACAAACGAATCATTCCACAAGGCAATGCAAAAGCATTGGATGCACCCTTCTGTGGCTCAGCCGAAGGTCGTATTCTATTCAGCGCCCAACCCACCCCTTGTTGAAGGCGTAGCAACCCTTGCCCAACACCCCGAAAAATAAAAACCACACGTTGCACTAAGGTACGAAGAGACAGCCCCGAAGTGGGCAGAAAAGTCGGGGCTGTTTGTCGCTGACGTTTTTCTTCCAGTTTTTTTTGACGCCTTAACGCCACCAGAGAAGGTACTTGGGCGCGCTGCAACAACGTCATGGTTTCTTCAGAAGAGGGTTTTGCCAATTTTTTTGAAGACATGGCAGCCGCTATGGTTTGCGGAGACACTGGCAGCGGCGCATTGGCCAACCAACCAGATACCCCGGCTGCACCTACCAGCCCCAAAGCAAACCCAAAAATCGGAGAGGTAAACAACTCTAGCCCCCCGCCGGAAGCCATAAGAGGCAACCCAAGGAGTGACAAGCCCAACCACAGTGCCACCACAGCCATACCGGTCCAGGGGCCTAAAAAAGCGCCGCAGGCTATTGCCCAAGGCAACTGGGGCCGGTACCACACGGCATCCCACACATGGGCATAAATGGGGGCTGTTACATTGCCTGCTTGTTGCCAAACCTCTAGTAGTCCTTCACTCCAATTGGGTAACGGTGCGGCTAACAGTCCCACCGCAGCCAAACCAATCCACGCCAACACACTCAGCAACAGCAGGGGCAACGTGAGTCGCGGGGTGGCGGTCGTCCACTGAGACGGAGGCGTTTGCAAGGCACTCAAAGCAGAAGGGGTGGTAGAGTTTGCCTTGGCTTCCAACTCATCCACTTCCAAGGCTGCGGGCACCAACGGCTTTAAGCCATGGCGAGGGGGTAACCCCTGCAGAGCACGTTGCTGCAGAGGCAACGGTGGACGCTTGGCAGGTCGCTTAGGCAATGGTGGCAACGTAATAACCATGCCTTGCATTGTACCCCGCCAAGGCGGGTTTATAAACTAACCTTTGGCGTAAGCAATAATAACTTTAGAGATTTACGCCCTATTTACTAAATCACTAGTAAACCACGCCTTGGCGGGGGTTTAAGCAGTGCCAAAACCAGTGGGCAGACCGCCCAGGCGTTCCCGTAAAGCACCTTGCTTTTGTTTTAGTAACTGGCGATAGGTTTCGGTGCCAATGTCAGGGGTGGTCATAATCAAGGCATCTTCACCATTGTCTTGGTAATACTGCTTCCGCAAACCTTCGGTCTTAAACCCGTATTTATAGTAGAGGGTTTGGGCCGATTGATTGGACGTACGTACTTCCAGGGTCACCCAATGCACGCTTTGCCCCGATATTTTTTCCAGGATATGGAGTACCTGCACTTCTCCTAGCGACAACCCCCGCAGAGCAGGAGACACCGCCAGTGTGGTGATGTGAACTTCATCCACCACCAACCAGTAGCCACAATAGCCCAATACCTCGGTATCCTCGTCATTGGTTAGCACATAATAACGTGCCAACGGGTTGTTAAACTCGTTACGAAAAGACGACTCGCTCCAGTGGTGCTGCCCAAAGGAGACGGATTCAATGGCAATGACCCCGGATAAGTGGCGTTCTCCCATGCGCCGAAGGACCAGCGACTGAATAGCAGGGAGTGGGTGAGTGGGTGCAGACATAAAGCAAGCAGGGTATACAGAACAAGGCAAGGCTATCATAGTCGATACCCAACGTTTGTGGGGCAGCAACTCCCAGGATTTTTAAGAAATCCACCAAATTACCGATACGTTTTTTAGCCTTCATTTGAGTTCCATGCCAATTTGCATGCAGGAGATTGTATTATGGTAACAATTGGACCTAATTCTTCATTATCGGGTGTTGCCGCACGTGGCAGAGCCGGTGATCCTTCGGTATTGTATGACCTTATTAATGTCAATGGCCAATCTCACCTCACTCCAAAACCAACCAACCGCTCGTTTGTCATTACCGATACTAACAATGCAGCTATAGGCTATGCTTCGGGCACCAATGCGAAACACGCCCAGTTTTTTATCAATAATTCCAGTGCGCTGGGTATCCATTTACCATCGCAACCGTACCCTAATACCAGCACGTCTAGCATTTATTTAGACGAAACGTCTACTCATATATATTTGAATGGCAGTAATGCGGAAGCCATTGTGGATTTGCCTTTAGGCATTGATGATTATACTTTTTCTTTGAATGCTAATAATCAGCTTGTGGTTCGACGCGCCTCGGATAACGTCATGATTATTCAAGGCGATAGAAGTCTCTTTAGCTTGATCACCATAGGCGATATTGCTTATGACATCAATGATTTGCTAAATCCTACTGGCGGAACGGGAGTCTCTGGCGGAACGGGAGTCTCTGGCGGAACGGGAGTTTCTGGCGGAACGGGAGTTTCTGGCGGAACGGGAGTTTCTGGCGGAACGGGAGTCTCTGGCGGAACGGGAGTCTCTGGCGGAACGGGAGTCTCTGGCGGAACGGGAGTCTCTGGCGGAACGGGAGTCTCTGGCACAACTGGCGTTACCGGAACCACTGGCACAACTGGCGTCTCTGGCGTAACAGCGGCTTACAATCCACCGCCGCCGAGACAGGTGATTAACAACTATTTTATGATGCCAACCAGTCCTTGGGGCATAAACAGCTCAATGGGGTATAACCCCATGCCGTGGAGTAGCATTCCCATGGGGCCTGTGGGAATGGACCCATTTTCTCAGATGTTTAACCCCACCAATAACGTGTATAATCCCACCATGCAAGGGGTCGCGGCCTCGCAAATGGGCTCATTCTTTATGAATATGTTACTGCCCTATATTTTAATGAACTACTACATGCCCATGATGTCGATGTCGCCCATGAGGAATCCTTATGGCCAGCAAAACCAAGGAAATCCATACTATCCTTCCATGTAATTCCGTGGCCGTTGTTTATTTTAAATGTAGACTCTCAATAAAAAAATCCCCCGAGAAAGGTTTAAAATTTCTTCGGGGGATTTCTATTCAACCCTTCGTGTTACGAGCGCTGAATAACACTATGAATACTGCGGCTTAGGCGCAAGCCATCGCGAAGCACGGCAAGCAGTTCGCCTTCGGTTAGGGGGCCTTCGGGGCTTTTCCAGGCTTTAGGCAATTGGGTGTATAAAATACGAGAGGCTACAGTTAGCTTTTCGGGTAAGGGTTCTTGGCTTTCGGCCGTAGTGGCTAACGAAACTAATTGCAGTGCTGCCATCACCGGCTGTTGAGGGAGGCTGTTGGCTTTCAGTCCTAAGTTAAGTGCTTTTTTTAACAGGCTCTCAACCCATGCTAAAACCAGCGATGTGGCTTTTTCTTTCAGGGTAGTAGGTATGACGAGGGCTTTAAGGGTGGGAAGAATTTTTTTAAGGGACGATAGTAACAACATAGAGTCGATCTCCAAAAAATAATAGGGACACGAGATCGCAGTTCGCACAAACATTTTGGCTTTATTACTTATGTAAAGCCCTGCATCGTAAGGGCAGTAATGGACCATCCTTGAAGCTCAATGGGTTGATTAATAGCCGTACCACTGAGCTCTAACTGCACGCTGCGGCCGCTGCCATTTGGAATGAGACGCACGCGACTGAGTCCCGCCAAGCCGTATTTATCGGCATTAAACAGGGCCAATCCAAATAAGGCACTTTCGGCATCGGGGGTGCTGGTAAGGGTCGTGGTTTCTTGACTGGCAGCGCTTCGGCGAGAATCCCATGCGGTTTTTACCGTTAGGGACAGTGCCGATTGCTGGCGCAAGTACAGCTCAATATCACGAATACGTTTGCGTTGGCGGGGCGATCCCAGCTCATAGAAGGGGGTTCGGTACGTCCACGAGATGGGAGCGCCGTTGTAGCTGCTGCCACTGCATTGGCGGTGCAACACGCCGTTATAAGTTCCGGTAAAAAGTTGGCCCTGAAATACACAACCACACGCCGCAATAACACCACTGCGGCGGCTCCATTTCAGGCCGTTGTCATAATTCATTACAAGTATGCGTTGGTTTTGGGTGCTACCACCATCGGGCACCGCCCACCACACTTCGTTTCTATCACGCAGGTGAATGGTCCAACTGGTGGCCAATGCATTGCGGTTGAGAGTATTGATTTGAGGCTGAATATTGCGTGACAGCATTCGGGTTGTCAGGTTGCCGTCCGCCGTGGCGGTGGATAAACTGGTAATGCCTTCTTGCGACAAAAACATTAATTCGCTACCCACTTGCACCACACTGCGCGGGCCCACGGCCCCAAATTCACCGCTGATTTTTTGCAAGGTAAAGGTGTCAGCATCGCTGCCTGTCATTACATAGGTACTGCGGTCTTTAAACACCACCAGCACTTCTTCGTTGGTAAGGGGCAAATACAGGGTGTGGAGCGCCGTAATTTTTTCCCCATCGCCAGGGCCTACCAAAATAGCTCCCGGACTGGAAGGTCCAACGCTGGGGGTAAAGTTTTCTGGATTTTCCAACTCGCTTAAATACACGGTGGATGGATTGTTGACATCACCAGCGACGGCCAAACGGTTGGCATACACCGCCCCAAAGGTTGGATTGCCCACCGTCACTCCCACAATAATGGCGGGCCACCCCGCCAAAGGCGCAATAGCGCTCACGCCATCCCATACCATGGGCACATTGATGCCATTGAAGAGGATGAGCTGACCCAAAAAAGTGGCAAAAGTGACCGGGGCTGTTGTATCCCAAGCAATGGGCAAGGGCCGTTCTACGGCAGTGCCATTCCCTGCAGAGACCGTATAAAATTTACCCCCAGCCACCACCACCCAATGGGTTTGGCCACCCTCGGTGGTAAAACTAATCATGCCTTGAACCGTGTTACCACTGGGGCTACCAAAGGCCAAGGCGGTGGCGTTGATTTGAGTGTAGCCAATGTCTTGGGTGGTCCAACTGCCATTGCTGGTGGCGTGCAAATTTTCCACTTCTTCAGCGTCGGTGTCGACCAGTTGGGTATCGGTGTGGCGCAGATTGAGTCCACCAGTATTGTTAAAAAAATTGAAGCTGCGCAGGGCGGGCATAATGGTGTCTCTCTTTCTGGATGATGTCTTCTTAAGCACTTGGGGCTTCGCCATTCGCTGGGGCCTTCCGTATGGCCCCGTACCCCAATGGTACAAAGGATTCCCTTGGAATGCTTCGTTGATTTCGGTGCTTCTTAGGTAAAAGGGTATTGAGCGGGATATGAATATTTATAGATATTAAGGGCGAAGCCCTTAAAAAAAGGGGAGGGAACGACCCCCCTCATTAGGCTGCGTCATCGCCACCACCAAAGGGAGAATGATGGGGATACCCGCGATACGCCCCGCGCATCCGTGGAAAGGGCTTGATGTTGCTGGCTTTGCGTAACTGACTGACGCCATCGCGGTACAAGGTGTAGGTGGTTCCAAAGCCGTCGTCGCCTAAAAACTTTTCCAGTAACGCCAAAGCACCCAGAATAATCACCGGTTCCCAGTCACTGGGTAACGCCAGTACGTCGGCATCATTTACCAACGCTACGGGCAAGGTTCGGTAACGATAATTCACAACTAACACAGCATTTGGCGTGGGCAGTAAATGGAGTTGATTGCCTTGGCGATAAAATCGCCTGGGGGTACCCGTGGCAGCGGAAGGATCGTTGGCCAAGGGATGCGTGTAATCCACTTCCAGTAAAGGTTGGCCGTTAATGTAAACCGAATCTCCCAATAAGTTGCCAATATTTGCATCGGTAGGAGAAAGCGAATACGCACGGGTGCCGTTTACGGTGCTAAAGCTGGTGGATTGAATAAGTCTGTTGGCATCCAAAGTAAAGACTAAATCGGCCACCACGTGATTGATGAAATCCACGGTTTGGCGGGCAGGCGTGGTGGCGTTGGATAGAGTAGCCACCTCTTGCTGGCCATTACGGCGCAACACTTGGTTAACGATCTGCAATAAGGTGGTCATAAAAATCTCTCCAAAAATTGTAATCACTGTAGACTGAAAAACCTTACAGAACCTTTTTAAACGGTAGGCTTGCCTGCTCATCCCCTAAATACGTGAGGCAATAATCATTAGGGTACTCGGTGAGAATTTTGGCCAGCGGCCCGTGAATGACGTGAATGCGATGTGAATGCTGGTTTTCGCAGCGCCATAAGCAGGCTTCGCTGTAATGGTTTTTGTTATAGCTTTTATTATTGATAGTGTCGTTGTGTTGCGCTGGATTGTTTTTTCGAAATGGATTAAGGGAGAGTCGATGGAATGAGGAAACCATGGGGCATTGAGTCCTGTGGTGAAAAGGCAATAAAAAACCAAGGTGAGGCCTGGTAGCGCTGGGTTATTAACGAGAATGCATCATTGCTATTCGCTGGGTGTACTCACCTTGGTTGAGAATATCCTGAACTGATAGAAAAAGAGGATCTGCGCAATGCACGGTTTTTATAGTAGGAACATTGTGGGCAGTAATAATAATTTCGTTATTAAAACGCCCGCTATCCCCTAAGCGGCAGCTTTAAGGACGGCACCGGCGGTGGGGGTAAATACCTTGGCACCGTAAAGGTACAAGCCTTTTACGGCATCGGCAAACATGTTGTAGGGACGAACATGCTCAATTTGGCTGATTTGGCTGGCAAAGGAAATAAAATCACGGTGGAAAGCCATGAGGTTCATGACGCCGCTGACAGCAGCCATGTTGGTGGAGGTATGGACAGTAAAACCGGCCACGTTGCCTATGTAGCCATTCTGAACCACGTTGTCACCCAAGGTGGTGGCGCGGGTAAATTCGGCAGATTTGAGCAACAAGGTTTTTACTTTTGGGGTAATTACCAAAGCACGATCTTCCGACGGAATGTTGTCGTCGTCAAGCATTTGGCTTAAATCCGCCAAATATCCGTACACGTTAGCTGCCGTTAAGGTGATGGGCGATGCGTTGCTCCCAATAATATTACCGGCGTCTACGTTGGCGTATTGGCCCAGCAAAAAGGTATCCACCAAGTTGCGAATGGCAATGGCAGCGCGGCCCGTATAGCCTTCCAAAATATTGACGTCGGCTTGGGCCTTGTCCATATCATCTACTTTAAAGGCAAAATATTTTTGCTGATCAATGGCCATTTCTTGCATTGGATCCGTGAGGGCCTGAAATGAAATGGTCATATCACGGGTGTAGCTGTTAATGGTGACATCGCCAAAAGTGCGTACTTTCACCACATCGCCAGCGTTATGAATCTCGCCTTCAAAATCACGATTCACCAAGTTTGCCATAACGGCGTTTTTATCAAAAATTTTCAGTAGTTTTTGGCTCCACACTTCTGGAATGAAATTGGTAACGGCCATGATGTTTTCCT
This sequence comes from Vampirovibrionales bacterium, assembly GCA_029866025.1. GTDB lineage: Bacteria > Cyanobacteriota > Vampirovibrionia > Vampirovibrionales > Vampirovibrionaceae > JARXAD01. The sequence goes on along the minus strand of JARXAD010000003.1, from coordinate 26,406 downwards.
CTCTGTTGATGGGATGTTTTTAAACAAAATTATGTTTCGGAGTCAGCGAAGTATTCCAAGCATCGCTTGGGTAGGGATAGGAGACCCCCAAAAAGGGGATCAGACAAGAGGGTAGGTGTCTCTTACATTTGGCGAAAAGGGAAGAAACCAGGTAGAGGGAACGGCTCCCTTACTTAATTCTGCCAAGCCGCATTGCCTCTTCAATAGCGCTTTCGTTTTCAGCAAACTGGGCGGGGCTCATTTTGGCAATTTGATCGCGGGTAAAAGAAGGTAACGGCTTGGGTGCTTTGCGAGAGCCGCTGGCCTCGATACCCGAAGAGGTAAGCTGAGGAATAGGAGGCTGCGACGCATTGGCATTATTGGTGGGGTTTTGTAATAACTCAGCATTGTTTTTGAGGGTTTCTTTAAACACGATCTGAAAGCGTTGAAGTCCTTGCTCCAGTAATTCGCTCCACGGGGCGAGAACACCGTCATCATCATTGCGAATAATCTTGGCTACTTCATCAAAAATCAGGGTTTCAAAGGGTACGGCATCGGGATGGGCCACACGAAAAGCACGTAATGCCCCTTTAAATTCAGCCTCTTCCCGCATGTCTACCAAAAAATGATCGGCGTTTTGTTCCACCACATTTTGGGCAATGCTAGCCACGTACTCTGCCGGGTTGCCCATGAAAGCTGATAGTTGCTCATCGGGAGTGGGTTCTTTGGGGGCCTTGCCTTGTTGAAGGGATTGCTTGAGTTGAGCCAATTCCAATTGGGCTTGGTGCAGTTGTTGTTCCAATATGGGTGTGGTGGTATTGGGTAGAGGTGATGATTGCATCGACATGAGGCGTCTCTCCTGAGGGGGAAGTGTAATAAATAGTAAAAAAAGAGTGAAAGAATCAGAGAAAAAAATTAATTACGAATCGTTAGAATCCATGGGTGGCTTTTTACGAGGCAGACGCCCCGTTTCTTTTCGGTACTGTCGAATCACTCGATCAGGCGTAGAAAAAACCTCGCCAAAAGCTTGGGCACGGGTGGCTTCGTATACAAATGCATGATGATCATCCACATCTAGAACGCGGGTTTTGACCTCGGGGCGGTAGAGTGCCGCTAGCAGTTGCCAGCCACGATGCTCTTGCAAGTCGGCCATGAGGGCTGCACGCTCTTTTAAGCTGGAGGCCAGTAATGCGGGATCAATGTCATAAGAGGACATGGGAAAGTAAGCTCTCTATATCCGTTCACAAATGGAATCGTAAACTATGGTTTTCAAAGCGCTTAGAAGATCATGCACTAGCTAAATTTTCAGAGCCGCCCATAACGGCAAAGATTTGATCTTCATCCTTAAAGCCAAGGCGTCGGTATACTTTTTTCAACAAGGGAAGGACATCTACTTTGTCTCGCAAGGTGGGGTATTGCTGCACCATGGTAATAAAGCGAACAATGCTATCCAGTTCTTGGCCTTCGGCCGCCACACTGGCGGAACCGTCAATTCGGAAGGTACACTGTGCCTGACGCAGGACATCAGGTAAAATATCTAAAAACTGAAGAGACCCGTCTTCTCGCGAGACACGAAGGGTTTCTGGTTGTTGTAAAAATTGTTTAGCATTTTCTAGCACTTGTTCTAAAAACGGCTCTAATGATGTGTTCTCCAAGTGGGCCACAAAATGGTTAAACTTTTGGGCACCGCCATTTACCAAAGCACTGACTTCGGTAGCCGTACGATTGCCATTGCTTGCATCACCACCGGTAAAAAATTTAAGAGCCCCTGTGGCTTCTTGCACTTCGGCTTTTAAATCGGCAATTTCCGTAAAAGCCACCGTAAAGTTGTTAAGGTACTGAATAGGCCGTAAGGTGTCGTGGCTTTTAACAGGAATAAGGGCACCAGGCCGCGTGACCAAGGTGTTGGGGTCAAAGACATCATCATTGATTAAATAAGTGAAAGGATTATTGATCGAGAGATTAATGACATCGAGTTTTTGGTTGGTGAGGGTATTAATGGTGTGTTGAAGGCCCAAGCATTTCTCGATAGCACCAATACCGTACAACTCGTTTGGAATAGGAATAAGACTGGTAAAGACAAAAGGTTTTTGGCCATGATCATAAGGATTTTCTTCAAAGCGAATGAGACGTTCGCCATTGGCCACCACGGCTACCATGTTTTGATAGACAGTGCCGTCAATCCAAATATCGCCCCACACCTCAAGTAGCTCAACAGTATCAGATGTACTGGCGTTAAGACTGCTCTGCAGACCAACGGCTTGTTTTCGGGCAGTTTTGTGGGCGTTGGGCAATGGTGGTTTTGGGGTTAAGTTATACAAATTGCTGTAACAGGGATTTTGTTTGAGCTGGTGTAAGGGTTTATCTAAGCAACGAATCAACGTGGCTTCTTCAAATTTGCAGACATTGGGGTCCATCACCACGTCAAACAAATCCACCACATCAAAGCTTGGGCCGTTGTAGGTCATCACATTTTGCCATTCGGTACGATACCCCAAGGTGGCACCCAGCATGGTAATGGGCTGTTGAACGCGACGCCGCCTGCGTTGCTGCACCCAAGGCACTGCCGCAATGCTGCTACCTGTAATAATGGCCTGCTTTAAAAACAGGGCATATTGTTCGTAAAACCCTAACGATTGCAGCTTGCTGCGCAAATAACTTTCAATGGTGCCGGCGTGGGCGTGGTCCCCTTCTGTGCGTCCTACCACAGAGAAAAAATGTTCATCAGCGGGAAAAAGAGCTTTCAGCAAGTGGGCGTGGATGCTTTCCACCGATTCGTACAGAACAGGGCGCGCCACACGGCTGCGATCGGCGCTGGTGTTATCCAAGCTAGTGCCAGAGGCCACAGTGCACAAGTAGGCGTCCCAACATTCTTGCCATTTGGTTTCTAGTGGCTGGCGGGCGGTTTTCCAGGCTGTGTGGGTTTGGGTGATGTAGGCCACAGCGCTGTGCTGCTGGCGTGGGGTTAGACTGGCGATGGAGGTATCGGGCAATGATGTTTCGTGGGTCATGGCAACTCTCTCTTTGAGCGCTATCCGTTGTTAAGTTACCGGTGCGCGTTGGGATTGCTTGGGGGTTGATGCCATAACCATACCTCACCATCCCAAAACCTCATAGCGAACAACTTTTACGACGGCCCAGCAAGCTGGGTTTTACCATTTGCCTAGCATGCTGCTTAAGGGGGCAATTTTGGTTTTGGAGGGGGTTTATAGAAGTACGAAGCACTCCCCCTCATCATTTACGAGCACTACGATTATGCGCATTGGTTTTTCGGGCTTTAACGGCCAACTACACTATAATAAAACAACAGGCGAAGTCCGCTTAACAGGGACTCTGAATGATGATCCCAAAGATGATACGTTTAAATTATTGATGCCAAAGAGTAAAAAATTTAATGATCATCACCATCATGCAAATAAACGCCATGCCAAAGAAGCTTCAGAAGCACTGCATGATTTTAATAAGATGCTGGGCCTAAATAAAATTGAATCACTCTCTGAAGAAGACCAGCTAAGAGCAAAACAAAAACTGTTGAAAGCACAACAGACTTTAATGGACATGTTTGTCCATAAGCACTTGATTAGAGAAGCAGTAGAAGATGTTTTGTCACGTAGTAAAAATAGTGAAGCTGCTACAGACCGTTTCTTCGCTGTTAGATTTTTGTTCATGCAGCAACACAACTTCGTGAATACTATTTTAGATACATTTAAGACGGGTATATCATTCTTTAATGGACCCATTGAAACCTGTATTACAAACTATACGCTTCCTGACATTTCTGGTTTAAAGCTGGTAGAAAAAAGCGCTGGTAAAAATAAAGCCGATAAAAATAAAGTCGGTAAAAATAAAACAGTACAACGAACGATTGAAATGGATATTTGCTTGAAAGATCCGAACACATAAAGTGGTGGAGGATAGGGGATTTGAACCCCTGACCTTCTGCATGCCATGCAGACGCGCTACCAACTGCGCCAATCCCCCACACGTGGGTGCTTCAGTCTCACACAAGTGCTTTACGGCGTGTGTGGCTAAGGAAGGTTAAGATAGGCGAAGGGCAGGAGAAGATCAACCCCCACAGCAACCCTTACATTGAAAGCTGAAGGCATCCTCAGACAAAGAATCGACTGTTAGTTTTGTAGCGATACCAACCCAACAGGGTTACGACTGATTTTTTTATGGTTTGGTTTTATTGTTTGGCCTGATGAAAGCGCTGGTGAATAGTGTTAGCACTGGCAAACCACTGGGCCAGCAAGGCCGTTGGGTCTTTTGTGGGGGTGGTGTGGATGCAATGGAGCTGGTCTTCCAACTGGACCAGAAGTTCTTTGCATTGGCCAATCACTTCTTTTAAGTTATCGGCATTTTGCAACACAATGTCATGCCACATTTCGTAGGGGCTGGCGGCCAGGCGCAGATGACCATCCATCCCTGCCCCATGAAAGGCCAACAGTTCACCAGGACGGTTGTGAGACAGCAATTGGGTTAACACCACGGCATACAGCTGAGGCAAATGACTGACAAAAGCCATGGCACGGTCGTGGGTCTCTACCGGTTGCATACCCACGCGCGCGCGCAGAGTGGTTTCGATGAAATGTGTCAGACTCGCCACCCGCTGGGCGTAGTCGGCAGTCAGGTTAGCCTCGTTGGGACACAATACATAGGGCTTGCCGGTAAACAGCAGGCTGGTGGCATGGTGGACCCCAGAAACCTCTTTACCGGCCAAGGGATGACCACCTATGAATTGATTGGGTAGCAGCTCTTGCCCCAAGGCGACAATAGCCCGCTTGCAGCTGCCAATATCGCTCACAATAATGGTGGGGTCGTTCTCAACTAGGGGCGTGAGCTGCTTGAGCACGTCCAGGCTGGCCGTAAGGTGGGTCGCAATAATCACCAGATGGTTGGGTTCCCATTGGCTGGGGAGAGTCAGGGAAACGTCATCCACAGCCTGTGCCTTCAGGAGATACTGCAGGGTTTCCGCATTCGTATCCACCGCCCGCGTGTGAAGGGTGGGGTTTGATTCCTTGGCGGCCATCAACCACGAGCCACCCAACAAGCCGCAGCCAATAACCGTCAAGGCCCTAAAGGGGGCTTTAAAATGCGAGGGATGACTATCATCCTTATGGGGTTGAGTGGGTAGCATGGGATTCGTTTGCGGCATAATAAAGGGGTGTTAAACCCCTCCATTGTCCTACGCTATAGAAGATGGGGGCACCCCCCCACCCAAAGGAAGTGCCAGATGACTACGCCCACAGCACCTCAGCCCGACGCAACGTTAGAAGAAGCAAAGCCCGCCGTAAAACCTCTGTTGCGCCCGATGGAAAAAGCCATGCTGGGCATGACGGTTTTTTACCTCGTTGGTATTGTTATATTTGGCAATGTTACACCGGGCCCCATTCGTGGCTACACCATGACAGCGTATTGCTTTGCCTTTGTGTGGTTTTTCCTCAAACCCTTTGGGTTGGTCGATAAAATTCGCGGCAGCCGATAATACCTAGCGAGCCAAAACCGTCTCTTTGGTCAGAGGCGAAAAACTTTCAGCATCGGCCAAAGCCCAAGCACGTTGCCACATATTCCGCCAATGTTCTGGCAGCTTCTCAAGGCCATCCTCACTTAACAAGGCGCCCGTAGCTAAGCTGGGGTACAGATCTTCTAGCCGCAAAGTGATTTTCTGATTGACTCGCCGGTAAATGTGGTGGGGGGTTAAGCCATGCACGCTGGTTAGGCCCGTGGCAGACACCAGCTCTAACATGCTATGAATGGTTTCTTTGTGAAACTGCATAACACGCACCGATTTGTGGTTAGGATCCAAACCTTCTACCAGGTAAGGATCTTGAGTGGCTACGCCAGTAGGGCAGGTATTGCTGTGGCATTGCAAGGCCTGAATACAGCCCAGAGCAAACATCATGCCGCGCGCCGAATTACAGAGGTCTGCTCCAAGGGCAATGTGGCGTGCCAAATGAAAACCTGTGGTAATCTTGCCCGAGGCAATCACGCGAATATCATCGCGCAGCCCACACCCAATCAGGGCATTGTTTACCAACACCAAACCATCGGTGAGGGGCATCCCAATAAAATCGGCAAATTCCATAGGGGCGGCGCCAGTCCCACCCTCACTGCCATCCACCGTAATAAAATCTGGGCGAAGGCCGGTTTTAAGCATGGCTTTGCAAATGGCTAAAAATTCATAATCATTGCCAACGCACAACTTAAAACCCACTGGTTTGCCGCCACTCAGTTCTCGTAATTGGGTCACAAATTCCAGCAACTCAATGGGATTGGTAAAAGCGGTGTGGTTGGGAGGAGACAGAGCGTCGCGGTCCATGGGGACATGACGAATGGCAGCAATTTCAGGTGTAATTTTCTTTTTCGGTAAAATACCCCCGTGGCCAGGCTTTGCCCCTTGCGAAAGTTTTATCTCTATCATTTTTACGCTGGGGTATTGGGATCGTTCTGCAAATTTTTCAGGGCTAAAGCGACCTTCAGCATCTCGGCTGCCAAAATAACCCGTACCTATCTGATACACCAAATCACCACCGGGGTTTAAGTGGTAAGGGCTTAATCCCCCTTCTCCACTGTTATGGTAAAAACCACCCAGTTTAGCGCCTGCGTTTAGGGCCAAAATAGCGTTTTTGCTCAAGGCACCGTAACTCATAGCAGAGACGTTAAACAAAGACGCTGAATACGGCTGGGTGCAGCGGGCCTCTCCAATCAGCATCCTGGGAGGCTCGCTGTGATGAATGTGAGATGGACTAATGGAATGATTGACCCATTCATAGCCTTCTTTGTACACATCCAACTTAGTCCCGAAAGGGCGGGTATTCAGCTCTTTTTTGGCACGTTGGTACACATTGGCCCGATGCTCTCGGTTAAAAGGACGACCATCCAGGTCCGACTCTACAAAGTATTGGTTAATTTCGGGACGTATGGCCTCAAAGAGATAGCGAAGTCTCCCCAATAGGGGGTAATTTCGGCGAATGGCCTGCTTCCGCTGAAGAATGTCTCGCAACCCCAAAAAAATAAACGGCAATACAAAGCAATAAGCCCAGTAAACGGGCGGGTATAACCGTCGAAGCCACTCGATAAGGCCGACTGCAACAAAGGCACTGCCATAAAAAATAAATCGGTATCGTGCGTGCAACATGTGCACCTCTCCTTTAGGGGGGTAGCCACAACCTGCTTGTTAGCGGTTATCGTTGAACGGCAACAATATCTCTTTAATATTGTAAAGAGATTGGACAGAAGAGGGAGCCCTAAACCTTCGGCTTCATCTGCATACAGGAGAATAGGAGGCTACCCTGCAGCTACGCCGAAGAATTGAAGTTTTTTTACAGATTGCGCGAAAAATCGGATCGAATGCCTTTTTCTTCATCTTCTGGGGCAAAGGCGGTGCCGTTAATTTTAGACAACAAGCAAATGCGTCTGGCTTCCCCTTGCTGCATAATAACGTCGTTTCGCCCTTTTATGCTAATACCGGCTTCCGCTGAAACAGTGGCCCGACACCCCAAACAAATGCTGCTATGGCCTTCGTCCCCGCTGTATTCCACCCCGCATTTTTTGCAGCTAAATCGTAGAGAATGGGCAGCGGTACCAAGTTTTCCTTCTAAAAAATACTCTTCAATAATGTTTTCGGGCATGCCAATTTGCTTAGAAATATCTTTAATGTAAATGCCGCCTGTTTTAACACTGCCTTGCAACAAACGAAACATTTGAGAGAACTGATCGTTTTCACGCACAGAGCATTCCGGGCACTTGCCGCTCATAGACTGGCGAACAAGACGGTTGCAACGAATGCAATTAATGATTGCGTGGCCCATAGACAAGACTCCCACAGATTCAAACCCAATGGCATAGGAATGATTGTGATAGCAAGAGGAATAACTGATTACTAATCTTATCGGTCAAATGTCCCTCTCTCTGTAGGGGTTAATCGGCCCAGACTGTATCCTTTATTTACATGAGATCACAACGCCTGGCTCAGGTCATGTTAATGCGATCTTTTTTCTAGCCACACCGATTCTACGTTATGCAACACCCCACCTAAAGGCGTAGGATGCACATTGTGCAAGCGTTGATGCACAGCCACCAAGGAGAGCGGCCACACCAAAAACAAAAACGGTTGCTCATCCATCACCACTTGCTGGTAACGACGGTAGACAGGCCTTCGTTGGGACAAATCAAGGGTTTGGGCTCCTTGGTTAAACAAGGCATCCAATTCCGTCTCCCAAGGCAACCTATCGGCCACGTTTACTGTACCGTCGGCCCGCCGGGGGCGCTGGTTAAACATATGGAGGGCACCATCGCTCTTCCAGACGTTAGCGCCGTCATGGGGTTCTAAGGGACTTCCACCACCCAAACCCATCACGCTGGCTTCCCACGCGCCGGTATCAAACTTACCAATCAGTACGTTAAAATCCAGCGGCCTAAAGTCTATTTGAATGCCCAGGGCCTTCCAGTCTTCGGCAATAATCACACCTAGCGTTTCCCGTTGATCGTTGCCACTATTGGTAAGCAACTCAAAGCGTACCCGGTTGCCTTTGGCATCTAACAACTGCCCTTGGCGGTTCCACTTAAAACCGTCTTTTTCTAGCAATGCTTTGGCTTTCAACATGTTTTGTGAGGGACAGAGGCCTTGAGTTTCGGCCAATAACGACCCATCATAAAAAGGAGACGCCGGGCTTTCTGCCGTGCAGGCCGGCTGGCCAATACCTTTAAACACGTTGGCCACCATATCATTCCGGTTAAGGGCCATACTTAAGGCCTGACGAAAGAAGGTGCTACGAAACCATGCTGTTTTATTTGGGTCCACCAAAGGCTTCTTGGTGGCCGCATCGATCCGTTGGGCCATGTTCAGCATCACAAAGCTTTTGGTATCACTGGGGCCCAAGTTATACAAGGTAAAAGCTGGCTGTGTAAGCTGGCGTACATGGGCCACGTTTTGCCCCGGCACGCTGTACACATCAATATCCCCTTGCTCAAATCGTAGGGCCAGATTGTTCATATCTGCCACGGTGCGCACCGAATACTGAGCCACATAGGGCAGTCGACTGTGATTGGCATCCACCCAGCTGGCGTGAGGGTTAGGAGCAAACACAATGTGTTGGGTGGCTGGGTCGTAATGCTTTAGCACCCACAACCCCGATGACACCAAGTTTTCTGGGTGCTTCAAGGCCTCATCGGTGGTCCATGTGTTGTTAAAGGCTTCAGCAAACTGAGCAGGCCTCAATTGTTGCAGCATGGGCTCAAACACATGGGCAGGCGCAATGGGGTACCCCAAGCGCCGCAAAAAAGGAGCAAAGGGAACGGCCGTTTTAAACACCAAAGTCTGGTCATCAGTTGCGGTTACGCGAGGAAATTGACCATTGACCAGCGTATTATCCCGCATGCTGGCGTTGCCCACGCCTGTTTTAATAATATGGTTCCAAGTAAACAGCACATCATGGCTGGTCAAAGGCTTACCATCCGACCACTTTAACCCCTTACGCAAAGTCACGACCACCGTTTTACCATCGGGCTGCACACGGATGGTTTTGGCTAAATCGGGGCGAACTTGGCCGGTATAGGGGTTGGTACCGGCCAAACCGCCGCACAACATACCGCCCATTTCACTGCTGGTACTGTCTTTGGCCACCCATGGATTAAATGTTTTGGGGCCACTGCCAATGTTGGCCATATGTAGGCTTCCGCCATGGATACCCACTGGGTAGGGAGATACCCACACTTCTTCGCCGTTTTTTAAGGTAGCGAGGGCGGGTTGAAAAGTGTGATCGTCGTGATGCAACATCGCAGCGTCCACTGTCACAATCGTCTTTCCAGGGGTGGGGGTCGCCAAACGAACAGCGTCTTCCATGCTAGGAGCTTGGCAGCCAAGTAAGCCCAGGGCCATGCACGCCACCGCGCCCAGGTTTATCATCAACGAAGGGATACGTGGAACCATTGGAGACGCGTTCGTCACAGAAAGAGGTGTTTGAGACATAATGCCATCATACCGCGTCTTTAAAGGAAGCTCTCATGGCCAATCGTTTATTGAATCGTTTTGGGTCGTTTTCACGCTCTCAGCGCAACTTAACCGCCTTTGGATTATCCGTGCTGGTGGGGTTTTCCACAACCGTCCCGCTTACTTCAATGGCATGCGCCACGTCTCATCCAACTTCTCATCCAATCAACAATACCCCAGCCATTACCAGCGAAGCGTCTCCCACACTCATAGAAGTCCGCAGCGGCATCCATCATTACCGCTTGCCTAGTGGACAAAACGTCTACATTAAGCCAGATGTCTCTCAGCCCATCATTACACTGGATACCTGGGTGACCACCGGTTCTGCCAATGAAACCGAGAGCACCAATGGGGTTTCTCACTTTTTAGAACACCTACTCTTTAAAGGCACCAACAAACTGGCTGTGGGCGAAATGGATGCCCAACTGGAAGGCATGGGCGCCCAGTTTAACGCGGCTACCAGCTTAGATTTTACCCACTATTATATTAAAACTCCCACCCCTGGTTTCGAAAAAGCCTTGGCCATGCACGCCAACATGTTGTTGCAGGCTCGTTTGCCCCAGCCCGAGCTGGATCGTGAGCGCAAGGTGGTTCAAGAAGAAATCAATCGGTCCCAAGACAACCCCAGCAGTCAATTGTTTCGGGCGCTCCAAAAGGCGGTCTTTCCAGGTCACGGGTACGCCTACGATACCTTGGGCCCCAAGAACCTCATTGACAGTGTGCCCCGTGACACCATTGGTGCGTATTACGCCACGTGGTATCAACCCAAGCACTTCCACACCATTGTGGTGGGCGATGTTACCGTTGCCGATGCCTTGGCCAAAGTAACCCAAACCTTTCAGGCAGAGGCTGCTAAAAACACATCGGTAGCCATGGATACCAAGCGCTACTCGGTGCCCACCCAGCCGGTTATTGCTGCCATTACGCAGCCCAAGGTGGTCATCCTGGAAGACGAATCCATTCAGCAAGCCTATGTGGCCATGGCCTTTTTAGCTCCCAATGCCAGCCAGACCCAGCAAGTCATGGCGCTGGATGCCGCCATGAACGCCCTCGGCTCTGGGCGAAGTTCTCGGCTCTATCAACAGCTGAAAGAATCTCAAAACGTGGTGCAAAGTGTCAGCGCCAGTAATTGGACTCAACAACAATCAGGCCTGGTGTTCGTATCTGCCGAAACCCGCCCGGATCAGCTAACGGATGCCGTAAACGGCATGGTGAACGTTTTGAATGATGCACTCAGCAAAGGCATTACCGAAGACGAACTGGCCAAAGCCAAAACCCAGGCCATTAAATCCTATGCTTTTTTGCAAGAAAGTACGGAAGACGTAGCCGAAACCATCGGCTACAACGTGACCATCGGTCAATTAAAAGATTACACCGAGTACGCTGCCGGGGTTCAGGCCCTGAAGCTGGACGACGTGAATACCGCTTTACGCCAAAGCATTCACCCCAAGCAAGCGGTGATTGTAGCCTTGATGCCCAAGGAAACAGCCATTACGGCTGATACCTTGGAGGCTGTTGTGTCTTCTAATGTGTCCTTTAACACCAACGAAGCCTTAGTAAACCAAGCCAAACCTCTTGATGCTGTGGCGGCCCCTGCGGTGACCAGCCAGCAACTGGCCAATGGCATGACCCTGATTACCAAAGCTCGACCCAATACAGAAACCGTTGCCATTCAGTGGTTTTTTAAAGGGGGCAAAAGCACTGAGCAAGTGCCTGGTACAGCCATTACCTTAGCGCGTTTATTGATGAAGGGCACCCATCTTCGGGCCCAATCTACCTTGGCCCACGAGCTGGATGCTAGAGGCTTATCCCTTTCTATTGGCGTTGAGGACGACGCGGTGGTTGTTAGTGCCAGCGCCTTAAAAGAAGATGCAGGAGAGTTACTGTGGATTCTTAGCGACATGCTGACTCACCCACGCCTCAGCGAGGAGGATTTAACTCGCGTAAAAAGTGACTTAAAAGACGAGCTCGCGGCCCAAGCCGATGAACCCGCCAGTTTGGTACTTCAGCAAACCGTGCAGGCCTTGTACCCGAACCATCCTTATGGCAATGCCGGAGAACGCATTGCCACCCACTTGCCTATGATTACCAGCAACCGAGTGATGGATTACTTTCACCAGTACTTTCGGCCGGCCAATAGTGTTGTCAGTGTGGTGGGCAACGTGGATTCGGCCTGGGTTGCTCGCACACTGGATCAAGCCTTCCCGGCCAGGCACAACGTGGCCCTGCTGGCAGTGTCTCCCTTGTTTCGAGACACTGTGAACAAGCGCAAGCCCTCTAAGCTGGCCACCACCCAGGTATTACGAGAAGAACGCCCCAAGCAATCGGCCACGTGGATTACCCAAGGCTGGTTAGCGCCCAGTATTGCTTCGCCTCAGCAATTTGCAGCGCTTAAGTTGGGCAATACCTTGTTGGGCTCTGGCCTTAGTTCTCGCTTGTTTGTAAACTTGCGCGAAAAACAAGGTTTGGCTTACGTAACCGATAGCCAGTACCCCAGCAACAAGCTGGGCAGCCGCTTTGTGTTGTACATGGGGACCGATCCTAAAAACGAGACCCAAGTGTTGAAAGGCCTCCAGCAAGAAATTAACCGTTTGGCTAGTGAACGATTAACAGAAGCGGAGCTGGACACCGTAAAACAAAAATATTTGGGGCAATTTGCTCTAAGCCATGATACCAATGCCCACCAAGCGTATTACCTTGGATTTTACGAAAGCTTAGGAGTAGGCTATGGTTTGGACGCAACCCTACCGGAACTCATTCACTCCGTCACACCAGAGCAGCTTCAACACACCTTCCAACAGTTGCTGTTAACCCCCAGTATTACGGTTATTGTGGCTCCGCGTTAATACGGGCCCTTGGCCCTGAAGATTAAGTCTCTACACAAGCGAGATGAAATAAGCCCATCGGACTACTGCCCTTTTTGAAAACACCGCTACACTGTCTTCTATCATTTTTATTTTTAGGATAGGGCAGTGTATGCGGTTGTTCCATCAAGCAATCAGTCTTTCCCTTGGTGTATGTCTCGGGCTAGCGAGCGTTGTTTCATTATGCAGTGTAGCTTTTGCCGGCAATGACCCCGTTAACGATGCACCGAGACCCGGAACGGCTGGCGCATGGGGAATGTTTATTATTCCTGCCGCTGACTTACTGGGAGAATTTGGACCCGGCAGTAAATTTGGCCACATTGATTTTGAACGACTTGGAGACACGGTTTATTTTCAAAAAAATCTCAATGCCTTTTTAGAAGGTGGTCATCGCTACACAGCCAATGCGTTACTTCTCAAGGCTCCAACAGGAAAAGAAGGGCAACGCTTAGAAACGGCTTTAGCAGGCATTGTGGGTCATTACCGTGGCACTGCCATGGGGAAATCAGATTTTATTACTTTGGCCGATGAATTACGCACCAAAGCCACGGAGGTAGGCTATGAACTGGCCATTGGTTTTGACGCTGGCGGAGAGAACCTTTCTGAAAGCTCTTCACTCCTGATTCACGTGCAACCGCTGGTGGTGAAAACCGTGGCAATAGAAAATGGAAAGTACTTTAAGGCACGCAGCATCCAGCACCGCTTGGGTATTAAAACCGGCCAGCCACTTAACCTAAACCAACTGGCCAATAGCATTCGTCGTATTGAAGACAACCCTGATTTAGAGATTAAAACCTCCTTTGAGCCCATCGAATTTACCACTGATGTGGCTGTAACACTTAAAATTAACGATCAACGCCCCTACCACTTGGGGATGAACATGGCCAACGTAGGCTTAAACCAGTTTGGCGATACCTTATACGGTGCTGCTGTGGTGCACAACAATATTCTGGGCTTTGGCGATACCTTATCCATTGCACCCGTTAGTAGCCGAAAAGGCTTTGGGCTATACACTCATTACGAAGTGCCCATTAACAGCTATGGCACCGTCCTTAGTTTTGATCATGCATACAATCGTGCCGAACCCATTGGGGATGCGTATGGGGGGTACAACTACAAAGGCCACTCCAATGTCATTAGTGCCGGATTGCGCCAATACCTTTATGGAACAGAACACGTGCGCATTACAGGCGATGCGGGCCTGCAAATTAAAAACGCATTTACAAAAGCCGATGGCGTCTTCATCGAATCCGAAAAAATGCGGAACTTCCTGTTTGGCCTTCAGCTGGAACAAGAAGATGACCATGGCAGCACCTTTGTACGCAGCGAAATTGGCTGGGCACTAGATATTTTAGGAGCCAGCAATAACAATTCCACTTTGCTCTCCATTCCCAATGCCGGTAGCCAACACTTTAGAACCACCACCACCGTGGCACGCGAACAAAACCTATTTTGGGATTCCACCTTGGTAACCCAGGTTATGGCCCAATACACACCGGACTCTCTTTACACCTTTGATCAATTTGGGGCCGGAGGCTTCTTTTTTGGCCGAGGCTACAAGGAGCAGCTTTATGGAGCTGATTCCGTTATTTATGGTTCCACTGAGTGGCGTGTCCCTTTAACATTCCTGCCCAAGTCGCTAAAGGTATTGGGCACTAAGGAGCCACTCAATGAGAACATTAAACTGGTTACTTTTTTAGACTACACCGCGACCCACTTAAACAAGCAACCTGCCGCAGCCCCCGCCACCGAGCAATACATGGGAACCGGTATTGGTATTCGCGCCAAACTAAGCAAGTACACGGAGGGCCGCCTGGACTTGGGCATCCCCTTGTTACAACAATCGCCGGACGGCATTAACCCCCGCCTGCACTTTGGCGTCACCAGTCTACTGTTCTAGGGTAAAATAAGATGTGGGAACCTTGCAATGGATACCTCGTTGTATAACCCATCCTCTAGCAACAGGATTCGGTCAAGCAATTTTTCAGGCTAATCTGGTTTTATTAACATAGTAGAGATATTTTAGCATTCTACAGCCGTTGCAACAGGAGTTTATTCTTATGAAGCCACTCACCCTTGTTTTAGCCTTACTCACACTGTCGTCTTTAAGCGCCATATCCCACGCGGATGCGTGGCACCCTACAGCCACCGATTATGTGAAACAAACCGCAGCCAGCAGCATTCAACTGGAAGCCACTAATTTTTTATTGCTTAACGAAGCGGACTACGACAAGCATTTGGCCGATAAGCAGCCCACAGCCCGTGGCATTAAAGACGATCGGATGCAGTGTCTTCGTCGCATACAGGCTTATCGTTGCAACTAAGGCCCAAAGGGCCTTTTAAAAGACCTTCTTGGGAGCACCAAACCAACTATCAAAACGCCCTGTAGGGGTGTCTTAAATAAAAGACTTCCCAGGTTAGGTTTTGTAATACCTCTCTAAAGAGAAGCGAAATAGCCACTGTTGGTTATTAATAATGGGTATTGAGCAAGCCGGTTGCAGATTTGACGGCATCCCCAATGGTGAAAAATTTGAGCATGTTGGTGGCACCCACAATGGGAGTCCAGCCGGCGCAAAACAGCACGCGGTCACCCATATTAAGCAACTTGGCCTTTAAAATTTCCCGCTCCGCCTCGTTAATGGTTTCATCGGTAGTGTCGGCAAAAGCCATACAAATGGGTCGCACCCCCCACAACAATGCCAGTTGGCGTTCTACAGCAGGGTTTTCTGTTAGGGCAATAATGGGTTGATGTGGCCGCATTTTACTAATGCGGCGGGCCATTTTACCGCTATCGGTTAGGACCACCATAGAAGCAATGGGCGTTTTACGAGCCGCAAAGCTGGCAGCATATGCCACTGCCTGGGGCACCTGATCCGTTTGGTGAGCCACATGGGTTTCATCGGTTCGGGTGGCAAACAAATAATCTTCAGCCTCCACAATGGCACGGCGCATCATGGTAACCGCTTCTACAGGAAATTCACCCGTGGCTGTTTCGCCCGACAGCATGACGGCATCGGCACCATCCAACACCGCATTGGCCACATCACTCACCTCGGCCCGAGAAGGATAGGGAGAGTGGGTCATGGATTCCAACATCTGGGTGGCCACAATCACGGGTTTCCCCATCTCAAAGCCCTTGGCACACAGGCGTTTTTGAATCATGGGCACACGCTCTGGCGAGAGCTCTACGCCCAAATCCCCTCGAGCCACCATGAGGGCATCGGCAGCTTCAAAAATGGCATCAATTTCTTCCAGGGCCTGTGGTTTTTCAATTTTAGCAATGATGGGCGGAATGGGGAGCTGGTGCTCGGTTAAAAAGGTGCGCAAATCTTGAATATCTTGAGCCCGCTGCACAAAAGACAGGGCCAAATAGTCCACCCCGGCTTTTACGGCAAACAAGGCATCGGCTTTGTCTTTTTCGGTTAAAGCCGCAATATTAATACGTGCATCGGGCAGGTTAATGCCTTTACGCTCATTCAGCTCTCCGCCTTGAATAATCTGGCACTGAACCGCGGTGGGGCTGAGAATATCCGTTACCATTAGGCGCAAGGCGCCATCGTTAATCAAAATCCGCATCCCATGGGTTAGCACTTCAAAAATAGGGGCCAAAGGGGTGGTAATGCGGGTGGCATCCCCATGCTCGTCGCTCAATTCAAAACGAATGGTATTGCCGGTTTCAATGCGAACGGGCTTACCATCCACCATGCGTCCTGTGCGAATTTTGGGGCCTTGCAAATCGGCCAAAACAGCAATGGGGCGACCCGCCAATTTGGCCGCCTCACGAACCTTATGCAAGGTCTCTAAGTGGACCGATTGCTCACCGTGAGACATATTGAGGCGAACCACGCTCATGCCGGCGGTAATCAGGGCGCTAATCATTTCGGGCGAGCTGGAAGCAGGGCCTAAGGTGGCAATTACCTTGGCTTGGGCCTGCGCTTTGGGGCTGGCTGGGGAAAACATGGTGGCTGGGGTGGGGGTGGGTTGAAGCGTCATAGGGTGTAAGGTAGGTGTTGGCATACAATCATAATCAATCTAGGGGTCAATTAAAGTAACTCAATTAAAGCAATAGGGTAAAGATCCTACTATATTGGCTGAATTGTGGCTTGGCTGCAAGGGCTGATTGCTGTAGGTGGGTTCGTAAAAGGCCCTTTTCTGAAAGGGCTAGGGCAATTATTTTTCTTGACAGTCGTTATCATTTTTACAAAGCCTTGAGACCAATCCACAGGAGTCGATAGATAATGATGCAACGATTATTAGGGGTCCGATTTTCTGGAGCTCCCATTGATATAAAAGACGATACTCTTTGGCCCTATATTCAGCAAAAAGGACGAGATGCTGTTCAACAGGCTTTACAAACAGGACTGGATGACATTACTGGCGAAGAAAATGGAAGTTTTGACTCTGCTAATGCAGACATTGAAGGCGATACCGTAACGTTTTCCTTTACCTTTAAAGGCAATGAAGAAGAAGTGTTTAAGGCTTTGAATGAACTCACGGCTGGCAGCGGAGACACTCTGAAAAAATCAATGATAAACAAACTCATTGAGTATTCTAAAACATGGCTTACAGCCCTTTAACTGCCAGCATCTCTTGGGCGGGGGTGCGATCACCGGTGCAAGCAATACGCCTCGGTGCCGCCAAGGTTTGCACTTCAAAGCCCAAGCTACGGTACAAGTCCAGAATCCGATCCGTTGCTTGATTACTGGCCACCACGGGGCACGGTAAATCACTCAGCCACTCCGCCAAGCGTACTTGGTCCGCCCAGGTAAAGCCATCCGCCGCATATTGGGTAAAGGGCACATCATACGGCGGATCCGCATACACAAAATCGTTGGCATCAATGGCCAGCTCGGAAAAATCACCACTGGCAAACTGCCACGGCGCCAAGGTGGGCTGATAATCACTAAATTCGGTTTTATACCCAATGGTACGGTATTTGCCAAAAGGCACGTTGTACAAGCCTTTTTTATTAAAACGACACAGGCCGTTGTAGCCCGTGCGATTGAGGTAATAAAACCACTCGGCGGCTTCCGGTGTGTCTTGCGCAATGCCCTCTTTAATCAATTGATTAAACCGTTCACGGGCTGCATAGTAAGCGGCCTCCTCGTTTTTTAAGGGCACCGTTAAGCGAAAGCCCTGCTGCACCTGTTGATAAAAATGAATCAAGTGGGGATTGGCATCGTTAAGCAAGGCCTGTTTAGGGTTTAACCCCAGGGCAACGGCCAATCCACCACAAAAAGGCTCTACTAACCGGCGCTGAAAACCTTTAGCAGCAACAAGCGACGATTTTTTAGGCCGATGGGACGCATTCCATAGCGGTTGAAGCACGGGTAACAGCCAACGTTTGCCCCCAGCCCACTTCAGTAGTGGCGATAAATGAGAGGGGTCTTCACTGGGAACAACAGCTGGGCGCGGCAAGGCCTGTGCCAAGTGCAGTGACGAGAGATGTAAGGACTCTATGGCAAGTGCGTCACTAGCATGCGCAAACGCCGCAGCCAATTTTGGTTGCGCAGGAGGGGTCATACCATTCTACTATCAATGTTGACTTTAGCCCGTGCTTAGATGGGCAAAGCGTCTAACTCTCCCCTAATTCTACCAATGCATTCCATTCCGAGGAACCCAGCAAGCTGGGTTTTTATACTGGTATCATGCGTAAACCCTCTCAAAACAAACCTTGGCAGGTTTCGCCAAATGTCAGTAATAAAAAGGGCGTTCGTCGTTAGATTTGCATGCGAGAGACTTCTTGGTAGGCCATTAGCATTTTGTTACGGATTTGGGTGGCCACCTGCAAGGCGGTATCGGCTTTTTCAATGTTCATAATCACTTGGTGCAAGGGCTGGTTGCCGCCGGTGGCATAATCTTCCACACCGGCACGGGCGGTGGTATCCAGTTCACTAATTTTATTGATTTGGTCTTTCAACAAGTCGCCAAACTGATTGAGGGTTTCACCAGCAGTGGAAGGCCCACCCCCCGCTTCGGTGCCTTTAAACAACGACGGGGTGACCGACGATAGCTTATTAAAACTGGTATCCAGGGAGGCAATGTCCATGAAGAGTTACTCTCTCTTGGTGTTATGAAAAAACGAACTAAGGCAAAGGCTTTATTGAGTCATTCAATGATCCCTTTTATAAAGGGGGCTTGCCCCCTACATTTGTTCAATGGCAGCTTGTTGAATGGCTTTGAAAGAGGAAAAGGCGGTGACGTTGGCTTCATAGGCGCGAGAGGCGGAAATAAGGTCGATCATTTCGTTCACCACGTTCACATTGGGCAGCTCTACGTACCCCAAAGCATTGGCATCGGGATGAGAAGGATCGTAGACGGATTTAAGGGGGGTTTTGGCGTCTTCTTCAATGGCGGTGACTTGCACGCCATCCCCACTGCCCGAATCCTCGTTAAACTGAATACCGGCGCGGAAAACGCTGCGCCCATTGGGGCCTAAGCTAATACCAGAGCTACTGCCTTTGAGAGGCATCTCACCCCGGTCCGAATGTCGACCCACGCCAGCAGGCAACGATGGTCCCGAATCGCCTGACTCTTCGGCCAAAATGGGGGCAAATACGACGTTTTTACGGCGATACGCTCCGGGAGTGCCATCGGCTTTACGGGTGGTGTTGGCGTTGGCCAAGTTGCCAGAAATTACGTTCATGCGCAAGCGTTGGGCAGTTAAGGCCGATCCAGCAATGTCGTAGGCATCCATCATCACGATTTTTTCCTGAGCTCTCTTGGGTGACTCGTGTCATTCGTAGGGTTTATACCCGCCTTTTACAGTAGACGGCTTACACTTGAGCCGAATCGCGAATGACGCCTTTTAAGCTACGGCCCAAACGGCCCGCCATGTTTTGCAAGGCCACATACCGTTGGGTGTTTTCGGCCAAGGTTACCATCTCGGTTTCCACATCCACGCCGTTGGCGTCTTCTCGGGTAGAAATATTGTCATCCACTATCAATCGAGGCTCTACATCGTCTAAGCCGGTAATGCTGGGGGTGGGAGAAAAGTGACCCACCTTGCTGGCAAACAGGGGGAGATCATCGTCATTATTGGCTACTGTACTAGGCTCGCCACCGCCATTCAGTCTTCCGTGCTGGCGTTGTACGGCCTTGGAAAGATGATTTTCAAACTCGACGTTGTGTTTTTTATAGCCGGGGGTTTCTACGTTGGCCAAGTTGCCAGAAATAGCCGCGTGGCGCTGCCAGTGGCCGTCTAGCGCTTTGGCCACCACGCTTTTGGTAAAGTCCGTTGAACCCTGAACCATGGGGAATTCTCTCTCGATTGAAGATCCGAAACGTTGTTACTGGGCGGTTTTGTTACGCCGCATCACCACCATCAAAAGATTGGTTTCAATCTCTCTTGCTCTCTCTAGTTTATTTGCTGTAACTCTCCTTGTCGTCCTCTAAATACACGAAGGCTCGAAACATAACGGGTTCAATGGCGGGAGTCCAACACAAAATAAGGCCAGAATAAATAATAGTATCTATTGTCAAAGTAAATTTTATTAAGCAGTGACTTTAGCGTTACTTAACACAGAAGCGGCAATAGCGTCGCCCATAGCCGTAGTGCCCACCACCGGCGAATCGGCTTCCGCAATGTCGGCGGTTCGCAAGCCTTGGCTAAGTACCGTGTCCACGGCGTCTTCAATGGCTTTGGCAGCCTCTAGGGCGTTAAAGCTATAAGTCAGCATCATGGCCACGGAAAGAATTTGGGCAATGGGGTTGGCAATGTCTTTCCCTGCCAACGTAGGCGCAGAGCCATGGGACGGCTCGTAGAGTCCAATGGAGCCATCCAAGCTAGCATTTAAACTGGCACTGGGCAGCATCCCCAACGAACCCGTCAGCATGCTGGCTTCATCGCTGAGAATATCGCCAAACATGTTTTCCGTTAGCACCACATCCATGGGCTGGGGGTTTAAAATCAGTTGCATGGCGGCATTATCCACATACAAGTGACTTAGCTCCACCGTCGGGTAGCATTTGGCCACCCCTTCCACCACGTCGCGCCACAGTTGGCTGGTTTTAAGCACGTTGGCCTTATCCACCGAAATTACCTTGCCCCGACGCTGTTGGGCCGCCTTAAAGGCCACATGGGCAATGCGCTCAATTTCGGCGCGGGTGTAGCGCATGGTGTCCACAGCTTCGTCATCGGTGCGCCACTTGGGCTCCCCAAAATACAGTCCGCCCGTCAGCTCACGCACCACCAGCATATCCACGCCTCGAAGCACCTCTGGCTTTAAGGTGCTGGCATGAAGCAAGGCCTCATAAGCCTTAACAGGTCGCAAGTTGGCATACAACCCCAACGCCTTGCGTATTTGCAGCAAGCCCTGCTCCGGGCGAATGCTGGGCTCGAGGGTATCGTACTGGGGTCCACCCACCGCACCCAACAATACCGCATCAGCGCTTTGGGCCAGTTTTAACGTCTTCTCGGGCAAAGGCACACCCGATTCATCAATGCCTGCGCCACCAATGGCGCCGTATTCATAGGTAAATTGGTAACCAAACACGGTTTCAATGGCATTCAGTACCTTCAGGGCCTGAGCCATGATCTCGGGGCCAATGCCGTCTCCGGCCAATATGGCGATGGTTTTTTGAAGCGATGTCATGGTTCTAAGCTCCGAAGCCGCTGATTTACATAAAATTTTGCCCAGTATCTCACAGAGGCAGAGGTCGTTGGCGTTATTGGGTAGGGTTCGTCTCTTTAGGTAACTTGGCGGTAGAATAGGTGTCCCTATGTAATGAACGGACCCACGTTTTTATGACGACTGCCACACCCACCAACCCTGCTGCGCCTCTCAACCTCACTCCCGAGGCCATTCGAGAAGAAGCCCTAGCCGTGCGAAGAGAGCACCGCGGCCTCATTGGCATTCGCCCCAAGTTGCCGGTGCGGGATACCAAAACCCTCAGCCTAGTATACACCCCCGGTGTGGCCCGCCCCTGTTTGGAAATTGCGAAAGATTCCCTCAAATCCTACGACATGACCATTCGTGGCAACACGGTGGCGGTGATTAGTGATGGTAGCAGCGTGTATGGCTTGGGCAACGTGGGGGCGGCGGCGGCCATCCCCTTGTTGGAAGTGCGCAGCGCCTTCCATAAAAGCTTTGCCGGCATTGATGCCATGCCCATCGCGCTGGATACCCAAAACCTTGATGAAATTGTGGAAATTGTCCGCACCCTCACACCCACCTTTGGTGGCATTCAGCTGGATGCCATTTCGTCGCCTCGGTGTTTTGCCATTGATGAGCGCCTGAAACGGGCCCTGAATGTGCCAGTGCTGCATACGGATCAAGAAGCGGTGGCGGTGGGTATTTTGGCGGCTCTTCAAAATGCCCTAAAAGTAGTGGGTAAAACCGTCGCCAACGCCAAAATTGTGATTAGTGGCGCCGGTGCTGCCGGTGTGTGTACCGCCAAGTTTTTGCTGCGCCACAAAGTGGGCGATATTAAAGTGTGTGATCGCCATGGGGTGATTGCTTATCGCCGCTTGCACGGCATGAACTGGGTGAAATCTGAGATTGGCCGCCTCACCAATCCAGAAGACACCCTAGGCACCTTGGCCGATGTGGTGCGTGGTGCCGATGTCTTTATTGGTCTGTCGGGTACGGATTTTATTACGCCGGACATGATTGGCACCATGGCCGCTCAACCCATTGTGTTTCCTCTCTCCCTAAGTGCGGGCGAAATGACCTATGAAACGACCAAAGCCAGCGGTGCTGCCGTGGTGGCCACCAGCCAAAGCGGCTCTCCCAACCAGCTCAATGCCTCGGTTATTTATCCGGGTATTTTCCGTGGAGCACTGGACGTTCGTGCCACGGGGATTTCTCATGCTATGTACGATGCCGCCGCTAGCGCTTACGCAGCCGTGGTGGATACGGCTCATTTATCGCCCGACTTTATTATGCCGGCTCCCTTGGATCCCAAGCCTGCCGCTGTGATTGCCCAAGCCGTGGCCCAAGCCGCTATGGTGGATGGCGTGGCCCGCGAAACCAATTTACTGCCCCACACCATTTACGAGCGCGTGATGGCGTATCATGCCGGTGGTTCCAGCGTGTGGGTGCGGCCCCCCAAACCCGGCATTGAGAACCAGCCTGTCGACGAACAAGCCCTGGACCTCCACACACGTTTTCAAGGCACCATGGAAATGATGCTGCATGTGCCCATTGATTCCAAAGAGCGCTACGATCTCATCTATTCCGCTCCCCATAGCTCAGAGCCTTGCCGTGCCATTGCCGAAGATCCCTCCCTTGTTTACGACCTAACGTTGAAAAACAACTTGGTAGGCATCGTCACCGATGGCAGTGCTGTATTGGGTTTGGGCAATATTGGCCCCACCGCTGGCTTGCCTGTCATGCAAGGCAAGGCTGTGTTGTTTAAAAGTTTGGCCGGTGTGGAAGGCTTCCCTATTTGCTTGCGCACCCAAGACCCTGATGAGATTATTGCCGTGGTAAAAGCCATAGCCCCCGTGTTTGGTGGCATTAACCTAGAAGACATTGCGGCTCCTCAGTGCTTTGACATTGAACAAAAGCTCACGGAAGCCTTGGATATTCCTGTGTTTCACGATGATCAGCATGGAACTGCCGTGGTGGTATTGGCGGGGATGCTCAATGCGGTGAAAATTGTGGGTAAAACCTTAGGCAATTTGCGCTTGGTGGTAAATGGTGCCGGGGCTTCGGCGTTAAGCGTGGTTCGGCTACTGATGAAAGCCGGTGTGGCGGATGTGATTATTTGCGATCGTAATGGGGCCATTTACGAAGGTCGGGAAGACGGTATGAACCGCTACAAGGCCGACATGGCAACCCTTACCAACCTCAGCAAAAAACAAGGCACCTTGGCAGAAGTGTTAACGGGTGCTGATGCCTTTTTGGGGCTCTCAGGGCCGCGTATGCTGACGGGGGCCATGATACAAACCATGCAACCCAACCCCATTGTGTTTGCTTTGGCCAACCCTACGCCAGAAATTATGCCAGAAGAAGCACTTGCTGCCGGCGTGGGTGTTCTAGCCACAGGGCGTAGTGACTTCCCCAACCAGGTGAACAATTCACTGGCTTTTCCGGGTATCTTCCGTGGCGCCTTGGATGTGCGCGCCCGCACCGTCAATGACGACATGAAAATTGCCGCCGCACGCGCCATTGCCAACTTGGTAACGGAAGGTGAGCTGAGCAACACCTACATTATTCCCGGTGCGTTGGATGTTAGGGTACCGCCTGCCGTGGCCCGTGCCGTGGCCCATACGGCCATTCAAACCGGTGTTAGCCGCCTCACGGTGGATCCTCAAAAAATTGCCACCGACTTAGCGGCTCTCCTCGAACAAAACCGCATTGAAGGCGAAGGATCCATTGATGATTAGCCCCAAAGGGGAGCTTTTATTACTAAAACAGCAGCAACGTCTTTGCAGTTACGGATGATTCACGTCTATTCAGGCTTCCAAATGCCGCGCTGGCCTTGATAGGCGTGTTGCTCTGCTTGTTGAATATTCCGCTCAAACTGACGATTGGGGCCTAAGAAGAGGGCGGCGGCCAAACCGGCTTCTGCCAACTGTTGATTAAGGGACACGGGAGCGTTTGGGCTCGTGTAAATCCACGCCAAGCTACGCCCATAGCGGTCAGTTGGCTTCACATCCCATCCCAGCCACACGGTTTGCCCTAAGGTACGTTGGGTTAACCACGCTTTGGCCTCTTGGGCATGGGGTTCGTCCACGGCTCGTTCGGCATGTTGGCGGTGGCGCGCTTTGGCCGAATTGTGAGTTTCGGGGGCATCCACCCCCAGTAAGCGAATATGCTCCGTAGGCTTATCGCTGCGCCCGTTATGATTGAGATCACAGCTCAACGTGTCACCATCCATTACAAAGGTGACCGCGCAGGGTGTTCGCCGCCCAACGGAAACTTTATTGATTGGGTCATTGGCTAAAGTACAGCCTGTTACGCAGGCAATCAACAAGCCCATAACGAACACCATCGAAACAGGAAAGCATTTACGGTAAACCACTGTCATACGAACCCCTCTCATAAACCCATTGGCTTGGTTGAGAATTGAGTGACAATCCGTCACAATAGCGTGGATACACACCTTATTGAATAGCAGGATCAAATCATGACTTTTACTGAAACAGGTTACAGCATTGCTATTATTGGCGCTACTGGCTTGGTAGGGCGCAACATTGTCTCCTTACTGGAAACCTCTTCCATTCCCATCAAACGATTGCTACTGCTGGCCAGCCCTCGATCCGCCGGGCAAACCTTGCGTTTTAAAGGCACACCCTTGCCTGTCCTCGTCGCAGCCCCCGAGTTATTTGAGGGCATCGATCTCGTTCTGGCCTCTGCCGGTGGTTCTGTGAGCGCCAAATTACTGCCCGAAGCCGTAAAGCGCGGTGCCGTGTGCATTGATAACAGCAGCCACTTTCGCATGGACCCCGCCGTGCCACTAGTGGTGGCCAGCGTGAATGATGCCGACATTGCCAAACATCAGGGCATTATTGCCAACCCCAACTGCTCTACAGCCCAATTAATGCCAGTACTTAAAGCCTTGGACAAAGCCGCAGGCTTACACCGCGTGATTGTGAGCACCTATCAATCCGTTAGCGGTGCGGGAGAAACAGGGATTCGAGGCTTACTGGAAGCCACCGAAGCACTTTTGCCCGAAGCTGAATCCAACGATGTGGGACCCTTGACGCCACCCTTTAAGCGCCCTATGGCCTTTAACCTCATTCCCCATATTGATGTGTTTTGTGATACTACCGATTACGGCCACGACTTGGCCGATTACACCAAAGAAGAAGTGAAGCTGGTTCTGGAAAGCCGCAAAATTTTGGGCCGCCCCAACTTAGCCATTACCGCGACAGCCATACGTGTGCCGGTGCTGGTGGGCCACAGCGAAAGCGTCACGGTGGAGCTGGAACAGCCGTTAACTGTGGCAGAAGCGACCGATGTATTGCGCCAAACCCCCTATGTGGTGGTAGCCGACAACCGCGAAGGCTATCACACACCCCGCGAAATTGCAGGCACAGACCCCGTGTACGTCAGTCGTATTCGGCGCGATAGTAGCAATGCCCGCAACACCGCCGACGATTGCTATGGCTTAAACCTGTGGGTGGTGGCCGATAATTTGCGCATTGGCGCCGCCCTTAACGCTGTGCGGTTGGCGGAGTTGGTTCTGCTTTAATATCGACAGTAGGCCTATATTGGTCCAAATTAGGGCAACCATAAGCCGAAGCCGTCGCCCAAAGTTCTGTCGCTGAGATTGATAAACTATCAGAAGGGCTAAAGAGGTTGCTAGCTACGGTTTCTATTCGTGATAAAAATCCCAATCCATGAAAGGTTGGATTATCAGAGTTATTAAGGTAGCTTGCTACAGATAGCGATGTCCAATAGTCATTAGGGTAAGTATTATCTGGGTGGGCTTCATTATACCGACGAATGGCCCCCACAATACCTGGAGCAGGCCTTAACATATCGCGCAGTTCTCCATTGAGGGCACTGAAGCTATCACCATTGGCCTTTTTTTCACGATTAATTTGCTCTAACACCCCGCAAAATGGTTCTGTAGGCTCTCCTGATTTAGCTTTACCTAGTCTGGGCTGGGCTGGGCTGG
>JARXAD010000006.1:122500-147680 GCA_029866025.1 Vampirovibrionales bacterium | reverse complement strand
GAGAAGCCATGGTCGTTACTTGCCCACCACCGTATTGAGGAGGCTCGTGAGGTGGAGGGTAGCCGTGGCCTCCGCCACCGTATTCAGGAGAAGCCATGGTCATCATTTGTCCCTCGTTATAGCGAGGGGGGGTCTTCCAATTACCGCCCCCTTCTTCTGAAGGAGAACACGAGGTTGCTTGATTTTCAGGATGAGAATGGACCGGCTTGTGTTGATACGGTATGCGAGGCAAATGGTACTGAGGCGGGTTGATGTAGCCTTTAATATAGGGCATTCAAAATTTCCTTCGGTTGTTGTGCCAATAACTAATAAAAACAATCTAAAGGAAAAAATTGCGCAACGATTATAAGAAATTAATAAACGAGCCTCGGCTGAAGAAAACATTTAGCTTTCCGTAAGTTTAGACGCTTGGGGTGGGGTTGCTGACGGTAACATAGGGTGTATTCGGCTGGGTAAGGGGCTTCGCATACGAAGCGTCAACCTCAGTGTACTGCTGAAACGGGCGGCCTTGCGGGGCTCGAACCTTCAGGCGAGTGCGTGTGTTGCAGCTAAACGATGGACTGCGATTGCCTTTAATCGCTCCGTTTTTTTTGGCCTTGGTTTACATGCGCTACTTGCCTATAGGAAAGCCCTGTTATGACACTGAATACCGATGTTCCACCCCTGTGCCCTCCTTCTCATGCCGATGGTCGCCTGTGGCTGTGGTGTGATCAACAAGCTGCGTTGGAGGCAAACCCACAAACGCATTTGGTCCAGCTGGGCCAAGAACACTTACCCGTTATTCATGCGTCTGGGGTGGGGCGATTGCTGGCGGCCAATGCGGCGGAAGACGCTCTGCGACCGTTGTCGGCTCGTCAGTGGTTAAAGCTTAATGAGGGGGTATTGCACCAAACCCACATGCTGGAACGACTGGCAGAGCTAGGGTATTGGGTAACTGCCCAGCAACAAGCCTTTGAACGTGTGATTACGAATGACCTGCGCGAACCAGTGGCGCGTTTGGTGGGCCATGTGGATGCCTTGGCGGTGGGATTCGGTACGATGCTGTATCCTCAGCCTTGGGTAGTGGAGGTGAAGGCGGTTTCTCCCCAGCATTATGAGGCGTGGCACGATGAAGACACATTAAAAGCCGACGCCCTGGGCCTGTGTTACTGGCACCAACTGCACACGTATTTGGGCCTGGCTAAGGTAAAAGAGGGCGTGTTGATTTTAAAAAACAAGGTGAGTGGCCAATGGCGCTGTGTGCCGGTGGGGTTTAAACAAAGCCACTGGCGGTTGGCTTTGCAAGCCATCAAAAATAGTGTGATGGAGGGGCCGTCGTAAAAAATCCCCGTGGCTGCGGGTGCAACCACGGGGAGGTAATGCGCTTAAAAAGATAGATTACTTTCTTTTTGGCATAAAATTTCTTACGTTGACTGGTACGGGTTGCGGATTGCTCTCTTCGACGTCAATCTGGGAACCTTCTTCAAAGCTGTCATTAGTTTGCTCAACGCTACCAGGTTTACCAGCATAACTGAATGTTAAGACTTGATAGGGTGTGCTGGCATTAGTGCTTTTAAAAGGATCACCCAAAGGAGTCATTCTTGTCAGCGTAACGCTAGAATCGCGATTCATATCAAACCGATCGAATATTCCTGTTTTGCCGTAATGTATAAATAACTGTGGGTAGCCAAGGTTCTGACTGGTAATTTTAACAGTACCTTTAGGTGTCTCTATTTTATTAAAGGCGCCGATAATTTCAGGTCCGCCTTTTAGTTTGGCTATTTTTTCAAAAAACGGAAACGCCTCTTTAAAGGTCGTGTCTTGTGAGTGGAGAAGAGTGCTATCAGTAGAAAGGGTTACGGTGTCCTTTTGAAGGGCCGGGCTGGTTTGAGGGATGAGGGATTTATTGTAATCGTAAGTAGTAACAGGCTTTTGTTCTGGGGTAATGGCTTCAATAGGTTTTGGAGGATTTAGAGGGTTTTGTGTTGTACCGTTGAGAGCCAAAAAAGGGAATGTTAATATTGAGGCGATAAGCCCTGCTCTTTTCATAAAAAATCTCCTTGAAAGGTGCGAATGATTGAAAATACGTAACAGATTACCAACTTAATCCAAAGATGATATACAAACCACCTCAAGGGTTCAGTTTGTTACAGAAGGTTAAGGATGTTTAAAACAGAGAGCTGGCCCAACGGAACAGCAGCATCACCCCGCCACTAAATGCAAAGGTAGCCGGAATGGTGAGCACCCATGCCCACAGAATATTGCCCACCACGCCCCACTTTACGGCACTAAGGCGCTTGGTAGCCCCTACGCCCATAATCGAGGACGAAATCACATGGGTGGTACTCAGCGGAATACCCCAGTGAGAGGCCGTCATAATCACAGCAGCGGCGGTGGTTTCTGCCGCAAACCCGTGGATGGGCTGAAGCTTAATCATTTTACTGCCCAAGGTGCGAATAATTTTCCAGCCGCCACTCAGGGTGCCCAATCCCATGGCCACCGCACAACTGATAATGACCCACAAAGGCACATGAAAGCCTTGCTCGGGGAAAAACGTCATGAGGGCCAAGGCAATAATCCCCATGGATTTTTGAGCGTCGTTGTGGCCGTGGCTTAAGGCCATCACTCCAGCGGAAACAATTTGCAGCTTGCCAAAAATCTTGTTGATGAGATTGACGTTCCACTTAAACACCAGCCAGGTCAAGGCGCCCATCACCACAAAGCCCACCACAATGCCGGCAATGGGGCTAATGGTCATAGGAATGAGGATCTTGTGCTGAAAGGCATCCCAATGAATGGCCTTGCTGCCCTGAGGCCCCGAAAACCACGTGGCGCCCAATAGCGATCCAATCAGCGCATGAGACGAACTGGTGGGCAAGCCCCACCACCATGTGAGGAGGTTCCATAAAATAGCCCCTAACAAGGCACACAGAACCAAGGTCATGGTCACGGCTTCGCCATCCACCAAGCCTTTGCCAATGGTGGCGGCTACTTCCGTGCCCAACAAGGCACCGGCAAAGTTAAGGCAGGCCCCATACGCCACCGCAACGCGGGGTGTCATGACCTTGGTGCTTACTACGGTGGCAATGGCATTGGCGGCATCGTGAAAGCCGTTGATGTAGTCAAAGGCAAGGGCGAGACCCACAATCAAACACAATAAAAACCAGTGACTCGCATCCATACTGTGTAACGCCTAAATAAACTTATTTTAATTTTAAATTAAAAACCAATGAGCCTGTTCTTACCGGCGGTTTTGCCGCCCTAGCTGTGTTTTAACACAATGCGCAGGGCCACGTTAGCGCAATCGCGGTAACTGTCGCTAATATCTTCCAAAAGTTCGTACACGTCTTTACGAAGAATAAGACTGGGTGTGGTTTCCAGCTCTTTAAAGGCGCGGCTAATCCATTCCCCCAGCAACCGGTCGCCTTGGTCTTCCAGCTCATGGATAGCTTCCACTTTGGCATTCATGGCGGGTAAGTTGGCGCTGCCGTGCAACAACGTCATTACGTCATCCATAATGATGGATTGACGAGCCGCCACGTCGGCCAGTTGGGCAAAATCGTTTTGCCACGCCAGCAAATTGTGGGTCAGCAAACGATCTTGAATTTTATCGTTGTGTTTGGGGATGTTGTACAAGCAGGCGGCCATTTCCTGCAAGTCTTCCCGATCAAAGGGCGTGATAAAGGTGCGGCACACTTCAGTGGTCAACGTCGAGAGCTCGGCCTTGGCTTGGGCCTTAATGCGTCGGATGTCTTCACCCGCCTGAATACGTTGGGCCGGATGATCGCTATGAATGAGGGTGACCAGCTGGGCGGTGCTTTCTTTGGCATAGTGAGCCAACAATTCCAGCTGGTGAAGGAACTTATCATCTTGGGGCAGTAGCGAACCCAGTAGGGTGGCAAAAGACATGCGGTACCAATCCTGTGAATGAAGGACGTTTGAAGGGAAGACAGCGAGCTGTTCTTTTTATGATTCTTTGTCTCATAAAGGGTTTAGCCTTTTGTGACGTTTTGATGACAGCCGTGACCGCGGCTTTATCAACTTAGCATTGGTGTAAAGGATTTTGTGACGATGGAACAAGGTGCTCACTTTAGAAGGGGGCTTCGCCTCTATCTTTCTACTATAGTTAAACGCAGGTAAACTTTATTTGTTGCTAAGGAGTTTTATTGTCTATGTCTGCGCCTGCTACAACTGTTGCCCCCAATCGTGTTGTTCAACAGCAAGCCTCGGCGTGGGAGCTGGCACAGGCCATCCAGAACGGACAAACCACATCACTTGAACTGGTGGAAGACGCTTATGAGCGCATTGCCACCATGGATGGCACCATCGGTGCTTTTTTAAGCCTTACCAAAGAAAAAGCCATCGAAACCGCCAGCCAAGTGGATGCCGACGCCAAAGCAGGCAAGCCCCTAAAACTGCTGGCCGGTGTGCCCATTGCCTTAAAAGACAACATGAACATGACAGGCACCAAAACCACGTGTGCCAGCAAAATCCTTAAAGGCTACGTCTCGCCCTACAACGCCACGGTGGTGGAAAAATTAGTAGCCAACGGTCTGCCGGTGGTGGGTAAAACCAACCTGGATGAGTTTGCCATGGGCAGCAGTAATGAAAACAGCGCCTATGGCTTGGTGAAGAATCCCGTGGATATTGAGCGTGTGCCCGGCGGTAGCTCGGGTGGATCGGCTGCGGCAGTGGCGGCTGGCATGGTGTCGCTCAGTTTGGGCAGTGATACAGGCGGCAGCATTCGTCAGCCCGCCAGTTTGTGCGGCTTGGTTGGGGTAAAGCCAACGTATGGTTCCGTCAGTCGTTTTGGTCTGGTGGCTTTTGCCAGCAGTCTCGATCAAATTGGCCCCTTTGCTCGCACCGTAACCGATGCCGCCGCCTTGTACCAAGTGATTGCAGGCCATGATGAGCGCGATGCCACCAGTCGCGCCGATGCCACTCCGACCTTGGATATTGCCGCTTTAGCAGCCGGTGGCGAAGACCTGAAAGGCCTACGCGTTGGCGTTTTGCAAGAGCTAGACGGCATTAGCGGCGACAGCAAAAAAGCCCTGCAGCCCGAAACTATCGAGGCCTTCCACAAAGGCTTGGATACTCTCAAAGCCTTGGGCGCCACCCTCACCACGGTGTCGCTGCCCAGCACTCAATATTCCGTGCCCATTTACTACATTTTGGCCACGGCCGAAGCCAGCAGCAACCTAGGCCGCTACGATGGCGTGCGCTACGGCCACCGTGCCGATGCCGCCAACCTGCACCCCATGTACCGCGCCACCCGCGCCGAAGGCTTTGGGCCGGAGGTGAAGCGTCGTATTCTCCTCGGTACTTTCTGCCTGAGTGCAGGGTATTACGATGCCTTTTACGGCAAAGCCCAGCAAGCGCGACGCCTCATGACCCGTGAGTTTGCCGAAACCTTTGCCAAGGTGGATGTGTTGGTGTGCCCCACGTCTCCCTGTACCGCCTTTAAATTTGGCGAAAAGTCCAGCGATCCACTGGCCATGTACCTCTCCGATATTGCCACCATCCCCGCCAACATTGCCGGCGTGCCTGCCATTAGTGTGCCCTGTGGTGTGGATGCTTTGGGCCTGCCCATCGGGCTCCAAATCACCGGCCCTCATCTGTCGGAAGCCCAGCTCTTCCACGTGGCCCGCGCCTTTGAAGCCGCCACGGCAAGCCGTGCTTAATTTTTGGCACATTGCGTAAACAATCGTTACAAAGTGGCAATTTTTTAGCTTGACGGGGCTTTATGTGGTTACTAGCCACAACCAAGGTGCCCAGTAATGCAAGCTATTTCCTTTCAATCCCCTGTTTATGCCTCGCCAGCCTTTGCATCGGGGCTTCCTCAACCTTTTAAAGCCGCTGTGCAGCCCATGCCTCATTGCCGGTTTGGTGGGGGTAAGGTCCCTGTTAAGCAAACCATCACCCTTTTGCAAAAAATTAAAAACGTTTGGAAGCAACTTAAGTTCGCATTCCATAATATAGGTTCAAAGTTTAACGATAATTTTAGAACTGGACAGCACGAATTAGGTCATATGCTGGCCATGTATTCTTCAGGCCAAAGACCATTAGGTATTAGCTTAAACATAATTCCCCATAAAAATTATGCAGCACACATACTAAGAGAAAACAAATCCTTAGAGTTTAAAGATATTGCTAAAAACATATGGGTTAACTCCGCAGGACATGTTTTTAATACTGCAAATGGGTTAGAAGAAACACTGGCGGGCTTATACGGTTCAAACATTGACTTTGTAATTTCTCATCAACAATTAAAGAAATTCGGTGTTTCAAGCAAAGTTGCTGATAGTTTTATTGAAGTTCGAAACAAAATGAAAGCTTTGCCTGATGGTGATTTGTTAAATAAGTATATTGATACAGAGTATAAAACTGCTTTAGGAAATTTATTAAAAGAGCCTATGTTTGCGGTGTCTATCAAACATTTGGAAAGGCTAAAAAAATTGACTGAAGGCTCATTGATGCCCTTATGCATAAAAATTCAAGAAAACGGTGGCTGGATGTTTGGCAAAACCTTTCGTACCCAACTATACGAAAAGGTGTTTACCGCTGCCGAACGCCAGCAGTTTGAAGGCATTTACCAAGAGTTTGAACGCGAGTTTTTAGCCCTGCCAGAAATACAGGCCCTAAACGCTAAAAAATAGGCTTAAACGCTGGGCTAAAATTACCGGAGCCCTTCGCTGAGAAGCTTGAGGGCGATGCTGTTTTGCAAGTTGGCGTTTTGCGTCATCAGCGCCACCGCCGACTGCGACTGAATTTGCGACTTGGTCAGTTCGGCGGATTCAGCCGCTACGTCCACATCTTGAATGCGTGAACGTGCCGCAGAGAGATTCTCCACGCTGCTGCCCATTTGTTCCAAGGTCCCTTGCAGCCTGTTTGAAGTGGCACTGAGTACCGAGCGAGCCCCCGTAAATCGGGCAATCTCCGAATCGGCCACCACAATGCTAGCCAATGCGTTGGCATTGCTGGATAAATTGATGGCGCCGGTAAAGGCCGTGTTTTGAAACACCCCTTCCGCCGCCGTGGGTTTTTGAAGAGCCCCCACATCCAAGGTGTTGGTGGCAGCCGCGCTACCCCCCCCAATTTGCAATACAAAATTAGCCAACCCTGAAAGAGTGACGGTTCCAAAATTGATGGCCGCACCGGAGCGATTGATTTCATTCACCAGCTGGGTGGCTTCTGCTTGGGCGGCATTGCGAGAGTCCGCACTGTTGGTATCATTGCTGGCCTGAACGGCCAACTCTCGGATGCGTTGGGCCATATTCGTTATTTGGCCATAATAGCTTTCGGCTAAATCCAGCACCTTCAAACCATCTTGAATGTTTTCCGTTGCCTTTTTTTGCCCACGAATTTGGGCCTCAACGTTGGATGAGATGGTTAGGCCGGCGGCGTCATCACCCGCCCTAAAAATACGGGTGCCCGAGCCTAATTTTTCCAAGCTGCGCTCCATAGCGCTGCCACTTTTGGCAATTTGGCGCTGAATCATATTGGCTTGGCTGCTGCTTTGAAGGCGTATCATGAGGCAAAACTCCCACGGGAATAACCACTATTGGCAACGGATACCAGCGGCAGGGGCAGGTGAAGGCAGCTCAACGCAGCTCTTAGATATGGCCAAGCATCACTGCGTAAGCAGATGACTGACGAAAAGAGGCTGTATTCACTGCGTGTGGTTACCAAGTAATAACTCTTGATTCCAATCCCTCCCCCTACCGCTAGGGGGCATAGTCATTCTCTCGGCTACACAGTGGGGATTCTTTCCCCAAGTCCACTATTAATAGGAGGTAGCCCCAGGGTTGTGGCTGTTTCAAGGGCCATTGAGAGGAGAAAAGGCAGGGTTTACCTGCTGTGTTAGCCAGGCCAAGTACGCCTCAGAACCCTCGATGATGGGTAACGCAATCACCTCGGGGCAGGTATAGGGGTGATGTTCTGTCATATAGGTGATGATGGCGGTAACCGTTTTTTGGGTCGTCTTCAGTATCATCAGCACTTCGGCGTCTTCATGGAGGCTGCCTTCCCAGTGATACACCGATGTAACGCCGGGAACGACGTTAACGCAGGCGACGATACCTTGGGCCACCAATGCGCGGGAAAGCTGAAGTGCCACCGAGTGACTGGGGCACGTTACCAACACCACCACAGGGGATGCAGGGGGGAGAACAGAGGCTTCGAGGGGAGGGTGTTGCATGAGCACGGTGGCCTTGGCAAGGTGGGCACACTTGTTTTGAAAAATTGTCAAGTCCTTGCATTTCTCCATTCCATTGTATAATCAACGGTGCTAAGTGAACCTACCTACGGGTGGAAGCACCAAGAGATTGGGGTTTCTTGAGGATGGAGGGGAAGCTGGCGTTATAACGTCACATTGTTGATTATTCTCTATTGAATGGAAGGAGTTCCGAAAATGAACATTAAATTCTTAACCGCCTCTTTAGTGGCCATGGTATTGGCTAGCATGGTGTTTGTGGGTTGCGGCGGCCAAGGTGCTGCTCCTGAAGCCACCACCGAAGCCCCTGCTGTTGAAGCCCCTGCTGCTGAGTCTGCCGAGCAAGCTGCTGAGTCTGCTGAGCACGCTGCCGATTCCGCCGATCATGCTTCTGAAGCCGCTGGTCATGCTGTGGATTCCGCTGATCACGCTTCCGAAGAAGCCGGTCATGCCGAAGCTGCTGCTGAGCACCACTAGTTTTACAGCCGTTTTTTTAAAACGGTTTAACTAAAACGCAAAAACCCGCTATCAACTGCTTAACGCAATTGCTGGCGGGTTTTTTGTTGGTGCAATAGCAATGCAGTTTGATGGGTAACGATTACCGTTGCAATACAATGCGTCGCCATAGTTTCCAGGTGGCTTTAATGGAATGAAGCCCTTTCCATAGCGGCCCAAACCCAACCACCGGTTCGGTATACCACCCGGTGGTAAGGCGAGTTTTTTTGTATTCGTGCCAAAAGGCTTCCGGTACAGACTCCCCTTGGGATAGCCACTCCCACAATTGTTGTAGCCAGGCTAATTGGGCATCTAGGTAATAAGGATCCAGAAATTGCTGGGTTTTCTCATGATCATAATGATCCGCCTCTAAGTGGGCGAGTGCTAAAAAGGCCACGTCCAAACTGCTATCCACGCCTTGGGGTGCAGGCCAGCGATTAATGGCTTGTCGGGGGGTGAGGGTGTCTTCCAAAACGCCGTTTAGCAGTGTGGCTGCTTGCTGGCGTAAGGTAGCCACCTTGGTTGCTAAGGGCAGCTCTGCAATACAGGCGTTACGCCATGCGGTTGCCCGATCTCCTACCCAGCTTAAGCCTTTTTGAAGGCGCTGTTCGCGGGGTGATGACTGGGTTGCTTGGGGGGAGTGTTCCGCAAAGTGGGTGAATCCCATAAAGCCATCTCTCTGTGTTCATCATTAAGGCGCGGGTTAAGCAGAGTGTAATTGAGACGTGTTACTTGTCACTCTAGGTGTTGCCCTCCTCTCTTTCCTCCTGTGGATGATGGAGTCGTGAGGCGACCGTTTTTCCGTCACAATATAGCCATGACTGTGGATGCCAATAATCGAATGAACAGAGAGCCTTTTCGGGTGGCTATTACGCGTGGGTTGAACGATGCCGAGGACTTTGTGGCACCCTTGCACGCGCAGGGGTACGTTGTGGCTGGCCTTCCTCTCATTTCGTGTAGCCCTATGGTTTTTGCCCCATTTCTAAAGCCTTACGATTGGCTGGTGTTTACCAGCCGCTGGGGTATCCAGCACTATTTTCAGCAAGGGGGCATCGTCTCGGCGGGTGCAAAATTGGCTGTGGTTGGGACTAAAGCCAAGGCGTTTTTGCAACAACAGGGATATACGGTTTCCTTGGTGGCGGAAGAAGGGACATCACAGTCGTTGGCTAATAGTCTGTTAGCCCAATCTGCGCAGCCTCAGCGTGTTCTGTGGCCCTGTGGTAACCGGGCCCTCTCCGGTTGGACCCAGACTCTTGTTGACTGTGGGTGGGCTGTGGACCCTATGGTGGTGTACCAGACCCAAGTGCGTACCCGCCTTACTCCAGAAGAGATAGCCGCTTGCCAGCAGGCCGCCATAATTGTGGTGACTAGCCCCTCGTGCGCCCAGGCTTTTTTGGAAGGGACCCGTTATGCCGGTGTTGTGTTTAGCCCTGCTACTCAATTGGTTGCCATAGGGCCCACCACTCAACAGGCGCTTATGGCGTATGGAGCGCGCTGTAGTGGGGTCGCATTCCCCCATACCTTGGCGGGGGCTTCCAGCTGGGTGTTGTCTTACGGTTCCCCCCACAAATCCTACTAGTACGTAACAATTTTAAGGCCTGCAGTCGTCAATTTGTCACAAAGGGCTGTCAAGGGTGTGTGCTTTCGCTACACTGGTCGTTTGTTGGGTTCTTTTGTTGGTGGGGTAATTGTTGTTATGGCTCCCTCGTCTCTGTCTCAAACGGCTGCGCAGGCCGGTGCTGATGATTTTTTAACCCAAATTTACCAAGAAAAAGAACGGGCTTCGTCGACGTCGTCTCTTCGCACCTACGAAACCCCCTTGGTTACTGTGGACTGCGTAATTTTTACGGTACAGCAATCGCGCTTAAAGGCGTTGTTGATTAAGCGTAGCAGCGAACCTTGTATTCACCAATGGGCGTTACCGGGCGGCTTTATTCAGGTAGGAGAAACCCTGCCCGAAGCTGCTGCACGCCAACTGTTTGACGAAACCGGCGTAAGCAACGTCTATTTGCAGCAAATTCGCGCCTTTGGCTCCCCCGACAGGGATCCTCGTGCCCGAGTGATTACCATTGGCTTTTTTGCCTTGGTGAGTAGCAACCGTTTGGCCCCAAAAACCACCGAAACCACCGAAGACGTGGACTGGTTTTGTATTAACGAGTTGCCCGAGCTGGCTTTTGACCACCAAAAAATTATTGAAACAGCCCACACCCAGCTTCGTGACACACTGGAAGAAACCCCCATTGCGTTTCAGTTGCTGCCAGACATGTTTACCCTCACCGAACTGCAAAAAGTGTACGAGCTGATTGAGAATAAATCCTTGGACAAGCGCAATTTCCGCAAAAAAATCCTCCAAGGGGGCTTACTGGTAGAAACCGGCCAATACAAAAAAGAAGGCCGCCACCGCCCTGCTTCTCTCTACCGTTTTGCCAGTGGCATGCCCACCGAGGAAGCGTAGCTTCCTTTTTATCATTTGCATTCGGCGTCAGCATTTGGCATTCTTGATTGCGTTTTGGGTTGTGTTTTTGTGGTGGGCGGATTTTTTTATTAAGATTTATAACTATTTGTAACGTTATTTAATAAAAATAGGCCTCTTTGCCCTGTAAAAGTAGCCAATAGCTCCAATAATAAAGACCGGCGTTGCCGATTTGTAACAAACTATGTCGAGATTCCCTCCCTAAAGCCTTTAAATGAGGGGCTCTGTGGGCCCTTTGTAAACATTCGACACTTGTCTAGTTACAAAGCGAGACAAGAGCCTCGCTGATCCCCTAGCATAGAGGTCACTCTAACTCTCTATCCTTTGTGCCGGGTGCTGCCGCAATGCAGCTTCGGCCTTTTTTTTGCGGCTAAAGGCCGTTTTTATAATGTTTAGAGTGTTTCGTGGCTTCCTAAAAACAAAGGGTGATAGAGGTCATCTGACTCATGTGGTAAGATGCGCCTGTATGTGCTGTTAACAAAGGGATTTTGGGATTTTATGACCACTACTGCTTCTACCGCTGTTCGCAAGCCCATTGAATTGACGGGTCACTTGTTTGATTCCCTCACGGTATCCAAGGCCTTGGATACCATTGAGAGTCTGGGCGGTGATTTTGAACTGAAGGCCATTGATATTGGCCACAGCAAAAAAGCCTTTAGCAACCTGAAGCTGGATGTGATTGCCCCCGATGAAATCACACTACGCAACATTATTGAAGCCCTGGAGCCCTACGTGGCCAAAGTGCCTGTGGTGTTTGAGCAAGTGGGTTCGGTGGAGGTGAAAACCTCTCAAACCAAATACCCCTTGGGTAAAGACGATGCCCACCCCAGTATTTTGATGAGCCCCCCGGATTACTTTGAAGTAGCCTACGCCATTAACCCGTGGATGCAGGGTGTGGCCCCCGTGGATGTGGAACTGGCCAAAAAACAATGGCAAGATCTGTACAATGCCATTGAAAACGCTGGCGCCAAAATGTACACCTTGCCTCCCGTTAAAGGCCTGCCCGATTTGGTGTTTACCGCCAACTGTGCCTTTGTGTATGGGGATCAGGCCGTGACGGCCCACTACCGCCATGCCGAACGCCAAGGGGAAGAGCCCTATGGCCAGCAATGGTTTAAAGATCATGGTTACCAAGTAACCGCTTTGCCCGACCACGTGCATTTTGAAGGCAGCGGCGATGCCCTGATTTGGAAAGACCGCGTGTTTAGCGGTTACAAAATGCGCAGCGATATTGCAGCCCACGGCTTTTTAAGCAATGCCAGTGGCTTGCCTATCCTATCGCTAGAGCTGAACGACCCTAAGTTTTACCATGTGGATGTGTGCTTTTGCCCACTGACCGGCGATTACTTGATTTGGTACCCCGAAGCCTTTGATGAGTATGGCCGCAGCGTGATTGAAGCCAACGTGCCTGCGGATAAACGCATTGCCGTTACCACCGACGAAGCCAACCAGTTTGTGTGCAACGCCGTTAGCGTGGGTAAAACCGTTATCTTTAACGAAGCCCCCGAGAAGCCTTTGACCCGAGTTAAAGGCGAGTTGGAAGCCCGTGGGTTTAGCGTGGTAACGGTGAATATGAGCGAGTTCCTCAAGGCCGGTGGCTCGGCTAAGTGCCTGACGGTGCGCTTGGACCACTAGTTTGAACATTGTTTACGTTTTTGGGGCCCCTAAGGCATTTATTATTCTTTAGGAGGTTTTTATACTGGTGTCTCAAATAACTTAATTGACTTGTTACTACTGCTTACACACAAGGAACCCCTACCCATGATTCGTTTTTCTTCTTTTAATTTAGCGCCTACTTTTGCTTCAATGCGTGCGACTTCCCCCTCTGTTCGTTTTGGTAATAAGACTGAACTAATAAAGGGTGTAACTGAAGGAGATTTGCATGGAGATATAAAGCTGGTATACGACCATATACATCATGGTCCTTTAACAACAAATGCTCCTCAGTTGACTGTTTCCGACTCTTATATGAACGGCAACATTACCATGGCTCCTGAAGGAGACCCCGTAACAACCCAAACTGTAAAAGTGACGGCGGGGAGTACTGTGAGTGGCGATATTACTTTTACAAAAGGTAAGAAGGAAGCCAATTTTGTAGAGGTCGATGAATCACGAGTTATTGGCAACATTGTTAATGGCACCTATGTAAAGAAGTAAAAATATCCTTTAACAATAAAGCCCCCACTAACAACGGTTGGTAGGGGCTTTAAATCTTTTAAAGTGGGTAAAGCCTACTTGGTTTTATCGGCGTTTAGCTGAATGTAGGACTGCATGTCGGCAGGCACTTCACCATCCATAAAAATGGCGTTTACAGGGCAAACAGGCTGGCAAGCGCCGCACTCAATGCACTCGTCGGGGCTAATGTACAACATGGGCTCGCCATCGTACTCGTAAATGCAATCCACGGGGCAAACGCCAACGCAGGCTTTGTCTTTAACGCCTTTGCAGGCTTCAGTAATCACAAATGGCATAACGCTATCCTTTTAGATTGATACAGACACACACACATTAGAAAGAATCAGTCAGTGCTTAAAAAACCAAAGAGACACGGCTGAAAGTTAAAAAACGAAAAACAACTGTGTTCTTATCCTTGTACTATAGACGACAAAGGGTAAGGGCTGCAACCCTCTCGCTGGGCGGTTTTTGGCCCACCTTGTTGCGATTGATTCTCAAGAGGGCGGATCCTCCCGTCCTGTCAAGACTCTTTTGGGCGATGGGCATGACAACAACCACGGTGATTCGTTACACGGTTGAAGATGTTGCCGTTACTATATTGCGCTGTAAGCCTGTCAAGCCTGCACGCTGGATGGGATTGGCCTGAAACCAGCGGTTAAAAGTAGTTTCATCGAGCGTTTGCCATTGGGTTGCATCGGGCGATTGTATCCATGGGCGGGGGAAAAAGGCGGGCTCGGGAATAATGGGTATGCGTTGAGAGTCCTTGTTTAGTAAACCCGGTGGTCGTTGGTTAAAAGGGCAGACTTGTTGGCAACTATCGCAGCCAAACACCCAGCCGTTTAGGTTGTCAGCAATGTCTGTGGGAAAAACCGTCTCGGGGTCTGTTTCAATGGTCCAATAAGATATACAGCGGTTGCTATCCAATACACCGGGCTGTGGAAACGCTTGAGTGGGACAGACATCCAGGCATTGGGTGCAATTGCCGCAATGGTCTGTGGCAAAGGGGGCGTCGCTTTGGAGAGGCAGCGTGAGGAGTAATTCGCCCAAAAAAAAGGTGGAGCCCAGAGTTGGGTGAATGAGCAAGGTGTTTTTCCCTTGCCAGCCCAAACCCGCTAATTGGGCGAGTGGCTTTTCCAAGGCAGGGGCGCTGTCGGTTAACGGTCGTCCTTCAATACCCGGGCACCACTGTTGGATTAAATCCAGTAGCTTTTGCAGCCGTTTGCGAATGATTCGATGGTAGTCTTTCCCCCATGCGTATTCGGCTACTTTTAGCTCAGGGGATGCTTGAGGATCGTCTGAAGGGTGCTTGTAGCTAATGGCCACGCACACAATGCTTTGGGTGCCCTCTAAAATTTGCCACGGCTTTAAGCGCAGCTCGGTATAACGGGTCATCCACTCCATACCGGCATGAAATCCCTGAGAGAGCCAGGCTTGATAGTTTTCTTGGGCGGTTTGCCATTGGGGGTTGGTCTCCATATCGGCCACCGCCACAATGCCTATGTTGTGAAAACCCAACGCCATGGCCGCCTGTTTAATGGCTTCTTCTAGCGAGCTAGCACCTTGAGGCCATGTTGGGTGGTTTTTGGCTGTGGCTAAGAGTGAATGATTCGGGGAGAGCATCCTTTTATTGTAGGCGGATTGGGTTTGAGATGGCTATGAAAGCGGTTACAATGGCAACATGATGACTATTACTGACACTTCCTCAGATTCTCCGGCATTGTCCGACGCATTGGTGGATGCGCCCGAAAACCATTACCCTCAAACCCTGCCTAATCCTCAAACGACGGGTCCCTTGGGGCTTATTGCAGGCAGTGGCCAGTTGCCTGTGTCGGTCGCCTTACAAGCCAAAGCGTGGGGCTGGGATGTGGTGGCTTTTTGCCTGGATAATGAAAACGTGAAAGCGCTGGAGAAAGCAGGCGCCCGTATTGAGGTGATTTCTCCGGGGCTGATGGCAGATAACTTAGCGCGAGGCCATGGCCATGGCATTCGCTATGCCGCTTTTGCGGGCAAAGTAAACAAATGGCTGTTATTGCGTAACCCCAAACTGGATGCCAAAGCCTTGGAAACCCTCCAAAAAATTCGCGAACGCAGTGATGATGGCATGATGCTGGCCATTATTCAGTTAATGGCAGCAGAAGGGTTTGAAGTGTTGGCCCAAACCGAATTTTTACGGACCCATTTTTTACCCCAGGGTTGTTTAACAAAGCGTGGACTGACAGAAGTTGAATGGGCCGATGTGGCCTATGGCTTTGGGTTAGCCAAAGGCATGGGCGCTTTGGATGTGGGGCAAACCGTCGTGGTGCACCAAGGCATGGCGTTGGCGGTGGAAGCCATTGAAGGCACCGATGAATGCTTAAAACGGGCTGGTGATTTGGCCAACAAAGGCTGGTTAAAAACCTTTTTTAACAAAAAAAGCGGTGGCGTGGTGGTCAAAGTCGCCAAGCCCAATCAAGACCCGCGCTTTGATGTGCCAACCGTTGGATTGAAAACTTTAAAAACCATGAAAGAGGCTGGCCTGAAGGTTCTGGCCGCCGAGGCCCATCGAACCTTCTTTTTAGAGCCAGAAGCCATGGTGGCGTATGCCAACCGCCATGAGATGAGTATTGTGGTAACGCCGGAAGGGCAAGAGTGTTCGCAGCCCTTGGTATTGCCTTTTAACTTGGCTACAGGGTTGCGGTAATGCCGTCTCAAACCATTGTCATTGTGGCAGGCGATCCCTCGGGGGATATTCACGCTGCCAAGGTGGTGGATGCCATGCGGGTTTTGGATCCGTCCATCCACTGGGTGGGTGTGGGCGGTGTAGCCATGAAAGCCGCTGGCGTGGAGCTGCTGTCGGATCAATCCACCATGGGGAAAGTGGGCTTGTACGGCTTGGGCACTATTTGGGCGCATCACCAATTGGGCCAAAAGCTATTGCATTGGATTGAAACAAACAAGCCATCGCTGGTGCTACATGTGGATTACGGCGGCTTTAATTTGTGGCTGGCAGGCCAATGCAAAAAGAAGAACTTCCACACCCAGTGGGGGCTAAAAAATATTCATTACATTCCGCCGCAAGTATGGGCGTCTCGCAAAGGGCGATTAAACACCATCAAACGGGTGATGGATCATGTGTTTTGCATTTTCCCTTTTGAAGAAGCCCTCTACCAAGGCCATGATATCCCCGTGACTTTTGTGAGCCACCCCTTGGTAGGCACGCTACCACCACCGGTGGATCGCCAAGCCTTTTGCACTCAGCATGATTTAAACCCACAACACCCCATAGTGGCGGTGTTTCCTGGGTCTCGCCGCAGTGAGCTAGACTATTTGCTAAAGCCGAGCCTGGATGGCTTGGTGTGCCTCAATCGCCAACGAGAAGCCACTGGCTTGTCGCCGGTGCAGGCAATCATTCCTGTGGCCACTAGTTTCTCGCGCGATATGGTTAACAACGCCCTTGCTACGTGGCAACAACAAACGCATTCCGCGTTGTCAATCACGCTGATTGATAATACGGATCGCCACGCGTTGCTGTCGGTGGCGGATGTGGGGCTGATTAAAAGCGGCACCAGCACCTTAGAAGCTGCCTTGTATCACCTGCCGCAAGTGGTGATTTACAAAGGGCACCCGGTGGCGGCGTGGTTGGCCTTTCGCTTGTGTTATTTAAAAAGCTGGGGATTGCCCAATGTGTTGGTGAACCCCAATGACCCTATTGTGCCCGAGCTGCTGCAAGATCGCTGTGCCCCCCGACCCATTGCCGACACCTTAATGGCTTTGATGACCGAAGGTGATCCCTTGCGTGCCAAAGCCTTGGCAGGCTATGACCTGATTGCCGAACAGTTTAAGGCGTTGCAGCTAAAAGGCCACGCAGAAACCCACGTGGCCCAAAGAGTGTTGGATTTAATTTAAGCAGGAACTTATTTTTTAGCAGGTGGTGTGTCTTCTTTTTTATCA
Organism: Vampirovibrionales bacterium; assembly: GCA_029866025.1. GTDB lineage: Bacteria > Cyanobacteriota > Vampirovibrionia > Vampirovibrionales > Vampirovibrionaceae > JARXAD01. Next base: position 130,416 of record JARXAD010000006.1, on the reverse strand, counting down.
GGGGTGGTTTCGGGTTTATCCTCTGGCGGTGGAGTGGGTTTGCCAGCCTTAATTTTTTCTAGTTCAATCTCATGGGCATTTTTAGCTGCTAATGCGGCAGCGTCATCTATCCTTTTCTGCGCGTCATCTATTTTCTTTTGTTTTGCTTTTTCGGCTTCGGTTTTTTTATCACCTTGAGCTTTGAGATACTCCAGGCCCATGGGTAGCAAAGCCGAAATAATAGAGCCAAGAACATTCGGTTTTTCTGGGACTATGGCTTTTCCTTTGCCCCATTCGCTTGTAGGTTCAACTTGGCTTTGTGGGCCTTGGCCTATACGAGGGGCGGTGCGTGCCTCTTCTAAAGCCAGCCGGTATTCGTTATTGGCTGCGACCCCAATGCCGGCAGTCCAACCCATCGCAAAATCGTTATTCATTGCATACTCCACACAGTGGCTGGCGCTTGGTTTGGTTGCGCTAGCCTTTAGTATTCAGGGGGATTAACACAATTATATAAAAACAATAATTAGGGGTTTGATGATAGTTTGTAACGCTTTGTTACGTTACGTGGGTTTAGCTGGGTTGCCCCCAAAGTAGCTGTTTGGCCCGTCCCACACTTTTTAGCAGGGCAATGCCTAGCCCTATTCCCAGTCCTATTAAGCCAAACACCGCCATAAAGGCGGGTAACGTTAGGCCAATATTGCGGGTAAAAAAGCGTTGTTCTCGTAACAATTTCCAAGCCGCAACAGCTGCCTGCTTAAAGGCCATCGGCTCTTTCATTAGGCGGCGTGTTTCTCGCACCCATGGCACCAGCGTTAAACCTGCCTGAACCTTCAAGCCCCACAAGGCGCCAATCAGCAGCCCTTTCAGTGAATAGTCTTTAACCTGAGACACCGATTTTTTAGTCGCTGCCACCGTGTTATTCACCCGATTCACCACCAAGGTGTCCACCACTTCGTTACCCGTTTGGGGCAGGCCGTTTTGCCACACGTTTTTAACATTCTGCGCGGTTTGGCTACCCACACCTGCCCCCGGAATGTTCTCCACCACTTTGTTGGGCGATTGCTGCGCCAGCGACGCCATTAGCTGGATGTAATCGTTATTGGCAATGGGAAGCGTTACGGACATGGGGAGTGTCTAACAGGTCTTTCAATGGCGCCTCTAAACCTGTGGGAGGCTTGCCAGCATAAAGTTGCCTGAAGCCTCCATTCTGATAGAAGCACGGCCTCCTTGAAGAAAATTGTTACAAATCGAAACAGTTAACTGTCGGTAAGCGCTTGTGTAAAGGCGGCAATAATGGCGTCCATTACTTCTGGCGTGTGGGCCAAACTGGTAAACCACGCCTCAAAGGGCGAGGGTGGAATGGAGACGCCCCGATTGAGAAGGCCCCAAAACATCGTGTTAAAGCGGTCGCGATCCACAGTGAGGGCGCTTTCGTAATCCACCACCGGTGTTTCCGTAAAAAACACCGTCAGCATGCTGCCCACGCGCTGCACTTGGGCGGGAATGTTGGCCTCATCACAGGCCTTTTGGAGGCCACGGGCCAAGTATTCCCCATTGGCTTCTAAGGATTCATACGTGCCCGGTTGTTGCAGCAGGCGTAAGGTTTCCAATCCGGCGGTTACGGCCATGGGGTTACCAGAGAGGGTTCCCGCCTGATACATGGGCCCTGCGGGTGCCACGTGTTGCATAATGGCCTTAGAGGCCCCATAAGCGCCAACGGGTAAGCCACCGCCAATGATTTTACCCAAGCAGGTCACATCCGGTGTAACGCTATAGAGGCTTTGGGCACCACCGTAGGCCACTCGAAAACCAGTCATCACTTCATCAAACACCAGCATCGCACCACTAGCAGTAGCGAGATCTCGTAAATCCTTTAAAAAACCGTCCTTTGGACGGACGCAGCCCATGTTGCCCACCACGGGCTCTACCAAAATGGCGGCCACTTGGTCGGGGTATTGGCTCAGCAGGGCAGCCACGCTGTTGGAATCGTTAAAGGTGGCGGTGAGGGTAAGATTGGCCACTGACACAGGCACCCCAGAGCTGTCGGGTTGGCCAAGGGTGGTGGCGCCGGACCCGGCCTTCACCAAAAAGGCATCGGCGTGTCCGTGGTAGCAGCCGGCAAACTTAATCAGGTACTGGCGACCCGTCACAGCGCGGGCCAAGCGGGCGGCGCTCAGGGCGGCTTCCGTGCCGCTGTTGACGAGGCGCACCATCTCAATGCTGGGCACGGCAGCAATAATTTCTTGGGCGAGGGTGGTTTCCAGTTCGGTGGGGGCGCCGTAGCAAAAGCCGTTTTCCGCCACGTGTTGCACGGCTTTCACCACCTGTGGGTGGGCGTGGCCCAAAATGGCAGGGCCAAAGGAGCCAATGCAATCGATGTATTTATTACCGTCGACATCCCAGATGTGTGCGCCTTGGGCTTTGGCCATAAATAGGGGGGAACCGCCTACCGATTTAAAGGCTCGCACGGGGCTGTTAACGCCACCGGGCAGTACGGCTTGGGCGGCCTCAAAGGCTTGGGCAGAGCGGGTGCGGGTAGGGGGAGTGACAGGCGTGGCTGTGGGGGCAGAAGTTGGCATCGAGGTCGTCTCTTTAAGGCATAAACTAGCAACAAATAATCTTCATTGGGTTTTATAGGGTTAATTCTACCAACAAGAACCATCGTTTCATCACTATCTTCTCCTCGTAAAGGAATGATTACATGACCTCTATCTCTCAATTTTCTCAGCCTGCCGTGCGCTTTGGTACAATTATTTTGGACCCAGAGAAAAAACAAATGACCGTAAAATTAGACAAAAACAGAACGCATGTAAAGGTAGGAAGAGAGGTTTTTACCCCTCGTAAAACTTCTGAACTAGATATTTATGGAGATCAGCTCATATATTTACACAATAAAATTCAACAGTTTGTTGATAATAATTTTAAAGAAGAGCTGGAACATATAATGAATGTGGAGGTTTTAACCATTGTCCATGCCATGCGACAAGCGGGAGTGCTTCCACCGTTAACAGAACAAGAAATTAATGCATTTAAGAAAGAAAAAAAACTTGCGGGGAGACAAGATGGCAAGAAAATTGTGTTTGAGGAGCCTCCTCGCGTGCAATACGGATATGTAGAGCTAACAAATCCTGTGTGGGATAAAACATCCAAATGCAAAAGCCTGACCTTTGATTACAACTGTTAGCTTATACAGGGTTAAACCGTTGCCATACTGCGGCAGGCCGCTTGGAGGGATAACAAGTACAGATTGAGTGTGACAGGCAATCATGAATCTTTACCTGCGTTGTTAAAGAGGACAGCTTTCATTTCAGCACGGATGGGGCGGTTGAATCCAGTAATTAATCGCTTAAAACATAAGGATGACTTTTTCATGTTCCCCTCAGTAACGACTTTTACAAATACCGCTATTTCTACTGTTCGCTTCGGGCAGGATAAGAAAACAGTGCAAATTTACCAAAGAGATGTGCATCCAGATTATTTTTTATCCTCTGTAAATACACAAATTTTAACGGACTTTGTGAATAGATTGTTTACCGCTGGTAGTAAATTGTTGGATGTAGGTAGTGGCCCTGGAACTTATACGGGCCCACTGAAGGAGCATTACCAATTAGAAGCGTGTGATCCAACAGAGGCTTATGTTGCAAAAGGTAATTTAGACCACCCTGACGTTCCTTTTACAGTGGATTCGTTACCCAAATTAGAAAAATACTCAAACGATTCATTTGATGGACTGCTATTGATTGCTGTTTTGATGCACTTAAAGCCTAGAGATTATGCAGGGGCTGTTGAAAATACATGGCGGGTATTAAAGCCGGGCGGGCGAGTGTTTATTACGATTCCTTCGGAAAAAAGACCGGTGTTAACTGGAAAACGTGATCACCGTGGCATCTATTACAATAATCTTCCCCCTCAGCAGTGGATTCGTCTATTTGAAAAACAAGGTTTTCGATTTGTGCCAATTGAGACTCCAAATACGCAAGGGTATGAGTCGAAGCGTTTAAGTTCCGGTCAGATGGTTAGCAAATCAGTTGACGCTAAAGGAAGAGGACTAGCCTTTGAGTGGTATCAATTGTGTTTTGAGAAACCGAACGCTTAAACTGTAGCCATGCTACGGCACGCAGCTTGGAGCGCTTGCTCCAAATCGGCTTGCAGGTCAGCCACGTCTTCAATACCCACGCTAATGCGCACCAAATTATCGTGAATGCCAATGGCTTCCCGCACGGGCTTTTCCAGCGACGCATGGGTCATGGTGGCAGGGTGCTCAATCAAAGATTCAACGCCGCCGAGGCTTTCCGCCAGGGTAAACAGTTTCGTGGTTTTCATAAGGGTGCGGGCTTCCGCTTCGCCGCCTTTTACTTGTAAGCCCATCATGCCCCCAAAGCCTTTGGGCATTTGGCGCTTGGCCAGCGGGTGCTGGGGGTGGGACGGCAATCCGGGGTAGACGACGTGTTCCACCAAGGGGTGTTGTTCTAGCCATTGAGCCAACGTCAACGCATTGTGGCAATGGCGATCCATACGCACGCCCAGCGTTTTTAGGCCGCGCAACGTAAGCCAGCTGGCAAAAGGATCGGGGGTGGCGCCCACGGTTTTTTGGTGAAAGCGCAAGCGCTCCGCCAGGTCGGCATCGTTGTTTACAATCAAGGCGCCGCCAATCACATCGCTGTGGCCGCCAATGTATTTGGTGGTGCTGTGCAAAATAATATCGGCCCCGTGTACGAAGGGGTTTTGCAAATACGGGCTGGCAAAGGTGTTGTCCACGCAGGTGGTAATCCCTTTGGTTTGGGCAAGCCCAATGACCGACGCCAAATCCACCAGCTTAAGCAGCGGATTAGAAGGGGTTTCTAGAAACATCATTTTGGTGTTAGGTTTGAGATGAGGCTCTACGCTGGCGGCGTCGCTCATGGCAATAAAGCTGACTTCGACGCCATAGTGTTGAAACACCTTGGTGAGGAAGCGGTAGGTGCCGCCGTACACGTCATCCCCAACCAGTAAATGATCGCCAGGCTTAAGAAGGGCCATACACAACGTGCTGAGGGCGCCCACACCGCTAGCAAAGGCCAATCCGGCAATATGCCCAGGCAAGGCGGTGCCTTCCAAGTCGGCCAAGGCACCTTCCAGTGCGGCACGGGTAGGGTTGCCACAGCGAGCGTAGTCGTAGCCGCCCGTAAGAACACCAGCATCGGTTTGGGCAAAGGTGGTGGTTTGGTAAATGGGAGGAATCACGGCCCCAAATTGGCTATCCGGCGCTTGGTGGCTATGAATGGCCAGAGTACTGAACCCCAACCCCGAAGGGGGTTTAGTAGAATTCGACATGACGACTGTTCCTAAAACTAATAGTGATGATAGTAGGCCTTTATTGTGCCCCAAGCAAGCTTGGCTTATCAATGTCCAGTTGGCATCAACCCCAAGCAAGCTTGGTTTTTATAGTGATAGTGGGCGTAAAGCGCTATTTCTTTAAAGTGCACGTAATGTGCCACTTACTCAATCTCCCTTGGGGGCTTAAGGTTTGGGTAAAAAAGAATGGTCGAAACAATGAACCTAAGCGCTGGCCTTTGTATGCCATCAGTTATACCTTGGGGGCATGGTGGCCCAGTTACGTGGGATACCAACCAACGCTTCTACTGAAAACGAAATCCGGATTCGTCCAGGATGCTAACACTGTAGCAGTTGAAGTGATTTCTGAACAGCGAATAACTTTTACGACTCGGCATTGCCGGGCTGATGAACTTAAATAAAGCCTAAATAAGGCGTAAACCGCCATGATGGGTGGTATTAACGCAAAAGGTTAGTTTAAAAACACGGCTTGCCCTGCGACTGGGTGGGCAGCTTGCTGGGCGGTGTTTATCTTTGGGTGGCGCAAAGAGGGCGAGCGCTGAAACAGCGGTAACCAACGTTGGGCCAACTGGTTTTGCTGTGTGATTAATTTGGCATGGGTGTAGACGTTATTCAGTACCGTGGTGCCCACCCCGAGTAATAGAGATGTCGTCACCAAGCCTACTCTGAAGTTACGGCGCGCCAGCTGTTCCACAGTCGCTCTCAACTCAGGGTTATGAGTCGCCAAGCGCTGGTAGGCGGCATCTTCACGAATGGCTTCCAATGAACGCTCGATTGGGATACCCAGCCAGCCGCGCTGGTATAAAGCCACTCCCTTTACAGCCTCTTTATGCTTGGAGCGGTGCTGCAACCACCAGCCATTCAGGCCCGAAAACACCGAATCGCCCAGATAAAAGAGGACATCCAGCATCACTGCTTTGGTCAGGTGCTCTCGTTTTTCGTTGGGGGAGCGTGCCGATAACAGGCCCATGAGGTTGTATCCAAAAAAGGTGGACCAAAACATGACCCACTTACTCATGTAAATCGTCTTGTGGTAGTTGAAGAAGGGAAGCATTTTCTTCAACCCGCCCATCACGCCAGTGGTCTGTTTTGTGGTTAGTGCTGCCAGCATTAACAAAGGCAGGCCTGCAAACCCGGTTAACCATGCCGCTGAGGAGAATTTTTTTAGACGGGCTTTAGAACGTTGGTAGTAGGCTGAATTTTCTTGGAGCTGCAAATCGGTGACCGAGTTAAACTCCCCAGAAAAGCCCTCTTTTTTAGAGAGTTTTTCCGTCATTTTGTTGCGTGTCCAATAATAGGCCATGTTCTGCGACATTAAAAACAGCAAATCCACACCAATAATCAGCAACTTAGCATTGCGAACCCATTGCGCCAGCTTGGGTACTTTGCCAGCCTTCACGCCCCATGCTTTGGCCAACTGATCGACATGATCGGAGTGCGGCAGGAGCTTGGCGACATCCAACTGCTCAAAATTTGTTTGTAGCGGTGTCACGCCTTTGGGTAGGGCAAACTGTTTAACCAACACGTTTTGATACACCTTGGCCAGTGTACGTTGCAAGAGAATTGGAATGGCCAAGCCCAGCCCTAAAAAGAAGGCCCCATCCAGTATTTTCTCCAGCCGTTCCGAGCCATTGCGAGCAAAAATCCACATGGGTAGCTGATACCCAAAAATATCAATCACCCCTCGATTCACCACCTGATTTTTGAGAGCTTCGTCTTCCACCCTACGATACCATCCTATGGAGACTCCCCCGGCTGCAAAGCGAGGTAAAGCCTTTCTGTGGTGATGCTGTACCGGAGATGGAATCATGGGCCAAAGCTAATCAGTAAGCCCGTGGGCCTGTGGCAGTTTTGTAACAACGGTCCTCAACCTTACCGATTGCCTGTTCCACTCACCCCTCAAGCCGCTGTTAAACCTTAAGCCAGTGCGGCATCAACAATCTCAACGGTACCGTTGTAAAACAAGAATTCAACAAAAAAGCTCTCCATTGCTGAAGAGCTTTTTAAATTTGGATAACGCTAGAGAACGTTGAAAACCAAATACCGAAGCGTTCGTTCAATCCTACCATCAATTCTGAATGACAAACCTGTGGCAAACATTCAGAAGCTAGAAAGTGTCAGATTATTTAGAGCGCTCAAGGCGCCCAAGAGATAATCGAGTGACTTTCGGTATCGACCTGGAAGTAGAAGCACTGTTGAATGAATCACTCGTGAGAGGCTCATTCGGCTTCGTACTCCTTAGAAAGGAGGTGATCCAGCCGCACCTTCCGGTACGGCTACCTTGTTACGACTTCACCCCAATCAACAACCCCACCTTCGGCGACGGCCTCCCAGAGGGTTGGCCTATCGACTTCGGGTGTTGCCATCTTTCGTGGTGTGACGGGCGGTGTGTACAAGACCCGGGAACGTATTCAACGCAGCAATGCTGATCTGCGTTTACTAGCGATTCCGACTTCACGGAGTCGAGTTGCAGACTCCGATCCGAACTGAGGGGCGGTTTAGAGATTAGCCATACATTGCTGCACAGCAACCCATTGTCCGCTTCCCATTGTAACACGTGTGTAGCCCTGGACATAAGGGGCGTGATGATTTGACGTCATCCC
>JARXAD010000006.1:0-120000 GCA_029866025.1 Vampirovibrionales bacterium | reverse complement strand
ACACAGCGGACTCAATGGCAGCAGCGTTGATTTCCTGAATGTAGGAAGAGAACAGAACCACGGCAGCCAAACCGGCAGACCCAATGGCATAGCCTTTGGTAACCGCTTTAGTTGTGTTGCCAATGGCATCCAAAGGATCGGTGACGGCACGAACTGCATCGCCCATTTCCGCCATCTCCGCAATCCCACCGGCGTTATCCGTAATGGGGCCATAGGCATCCAAGGCAATTACAATGCCAGCCATGCTGAGCATGGCCACACCTGCCATGGCAATGGTGTAAATGCCAGATTGAGGACCGCCCAAGAAGTAGGCGCCCAACATCCCGGCACAAATTACAAGTACGGGGGCAGCGGTGGATTTCATGCTGACGGCCAGACCGGCAATCACGTTGGTACCGTGGCCCGTTTCAGACGCTTTGGCCACTTCGCGCACCGGTGCATGCTCGGTGCTGGTGTAGTAATCGGTAATCCAGAACAGCCCCAAGGTTACAGCAATGCCCACAAAAGCGGCCAAGGTAAGGGTCAACCAGCTTAAATCGCCAAATCCGTTGGGGAAAAAGCTATACGTAACGGCGGCAATAAGAGCCGAAGCCAACACAACCGTGGTGTAGAGGCCTTTGTACAAGGCATTCATGGGGTTGCTGTCGGCACCCAGCTTAACGGCCATGGTGCCCACAATGCTGGCCAAGATGGACACGCCACCCAACACCAACGGATACACAATGGCTTCTACCTGGCCGGGGAACAACAAGTGGCCCAAAAACATGGCAGCCACTGAGGTGACGGCGTAGGTTTCAAACAAGTCGGCGGCCATACCAGCGCAATCGCCCACGTTGTCACCCACGTTATCGGCAATCACAGCCGGGTTTCTGGGGTCATCTTCAGGGATGCCAGCTTCCACTTTACCTACCAAGTCAGCGCCTACGTCAGCGGCTTTGGTAAAAATACCGCCACCCAAACGGGCAAACACACTAATCAGGCTGCTACCAAAAGCCAAGCCCACAATGCTAGGGAACATCAATTCGGCATCGGGGTGCAAGGTGGTAAGCCAGTAAAAGCCCACTACGCCCAATAACGCCAAGCCGACGACCAAAATACCAGTAACCGAGCCGCCTTTAAAGGCAACATCCAGGGCAGCGGCCATACCGTTTTTGGCGGCTTCGGCGGTGCGTACGTTGGCCCGCACAGACACAAACATACCGATGTAGCCGGTTAAGCCACTGAGGAAAGCCCCCAGTAAAAATCCAACCGAAACATAGGTGCCGTACCAGTGATTGTGCTTGATTTCAGAGAAGACCAAGTAAAGAACCAGGGCTAAAATCAGGGCCGTGATGGCGACTGTTTTGTATTGACGATCCATGAAGGCCTTAGCACCTTCTTCAATAGCAGCAGCAATGCTTTGCATCCGTTCATTGCCGGCACTGAGGCCTAAAATCCATTGGCGGGTGAGTAAGCCATACAAGATGGCCAACAAGCTGCACCCAACAGCAAATAATAATAATCCATTCATGGGGCGTTAGGCTCCTTCAAGACACCAAAAATTAAATGACACAGAAATAACAACGTAGCTCTTCAGTATCGGGGCTGAAGCCAACGTGTCAAACTATCTTTGGTATTTTAAAAAGGTGGCCTTAAATTAATGAATAGTGATTGTTTTAAAAGTAAAAAGCGAATTAGAGGATGGGTTCGGCCGGTTTAAAATACTCTTTAGCATAGTCTTTGTTTAATTTTTCTTGAAATTCAGCCATTTTCATTCTGATTGTGGCTTTTTCTTTGGGATCCTCAATAAATTTTGTGTACTTAAAAAAGGAGCGAAACGCTTCCTTATACATGTCGAGTTTTTCTAAGGCGTAGCCTAAGTTGTTGTACACAATGGCAAAGGTGGGGTCTAGTTCCACGGCTTTTTGGTAATGACGAACCGCTTCGTTGTACTCTTGCTGACCATAATAAATTAGGCCCAGCTGGTTATAAACCTTGGCGTTTGTGGGGTCTAAGGCTAAGGCCTTCTCACAAGCTATTTTGCAAGGCTCCCATTCATCCATTTTGGCATAGGTTTGAGCCAACTCGGTAAAGACGCTCTCATGCTTGTCGTTTAGCGCAACAACCTTATCGTAGTATCCAATGGCCTTTTCATACTCGCCATCCCCATCGGCAATGCGCCCTAACTTAAAGTAGGCTTCTACCTGTTCTGGATCAATGGTGATAACCAACTCATAAAGCGATTTGGCTTCGTCGATGTTGCCAAGCAAATCATGGCAAAAGCCCAGCGCCATTTGAGATTCCACATCCCCTTCATCGGCAAGCTCACTGAGGCGAACAAAGGTTTCTAGAGCTTGTTCCACATCGTTTTGATCGAGATGAACTTGGCCCTTATTGTACAGGGCATCCGTGTCATTGGGGTTTACTTCCAGGGTTTTGCTGTACCAGCCGGCGGCATCTTTTAAATTGTCTTCGGCATGGGCAATCAACCCTAGGGTATACAACACATTGCTGTAGCTAGGACGGCGTTTAATGGCATCCACCAAGTAAGATTTTGCTTTAACCAAATCGCCATTGCGGTAGTGTATCAAGGCTTCTTGGTAATACCAGCTGGCATTACGACGACTAATCAGCCAAATGTAGTAGCCAGACAGCATCAAAAGCAATGCTACCAGGCCTACAACCGTCCAAAGCAAAAGGGTGTTTGTGTCTGCCAAAGTAAACCTTGTCCTCGTGATACTTACTACCTAGGTTACGTTAAGAAGAAGGTGACCAACATAGTCTCATCTTACCATCTCCTAGGGTGGGCAGACCCCTCATTTAGAGGACTTGCCTGCCTCAAAGCTCCTAACTGGAAGCCTTTAACTTGAAGCTCCTAGCTGTGTGGTGACCCCACCCGTAAAGGCAACATCTGTCATATCCAAGGCAAATTCTGCCCTTTGCCCCCGGCTTTGAAGCCCGTCGGCAACAGTGGCCACCACGCCGCCTGTGGCTGTGACGCGATCGGAACGGGTAGACCATTTTAATGTGGGGGCTTGAATCAGGGCTCCCTTATTTTCCACGCTGCGCATGGTGGCACCATCTAGCAAGGTCATGGATTTGGTGGTTTCGTCATACACTCCTCGTGGCGATTGGAAGTGAGCGATAGGTTCTCCGCTGGCGCCGTAAAATTCGCCGGTAACGCCCGTTAGTTGAGCCTCGCCATCGTGTTTGTTGTACACGGCGGTATCCACTACCAGCTGCCATTTTTTCACCACACCTTCCGTAACCGTAAGGGTCACATGTTCGCTCACCACATCGGCTCGGCCTTCATTGTTACTGGCAACCTCTTCGTTATTGGCATGTCGGCTGTTTAGCTGATATTGAGCTACCCACGCAGAGCCTACCCCCACGGCTAACAGGGCCAGTACAATGCCGTATAAAACAGTCCGTGATTTCATGTCAGCGCTATCCTAAAAATCGTGATACGTTTTGGTTTTTGTTGTTTGGCCTACAAGGTTTAATGCGTATCCAAACACCCTTTGGTGCTAAGGGCTGCAGCCAAAGCAATGGGCGTAACCGCCTGTCTTAAGCTGCGAGAAAAGGCCTTGAAAATGGATTCCACCCCATGGTGATCGTTATCCAGCGAGACCAAGCGTACATGGAGCGTGGCGCGTGCGCCGTCTACCCAGCCTTTAAAAAACTCACGAAACAGGTTGGGATCCAATCCACCGATGGTGTGTGGTCCAAAGGTCGCTTCCCATACCAAATTGGGGCGGCCGCACAAATCCAAAGCCACGTCTGCCAAGGTGCCATCCATTGGGAAACGAAAACATCCGGCGCGCTGAATAGCGCTGTATCCAGGTAGCGCTTGGCGAAAAGCATCGCCAAGAACAATGCCCGTGTCTTCAATCAGGTGATGAGGATCCACATGAGTATCGCCCGTAGCGTTGACCACCAAGCCAAATTGGCCATGGCAGGCCAGGGCATGCAGCATGTGATCAAAAAATGGGAGACCCGTATTTAGTTCCAACTTGGAGGGGTCGTCCAAATAAAGGGCCAATTTGATGTGGGTTTCTTGGGTGGTGCGTTCAATGGCTGCCAAACGAGCTGGAGAAGTCATTCATTAAAATCCAAGGCACTAAATAAACCAATCAACTTTAACACGCTTTACCAAAAGGCTTGGATTAACAAATGTAACGAGAATAACAACAAAGCTAAATATATTGTTTTTATTTTAATAAATATATTTTAAAGAGAGGTTTCTTTCTATGTCCGTAAATCCATATTCTTTTAAGCCATCCACTGTATTTAAAGCCTTGGATAAAAACAAAGATGGAAACATTACAGCCGATGAAGTGTCGAAGCTCCAAAAACGTCTACCCGCTCGGTACGAACAAGCCCATGCATTACTAGAAGACCTTAACTACTTTATATACAACTGGCATGGTGGCCCAAGCGATAGTAATGCGCAACCGAATGTAATAACGCAACAAACCCTTAAAAGCATGGCGAATAACGGCTCACAGAATGGGTTATTAAACCACGTTGATTTTATAAGTAACCGCCCTTTATAAAGAGTGCTATCAGGGACAAAAGGCGGCGTCAAACTGGTGTGGGCTGGGCAGCACAAGGGTAGCCCCTGCTAGCGTTAACGATTCTGCGCTTTGGGTGGTCTCTACCCCAATCGGGGTAAGGCCTGCCCCAGTAGCCGCTTTCATGTCGTCAATGCTGTTGCCCACATACAGGCCTTCCGTGGCGTTCATTGCTTTTAAAGCTTGAATCAACAGATCGGGAGAGGGTTTTCCAGGGGTGTTGGGTACATCGTCTCGACACACCACCACTTCCACATAAGGGTTCAGGCGCTCGGCCCAAATAGCATCGTACTCACTGCGGTACCGGCCGGTCACCAACCCCAAACGATACCGCTTGGCCATGCCAGCCAGCGTTGTTTCTTCCAGCATTAGGGTTTCATTCTCTTTGGCGATGGATAAGTATAACGCCAGACCCTCTTTTGCAATTGTATCTTGGGTAACGGTCACGTCCCGCCGTTTACACAGTTCTTCAATGGCGTCCCAGTCATCGTTAAAACCACCACTGGCCCGTAAAGCAGCCAATTCCCCCTCTTTTAAAGGTTGCTGGGTGTAACGATCGACCAAGGTGGCCACCACCGTATCAAAACTCTTGGATGTATCCACCAAAGTGCCGTCCACGTCGAGCAATAGCACATGCTCTTGTTTAAAGGCATCCACTGCCGCTAAAAAGGCTTCGTTTTCCCCGGTACTTCCCACCGAAATGCGTACCATGCCTGCTAAGGCGGGCACCATGGAACGATCGCGCAGCAAAATGCCGTGGCGCGAACAAAAATCCGTCAGGGCGGCGGCATCCACCCCTACTTTGAGTAAAAAGAAATTACCATGGCCTTCATGCACACCATAGCCGCGCTCGCGTAAGGCATCCATCAAAACGGCTTTACGGCCCATCGTCTCTTGGGCATTGGCTTCCACCAGTGCTTTGCTGGGCAACAATTGGTGGGCAAAATTGGCGGCCAAGGTATTCACACTGTAGGGCGACCGCACTCGCGTCATCACTTCCACCAAACGAGGCGAACCCACCACAAAGCCTAAACGCAAGCCTGCCAAGGCCCAAGCCTTACTAAAAGTACGGGTCATCATCAGGTTTTCGTGGCCAGCTGCCAGGCGTTCTTTAAGATAGCCCAGCACCGATTGACCACAGTATTCGGCATAGGCCTCATCCACCACAAACAAGGTGTTGGGAAAGGTCTCCACCCAGTGGCGCAAAGCCTCTAGGGGCATTAGTGCGCCCGTGGGGTTGTCGGGAGAGGCCACAATGACCAATTTTGGCTTGTTGGCCGCAATGGCGCCTTCCATACCTGCAGTATCTAGCTGTAAGTCTGGGGTAACAGGCACCGTCACAATGCGGGCATCGGCCAAGGTTAAATAATGAGGGATCAGGGCAAAGGTAGGGGTTGCCAGAACAGCGCAGTCTTCACCGGGTTCAATAAAAGTATTGGCCAGTACACTCAGGGCCTCATCACTGCCGTTGGTGAGTAAAATGTGATCGGCTTGCAGGCCGTATTGGTCTGCCAAATCGTTAATAAAGGCGGTGTATTCAGGGTAAGTATTGATGAGGGTCAAATCCAGCGGATCCGACACCTGCGGGTAACCCAAGGTGTTTTCGTTAAAGTCTAGGCGAATCTTGGTGCGGCGGCCTTCCAATGGGGGCACATAGGCCACCACCTTCTGCACCGACCGCTTTGGAAGAATACTGCTGCCGTCTTTATTTACGAATGATTCTGTTGTGGGAGAAGGGGTTGCAGTGGTCATGGCACCAGTTTCTCCAATCGATAGGCTAAAATGTCTCGGGCACCGGCCTGTTTTAGTTTTAAAATAAGGCTGGGCAACTGTTTGTTGGGCACAGCTGCCTTTACGGCAAAGCCCGCTTCATGGTGCCCTTCTTTATGAAATAAGGGCGTGACGGTGGGGGCCTTCATGGCGGGAAGCATGGCCACCACGGCGTCTAGCACCGTGGCATCCACATTCATTTCCACCAACATGCGTTGGTCCGCATTCATGGCGCTTTGCATGAGCAACACCAAGGTTTCCAGCTTTTCCCGCTTCCAATCCTCTTGCATCGACACACTATTGGCCACAAAGCGTGTGGTAGACCGCAGCACGTCATCAATAATGGTGAGGCGATTTTGCACCAAGGTTGCTCCGGTGGCTGTGTTGTCAATAATCATGTCAGCGTCTTCGGGCGGTAAGGCTTCCGTAGCGCCGTAAGTTTTTAAAAAATAGGCGTTCAGGCCTTGTTGGGCAATGTATTGCTTGGAAAGCTCGGTGTATTCCGACGCCACCACAATGGGACGGTTACGGTAATCGCCCCCAGCCAAGGCTTCGGGCACGGCCACCACAATGCGCACGGGGTTACTGCCCAAATCCAGCAATTCAGTCACGCTAGCAGGCGTGGTTTGGCCTTGCATGGCCAAGGTGTGTTCTGTTACCCAGTCCAAACCCGTAAAGCCGGCGTCGTGGCGATCCAACGCAATAAGAGACGGCACATTTTGAGATTTCACCAGTTTCACGGCCAACTCAGGGTCGGAGCACGCGGGGCGGTACGACCGATGGGAAAACGTCAGCTCCACTCCGGCGCGAGCCAGTAAGGCCAACACGTTTTCTTGCAAACGACCTTTGGGAATGATGAGTTTGAGTTGACGCGACATGGGAAACGAAGACCCGATTCTAAATAACAAAAGATCATCGTATCAAAAAGGCACCCAAAACTAGAACTAGCTTGAGTTGTTGCAAACAAAAAACCCGTGGCATGTTACACAGTGGCCACGGGGAAAGGGAAAGAGAGAGAACTATGAATATGAAACGTTAATTTATGGAGAGAGCGCGAAAGGGGTTGGTTTTTAATTAGGCAGGCATTGGCATGCCAGCACCTTGCATCATTTGTTGCATTTGGGCGAGGCCTTCGGGAGTCTTAGCCATCTGCTCTACTTGGGCTTTGGCTTGGGCCACCACTTCGGGGGGCAAGCTGGCCATCAACTGATCCAGTTCCGCTTGGCTGGTTGGCAAACCAGCTGGCATTCCCATCGGGGCAGGTCCACCGGCAGGTGGTGCCGAAGGGGCTGTGGGGGCTGCTGAGGGAGCGCCTTGAGGCACACCGGCTAACGGATCGGCGTAGGGATTGTTAATACCGGCAGGAGCGGTTGTTTGGGCTGGAGAAGGCATTCCCATCATCATATCAGTTGGGGCTGCTGCAGGGGTTGCAGAACCGGCGCTAGAACCTGCATTGGCTAAGGCTGGGTTTTGAGAAATGGATTGGCCTTGCAACACCATTTGAGCCATTTGAGCGGTTTGCTCTTTTAAGGCTTTGTCGGCATCGCTTACCACAGGGTGTTTGGTGAAGAACAAAGTTTGCCATTTGCGCGTGCCAGATTTGGCCACTTCGCCCATCAACCGGCTGCTCATGGCTTGCAGGTTTTTCTTCACGCTGGGATCGCCAAAGGCAGGGAAAAGATCGGGGGAGACGGCTTGCACGGCACCGCTTTCCACCAAGGCGGGTACTTTTTCACGGCCCGACAAGATGGGTTCAATGAGGGTACTGTAGCCGGGTAGTTGCTTGGCGGGGGTGCCGGGGGCTTGTTTGGCATCCAATTTAGCGGCAGCCCATAGGGTATCCAGCAAAATAAACTGGGCATTTTCTTTGTCTTGGGTGCTGATGGAGGTATCCGTCATGCCCATCATGATTTGAGCCATGTCCTTCACTTGCTTCAGCAAAGAGTAGGTCTCAGGCTTCACGGCATCGGCCCGGTTAGAAACCAAGAACAAGATATCTTGCACCGATTGCAAGCTGAGGAGGTTGGGGTCCACTTGTTGGGCCATACTGCCATCGGCATTGGGCACGCTCATAATGGCACGCAAGGTGTTTAACAGCTCGGGGGTGGGCATGGCCTCTAGTTTTTTAAAGGTGTTGGAGGTTTGTCCTTGACCTGCCGGTTGTTGAGGGGCTTGGCTAGGGTCTAAGGGTGTTTGTGCTGGGGGGGCAATAGGGGCTTCAGTAGGCGCTGGCGCTTGCGTGGCTTCGGTGGGGGCGGGCTGGCCAGCAGGAGGCGCAGGGACTTCCGGCATCAACGGTTCGCCTTGAGGCGTGGGGAAGGGCTGCTGTTGGTTGGCAGGACCCATCGATTGTTGCTGAAGGGCCTGCTGCAACTGTTGAATGGTTTGTTGCTGCTGTTGGAAAATTTGCTGCATTTGCTGTTGTTGCTGCATTTGCTGTTGTTGCTGCATCAAAGCCTGTTGTTGCTGCATCTGTTGCTGGGCTTCTGCAGGGTTGGCAGAAGACACGAGATTAAGCTGGGGCTGTTGGTTGGATGACTGACCTTGCACTTGTTGTTGGGCTTGCTGATTAAGCGTGTTGGCGAGCTCAAGGTAATGGTTGCGTGCTTGTTCGGCCTGCATACGCTGAGAAATAGCGTTGTTGTAAGCCCAATTCATCTGATCACTGAGGCTGCCATTGTTAGGTGCAGGGCCTAAATCGGCAAAGGGGTTGGGGCCATTGTTAATGGCCTGGCCATTGGGGCCTAATGGCACTGTGCTAGCCGTAGGGTACTGTTGCTGAGAGTTGGCAGGCACTTGCTGCGGCTGAGAGGCCACCGATTGCTGCTGTTGTGCGCCATTAAACATACCGCTAGAGGAGGCCCCATTGGCTGCAGGGGCAACACCACCGCTGTAGTCGGCGCCAGCAATTCGGTTGATGTTAATCACCAGTCCGGCGTTTGAAGGAAGAACAGAAGGGTTGGACATGTTCATAGCAGTGGGGTTTTCCAAGCGTGTGTGAACAAACGGAACAAAAAATGGGGGAGACTGTTGCCAGAGGGGTGAGGCGATAGAGAAGCCGTGTTGTGAAACGGAACCTCTAAACCCAAACCGTGCTAAAACCTTAACCTTAGTGAATAGCGGTGGTTGGGATAGGGTGCTTTCAAAAGAGTAAAGGCCCGTGAAGAAAATAGGTTGCTAATGAATCATCAACTATTACTTTTTTGTTACAACGAGAAGGGAACTTGCTGCTGGTTTTTGCCAAAAACAAAGACTGTAAGCTGTTTTTGAAGATTTTTAAAAAACAAGGCCCAAAGGCCTGCACTGAATGGAAGCTCTTTGGATTAGGCCCGCTCTTTGCTTTAAGAGGCTCTTCACAAATTTTTCAATTCAGCAGACGTCATGCAAACACTATCGCTTCATTATTTCAAGCATGTAAGACCTTTTGGATTTGGAGTGCTGCGCGAAAGTAAGCGCAATCGTCTCTAGAACGCTTTAAAAGAATCTTGAACCGTGGCCTGGGTGTGTTGTGTGCGGCGCCGAAAAGCCTGTTGTAAGTTGGTGGGGGCTGATGAGGCAGAAGAGCCCACCACAGAAGCACTGTTATAGGCGCTGGTTGCTGTGGGTAAGGGTGTTGAGAACCCTTGAAATTTGGTGGGAGCTGTTTGCGATGGCCATAAGGGACGGGTGCTGGGTTTTGCGATGATATCAACACCCTGCAGATCGCCCAGAAGGGAATTTTTGGCCCGCAATGCTTGAGGAAACAAGGTTTTTAAATCGGGTTCGTCGGTTGTTTTACTAAACGACGATGCTTTGGTTGCCAAGGAAGGAGGGCTTTTGGGCGGTGCTAAGGGCTTTTGAATTCTCGCCGCCAGTTGGGCCAGTATCGCTTCTGCTGGGGGAGCAGGTAGAGGTGCTGGAAGGGGGCTGCTGGCAGTGGGTTTATTATCACTCTCTGCAGCAAACCTTTGCGCCCCTTGAGGTGATGAGCCTGGTATGAAAAGGGGTTGCTGGGCTTGTTGACTGAGCACCGATAAAAAATTGGGTTGTAGGGGTAAGGCAGCGCGTTGGGCCACAGCATCTTGCCGTGCAAAACGTTGCTGAATGGTTTTTAAGGGCTGCCCGGCCATCACGGCCTCATGGATAGCTGCCAGTCGGTCCACATCGGCTTGGGTAAAGGGGGCTTCGCCTCGAACCAGCACCCGACTGTTAGCGGTAAAGGCTCCTGCCGGTAGCCGAAACACATGGCACAAACGCGCCAACACCGTCTCTGGTATATCCAGCAGACGGCCCACGTCCTCAAAGGTGTAACACACTGTCTCCATCGTTTTAGTATACGGGAGGATGGTCAATTTACACCCAGCGAAAAACGGAGAATTTTTGTTTCTCAGTCCTTTGCCAGTCCCTTATTGCAAATCCCTTAATGGTGTATTTCATCCCCTTCAACCGTGCCGTGGTGGTTGGGGGCCCCTTCATGGGGCTTGTTCTCGTAAGAAACATCACCAAAAGGAGAGGTGGTGTAGTCAAAGGGTGTTTTAACCTCAAAAAATGAGTGGAGGGGTTTTTCGTGCACCGTAAAATCCATGGTTTGTTTGGCCATGCCTGCAAAAAAGGCATTTTGCACCGCATCACTGGAGTGCGCCAGCTTGCTGGCTGGCATGGCGGTAAAAGGCACCACCTCCAGTTCTTTGTTTTTCATGGTGTCAAACAGCTCTTTGCTCTCATGTTTTTCTTCAGCGTGGTGTTCAATTTTGGCCGCTTTGTTGGGAAAGGCCTTAATGGCTGCCCATGCTCCCAAAGCACCGCCACCCACAATGCCCACCACTTTGGCTAGCAAGGCTGCTCCACGTCCCCACTTGTTACGGCTAACCAGCCCCTGGGTTAAAGAGCTTAATAACGCCGCGCCGCCGATAAACCCTAAGGCCCGGGTAATCAGGCCTTTGGCACCATCCATAAAGCCAGACGATACTCCGCTGCCGCCGTGTTCTCCATGCTCCCCATGGCCGCCGCTGCCATGCCCCGCGGTAACCACCCCATCTTTAATAGAAGGGTATACCACGGCTGTGGCTACGCCTAATGCGCCCAACACCCATACCAACGGACGAAACTTACCCGTTGTAATGATTCGAGGCGCTTTTTTATTGGTTTTTTTAGAGGTAAAGGTAGCAACGTCTTTGGCGTCTTTTTTTAAATCATCCCAAAATCGAATAAAGCCCCGGTATCGGTGTTTACCCCGACCTGACTTTTTACTTTTACCGGTTTTTCCTGTCGGTGAAACCGGCGTGAACAAATTCCAAAAAGCCATAGTTGGCGTATTCCCCCACGCAGCCTAAGTACACCCATAAAGGGGCAATGGCTACTCTAATCCCTATTCCTACAAGTGCATAAAACCCTGCAACGGTGTTTTGATGCTACCCAATCCCCCTTGTGTAACGGGTTTGTAACATCTCCTCCATTGGGTGGATAGAGCCCCGCCACAAACAACCCGATACCTTTCTTGTCCGAAACACACGGTTGGGATCATCAAACACGGCAATAGGGTTAAGGATGGTTGTGCACACCGAAGCTTAAAACGCTTCCCGCTGCCAAATCGCTCCCTTGGGTCGCTTGCCACGGATGATGACACCTTTAATTAATCCCACCTCTCTCTTTCCCAAAAACCACACGGGTCGCTAGCAATAGCGACCTTTCTTTTTGGCCGCGAAGCGGGCTTTATACTTTATATACTGGCACCTTGAGTAAACAGTACAAAATGCTTTTAGCAAGCCAGCTCTTCTTCTGGAATAAGCTCTAACACCCCATACCCCCTAATTAAGCCCGCCTTGGCGGGGAAAAGAAACCCCGGATTTTCTAATGGTGGCGCGGCGTCATTGATTGCTCCTGGACAGCATCCAGGTGGGAGCCTTGCAACCTTCTTTCATTTCCACCCGACTCTATAAGGAGCCGTTTATAAAAAACCGCCTGTGGCGATCGGTGGTGTACGTTGGAAGGGTGCGATTGTATTGGGCTTCCGTTAGCAAAAGTACAGAGAATCAATGAAATCCCGCCACGTCCGGGGTAACCCCATTGTGCCAAATTGCGTACCAGCCGTCAATCACCCAGCAAGCTGGGTTTGTCTACTCACATCTCGCATCATTATCAAAGCTAATTGGAGTTTGCACTTGGTTTGCGCTAAAGAAACACGCCTTGGCGTGCCCAGCTTGCTGGGTTAGTCGAACAAGGACGAAACGGTTTTGTCCAGTTCGTACTGGCAGCCATCAAAGCGGTACACTTGTAAGGGCGTTTCAGACACTTCCACGGGACCCGTAACAGTGGCACCCAAGGGGGGTGTGGTGGCATCGGTTAAAAACTGGCGCACCACCAATTCTGGGGTGTCGTCATGATTGATGTCTTCTAGCACATAGGGCACTCGGCGTGTGGTAACGGTTCCCAGCAGGCTGTTATTTTGCACCACAACCAGGGTGGGAACGGTTTGTGGCGAGGCCCCGGCTTGAAACACATAGGCGGTGGCGGGAGAGCCCTTTATGGAAATCCCCAAGGTTTTCATGGCATCTTTGGGAGTCCAGGCGCGCTCTTTTTGAAAGGTTTCGGTAAAGGGTGGGCGATTACACACCTCGGGCGTGGTGAGTGCGAGTGAGTTCTCTGAAATCAAAGGGGGTGGTGTGGTTTGGGCACTGGCTAAAAAGTTGTAGGCAATCTCCACAGTGTCGCCTGTGGGTACCAGGGTTTCACTGCGGTCGGTGGCTACCCAGTCGGTATACGCTGGAATCAAGGCCAGTTTGTTCATGGCCATGCGGTAGGTGGGCCAAAAGCCTGTCACGGGGTGCTTGCTATGAAGAAGCAGAGCGTCATCCAGCTTGTGCTGAACGTCCAGCTTGCGCATGGTTATTTTGCTGGTAGGAGCCTTTTCTACCAGGGTGTCTACAGCGGCTTGGGCCAAGCCATACGTTAAAGCACTGATAGGGCTTTGCAGCTCATCATGGGCTTTGCGAAGGTAAAACAATCCGGCCTTGTTGTGTTCAAACACCAGTTTGGTATAGCCCCAGTCCAGCTGGCGCAAGGCGTTGCTGGGCTGCTGTAAGTGGCGATTCTGAATACCCTTGATGAGTGCAGGGTATTGGGCACCGGGCAAGCTGTTGCCGGCGCGCCGCAGTACTTCCATGTGAACCGAGATGTTGGGCGTTTTTTGAATGTCGCTTAACACGGCAGCTGCGGTGCTATAGGTCTCAGGTAAGGCTTTTCCGGCGGCATCGCCACTCACCACAATGGGAACGGATAAAAACGGCTGGGTTTGCAAGTCCGCCGTTAGCGGGGGAGTGACGGGCATGGAAGCGGCTTTTGAAGTTGCAATGGCTTTAGGAGCGAGCGTCTTTGCTTTGGCGGATGCTGTGAGCACCGCCTTTGCCAACGCCTTTGCCAACGCCTTGGGAGCCGCTGGCGTTACGGCTTTGTCTACTGGTTTGGCTGTCGCCTTGGATGAGGTAGTTGCTGCTTTGGTGGCAGCCGGTTTTGTTGTTGCTTTGGTTATTGGTTTGTTCGCCACAGGGGTTTTGCCAGGGGCAACCGCCACCAAGGCTAATGGCGCTGCAAGGGGTTGTTTGGCGGTAAAAGGCCGTAAAGGCTGGGTGCTAGGCTCTACCGTGGTGGTAATGGCAGAATAAATCATGGGAAGGGGCACCTCATCGCCTGCCATGGCTGAAAGGCTTAGCGAAGCGGTGATGAGAAGGGAAAGAGCTAAAAACCGAGAATAATGAGGGCCAAAAGGCATGCGTAGTGTCTCCAGAATAGCAACTATACGGAAAATAGTATTGTTGCTCAGTAAGTTGTTATCGTTGGTTGGCCTCTTATTCTAACCACTCCCGGGCATTTGGGGGAGAGCATGCATCCCTCATGATGACACTCTTTAGGGTGTTAAAAGCAAGGCTTTTTGATGGGCCTGCCAAGCGAGGTTGTCATCCAAAGGAGGCAATACGGCGTTTGGCTGCTGACGACGAAGCACATGAGCCAGCAACGCATCGGCCAAATGTGGATTTTTAGGCAGCAACGACCCATGCAAATACGTGCCCAGCAACAGCCCTTGCCCTAGTGTTTGAACAGCCCCTTCGGTACCGTCATGGCCATTATTGCCATTGCCTTTTACAATGGTTCCCAACGGGCGAGCCTTGGGCCCCAGGGTGGTTTGGCCGCTGTGGTTTTCAAACCCCACCAAGGTGGTGGTGCCAAGGACATTTTTTAAATGGGCACCCTTAATAAAGCCCTTGTCGGCCACGTCTATTACCACGTTGCCAATGAGTCGTTGGGTGCCGCCGGTGGTGGTCACATCCAACAGGCCCAGGCCGTTGATGCGCTCGCCATCCAGGGGGTCAAACCAGTGACCCAATAGTTGGTACCCGCCACAAATGCCCAGCATTACCGCACCATTTTCAATGGCGGCTTTTAGTGGGCTGGCCTGCACCGTTAAAAAGTCGTGGGCAATGGTGTGCTGTTGAGAATCTTGCCCGCCCCCCATAAACACAATATCGGCAGCGTTGGGGTTAATAACGTCGCCCACGCTTACCTCAGTAATCGTGACCGTCCAGCCACGCCAGTGGGCGCGCTGGTATAGGGTTAGCACGTTGCCCCGGTCGCCATACAGGTTCATGGCCTCGGGGTACAGGTGCACTAGGTTTAGGCTGGGGGTTAAATGTGGCTTGGAACAATCACTCATGCCCTCATTATGCCATTAACCCACGCAGGTAAGCGGCTATTAAAATTACTTGGTATAGGCGCCGCTGCCACAAGTATCCATAACCACAATGCCGTTTTCTACTTCGGCGCTTATCTCCTGCAAGTGTGCTTCTAACACGCCTTCGGTTAGGGTAATTCCCCCATTACTTGGTCCACACTGTCCCTGCAAGTCGCCCTTGTCATTGTACTTTACCACGCCGGCGTCTACAAATTTTTTCAGATTAGTCACGCCATGGGAACTATTGAAAATCACCACATTTTCTTTGCCTGTGTGGGCTTTAACAAAGGCAGCTTGACTGGCCAAGCCTTTTTCATAAGCGGCTGCACTGGTTGCGGCAATGAGTTCGATCTTTATCCCACAGTTTTTAGCTTTCAATGCTTTTTTTGCCAATTTGGCATCGTTTATAAAATCTTGCCTCCTTGGGTCGTAAAAAATAACGGCATGATCAATTTTTATCGAGGCATCCCATGCTTTGCCTGTACTACTTTGAGCAGCATTTGCAGTTTGGTCAGGTTTATCACCATATCCTGCCTCTAAAGGCAGATGGCCCTTCTCAAAATTACCCGATTTTTTATACTGTTTCCATACAATTTGTGAGTAAACGCCTCCCTTCTTGCGGCCACTATTAACGTAACTTAATTGATCCTCCAAGGAAGCAGCATACACCTTAATGTTGCACGGCGTACCGTCCCCGCAATCTGTTGGGTAGGGTACTACTTTTCCATACCCATTATTCCAACCTGTAAGATTCTCATCCAAAGCAGTGCCTAAGTGAGGATGCAATTTCGTAACAAGTGCGACATAATTTTCATACTCATTTAGGCTAATCGTACCGTTTGCACTTTCATCCATGTCGAATAATAACTTTACAATATCAGGGCTTCTGCCCCATAGTGCTGCTGCAACGTTTTTATGTATGCCAAACACATCGGCCATTTCGTCAGCGTTATCGATTGTGCCATTGCCGTTTATGGCTGCGTTGGTTTTCGCCTTGGTTTTTTCCAGCTCGGTGATGTAGCTGGCCCAATGTTCTTTGGTAAAACCAACGGTTTTACCTTGGGTGTGGTTACTGCCCCAATACAGGCTAGCAAAATCTGGCATGGCAACAGTGCTTTAAATGAAAAAGTAATATAAAAGTATAAAAACAATACTATTCGATTTTCTGCTAGTGTATTACCAAATGGTAACAACACACACGGTGTGTAGTCCTCTGGGCAATTCTTTTGCTGCACGGGTGTTTACAGTAATATGGCTAGGTTTTGTGCCAATCGTACACTTACGCTTACGTTAATCAGCGGGAACTTGAGTTTTTATGTCAAATGTCATTGTAATCGGTGCCCAGTGGGGCGATGAAGGCAAGGCCAAAATTGTGGATTGGCTAGCCGAGGCTGCCCACTGGGTCATTCGCTGCCAAGGCGGCTGTAACGCAGGCCATACCGTTAAGCATCATGGCGAAACCTTTAAATTTCACCTCATCCCCAGCGGACTGCTGTACGAAAACAAAACCTGCATCATCGGCTCCGGCACCGTCATCGACCCCGACGTGCTGCGCCGAGAAATGACCGACATTGAATCGCGCGGCTACAGCCTGCAACGCCTGGTGATTAGCAACCGTGCCCATTTAACACTCCCGTATCACAAAGCCATGGACTTGGCCTACGAATCCAAGCTGGCGGAAAAAGCCGGTTGCAAAACCATTGGCACCACCGGCCGTGGCATTGGCCCCACGTATATGGATAAAGTGGGCCGTTTGGGCCTGCGTACCGGCGACCTGCTGGAAAGCGACGCCGTATTGCGTGCCCGTTTGGAAGAAATTTTGACCTTGAAAGCCCCGCTGTTAGAAGCCTTTGAGGTGGACGTTCCCACCGTGGATGCGTTGTTTGCCTGGTGCCAAGACCATGCGGCGGCCCTAAAACCCTACATTGGCGATACGGTCCCTCTGCTGGATGCCGCCCAACAGGCGGGGGATTCGTTGCTGTTTGAAGGCGCCCAAGGCACCTTGCTGGACGTGGATTACGGCACCTACCCCTTTGTGACCAGTAGCAACGCCACCGCCGGCGGTATTTGCACCGGTAGCGGCATTGGCCCCACGGCCATGCACCATACCGTGGGCGTGATGAAAGCTTACACCACTCGGGTGGGCGAAGGACCTTTCCCCACCGAGTTAACGGAAGCGGTAGGCCAGCATTTGCAAACCATAGGACAAGAATTTGGCACCACCACGGGTCGTACTCGCCGCTGCGGCTGGTTTGATGGGGTTCTGGGTCGCTATAGCGTTCAAGTGAATGGCCTAACCAGCATTGCCCTCACCAAGTTGGACGTGTTGGATGGCTTGGACGAAATTAAACTAGCGGTGGCCTACAAAAACAAAGCTACTGGCGAAGTCACCACCCAGTTCCCCGCCTCTCTGCACCAACTGCAAGACGTGGAGCCCGTGTACGACACCTTGCCGGGTTGGGTGGGCCACAAGGTGGAAGGCATTACCGAGTGGCAGCAATTGCCCCCTCAGGCCCAAGCGCTTATTGCCCGCATTGAAGCATTGCTGGGCGTGCCCGTGAGTATATTAAGTGTGGGCCCAGAGCGCGATCAAACCATGGTGAGAATCGACCCCTTTCAATCCAACACCGCTTCTTTAAAGGGTTCGGCCGTGAACAGCTTGCCCCAACCGGCTTTAGTCACCTCACGCTAGGATTGTGTATTAAGGGCGTCCGTTGGACGCCTTGACCGGAGGGGATGGACTTGTTACAGTCTGTATCCTTCCTTTTTTGGAAGCACTTCGTTTTTCTTCTCAGATTGCCAAGACCCAAAAGCAACGTTTGCGAGTTTAGCTCAGTCGGTAGAGCAATCCCCTTTTAAGGGATGGGTCCAGAGTTCGAGTCTCTGAACTCGCAAAAGGGCGGGACGTCATCACGATGTCCCGCCCTCTTTCACACCAAGGTGTGTTTATTTACTTAAATTTGGCGTAAACGACCTTAAAATCGTAGCTTTCTTTATACACACACCAAGGCGTGTTTTTATACTGGCTTTAGGCGTAAACAGTCTTTGCACAGCCGGTTTCTTAATCAAAGAACCTCTTTTATACTTAAATCTGGCGTGAATAGTCTTTACTGCTTCTATTATTGAGTGCCGAACCATGGGGTACTCAATTGAACGTGTAAAACTCATGTTATGAGTATTGACGCTATATGCTAATTTATTAAGCCCGACTTGTCGGGGCTTGCTGGGCTTGCAGGAGAAAGCGTTGGAAGTGTTGTTGAGCGACTTGGTAGGCCGCGTTGCTTTGCAGTGGTGATGACGGTGCCAATTCCCACAGTGGTGCCGCCGCAGCAACGCCAGACGATAGCCCTTCTTTTTGTTGTTGTTTGGCAAAACGCTTGCTGGTCAGCCACACGTTAATGAGGGCAGGGGTGGTGGCCAGCATGGCAATGGCCACACCGTAATTCAGCCAATCGGCCTTGGTTTTAAGCTGCTGAAATTTGCCATGTGTTTCGGGATTGTCTTTCCAAAAGGCAATCAGTTTTTCCGTATCGCTAATGGCTTGGGTAACGTGTTTGCCTTTGTTCTCCACAGCTTTCAACGCCTCAAGGCGCTTTAGTAAGGTACCTGGCTTGGCTGCCGTTCCCACATCCAGCTTGTCCCAGCCCACCATAAAGTCTTTTTCCCAGCTGTTGGCTAGGGGGCCTTTCCAAGCCTTGGCAATACGATCGGTGTAACCTTGGACGTTGTCTTTCAGTAAGGGCTGAATGCCGTCGCCAAGCTTCGCAATTTCTTTTCGAAACAAGCGTCCCATGGCAGGCTTTACCAAAAACCGGTTAAAGGCTAAAAACCATAGGGTAGAGTTGACCCCTTTAATAACGCTTTCCCATTTTTCGTTTTTAGAGCGTGCGGCGATATACCAGCCCACATAGGCGGGTAACAACCAGAATAAAAACACTGCCGGTTCGCCAGTAATTTGGTCGTGCTTGCGCCCGGTTAGGCCAAAGGTTTTAAAAAGGCTTTCAATCCATTTGGCATTTTTTTCAAGGGCCTGTGGTTTCATTTTTCTTGAAAGTACACCCAAACCGATGGTTAATGCAGCGCCCAGCGCAAAGCCCAAGCCGTTAATCCAAGCCACTTTGTTTAGGTGATAGCTTAGTTTGTCTTTGGGGTTGGGTGTTTTGGGCTTGGTAGGCTGTGGGCCTTTACGTAAACCCACAATGGTTTCAAAATCGCTGGTGCCGGTTTTCCATAAGGTAATGGCGTTACGAATAAAGGGATTTGCCAGAGGGAGGGCCCCAAAGGGAATGAGGAAGCCAATATCGCCCGCCAAGTGAGCTAAATAACGCTTGGTGCGATCCGCCACCCCAAGGTCTGCCAATTGTTCGGGCAGCAAACGTAGCTCTTCATCTTTTACCTTGGCAACCAGGTTGCCCAATTTTCGATAAATAGGGACGAGTAGTTTGGTGCCCAGTACGGTTGCGGCTGTGTTGGCGGCTTCCGACCACAAAGTATCGAAAAAATCGCCAATGCCCCGAAAGGCTCCGGCCACAATTAGCCGTGGCGCATTAAAGCCAAACACATCTTTGGCCAGTACTTCACGCAGTGGCTCAGCCTCTAGCCGCGAAAACATTTTGACCGAAGTTTGGCTTAACCCGCCACTAAATCGTGGCAATGCCGGTGGCGGCCCCTGGCTTGTTTTTGCCAGAGGATGAACAGTGTTTGCGGTGTAAGAGGCCAGTAGGGTCATGAATTTTCAATAAAAAACACAGGCCATAGCCTTGCTATCATGAGGGAAAGGCGGCTTTTTGTCATATAAACGTCATATTAAATTCTTGCTGTCGCGGTTCAAAAAACCACAAGCGAGAAGTAACTTACACGCTAAAAACCCTGTGAATATTTTTTATTCACAGGGTTTTTGAAACGATTTATTAAGCTGGGTTTACAGCTTAGGCGGACTGAGCCGTATTAACAGCGGCCGTTAAGCGAGATTTATAGCGGGCTGCCGTGTTTTTATGAACAATGCCTTTAAGTACAGCGCCATCCAAGCGGCTGTAGGCGGTAGCCAAGATGGTTTGCACGTCGGCTGATTTTTGTGCAACAGCTTCGTGAACGCGCTTAATAGCGGTACGAATGGCGGACTTGGCCGACTTGTTGCGAACGCGGTTGCGTTCCGTGGTTAAGATGCGTTTTTCGGCGGCTTTATTGTTGGCCATGGAGGTAAATCTCATTGGGTTATTTGGAAACAAAAGGGCAATAAAACCCTGAGTTTAGAAAGGTAACACCAAGGCACTCGTGTTGCAATGGGCATCGCTCTGGCCTCTCATCTCTTTCTCTGAAGAACTTGTGCTTCTACACCCAATGGAGGGACTTTATGGCCGATGCCCTTCAGAATGAGGACACACCGCTATGATAAGGAGTGGTGCGCCGTGTTGGCTCACCCACGTTAGAGTGCTTTTGTTGTGTGGTATCCCCAAGCGGTCGATCCTGTGGCTTTGTCTCACCCTTCCTCTTCGGCTTCTTCCTCACCCGGTTTTCGGGGGGGGGATACTGGGATGGCACCCAACGCGTCGAAAGCAAAGCGCGAGCTTTCCGTGTTGGCGTTCCCTCCATTGTTGGCAGCGGCAGATTGCTTAACCCCCGCTATGATTGCCGCGACCCAAGCTTTTTGGGAACAACCCATCCATTTGCACCGGGTGGGGGTGTTTAAAAGCGCTGCAACCGAACTGTTTTTAGGCCGCCGACTGTTTGTGTGCAACCACCCTACCTACGGAGAAGGGCTGCCTCATTCAGCACCGGTTCATATTCAGATCAAACTCTCCCATCCTGGGTGCCAGTGGCTTTTGGATTCTACCTTGGGACAAACGGCAGTCGATATCAAGAATCCAGCCACCACCAGTGAATTTACTGAGCTGGAGCAGGCCATTTTAACCCAGTGGTGCCACTGGGTGATGGAACCCCTGACGGCCCACTTGCCCGACTTGCAGGATCTGAATCGCAAGCCTATGAGCGGGAAAACCGTGGATATGGTGTGGCTGCTTCAAAAAGAAGCGTCGTCATCGTCCGACAATGCTGCTGCTGAAACCACTTACGGCTGGATGGTCCTCTCCTTGCCGTATGACTTGCTGGTACCTTGGTGCCAAACCTTAATGGTGGAACAAGCCCAACGCCATGCAACCACGTTGGAAGATGCCACCATTGCCCAGGTGGGTATCCCGATGACCCTGAGTTTGGGCAGTGGACGGGTACCCTTGGATGACTTGCAACAGCTAGAGGCGGGCGATGTGATTACACTGGAATCCAGTGATATAAAAACGATTACTGCCCAACTGAGAGAGAACTCTGCCGCGCAGCCCATTGAATTTCCCATTGCGATTTCGTGGCCGCCGGTGATAAAGCACATGCGGCAATTGCTGCTCCCTCCGTCTTCTTCGTCCGAATCATTTGCCGACGTTACTGCACAGGATGCTTCCTTTATGCCTACCACCCCTTCCAATACCCAAACCACCGCCTTTTGGAACCAAGTGCACATTGACGTGCATGCCGAATTTATGCCGGTACGCTTGCCCTTGGATGAGCTAAAACAAATGAGCGAAGGCCTGGTAGTGGATGTGGGCAGTTTGGCTCAAAACGCCATACGCCTGCATGTGGATGGCAAAACCGTGGCCTATGGTGAGTTGGTGATTGTGGGTGACCGCTTTGGGGTACGTATCCAGCAACTCAGTGGCGGTAACGAAGCGGCCCAGCCTCCTAAAATTTCGTTGTCTGCTTCGGCGCCTACTGCCAAAACATTGCCAGCAGCGCCCAAGGCCATTGCGCCCACCGCCCCCCCACCTGCAGAAGCACAGCCCAATGACGAGGAAGCCCCTGCAAGCGAAGACACCGATGATGAGGATGACTGGTAATGGGCGTCTTTGCCGATCCTACGGCCCATAGCAGCTTTTTAGCCACCTATTTGGTGCGGGTATTGGCCTACACTGCTGGTATGGTGGTGGTGCTGTACATTGCCGCAGGCCTTATAAAAGCGAAGAGTGGTTCCACCATAACCTCTCCTGTAGCAAACCCCCCTATTACCAATGTTTTTTTCACCCATATGTTTTGGAGAACCCTGTGGCAGCGATTTACCCTGCCACGTAAGGCCATAAAGGCACCCCCTGCTGTAACAATGGAAGGTTCCGAAGCATCAAGCCAAGCCATTGTTGTGGCCAAGCAAACCTTACCCCTCGATGATTCTCACACCGCCCATGTGCTCGATTCTCCTGACGGGCGCTGGCTGTTGGTCACTGGCCCTACCGGCACCCAACTCCACGCCCTACAGGGCGCTAATAATGTGGATCTGGGTGGCCGTTATTTATCTATGGAACATTCGACAACCCCCAATAAACCAGTTATAAAGCCCCCTTTTGGGGTGCCGGATGGATGGGGACCCGTGAGTATGGCCCTTAATTGTTAAGTTTTGTAACACCTTGACGTGAGCGTCAACCTTGCTTTAAAAACAGACTCCCATTGGAACCTCCCAAGGTTGACGTTGACGTCAACCTAAAGCATCCCCTCATCAATCGCCTTTACGATTCCCGAATTTAACCCTCTGTTCATCCAAGAGAGACCCTATCCTGTGGCTGTAGCCTCTGCCGCCTCGGCGCTCAATGCCCTCGATCCTGCCATTCAACTCATTGTGGTGATGGCCTCCCTCAGCTTGCTGCCCTTTATTGTGGTAAGCATGACCAGCTTTATGCGCTACGTAATTGTGTTTTCTATTTTAAAAACTGCCTTAGGTACGCAACAAGTGCCGCCTGCCATTGTACTGGTAGGCATGGCCCTCATATTAACCTTTTACACCATGAGCCCCGTGTTTGGGGAGATGGGTACTATTTTGCAGCCCATGATGGCTCACAATGACTCGTTGGTGAGTATGCTGATGGCCATTAGTGAGCCCCTAAAAGAATTTATGATGCGCCAAACCCAAGAGCAGGACATCGCCTTCTTTTTAAGCTACACGCGCGATGCAGTGCCCACCAGCCCTGCCGCCCTTACCATTTGGGAAGTAGCCCCCGCCTTTATGCTCAGTGAACTGCGCACCGCTTTTGAGATTGGCTTTATTATTTTTATTCCCTTTATTGTGCTAGACCTTGTGGTGGCCAATATTTTGCTGGCCTTGGGGATGATGATGTTGTCGCCCACCATTATTTCACTCCCATTCAAAATTTTGGTGTTTGTGGCGGTGGATGGCTGGAGCCTCATTGTTCACGGGCTGGTGCAAAGCTTCCGATAAGCCGTCAAAACGGCGTTTGCTCAGGTTTGTTTAACTATTGGTTTGCGGGGCTGTAATACTGTCATTGTGTTGTCACGATAAAATGCGATGCTTGAGCTCGTTTAATTCGATAAATAAATTCTTTAAACAAGGTTGGAAGAGGGGTCTTTATGGTGTTTTTGAGTAGAATTGGGTGGCAGCCGCCTGTAAACGTTTACTTTAAAGGGAATGAAGAAGGTGATAGTCCTTTGGATAAGGTAAAACATATTGTAACGGAACTAAGTGATAGTTGGTGCACGTCACGCCCAGAAATAGAAACGGGAGTTCCTAAAGGCACTCCATTAGAACTTGAATTAAACCAGCACATAGTAGATGCTTTTTTGTTTATAACACCAATGAATGATATCCCCCCAGAGCAATGGGATCGCGCTAAAAGGGTAAAGAAAGCAGGAGGACTCGGTGATATATAAACTTATATTTAACGCTCTAAAACTCATCTAATAACTTGACTGAAACCTGTAATAAACCACTTATACTAAGGCAAAGAGAGAGACACACTGCCTTATGGAACTAATGATGGACCACGTGGGCAAGGGGATGTTTTTAGTCCTCATGCTATCCATGCCAGCCGTGTTTATTGCGGCAGGCGTTGGCTTGGTCATTGGTATTTTGCAAGCCGTTACCCAGGTGCAAGAACAAACCATTAGCGCCGCACCCAAAATCATCTTGGTGTTTCTACTCCTTATTTTTGGCGGCGGCCTAATGATGAGCGTGCTGGAAAATTTTGTCCGCGAATCCACCATCATTGCCTTTCAAGAGATTCCTAATGAAGGTAAATTTTTGATGCCCGCCATGAGAACCGAAGAACGTCTGGCCAAAATACGTAAGTTTTTTGGAAACGAGACGCAAAAAGGCTTTAAAAAATCCCTCAACAGTAACGCCAAATCCATGCCGGATGTGGGCTCATCACCTGGGGTTCGTGTGACTGGCCAAAACAAGTTGGGCAACCAAATCACGGAAAAAGCCTACCTTCGCAATGGTAACGGAGGAGGTTAACCCCCTATGTTTGAAGCCGCCTTGGAAGGCTTTGGCAAGCTGTACGAACAATTTGGCCCTACTCTCACTACGGGCATGCTGTTGCTGGGGCGGGTCATTACCTTCTTTTTTTTAGCGCCCGTCTTTAACCGCAAAGACATTATTTTTAACGTGAAGCTATCGTTGGCCCTGTTTATTACCGCTGCCCTTATTTGGGCGGTGCCGCCTCACACGGTACCGTCGGGTATTCCGGGTACGGCGCAGTTTTTTTACTGGCTGTTGCTTAATATTTTTGTGGGTGGCCTCATTGGCCTCACGGCGGATATGATTCACCGCGTGGTGAGTGCCGCTGGCGCCGTCATGAACAACCAAATTGGCTTGTCATCGGCCATGATTTTTGACCCTTCCGCCCGTGGGCAGGTCATGTTGCTGGACCAATTTTTTGGCTTGTTTGCCACCGTACTGTTTGTCCATATGAATGGCCATCACTGGTTGCTCAATGCCTTGCGCCATTCCCTCAAGGTGTTTCCGGTGTATGCCCAAAGCGTGTCCTTTACCACCGCCATTAACTTGGATTATTTGGTGATGATTTCTGCCAATTCCCTGACGGTGGCGGTACAGTTGGTGGCCCCTGTGGTGGTCATTACCTTGGCCGTGGATATTATTTTGGGAGTGGTCAACCGTGCGGCTCAACAAATTCCCGTGTTTCAGCTAAGTGCCGCCTTAAAGCCTGCCATTGGGGTGGGGGTGTTTTTGGCCACCTTGCCCCAATTCGTCGCCGCCACCGTCCATTATTTGCAAGATTACGAGCGGGTATTCCCCGGCAAATGAGTTACAAAACGCCTCCATCTGAAAGTGACAGAGGCGCTATGATATTTTTCTGTTGGTGCCTTTAGGCTGTAATGTTTAACTTGCTAGTGGCTTGTTGGGTAGTAACAGGTGCGTCGCCATTTTCCTCTTGGATTGAAGTCCAGAGACCAAACTGGGCTTGCACAGGAGCCTGAGTCTTGACGGTATGGGGTGAGCGGAAAACTGAAGAGACGATATTTGCATGGGAATACAGACCTTATAATGATCAATAAACGACACATCTCGGCCTCACAACAAAACTTGAGAGCCGATTCTCTTGATAGAAACCCCATTCGTTCTCTGTGAGCGCCAGCGAAGGTTCAGTTGTTTCATATCAATATCATAGTTAAGTCTCATCATACAAAATTGATGTTAGATGATTTACTGCAAACACTATCATCGTTACAAAGTGTTACATTTATAAGGGGATGCTTATTGCCATAATAGTTGCCACAACGCCTGTTCCTCGGCGTTGGCATCGCCCAGCAGCACATTTTCGGGGCGAAGGGTGATGCCATGGGCATCTATTACGGCTTGCTGCATGCGCCGCATGAGGCGAAGCACATCGGTGCTGGTGCCGACCTCATCACCCACCCCCACGTTCACAATAAAGTTAGCGTGGCGCGGGCTGACCTGCACGCCGCCTTGCTCCCACGGAGGCTTATTGAAGGTCACATCCCCTCTTGCACCAAGGCCATCCAGCAACATCCCTGCCGAAGGTGGCTTAGGGTTGCTTTCGGTGGGCAACGGATTGCGAAACACGCTGCCGCCGTTGGGTTCGGTGGGGTGATGAGCACGCCGGAACTGGACGCTATCCGTCATTTTTTGAGCAATGGTCGCAGCATCGCCGGGCACAAAGGCAAAGGTGGCTTCCAGCACAAAATGTTTAGCCGAATCCATCTCGCTGTGGCGGTACCGGAAGCCAAAACGTTCCGCGGGCCAGTCTTCCAGCACGCCAGTAGTCGCATTAAAAACCCGTGCACTAATCAAGCGTTCGCTGGTGTTTTGCCCCAAGGCACCGGCATTCATGCGCACCATGCCCCCCACCGTGCCAGGAATGCCAATCATAAATTCGCCACCGGCAAGACCATGTTTTTGAGCCGTAGCGGCTACTTTAGCAGAATGAACCCCAGCTCCAAAGGTAAACGAAAGCCCGTCCGCCTCAGGTCGCACCCAATCCAGTTTGCGGGTGATGAGAGTAACCCCTGCAATACCCGCCTGTGCCACCACGCTATTGCCTCCCCAGCCGAGCAAGGTGAGTTTGGGTCGTTGGTTGTCTTCAAGGGCCATCCAGCGTGTTAATAATTCAACCGCCTCGCTAAGACTCTGGGGTTGATAGGCCTCTTGCAAGGGGCCACCCATTTTGTACGTTGTCCATTGGACACCCGTCCAGTTGGTATGGGCTTTTTCTGTCCACAACATCCGCTTACCAGCCACGAAGTAGAGCGGTAATATCGCCGGCACCAATACTCATCACCCAGTCATAAGGGGTCAAGCGGCTTTTTAAGTCGGTAATCAAGGTATTCCACTGGCTGCGAGGGACATAAGACACGGGTTTGGATGCTTGGCCTAACGCCTGTAGCTTTTCTCTCACCACTTGGGTAAAGGCCTCGCCCGTAATACCCTCAATGGGTGGCTCACTCGCTTCGTACACATCGGTGATGATGATCTCATCGAGTCCCAACAGGCTCTCAGCAAAGGGCTCCCAAAACTCCCGCAAGCGGGTGTAACGGTGGGGCTGAAACACCCCAATAATACTGCCCTTATTACCCAACACGGATTTTCCAACAGTAACCATAGCAGCCACTTCCGTGGGGTGATGGGCGTAATCATCCACCAAGGTAGCGCCATTCCAGCGGCCCACCACTTCAAAGCGACGCCCCATACCGGTAAAGTCGCTAATACCTTCCGCTGCTTTCGCTAAATCAAGGAATTGGCCCTGCTGTTTGAGTTGATGTGCGATGGCGAGGGCCACCATGCCGTTCACCAGTTGGTGTTTTCCGGGGGCCGTCATGCTTAAAGTCGCCACCGAATCTTTACCCAAATTTACCACGCCACGATAGCGGGCTGGCGAGTCTTCGGCGACCTCGGTAAGGGTGTAAACCGGCAAGCCTGCTATCGGATGGCCCAAGGTCTTTAGGGCTAAATCGCCACTGCCAAAGGGGTTGTGAAACCCCACCAGCCTGAACGCTGGATTATTCAAGGCTAATTTTTGCCAAGCGGGCAGCATTAGCAACAGTTCAGGGTCGGCCACATTAAGAAGCAATGATTTGGGGCGTTCGGCTGTAGCTTGGGTGGCCAAATGCTCTACAAAGGTATGAATGACGTTGCGTAAGCCCTCAATGCCCTCGGGGAAATGCTCGGCGTGATCCATCTCCAAGTTCAGCAGCACAGAAATATCAGGGGTGTAGGCCAGCAACGAGCCATCGCTTTCGTCAAGCTCTGCCACGGCTACCGTTTTGGTAGTCGAGGTGACGGCATTGGTGAGGGAACTGGCCAAGGAGGCCGGAAACAAGCCGCCTGCAATCGCGGTGGGGAACAGTCCGCCGCCTGCCAAGCCACAAGCGGTCATTCCCGTGGTGCTGGTTTTGCCATGAGAACCCGAAATGCCCACAGACAAGGTATGGCCAAACTCGGGCGATTCTAAAATCCAGCGGAGCAACTCGCTTCGATGAACGCAGGGCAGACCCAGTTCCTGAGCTGTTAACCATTCTGGATTGTTAGGGCTAACCGCCGTGCTGAGGACCACCGTGGCATTGATAGGCAGATTCTCTGAGGAGTGCCCCGTGTGAATGGTGGCACCCATGGCGTGCAAGCGTTTTGTTTCGTCGTTACTGCGTAAGTCGGACCCTGTGACGGTGTAGCCCGATTCCAAAAGGATTTTTGCCAAGCCGCTCATGCCAATGCCTCCCACCCCAATAAAATGAACGGGCGCTGTTTTAGAGAGCACGGTTAAGGGTTCGTGATGAGCATGGTCCATAGGAGACGCCAAGGTGGCCGAAGTCATAGAACGAGATATCTCCTAAGTTTAGGTTAAACGAGAGCCGCAGTGCGGGATAAATACGCCTGCACCACTTCACGGTCATCAAAGTGGATGGTGCGGTCCGCCAAAATTTGGTAGTCTTCATGGCCTTTACCCGCCACCACAACAACATCGTTAGGACCAGCGGCATCAATGGCAGCATGGATGGCTTGTTCGCGATCCGGCTGAACTGATACCTGGGTGGCATCAAAGGGATGAATCCCGTGAAGAATATCCGTAATGATTTGCTGAGGGTCCTCGCTACGGGGATTGTCGCTGGTGACCACTGCTTTATCCGCCAATCGGTTGGCAATGGCCCCCATTTTGGGGCGTTTGGTGGCATCGCGGTCGCCGCCGCAGCCAAACACGGCAATCAGTTTCCCATTCGTCGGTAAAATACGTTTGACGGCTTGCAAAATATTGTCCAACCCATCGGGGGTGTGGGCGTAATCCACCACCACAGCAGGGGTTGAGCTGGTGGCTTTGGCCACCACTTCAAAGCGGCCCCGAACGCCGTGCATCTGGCTCAGAGCCTCCACGCACTTGGCAAGGGGGAGTCCTAAGCCCAACCCGGCTGCCAACGCCGCCAAGGCATTGTACACACCAAACTCACCGGCCAATTTCATGGTCACAGGCGTGGACTGCCCTTCATATTGAAGGATAAAACACGTTTCGTGGATGGCGTAGTGGATGTCGGTGGCTTTTAGCGCCGCTGTTGCC
Organism: Vampirovibrionales bacterium; assembly: GCA_029866025.1. Classification (GTDB taxonomy): domain Bacteria; phylum Cyanobacteriota; class Vampirovibrionia; order Vampirovibrionales; family Vampirovibrionaceae; genus JARXAD01. The sequence continues at coordinate 91,117 of JARXAD010000006.1, read as the reverse complement.
GATTTTAAGCCGTAGGTAATGGTTTGAACCGTTTGTGGCACCGCAGCCAACATGGTGGTTCCCCACGCGTCATCGGCGTTGATGACAGCCACAGGATTTCGGGTCGGATCCAACTGAGAAAACAGCAGTGCTTTGGCTTCTGCGTAGCGCTGCATGGTGCCATGGAAGTCCAAATGATCTTGGGTGATGTTGGTGTGTACCGCCACTTGAAAGGCACACCCGGCCACGCGAGATTGGGCCAGCGCGTGAGAACTGACTTCCATCACCACGGTTTGGGCACCTTGGTTCTTCATCTCGGCAAGGGTGGCTTGTAATTCGGCAGCCATGGGGGTGGTATGACCCGTGGTGGTATAGCCCAGTTCCGTGCTGGCGTTGCTGGGGGGCAAGGTCACCCGCGTTCCCAAGGTGCCAATCATGCCAACGGGCTGTTGGGCGTGGCGAAGCATGGCCTCAATGAGGTGGGTGACGGTGGTTTTACCGTTGGTTCCCGTCACACCAACCAACGTGAGTTCTTGACCGGGATGTCCAGCCAGTGCGCTGGCCAACCAGCCATAGGCGGCCCAGGTATCAGTCGCGCTATACACCGCAACGCCTTGAGGCAAGGTCAGCCCTGCCACCCGTTTTTCTAATACCACCAAGGCCACGGCGCCATTTTTCACCGCTTGGGCCAAGTACTGGTGCCCGTCGGTGTGTTCGCCTTCCAGCGCAACAAATACGCTGCCATCAGTCACTTGGCGAGAATCGCTGGTGATGTGAGTAATGTTAGCGGTAATGGGCTGAGTGCTCAGATCGCCTGCTACCCATGAAAGGGCTACAGGGCCTAGCTGAGTAAGCAATTCACTAAAGGTGGGCATAACAATTTCCAGCACAGACCAACGAACTTAAACAGCCACTGCCTGAAGCTTGGCGGCATCGGCGTTAAAACTGGCAATACCACTTTCGGTTAGTGGGTGGAAGTACATTTGCTTGAGTACCTTAAAGGGAATGGTGGCGATGTCAGCGCCTACTTCGGCGGATTGGGTCACATGCAGTGGGTGACGGATGCTGGCGGCCAGCACCAAGCTATCGAACTGGTGAAGGGACATTAAGTTAACCACTTGCTCAATAATGCCAATGCCGTCGTAGCCCACGTCATCCACGCGGCCTACAAAGCTGCTGATAAAGGTGGCGCCCGCATTGGCGGCCAGTAAGGCTTGGTTGGCGCTAAACACTAACGTCACATTGGTGTTAATACCTTCGTCGGTGAGAGCCCGAACGGCTTTCATGCCTTCAATACCAAAAGGGATTTTAACGTACACGTTGGGGTGCCACGTGGCAAATTCGCGGCCTTCGCCAATCATGCCCTCGGCATCAGGGCTGGTCACTTCCATACTGATGGGGCCATCGACGAGGCCGCAAATTTCCTGAATAACCGCCTTAATGGAGACGTCTTTGCCGCTAAAGGACTTGGCCAGTAAGGTAGGGTTGGTGGTCACGCCACTAATCACGCCCCAGCTGGCAGCTTCACGAATTTCGGTGAGATCGGCGGTATCCACAAACAGTTGCATGGCGGCGGGTCCTTTTGGGGCAAACAGTCGGCGTCTGCAACAGTGCAGGCCGGAACAAAACTGTGCTTATGCTAGTCCTAACATAGGATGAATTAAAGGCCCCCAAGGGGGCTTTAATACAAGCACCATCGTTCTTTTTGTCATTGTTTCGGTGGAGGCTTTTGCCACAAGGTAGCGTATGTTGGTAGAATGAAGTGGATGCACGTTTCTTTTCAGCCTTTAACCACCCGGTGGACAGCCCTGCTGTTGGCCGCTGCTTGTTTGACTAGTGTGGCCTTGACGCCCCTGTCCTTTGCCGAATCCACCCCTTTAAAAGGTGGCGTGGAACAAAGCGGCAAGATGGATGGACCGCTGGTGAACGAGGATGATTTAAAAACCTTGGAGCCAGGCACCCAAATTAACATGGCCTTAACCACCACCCTTAATACGGCTTTTATTAATACAGGCGATAGCTTTTTTGCCAAGGTGACTCAAGATTACAAAGTGGACGGAAAAACCGTCATTCCCAAAGGCACCATGATGCACGGCGTGTGTGAGGAACAACAAGGTCCCAAGCGCGCCGGACGAAATGCGTATGTGACCACCCGCTTTGATTACCTGATTACGCCAGACGGGCGGGAAATTCCCATTGAAGGCAAATACACCAACAAAGACAGTGCCGGTAAAGCGGCTGCCAAAGTGATTGGTCGTAGTGCTGGTTATACAGCCTTGGGTGGTGTGATTGGCGCTCTGATGGTTTTTAAATACGGCGGTTTGGCGGCGGTGGCTGCCAGTAACGGCTACGCCTTAGCCGGTGGGGCTGCCATTGGCGGTGCCGTAGGATTGGGATCGGCTTTGGCGACTAAGGGCAAACACCAGCTAATTACCCCCGGGGATGAACTGACGGTGCGCTTGCGTGAGCCCATTGTGTTGCCCACCATGATTATGCCCGCTGCCGATGAGAACAATTACCTTCCTGACGGCTTAACCGTATTGGTAAAGGGAATGAAGGTGGAGAACGATCCCTTTGGAGAAGCCAGCGAGTTGACCTTGATGCTGGACGTAGAAAACCGAACCGACAACACCTTTACCACCTTTGATGTGGTGCTGGAAGACGATCACGGCAGCACCTTTTACCCGTCTCCTTTTGGGGATACGGGCATGTGGTTTACCACCTTAAAGCCCAATAGCCGTTGGGTAGGCAATTTAAGCTTTAACGTGGATAACCCCCGACTGACCCACCAGCTGGTGTTTTACAAGCATTACAGCCGAGAACCCTTGGGCAAAGTGGCTATTGAAATCAACGGTAAAATCCCCAAACGAAAGGCAGGTTCGTAGACGGTGTAGTAGTATATGAAGTTAAAGGCTCATAGTACTTCTTCTACGTGTTGGAAAGTTGCCCTATGCAAGTATGTTTCGCACCCGTGTCACCTCGATTTGGGATGGATGCCCCTAAGCCAAGTGAAAAGGCTGTAGCAGTATGGCGTAAAAGTTTTCAGGAAAATGATAGCCCCCCGAGATCGGGTTACACAACCCAAGTGGGAGGGAAAAAAATTACATTGGTAAGAATCGAACCGGAAGATAAGCCTGTAAATAGCCATAATAGCTTTTGGCTACGTTTGTGCAAACGATTGGGTTTTCTTTAAAAACGCTAAGTTACAAAGATTTTTTGAGTGTCACTTGCACCGACATGCCGGGGTAGAGCCTGACGGTGCCAGTAGCATCGCTGGGATTTAGCTCTACCTTAATGCGAAAACTGGCCACTTCGCCGCTACTCAGGCTGCCACTGGGCACAAACTCACTTTTGGGGTTAATACTGACAATACGCCCCGAAAACTGAAGGGATTTTTTTAGGGCTGTGGCTTTGACGGCGACGGACTTACCTACTTGAACTAGATGCAATTTGTTTTCAGGCACAAACACATCCACCCACAAGTCATTGGGGTTAATCAGGGTGACAATGGGCTGGCCAGGCAATACCAAATCGCCGGGCTTGCCCGTTAACACACTAATGGTGCCATCCATGCGCGCGCGAATTTCCGATTCATTCAGCTGGGTTTTGACCACATCCAGCTGGCCTTTGGCTTGATCCACCGACGCGTTAGCGGCCGTTACTTCGCTGGGTCGGGCCCCTTGCCGCAAACGATGGTAGTTGGCTTGGGCTGCAATTAACCGAGAACGGGCCATGCCCACTTGATCCCCACCGACGCCGCGCTTGGCCAGTACCAGTCCATCTCGGGCCGCTTTGAGCTGGCTTTGGGCTTGGGTGTAGGCCTCGTTTATTTGGGTTAGCTTTTGTTCAGAAATAATACCGGCAGCCAGCATCTCTGGGCCATTGTCGGCGGCTTGCTTGGCTTCACTCAAGGCCGATTCGGCGCTGCTGACCAAGGCTTGGGCCTTGCTCACTTCCACGGTTCCACCCCGTTGGGCCAGTTGAATCGCTTGTTCCGCTTGCTTAACGGCTTGCCAAGCGCTTTGTAAATCCGAGCCATTGGCACCGGCGGCCACCAAATTTTCTTGGGCTTGGGTTTGGGTCACCAGGGCTTGTGCTTGATTTAAACGGGCAGACAATTCGCGGTCATCAAAGCGGACCAATAACTGCCCTTTGGTGACGGTATCCCCTTCCCCTACCAGCACATCGCTAATACGCCCCCCCAAACGAGAGGCATCTTGAATTTCGTGGGCTTGTACCACCCCATTTAACGACAGTGTTTCCGTAAAAAAGCTACCTTTGACGGCCCACAATAAGCCCCCAAGGGCAACAACGGTGGCCATAAGCCCCAGCACTTTGGGGCGGCGTAAGGTAGAGAGCAATGAAGTTGTTTCAGTCATGGAATGGCCACTCTCAGTCCCGGTTTCCGGGAAAACACAGTCAATAAAACCCTAACGGTTGAAGGGGTATTGTACCAAAAGCCTAGCCGCAACGTGACAAAAGTGTGACACTCGATGGGTTTGGTACACTCGTAAATTTTTTTTAACAAACAATAAACAATATACTAAGCTTGCCGTAAACAATCAGTACAGGCCGTGTGGGCCTGCAAAGAGATTGTGTGGATATTAAAAACAACTCATAACAACTCATAACAACTCAACAACAACTCAATAGTAAAGCAGCAGTGGCTGTGGTGTGGTACCAGTTACGCAAGCACTCTATGTAAACGTACATTCACTTACTTGCGTGTGATTTTTGGGAAACGATGATTATGATTGGTAGTGTGGGTGCTTTATCGGCACTGGGTAGCCTGAGTAAAATAACCAGTCAGCTAGAATCCAGCAGCAAACGACTGTCGTCAGGGTCGAAGTTTTCATCGGTAGGATTTGATGCGGCGGGTTTAACCATTGCGGCAGGATTATCCTCTCAGGTGAGGGGTAATAATGCCGCGTCTGCCAATCTTCAAAATGGATCCAATGCGCTTAATGTGGCCAGTGGGGCCCTGCAAGGGCAACTGGATAGTTTGCAACAGTTAAAGGGGTTGGCGGTACAAGCGGCTAATGGTACCAACTCTCCGGACAGTTCTGCAGCCATACAAGCACAGGCCAGCCAAATTACGGCGGGTATCGATCAAGTGGCCGACAGTACTCAATTTAATGGAAAAAATTTGTTGGATGGCAGCAATGCCGCTGCGGGCTCTTTTGTCATTCAAGGGGGGCCATCGGCCGGTAACTCTACGGATATTTCTAGCTCTTTCACCGATGCCAGTAGCGCGGGTCTTGGGTTGGCAGGCTTGGATTTATCCACCCAAGCAGGAGCGTCTGCGGGTATTTCTGCTATTGATAATGCTATAAGCCAAGTAAGTGCTCAGATGGCCAGCATTGGTGCTGCCGACAACGGCCTGCAGGCTCAGGCGGCTAATTTAGAAACCTCTACCGCGAATGTCTCAGCATCCCTAAGTCAAATTGCCGATACGGATTTTGCGGCGGAAATAACCCAGCAAAAAAGTTTGCAGTATGCAGCGCAAGCCAGTGTGATGATGCTGAAAGCCCAATCCAAAACCAGTGGTAGCCTGCTAGAACTGTTGCGATCGGGGCCTTAAGCCAGAGCTGTAGCGAGGACTTTTTGTAACGGTTGTTTTTAAAATGTTTACATAGTATAAGGCCCTGCCATACCAGCGTCGATACCCAACCTAACAGAGAGTGTCTAATGAATGTTAATTAATCCGTAATTAACACCTTTCATCAATCGCTTCAGAGAGACCCTTTAATCACTTAGGTGGGATAAACAAATCATGTATGCAGGCAATTTGTCCTTGGTTATCCAGGGGCACCTTAAACAAATTAACCGTGAGTATGAAACCACACTAGAGCGTTTGACGACGAACAAAAAAATTAATCGGTCGTCGGATGATCCCTCGGGTTCTTACATTGCCACGCAGTTAAACACGCGGTATCGGGGTTATACCCAGGCGTCTGAAAATACACAAACTGCCATTAATTTGCTGCAAACGGCCAGTGATGGCTTAACCAGTTTGCAAGAACAACTCACCAACTTGCGAGCCGTTGCCTTAGAAGCCGCTGCGGGTGGAACGCCTGCTCAATTTACAGCATGGAGCGCCAGCGCAACCACGTACAAAGCAGCGGGGGATCTCATCACTAATACCACCACCTTTAACGGCACCAAGCCGTTGGATGGCTCCGCAAACAGTACCTTCAACATTCAAGCCGGGCCCGATGGCGCTGCTAGCAACCAAATTAACATTGGAAGTGCCATTAGCAATAACAATACCATTGCAGGCTTAGGGTTATCAGGTGTTACTTTAGCAGACCAAACCAACGCTGCCGCAGCCGTTACCAGTATTGATGCCGCACTCGCCACCATTGCGAATCGAATAGCAGCCTTGGGAACCTTTGATAGTGTTTTAACCACCCACGCCGATTTTTTAAGTACTGCGGCAGAAAACATGTCTGCGGCGGAAGGTACTTTGGTGGATGCCGATATTGCAGCAGAATCGGCCCGTTATTCTCAGTTGGGTGCCTTGCAAAGCTCTGCGGCCACCATGTTGTTAAAAGCCAACACCAACATGACCCTGCTTTCGTTTTTATACGGCAGCTAGCGAACACCTTTTGGACTGTTTTTATAAAATTATAGAAAACCCCTGTGGATAGGGTTTGTAACAAAGTATGTTACAAACCCTAGGGACGTTTCTCTCATGGTTCGATATCTTTATTGTGAGGCAACACTCCAACTTTTCTGGTCAGCTGGCAATGTTGAATGGTTAAACCCCACCTTCCGTGTTTTGGACACCGCCTTTTTTGTGTAAGCGTTGGTAATAACCATAAACGCACACAGTGGGGCACACGGTTGCCTGTCTTGGTCACAAGATTTTTATCACACGGGTTTGTTAGTGGGTTTGTCATTAACCTTACCGTGTGAACCCTTCTTGTGGCGGGATTGTTAAGAGACGCTATTACCGTCAGGGTAATGGGCTGCTTCAAGGATGCAACGCCGCTTGTTCGTTTAGAACGGCACAAACGATAGGGAGATCGAATCCATGACCACCGCGCCTCGCGCCAGCCATGCTGGTAAAAAAAATCACCCCAACCCCCTGCCAAAGGAACTGATAGGATTTGAATCCTTACCCTTTGATGCCTTGCAAGGGTGGGCACCCAGCGACTGGAATGCTGGACAGCTTGAGGAAAGCCCTGCGTATCAGGCCGTTAAAGCGGCTAACAGGGCCAGTGCCAATATTATTAGCCATTCCGTTGGGCAAGTGTGGGCTTATATTCGCCAGCACAAGCCTCGGTAAATGGGTAGGCATTAAACAACATCATCGGTATGCGCCACTTGCAGTCTTAATCATTCGGCTGTTTGCTTGGCCATCGCCACGCTATCACACGTCGCACGGAGGGAACCCTAGCGATGGGCATTACGCTAAACACCACCCAAAGTATTTTCATCCAAAACAGCTTAAAACGGACTGGCAATGAACTCCAAAAAGCTCAAGAACGCTTATCCACCGGGCTTAAAATTAACCGAGCCAGCGACAACCCCTCGGGTTCCGCAATTGCTCAAAGTTTTGAGCGCGGTATTCGAGGCATGGCTGCGGCCCAAGGCAATGTTCAACAAGGGATGGCACAGTTAGAAACCATGAACGATGCCGTAACCAGTATGATTGATTTGGTGAATCAGTACCGAGAGTTGGCGGTGGAAGCTGCCAATGGCACGGTCAGTAACTTTGCCCCGTTTACTTCTGGGGCCACGGCCGTCATGACGGAAGTCACCCGCATTTCTGACGTAACGGAGTTTAATGGCAACAATTTACTCAACGGCTCCATTGCTTCTCAAACCCTGCAAGTGGGGTGGGGCACTTCTTCGGCCAACCAAATAACCTTGTCCGGCATTTTTGCCGACAGCGATTCGACAGCATTGTCCTTAAGTGGCATTACCAGTCAAGCCACGGCAGTTACGGCCATTACCAATGCCGATGCAGCCATTGCGACCCTCAACAATCGACTCTCCAGTATTGGCAACTACCAAGGCATTCTCAATAATCAGCTCAACCTTCTTGAATCGACCCAAGCCAATTATGCTGCCGCCCAAAGCACCATACGAGATGCCGACGTGGCCGAAGAAAGCGCCAATCTCACTAAGTTTCAAGTATTGCAACAAGCCGGGTCGGCTATGTTGCTGCAAGCCAACCAAATGCCTGCCATTGGTCTCTCCTTAATTACAGGTTAAACCCGTAAAGCGATCTATATAAAGTGCCCAAGGGCACCGTTTTGATAGGTTTAACAATCGTCGTTTTTTTTATTAACCACTTATTTATTTTAGTCAACTTCCACAATTTTAACTTCCCATGACACACTCCCCCCTATAGATAAGGAAATCATCCCTCATGTTTATTCAAGCCCGCAGCCAAGAAACCCTCTGCAACGTTGCCGTCCCTGTGCCTACCAGCAGCCACTGGGAAGTGCCCGCTTCCTACTCGTTTAACGACATGAGCGTCGCCAACATCCAGCCCCAAACCCTCGATGTCGCCTGGGCTATCGTCAAAGACGTCCTCAAAAAATAGGGAGCAAGCTCCCCTTAATTAATTTAATTATTTTGCTATTCAAGTTACTTTATTCGTTTTTATTTATTTCAGTAAACTATTTTTCTGATTGGCCAAACCTTGCAATCATTAGGGTTTTAATTATCTAAATTATTCGTTATTTATTCTTATCTATTAAAACTTTATTTAAATTTATACGAGTGTTGTTTTCGTCAAGAGAGAGTGTTAAACGCCGTAATGATAGGCGAATATTAATTACCGAAGTATTTAATTTATCGACTCAAAGCCGAGCGAAACCAGAGCTCGGCTTTTTAATTGCCAGCAAGCTGGCTTTATAAAACAGGAGCAAGCGATATCCGTCGAGCAATGTTGGTTTTTAATGGCTTAAACAATCACCAAATTTTTTTTGTTGAGTTCCTGAGCAACCTCCGCTAACACAGAAACCACCTGTGCCCCATTCAAACCGGTATTGGGCAGGGGTGCTCCGTTGCGAATGGCGCCTAAAAATGCGTTGAGTTGAATGGACAAGGGCGACGCCATCTCAAAGGTTTCGCGCGTGGCGGGGGTATTGTAGCGTATAGCCCCTTTGCTATCGGCAGTAATGGCTTGCACTGTTAGGGTTTGTGGCTGCCCTGCATGATCCAGACAGGCAATGGCTTTGCTGCCCACCACCACGGTTTCAAAGCGTTTGTTGGGTGTTAGCCAACCAACGCGAATGGTGGCGGTTTGGCCCGCAGTTGTGGTGAGTACGGCGGTCACATGGTCCGCAATGGCGGGGCGGCCCAGTTCATAAGTACTGGCAACGCTTTGCACCGTTAGCGGGCCGTCAAACACGTCGGCTATCAGCGAAATATCATGGGGGGCAAAGCTCCACCACACGTCTTCTTCGTTGCGCACAATGCCCAGTTTTTCGCGTGTGCAGGTAATGCTTTTGATGTCGCCCAGCGTGCCGTCGGCCATGAGTTCTTTGAGGCGTTGCCAGCCTGGGTAAAACAAACAAATGTGACCCACGGCCAAGGTTTTGCCACGTTCGGCAGCCAAGGCCACCAAGTCGGCAGCGGTTACAGGGTCGTCGGTGAGGGGTTTTTCCACCAACACGTGCCAGTTGTTTTGTAGGCAACGGCGTGCCGTTTCTGCATGGGTAAACACGGGCGTGGCCACCACAGCCGCTTCAATATCCGTCAATGCCAGTGCTTCGTCCAAACTGCTCACCAGCGTAACGCCAGGGTAGGCGGCTGTCAGATCTGCGTGAATGGAGGTGTTGGCTTCGCAAATGGCGGCCAGCTCACCGGCCTCAAAGAGGGTGTTGGCCCAGTTTTTACCCCAGTAACCACAGCCAATCAGTAAAATGTTCATGCTAGTGTATCCAATTTTAAATCCGCATTTTGTACAGGTCGTTGTGCCCCTGTAAAAGGGAAATAGTTATACTTAAATCGTCGCCACCAACCCTGCTTACCAAACTGAGGGGTGATGGAATAGGTTGCTTGTGAGACAGAAAATCCCATGAGAACGCCCTTACGGAGAGAAGGTGTGCTTACAACAGAACGATTTTATCGCGCAGCGAACCGGTAATGGCTTTGGTCGCGTTGCGAGTATCCACCACCAAGGCACTGTTTTCCACCACCCACTGGGTATCCACGCAGGTGTGATCCGTCACAATGACGACGCAATCCACGGTGGCCAAGGTATCTGGGGTTAGCGCCACCGAAGCGTGACTTTGGCCGTTGCCATCCGTCATGGTGGGCACGTAGGGATCGTGGTAAATCACGTTGGCATCATCGCCTTGCAAAATCTCAAATACATCCACGGCGGGCGAATCCCGCCAGTCGCCGAGATCTTTTTTATACGCCATGCCCAGCAGCAGTATGGTGCTACCGGCTACCGACTTACGCTGTTTGCCAAGGGCGCGAATGACCTTTTCACGCACAAAGCGAGGCATACCGGCGTTAATTTCCCCTGCCAGCTCAATAAAGCGGGTCTGGAATTTATACTCACGGGCTTTCCACGCCAAGTAAAAGGGATCAATGGGGATGCAATGGCCGCCCACACCGGGGCCGGGGTAAAAAGTCATCATGCCAAAGGGTTTGGTACCGGCGGCTTCCACCACTTCCCAAATGTTCAGGTTCATGGGGTCGCACAGCAGGGCCAGCTCGTTAACGAGAGCAATATTCACCGCACGAAAGGTGTTCTCAAACACTTTCACCATTTCGGCACAGCCGGGGCTGCTTACCGCAACAATGTTTTGAATAATGGACTGGTAAAAGGTTTTGGCGGCTTGCAAACACGCAGGCGTGACACCGCCTAATACCTTGTTGGTGTTGTGGGTGGTGTAGCGTTCGTTGCCGGGGTCCACACGCTCTGGGGAATAGGCCAAGAAAAAGTCAATGCCCAAGGTCAGGCCGCTGGTTTCCAGCAGGGGTTGTAACACTTCTTCGGTGGTGCCGGGGTAGGTGGTGCTTTCCAGCGTTACCAACTGGCCGGGGCGAAGGTATTGGGCAATGGTTCTGCCGGTGGCCTCAATGTAGGTAATATCCGGCGTTTGGTTGGGGGTTAAGGGGGTGGGGACGCAAATCACTACCACGTCGGCTTCTGCCAGGCGGCTCATATCGGTGGTGGCGGCCACACTGCCATTGGCTACCAAGGGAGCCAATTCTTCGGTGGTGACGTCCGTAATGTAGCTTTCGCCCTTGTTTAGTTGAGCCACGCGTTGTTCGCCAATGTCAAAGCCAATGGCCTTAAAGCCTGCTTTGGCAACGCAAACCGCTAGGGGTAAGCCCACATAGCCCATGCCTACCACGGCAATGGTTGCGGTGCGAGCTTCCAAGCGTTTGAGTAGCTCGGTGTAGACAGGAGACGCCGTGATGGCAGGGGCTTCAAGGGTAGAGGTTGGCATGGGAATGCAGTCCTATGAGTTAAAAAAGTGTAGGCAACACGGTACAAAAGGGAGTATGAAGCATTAAACGCCAGTGGCAGCCAAAAATAAACCCGTTAGGCGTCGTGTTGTTTTAACATGTTGTCTTAGCCCCATTAGCATGAATAATATACTTTTTTAAGTTGATACAGTATACACACCATTTGCAAATCCATGACAGGAGTAAACACACCATGGTTTCTTGGAAAACATTAATGATACCTCTAGCCTTGGCGTTGCCAGCCGCGGCTTGGGGGCAGCGTGAGCAACCAAAACAAAAGTATCAAAGGTATCAGCCAAGCCTGGCTCCGAGGCAACATAAAGCCACAGAACCAAAGCAACCGTGCAATGAGGTAACAGAGGCGAACAAAACCGCGGGCATTGCCCTGTATAATTATAACCTTACAGTTCCTCCAACGGACCCTAGATACTGTCATCTTACGCATAGTTACAGTAAAGAACAGGGTGATGTGTTTATAATTCGCGATAGTAATGGTGTTGAAAAACAAAGGGTTTATACAGGCCCAAACCGTAATGATTGTGAAGGCTTTATAAAAAAGCCGGGTTACAAAAAAAAGAAAATACAATTCTAATTAAATGGAACATTTGCTTGCAGGGCAATGCCCCTAATCATTGCCCTGCAACAGGGCGACAATCCGCTGGCTGGCGTGGCCACTGCCATAATACTGATGGATGGTTTGCAGGCTAACAGCAACTGGGGCATTGGTTTGTAAGGCTGCCAAGGCGCTGGAAAGTTTTTCAGCATCCAGCCCAATCACCTGATTGACGCCCCAAGCAACGGTTTCCACCCACTCGGTTTCGGTACGAAGTGTCAGGCAAGGCACGCCCAGCATGGCGGCTTCTTTTTGCACGCCGCCACTATCCGTTACAATAGCACTGGCGTTGCTTTCGGCAGCCAGCATGGCCAAGTAGCCCAAGGGTTCTACGGGGATGATATTGGCCAACGGCGTCTCCTCCACAATGGCCTTCCACAGGGGTTTTGTGCGGGGATGCACCGGAAACAACACCCGATGACCACTGTTGTTTAAGGTTTTAAAGAGATCACGCAGCACGTCGGGCTTGTCCGTGCTTTCCGCACGGTGCATGGTCAACAGCACATAGCTGTTTTTTTCAAGCCCATGTTGGTTTTTTAAGGCTACCCAAGAGGCATGCTCTTGAGCCGTGGGAGAGAATTGAAGGAGGGCGTCCAGCATCACATCCCCCACCCAATGGCCGGTAATGCCTTCCTTGGCCAGTTGTTGGGTGGCCTCTGGCGTGGGGGTAAAGCACCATTGCGCCACATGATCCGTGAGGATTCGGTTGGTTTCTTCGGGCATGCGGCGGTTAAAGCTACGCAGGCCTGCTTCCACATGGGCCAAAGGGATGTTATGAGCCACAGCAGCAAAGGCCCCACTAAAGGTGGCGTTGGTATCGCCATACACCAGCACCCGGTCGGGTTTCTCTTTAATCAGGATTTCTTCTAACTGGGCGAGTCCACGGCTGACTTGGCTCATGCGGCTGCCGCCACCGGTTTCCAGCGTATAGGCAGGGGGGCGCATGCCCAGTTCGTCAAAAAATACGGATGACATATTGGCGTCGTAATGCTGGCCGGTATGAACCAGAATTTCATCTAGCCCAGCCTCGGCCAGTGCCTTAGAAACCGGCGCGGCTTTAATAAATTGAGGGCGAGCGCCCAAGACGGTTACAATTTTCACAACCCAATGTACTCATTTTATTGCCAACACCACTATTTTATTGTTAACACCACTAGGGGCAGCATTCTATATCGCAACGGGCTGCAATGCACTCAATCGGCTGCGCAGCAAATCGCCATCGCGGCGATTGAGAATATCATTGGAGACGAGCGCTTTACCTAGCCCAACCGATAAAGCACCGGCTTGCTTGTAGGCAGCCACGTCTTCCAGGCCAATGCCGCCACACACCATGAGTTGTAACGGTTGTTGCACCGTATGGCCAAAGGGTTCCAGCAAGCTTTTTAAGTACGAAACGCCGCCCATAGAAGAGATAGGAAACACTTTCATGGCGGGAACGCCCAACAAGCACCCACGATAGACTTCGGTGGGGGTTAAGACGCCTGGAATCACCACGCCGCCGTTGTTGTGAACGGCCTGGACCAAACCTTCATCCAGCATGGGGGTAACGAACCAATTGCCACCGGCCAGTTGAGCGGCTTCGTAGTGGGCCTCGCTTAAAATGCTGCCCACCCCAATGCTGGCCTTGGGGAACTCTTTTCGCAATTGAGCAATCACTTCATTGGCTTGCGGAATGGTCCATGTCAGCTCCACGAGGTTCCAGCCGCTGGATAAAATGGTTTGGGCAGCCCACAAGGCCGCTTCTGGGCTGGTGCTGCGCACAATGGGTATGGCCGGCACTTGCGATAATGTTTGAATGATTTCCTCGGTATGTTCGCTCACAACCGTTCCCTTTCCCCAACCCGCCTTGTCAAAAAAGCCGTCTGTGTATTGTAGTGGGGAAGGACAGTCGGGTCAAAAGGAGCCAAGGATCCATTATTGTTCAGGTATTGCCTGCAGTGCCACGCGGGCCAAAGCGCCATCGCCGCCGTTGGTATGAGCCATGTGTATAGGGAAACACCACAGCTGATAATCGCCCGCCTCCACCTGAGTTAGATTTAGCCCTTCCACAATGCGAACATCATGACCCAGCAGGGTGTGGTGCACGGGTGCACCTTCGGAATCATAGGCTTCGACGGACAAGTAGTCGATGCCAATTAACGTAATCCCTTGTTGGAGGAGATATTGGGCTGCATCTACTGAGAGCGCGCTAAACTGTGGGTTGAACGGACGCTCGTACCATGGCTTATCCTCTATGAGTAGGGAGTTATCGGTTTTGAAGAAAACCTTTGTCACGCCATCCCAAGCAAGGTGCATCACATCGGCAATGGTAATCAAAGCTCTGTCACGTATCTCTACCACGCGGCAGGGGCCACACCATTCGTGTAGAGGGATTTCTGCCAGCGTTTTACCGCCTTTGATAAAGTGAGACGGGGCATCCACGTGAGTGCCTGTGTGGGCACCAATGGTCCAGCGGCTTACGGTGGCGTCGTCTCCGCAGCACACGTCTAATACTCGTTCCACCTGCATGGGTGGGTCGCCGGGCCACACTGGGAGGCTTTCCGTCATGGGAACGGAGATGTCGATGAGGGGGATGGATTGCATTTGGCTATTATTGAACAAAGGAGAGAAACACGTTTTATTACCGAAAGATCATAAAGATAGCGCCATTTCGTTGAGGGACCGGACCCTCACCCACAGGATCAGGTTGATTTCTAAATCTATTGAGGTTTACACTTTGTTTAAGTAGATAAACACGCCTTGGCGTGAGCAGCCTGAGGGAGTAAAGCCAAGGCGGCTTCCCGGTACTCATCAAACACAGGGGCAGACAAGTAACGTTCCCCAAAGCTGGCAATAATCACCACAATTAGCTTGCCTTCGTAGGTGGGGCGTTGGGCCAATTTTAGGGCTGCATGCACCGTGGCGCCGCTGGAAATACCCACAAACAGGCCTTCTTCTTTCGCCAATCGGCGGGTCATAATCATGGCATCCTCGCTGGTTACCGTCATGGTTTCATCCAGCAAAGCTAAATTCAGTACCTTAGGCACAAAGCCTGCACCAATACCCTGTATTTTATGAGGCCCCGCCTGACCGCCTGTTAATACAGGGCTTTCGGCGGGCTCTACCGCCACCAAGCGCACGGAGGAATTTTGTTCTTTAAGGTACGTGCCCACGCCGGTAATGGTGCCGCCGGTGCCCACGCCTGCCACAAAAATATCCACAGTACCGTCGGTGTCGGCCCAAATTTCGGGGCCCGTGGTTTGGTAATGGATGAGGGGGTTATCGGGGTTGTCAAATTGTTGGAGCATCACGGCGTCTTGGCCGCTGGCTTTCAGGTCGGCCAAAATCTCGTCTGCTTTGGCAATGGCGCCCTTCATGCCCAAAGGACCTGGGGTGAGGATGATTTCCGCCCCAAAGGCAAGCAATACGATACGGCGTTCTAAGCTCATCGTTTCTGGCATGGTGAGAATAAGGCGATAGCCCCGTGCAGCCGCCATACAAGCCAACCCAACGCCGGTGTTGCCGCTGGTGGGTTCTACTAGAACGGTTTTACCCGGCGTAATGGTGCCACGGGCTTCGGCATTGCGAATCATGCTGAGGGCAATGCGATCTTTCACGCTGCTGGTGGGTTCCATGCTCTCTAGTTTGAGGGCTATGCGGGCACCGCTGGTGTTCATGCCACCTAGATATACCAGGGGCGTGTTACCTACGAGCTCTGAGATGTTGGCTTTGATGTTCATGGCAACGTTCCTTGTTTAATACGGGGGGCTCCTTAATCATAGCAAACACCATCGTTCCTCTTTATGAAGGTTGACGTTGACGTAAACCTTTGGAGTGAACATTGCCTTCTTTTTTAAAAGGCCAGCTTACGAGGTTGACGTTAACGTCAACCTTGGCTATTTCGATCATTCGTTATGGAACAAAATGGCCTAAGTTGGCTACTATAAAGTCTATGAAACATCGCCTTGTTTTTACCGTGCTGATGGCTACCTTTGCAGGGGGCCATCTGTTGGCCATGGCCAGTGAACCCACACTGGAGCAGGATCCTTCTGTGGGCAGTAAAACCTTGCCCAAGTTGCCTTCCACTCAAGCCCCGCCTCAAGTCTCTCCGCAGCGAGAGCCCATGAAGATTCGGGTGACGGAAAGCTACCAGCTGCCCAGTGAGATGTACGGCCAGTGGAGCGTGACGGCCACACTCATTAAAACCAGCGTGCCGGGGCCTCACACCCCCGTGGTAAACGATGTGTGGAACTTGGTGCAAGCCGGCGATGCTGTCACGTTGTCCAACCCCAACACGGGTGCCCTGGCCACCATTACGGTGGATCAAGTGCGGGGCAATACGGCCACCTTTAACCACAAGGCAGTGCTGCGAGCGGGCCGAGAATATTTGGTGGAGCGCCCTACCTTAACGGTGGAGGGCAACCGTATGCACGGCACCACCACCCACCAATACGTAAGCATGCGAAACGGCCAAGTGGTGGGCATGATGAGCAGCCTGTACGCCATTGAAGCGGAAAAATTGGGCGCAGCCCGCACCACATTGGGCGGAAACCCAAGTCCCTTTGTTATTGAAGACATTCAGTCGGAACCGGCAAATAGCCGAGGGCAATTTCGCAACATGCAGCGCGTTGATTCCACTATGTTTGGACGCTAGGCCCAAACGGGCCTTTATTTAAAAAATGGTAACATCAATGCGTCTTTCGACATTTTCATTCTTAAAGCCTCGCTCTCCTCTCGGGCCTGTTTTTTCTACGTTTTCTGCTCACCCTTTTCTGGATGCCCCAACGGAGTCACTTCCGAGTCCCTTTAAGCTGTCACATTCTGCGTTTAAGGAATACCCGAATTTAACAATAGTGGGGTTTGAGAACACCCAACAGCTGTTAGGCTTGCTGGATAAGCTTGGCGAGGGTGAAACCGTAAGACAGTTTTGTAGTCGTTTTGATCCGAAGGTAGAAACCACCATTGAGCTTTGGCAAATGAAGGATCCCTCTAATCCCTATTATTTTATGATTTTAAATAATACCTACTATATTGTATTGAACCACCCTCAGGACATTGCAGCGAGTGCTCGGTTAGAACGACCACTCATTCCAATGGAAAATTTATCTGCAGCAGAGTATGAGCAAAAAATAAGGCGTTTGTTGCCTGGCGTTAAGATTGACGAGCAGTTACAAGCCGCTCAACGCCAGCCAAATCCTGTTGTACATAAACTGACTGAAATCCAAACGAATGAAGGAGGGTGGTTATTAAACTTGCTTGGTAACCCCCGAATTCACATGAAATCCACCCGTTAGGGGTTAAACAGCCTTTGGCTTGGGCAAACAATTCTCGGTAGGGCTGCAGTCCATCGGGGCCACCATCCAAGGCCAAGCGAGGCTCGTGGCCAATGACTTCAGGGGCTAGCTCATTGCACACGGCACTTGGAATGTAGGGCGGGTTAGAGATAATCATCTCCACCGTTAATTTTCCAGCCAATAGAGGCTGTAGCCAACTGCCCTGGTAAAAAGTGATGGGAATGGCATGCTTGGTTGCGTTTTGTGTTGCCACAGCCAGGGCTTCGGAAGAACAATCCACAGCCAAGACTTCAATGCGCTTCCAATCTTTGTTAGAGAGTTGAGAACGAAGCGTATGGCCTATAGCAATGGGGATACAGCCCGACCCCGTGCCCACATCCACAATGCGTAATGTGCCCGTGCTGTGTTTTAGACGATGAAGGGCTTCCGCTACGGCGGCTTCTACCAACAGCTCAGTCTCGGGACGTGGGATAAGGACTGCTGGCGAAACAGCAAAGGTGAGCCCAAAAAAGTGAGCTTCCCCCAGAAGGTATTGGATGGGGCACCGATCTACAACACGCTGGTGTAGCCAGTGGTCCAGTTGCTCTCTGGCTTGAGTGGAGAGAAGGGTGCGTGGGTTGGCCAGCCAGGCCGATGGAGACATTCCTGTGGCCTTTTCCAATAACCAATGAGTTTCTGTGGTGCATTGGGCTTGGCTGGTGGTAACGGGGGTCAAGGCTTCTCGTAAAAACACACGGCATGCCTCTAAAGAAAGCCGACCCGGCGGCAAAAAGGACGGTTTTGGGGTGGGCATGGCGGGGCCACTCTCAAGTTTGGGGATAACAGGTCGATACAAACGATTAAGGTCTCTTTTGGGGATCCGTATCGGTTGAGTTCATTGTGAAACAAACATCATTTGTTCTGTCATTTGGTTGATTTGAGTCGATACCATTGCCATCCATTGGAATTTCTGTCGGTTTTAAGCCTGTTTACCTGCTATTGGATTGCTGAATAGCCTGTAACCGGTTCTAAAAACACCCCGCGTTGGAGCTAGCGAAACGGATGCCCGTTCCGCCACCACCTTTTTCAAACAACAACCCTCGCCCCCAAGGTTCTAACCCTGGCGATGGTGGCAGCGGCGTGGTGCCCCAAACGTCTCAGGGCTATAGTCATCCCCAAGCCAAAGAGGCCTTGCAAAACGGCCAAACCCAATTTATTAGTGGCCCCTCCAATGGGGGCTCGGTTCCTCCCCAACAGCAAGTGGTGCAGGCCAACCAACAGGCATCTACCTCTAAAGCCCCATTGCGCTTGGGAGATATTTTAACGGCCAATGGCCTTATCAACGAAGACCAGCTAAAACGAGCTCTATCCCAATCCAAATCCAGCAAATTGCCCTTGGGCATGACCTTGGTTCGCTTGGGGTATGTGGACGAATCTGACATTGGCCGTGCCCTGGCCCAACTGCACCACCTGCAATACATCAGCCTCAAGGGCATTCAGGTGGATCCTGAGCTGCTATCTTTGCTGCCGGAAGACTTTATGAAGCGCCATTTGGTACTGCCCTTGCGCCTCAACAAAGAGCTGCGCCGTTTGGAAGTGGCGGTGGCGCGCCCTGATCATGTGGCCCCTTTGGATGAAATTGCCCTCATTACAGGGTATCGGGCGGTTCCACGGGTCTCAACCCACAGCGAATTGCTGGCCTTTTTTGACACGCATTTTAAGCAGCATTTTTCTGGCGATGAAGCCTTACGCAAGTTGGAAGCCAACTTTAAGGGTGGCGAAGACGTTTACCTGACCCAGGAAAACGACAGCACTACGGAAGCCGACATTGAAGATGCGCCAGTCGTTCAGTTGGTGAATGCCTTGCTGCTGGAAGCCATTGAACTGAATGCTTCCGATATTCACGTAGAGCCCCAGCGTGCACAATTGCTTATACGCTACCGGGTGGATGGCATTTTGCGTGAAGTGAAAAACATTCCTCGTAAAATGGCAGGGGCTGTAATTTCGCGTATTAAGGTGAGTAGCGGCATGGACATTGCCGAGCGCCGCCGCCCCCAAGACGGACGCATGCGCATTAAGGTGGGCTCGCAAGAAGTGGACATGCGGGTGAGTACCATTCCCATTCAGTTTGGCGAAAAAATCGTTATTCGTGTGCTGCGATCCACGGTAATGAGCGGTGGCTTGGCCAACGTGGGTCTCAATGAAGACGAATTTCGTATCATGTCGCGGCTCATTAAGTCGCCCAACGGCATTATTTTGGTTACAGGCCCTACGGGTAGCGGTAAAACCACCACCCTGTATGGCTGTTTGCGAGAAATTAACAGCCCCGAAGTGAATATTTGTACCGTGGAAGACCCGGTGGAATACCCACTGTTGGGCGTGAACCAGGTGGCCATTAACCCCAAGGCAGGTATTACCTTTGCCAGCACCTTGCGGGCTTTCTTGCGCCAAGATCCCGACGTCATCCTTGTGGGTGAGGTACGGGATCATGAAACTCTTGAGTCTGCCATCCATGCGGCGTTAACCGGTCACTTGGTGTTTAGTACCCTTCATACCAACAGCGCTGCCAAGTCCATTAGTCGATTGAGTGAAATGGGTGCCCAGGGTTACCTTATTAGTTCCACCGTTATTGGTATTGTGGCCCAGCGCCTCATTCGGAAGCTGTGTCCCCATTGCAAAGTGCCCTACACACCCACCATGGACGATTTAGAACAGCTCCATCTCTCAGCCGAAGAATCCCACCACCACACCTTGTACAACGCTGCTGGCTGTTCTCAGTGCGAAAACACGGGTTATTCTGGCCGGATGCCTATTTACGAAATTCTCCGCGTGACTCGTGAAATTCAAGAATTGATTGATACCAAAGCGTCATCCTTCACCATCCAAGACATGGCCATCCAGCAAGGCATGAACACCCTCGCTATGTCCGCCCGATCCAAAATTCTCCAAGGTCACACCACCCTCCCCGAAGCCATCCGCGTCCTCGGTCTCGACTGGTAGGCCCGCAACGCGGGTCCTTTATAAAACAACTCCTCGCGTAAACATCACTAACTTTTTTTGATAAAGCAGCCCTTGAGACAACTTAGGTAAAGTCCAAACGCCATGCCTATCTATCGCTACAACGCCATTGATGCCAACTCTCACCGAGCGGTGCAGGGCAAAATTGAGGCGCTGGATCACCGCCAGGCCAAAGAGCTTATTCGTAACCAGGGCCACATCCCTACCGAAGTGCTGGAGCACCGTGAAGAAATCACTGTTGAATCCCTGCTAAAAACCATTCCCATCATTGGCAACATGAACCAACCCACCCAGCGCGATTTGCTGGTGTTTACCGAGCAGTTGGCCACCTTGCTGGATAGTGGGGTGCCCCTTATTGACGGTTTAAACCTGATTGAAAACCAAACCACCAACGAAAGCCTTCAAAAAACCATTCACAAGGTCCGTACCGATATTATGACGGGCGATACTTTTAGTAACGCCATTGCTCGCCACCCCCACGTGTTTAGCAAGCTGTACATTAACCTGATGCGTGCCGGAGAATCCTCTGGGCAACTGTCGGAAATTAGCAACCGTTTGGCGTTTTTAATTGACAACCAAATTGTGCTGAAAAACCGCATTAATGGCGCCCTGATGATGCCTGCCATTACCTCCGTAATTATTACTCTGGTAACGGGTGGCGTGGTAATTTTTTTGGTGCCACAGTTTGAGCCTATTTTTAAACAGGCTGGCAGTGAGCTACCCTTTATTACCCAAGTACTGGTGTTTGTGAGCCATTTTTTGTGTGGCTTTTGGTGGGCTATTTTTCTAGCCCTGGGCGGGTTCATCATGTGGCTTAACGTGTACCGACTGTCTCCCGCCGGTAAGCCGGTGATTGATCAATGGAGCCTTACCTTACCTGTATTTGGGAACCTCGTCTTAAAGTCTTCTACCAGTGGGTTTATTCAAACCCTGGCCACCTTGCAAGGTGCTGGTGTGGCCTTAACCGATAGCTTGATGATTGCTGCCGATACGGTGGATAACGAAATTTTGCTGACCCACTTAAAGCATGCCCGAGACAAAATTTTGGAAGGTAGCACCCTGTTTAAGCCTTTGGAAGAAACCAACGCCTTCCCGCCCATGGTGGTGAAGATGATTAGTATTGGCGAAGAAACAGGAAACCTGGATTACATGCTGGGTAAAGCCGCCAAAGTGCTGGACCGCGAAGTAACGGAAGCGGTGAACGCCCTCACTGAAATGATTCAGCCTGCTATTACGGTAGTCATTGGGGTGGTGCTCACCTTTATTCTTATCGGTCTTTACCTCCCCATTTTCCAGCTCAGCCAAAACGTCAAATAGGCGGCAAATCCGGCTTTTATATGTGATATGCGGGCATTTTGCATTGGTTTTAGAGACTTACGCCAAATGTCAGTATAAAAGCTCCTTTTGGAGCAGGTGCTAGTATGTAACGCAATGTTATGTAACAGAATGGCCGTAGGAGAGTATCTCTCATGAATCTAGTAGATATGGGGTTGATACTCTTAAGAATTTCTTAAGAGTGCTTTAACCGCTGTTTGTTACAGCCACTCAACATCGTGAAAATATTAGGATTGTTTTTATATTTGTGCAGGTGTATATTAATAAAACACGGAACAGAGCAGCGCCACCGAGCCACATTCGTTCCGAGAAGAGACGTAAAACAAACAGAGTGGAGTGATGTTAAAAATCGGAGACCAACGCTTACCGGTTGTAGGCGACGGAGTGGATTGCCCACTCTACAAAAGATACATAAAACCTACTGTCGTGGATTAACGAGCCCTTGAGGCTTTAGAGGATTTTGGTATGGCCCAGCGCCCACCTGAAAAAACCTTAAGGCAATCTGCCCCACACCGTCGACCCACCCTTCCTCAGCGGCAGCAAGGCCGTTCGGCCTTGGCCAGAAAAAGACAGGGCCCCGTCCCTCGGTATGCTCAGCCTTCCATCGTGGATCGTATTTTGGATTTGTTGGCGTCGTGCCAGGAGTTGATGCAAAACATTAAATTGGTGCGACAGGACAGCACCTACAGTTCTCAGTGGTTTGATGGCGCTATTTGGCTATTAGAAGCCGTGGGCTTACTACAAAAACCGCCCATGCATCCACCGGAAAATACCATGATCATCCATCCCAAGCGTGGGTTGGTGCGCTCTCAAGGTGGTACCAATATTTGGAAAGAAAATTTTAAGCTGGTTGAAGGCAAAACCGGGCGAACCGGTGCGGGTAGTCAGCCGTCCTATCAGTTTGAAAAATCAGTCTATGATTAGCGTATAAACCTTTAGCAGTTTTGGTTTTAGTGGGAAATCGGGTGAGGTCAATCATCAGTGTAGAGAGCCGTTGTAGAGACGGCTTGTAACAACCTTGTTACACAAAACAGGGCTTTGTTGCACGTAGCCATTGACTCTCATCACCTTCTTTTATATATTTTCTCTCTCAATTATTTTCTCTCTCTCTTGATGATCCGGCCAGAGCAATCTGGCCTTTTTCTTTGGCCGCAACAGCGGCCTTTTTAGTGGCAATATTAATCATAACGGGGGTAAATTATTAAAACGACGCCTATTTTTACCCTTGCCTTGTAAACCCAGCTTGCGGGGTGTCATCAAAATGCCCAACACCGTGACGTTCATGTGATTGAATAGGAGGTATCTGTTTTTGAGTGAAATAATCTTGTGCTGCCTCAACAAATAACAAGCCACGAAACCTTGTTGATTATTACCGATGCGTGGGAACCTCAAACCAATGGGGTTGTTACCACCATTAAAAGCATTACGGCCTATCTCGAACAGCAAGGCTACACCGTTGTAGTGCTGACGCCTCAGCGGTTTTTTACAGTCCCCACCTTTTACCCCAATTTACATCTGTCGGTTCCGTTATTTGTGGGGCATCACATTCGAATGGTGTGTCCCACTCGCATATTGATTATGACGGAAGGCCCCTTGGGCATGGCCGCGCGCTGGTACTGTGCCCGAAAACACATTCCTTTTATTACCGCTTTAACCACCAAATGGCCAGAATACATTTGCACTCACATCGGCTTTCCCCCCGTTCGATGGAGTTATTGGCTGTTGCGACGCTTTCATCGGGCGGCCACAACAACGTTGGTGGCAACCCAATCTCTTAAAACTTTTTTAGAGCGAAAGGGCTTTAACAACCTCACCTTGTGGACTCGAGGCGTAGACACTCAGCGGTTCTATCCCAATACTGAAGCCACAGAGGCAATGGATTTTTTACCCGACTGTCCCAGGCCGTTATACCTGTATGCCGGGCGAGTGTCTCAGGAAAAGAACATTGATGATTTTTTAACCATGGCGGTTGAAGGTACGAAGGTGGTAGTGGGTACGGGCCCTGCCCTAGAGCTGTTAAAGCAACAGTATCCAACGGCTGTATTTTTAGGGTTGCAGACGGGTGAAACCCTTCGAAACATTTACGCGTCCTGTGATGTGTTGGTGTTTCCGAGTAAAACAGATACCTTTGGCCTAGTGATGTTGGAGGCCTTGGCGTGTGGTACGCCTGTGGTGGCTTTTAATGTGACGGGGCCGCGAGATATATTTTCCGATGAAACCGATGCGGCGGCTTTGGTGGCTACCCCCGAAGCATTGGCCGCTGAGGCGCAGCGGTTGGCCCGGCAAAAACCAGCGTTATTGTTGCAATGTGTAACAATTGCCCAGCGGTACAGTTGGTCCAAGGCCGTAGAAACATTGCTTGCTCATTGGCCTGGTATTGTATGGCCCCCATAAAACAACAGCCTATGTCGTCATTAAAACCCGTTCTTATAAAAATGGGTGGCTTAATGCAAAGGCGCTAAGGCATTTAGGGGGTTGACGATAATAGTGGGGTTCCATTCGTTTTTGTGTTACTAATTCTTAATGCATGTTTTGTCTTTGCCCTCTTTGGCTTATCTGGGGTAGAGAAATTGGAGGATATCAAACCTATGGAATTTTTCGGCTATAAAGGAATTTTGTCGCGAAATACGGCTTCGGTGCTTGCGGTGGGTGCGATTTCTATTATGGTGGCCTCCACATTGCCCATGGTGGCAAGCGCACAAGCCATTCCCAATAGCTTTAAAGTTTTACCTGGTAGCCTAACGCCAGACCAAAAAAACCCCTTTACCAGCCAGCCCAATGAAATTGCCCCCACCAACGAGTTGCCTGCCGATGTAAAAGAAGCGCCGAAAGACCCCGTGGTGGAAGATGAAAGCCCAGAAGCCCCTGTGCTGGATCCATCCTTAACCAAGCCTATTAAAATCAATCAAATCAACATTGAAGGCGCAACCAAGCTTTCTGAGAAAGAAATTGAGGCCATTACGGGCCCCTTTATTGGCAAAGAAGTGCCTTTTATTGAAATGCAGGACGCCATTGCTGATAAGTTAACGGATTTATACGAAGAAAAGGGCTTCATAACCACCTTGGTGTTTATACCGCCCCAGAAAATTGAAAACGGCGTGATTTTAATTAAAGCCGATGAGGGGGTGATTAGTGAAGTTCGTTTTGAAGGGATGAAGTACCATTACGCACCGCTCTCGCTGCGCCCCCGCATTGATTTGCACGAAGGCGACGTGTTTAAAGTGCAAGATTTGAAACGGTCGTTACGCCGAATTAACGAAAACCCCGATTTAGCCTTGCAAGCCACCCTTAAGCCCGGCAAAGAATCGGGTCAGACGGAAGTGGTGATTTCACCTAAAGAAGGCGGGCAAGTTTTTCCTATTCACTTAACCCCATTTTTTGACAACTTGGGCCGTGAGCCCATTGGTTTGTACCGCACCGGAGCCACCTTAAGTTCTTCCAACACTTTGGGTTTGGGTGATAGTGCCTTTAGCAGCTTCTTTATGACCCGCCACTCTTGGGGTTTGATTAACGGGTATGAATTGCCCATTGCCAGTCACGGTACCAAGTTGGGTATTAACTTTGCCCACACTCACTTTGACTTCTCTCAAGATGGTAACGATTTTAGAGGCCGATCCAGTTTTTATCTGCCTTACGTGTCTCAAGAATTATTCCGCAATGAGCGGGCCGTGGTAACCGCAGAATTAGCCTTGGGTACCAAGCGGAGCAAGTTTTTTGCTAACGGAACCCGCATCAATGCCGATAGCTTGTTTGTTGTAAATCCAGCCCTTAGTGGCCGCTTTTATGACAAATGGGGCCAAACCTTTGTTCGTAGTGAATTATCGTTGGGCAGCATCCTTAATGAAGAAGTGGACTCAAGCCGTCCCAATGCCGACAGGGCATTCTTAAAGAACACAACCATGGTGTCTAGAGTGCAACGCCTACCCTGGCAAACCTACGGTATTTTTAAAAGCTTCGGCCAGTTTAGCCGCGACTCGTTAATTTCTTTGGAGCAATTTCAATTGGGAGGTAACGCCACCGTGCGCGGCTACAAAGAAGGCCGGATGATTGGCGATACGGGCGTGACAATTAGTGGCGAATGGCACATCCCTTGCCGCTTTATTCCAGAAACCTTCAATGTACTTGGCTACAACTTGCACAATAATTTAGAGCTCGTAACCTTTACTGATTTTGGTTATGTTGCAGAAAACAATGCCTTTAACGGTGTTAATCCCGCATCAGGCAGTGTGCAGTCGGGGGCATTTGCTTGGGGTGCCGGCATTGGTGTTCGAGCCAAGCTAACGCGCTTGTTTAATGCTCGTATGGATTTAGGCGTCCCCTTGTTAAAACAACAACCAGACTCCAATGGTGTGCGTATTCACTTTGGCCTAGAAAGCCGTCTATTCTAAGGTTTTTCGTTCTTTAGGTGTCTTTTTCCTACCCACTATTTGCTGGAGTTGGTTGACACATAAGCAACAAAAAAATACAAAAAAGATACAAATTTTTACCTTGTAACCCTTTTTGGTGGCAACACCAAAAAGGGGCAATAAATATTTCTCCACTGGTTTTAATCTCTAACAGGGACTTTTCCCCACCATTTTTTGATACGACTTTGATACACGTTTTACACTTTGAAGATAGGGTTTTACCGCATGTCTACCACCACCACCGCTGCTATTCCTACCGATTCTCCTGTTGAAGGTCGTTCCACCTCATCTCAGCGCTTATTAGCGCAGGCCCTTCAGCAAAAGCAGGCCAAACAAGCTGAATCTTCCTCGTGGGTGTCCAATATTCAGCGAATTGGCAACAAATCTCACACCTATGTGTGTTTTGCCGGTGGTCGTTTAAAAACCTTCACTACAGACAAAGAAGACCTTAATACTACAGTGGCTCTCCTCTTCGGCCACTTAAACGGCTTGGCCACCCGTGGCGCTGTTGCCGCCGGATTGGCTGCGGTTCTGACGCAGTCTCTGTTAGCACCTGCTTTTGCCCTAGACCCCAACGCGCTACCAACGGGTTATGTGTCGGTAAGCGGTAACCATACCTTTACCCAAAACGGTAATGTGCTGGATGTGAGCACGGGGTCGGTTCGCAGCATTGTAAACTACAACACCTTTAACGTGGGTAGTAACGCCACTGTTAACTTTAATTTGCCGTCTGCCAGCTCGTCCATTCTCAACCGGGTGGTCAGTGGTCAGCTCTCTCAGATTTACGGAAACATTAACAGCAACGGTCGGGTGTTTTTGGTCAACCCCGGCGGCGTGGTGTTTGGTGGCTCGTCCGTCATTAACGTGGGTGGTTTGGTTGCTTCTACCTTAAACATCAACAACTCTGATTTCTTGGCCGGTCGCTACAACTTCTTTCGCAGTGCTACCGATGCCATGGGCAAAATCACGGTGGAGAATGGCGCTCAGCTAAACGCGTCTCAGGGTGGGTCCCTCTCGTTGCTGGCTACCCAAATTGCCCAAGCCGGAGCCCTTACTGCTACTGGCGGTACCATCAACCTGGGTGTGGGTGAGCGCATTACCTTGGGCGATGACCTCATTGGTTTAACCGTAACCGAAGGCGTGAAAGAAGCCGTTGAAGGCTCGTCCGTGTTGAACTCAGGCACCTTGTCTGCACAAAAAATTCAAATTGTTGCCGATGGCGTGAAAAACGCTTTGATGGATGCCATCGTTAACAACACCGGTCGTGTTAGCGCCAATGCTTTAGTAGAAGGCGACGGCGGCACCATTGAGCTGATCGCCAAAGGCGGCGATGTAGTAAACAGTGGTGAACTACTGGCCAGTAGCCAAACCGGCAAAGGCGGAGCGGTTCACGTGTTGGGCGATGAAACCGTTTCGTTGCTAGCTACCTCGGTGATTGATGCCAGCGGTGCCACCGGTGGTGGAATCGTCTTGGTGGGTGGTAACTACTTAGGCCAAGATGCCTCCATTCAGAATGCCAAAAACACCGTGGTAGAGAACGGCGCCACCATTAACGTGAGTGCCACCAATAATGGTAATGGTGGTAAGGCCATTGTTTGGGCCGATAACGCCACCTTTTTTGACGGCCGTATTGAAGCCAAAGGCGGTCCCCAAGGCGGTAACGGCGGTTTTGTAGAAACCAGCGGTAAAGAGTACTTGGCCGTAGACTTAGGCTTAGTAGATGCCAGTGCTAGCAATGGCGTGGGCGGTACGTGGCTCATGGATCCTCGTAACGTCACTATTACCAATTTGCCTACTTTTAGCGTAACGGCTTCTCCAAACTTTAATGCGAATGGCATTTTATCCAACGTGCGGGCTAGTAATATTGAGAGTGCCTTAAATGCAGGCACCAGCGTAACGATTACGACAGGTACTACAGGCTCTCAAGATGGCAACATTAATGTGTTGGCTAATATTACTAAAAGTGGTGGTGCGGGCGCTGCTACCCTCACCATGAACGCAGCAAATGATATCAATGTGTCCAGCACCATTACGGGTAATGCCGGTATCGGTGCGTTGAATGTAGTGCTTAATGCGGATTCTGACATTACCGGCGGTGTTGCCACTCCCACTCGCAACGGTAGTGGGGATGTGAACCTTAACAACATTTTTGGTTCGGGTATTAACACCAATGGCTTGGGTGATGTGACCTTGACAGGCCGCAACATCAATATTGATTCCACCTCTAATTCCACCGCTATTTCTGGTAAAAACGTAACCTTAGACACCAGCACCTATGCGGGTGGTAACAGTATTGTGGTCAATCGTGGTGTTGTGGCTGTCCAAAACATTGTGGTCAATGCCAACAATCAAGTAACGTTGAACAACAATTTGTTGATTAACCAAGGCCAATTGGTCTCTCAAAATGGCACGGTAGCTGTCACCGCTGGTAATGGTGTGGGTTCAACGGGTGAAATCACCCTCAATTCCATGACGATTGCGCCTTCTAGTGGCAGCAATAGCGTCATTCAAACCAACAACCAAAACATCACCCTAAAAGGCAAGCAGTTGGTTGTGGATTCTAATTTTATTAACCCAGCCACCAAAATGGTGAACGCGGGTAGCGGCACCTTGGCCATTCAAACCACCGATAGTCGTGGCATCCAAGTGGGTGGCGCGGCAGCCGATGGCATTGCTACCTTGGGCGTAAGCGCCAATGAATTGGGTCGTTTGGGTGCAGGCACCGTGAATATTGGTCAAACCACTACGGGTACGGGCCTTTCTATTACGGGTGACTTGAATGCTGGCACCTTGGGCTACAACTTGGGCTTGAGTAACTTGGGCGATATTACCACCAGTGCTAATCGCATTTTTACCTTGGGCGCCAAAACCATTAGCCTCAACTCTGCTGCGGATATTACCTTGGGCTTGGGCGGTGTGAGCGCCATTAGCAATGCCACTGCAGGCGATGACATCACCATTAATGGCGGAAACAGCACCGGCTTTACCTTTGGTACCCTAAACGCCACTGATGACGTGGTGATCACCCAAAGCAACTCGGCTCCCACCACCGGTACCAGCATCACTGCCGATAGCGTGAGTGTGACGGCTGCTTCCAACAGCGCCATTAACATTGGCACCATCAATACCGTGGGTAATATTACCTTGGATGGCAGTGCAGGCGGCTTTGGCCCCACCAGCATTACCAGCAACATCTTAAACAGCACCGCCGGTAACGTGAATCTATTAGCCGCAGGTAGCAACAACATTAGCGTGACGGGTAGTGTTTCGGGTAATGCCCTCAACTTAACTACTGGCACCGGTAATGCCACCAAAGATGGCACGGCTGCAGGCGCTGCGATTAATACCACTGTTGGGACTTTGTCCTTTAACACCCAAGCCGGTACCGCCAACATTAGTGAAGCCAATGGCGTGATTTTAGGCGTAAGCAACTTGGATACGGATGCGACTGGCGGTAAAGGCACCTTAAAATTGGCCACCGTTTCTGCCGGTAACGTGACCCAGTCGGGTGGTTTGTCCAACACCGCTGCCGTTTCCATTACCACCGCCGATGGTGACATTACTTTAGACCACGTTAACAACAACCATTTGGCAGGTTTAACCCTGAATGCCCAAGGCGTGGATGGCGATGTGGCTGTCACCTTGCGTGACGTCACTGGTATCACCCGTATTGACGCCACCGATGACATTACGATTAGTGGTGGTAACAGCACAGGCTTAACCTTTGGGACCCTGAACGCCACCGATGACGTGGTGATTACCCAAGGCAACTCGGCCCCCACCACCGGTACCAGCATCACCGCCGATAGCGTGAGTGTGACGGCCGCTTCCAACAGCGCCATTGACATTGGTACCATCAATACCACTGGCGATATTACCTTGGATGGCAGTGCTGGCGGCTATGGCCCCACCAGCATAACCGCAGGCACTTTGGCCAGCACGGCTGGCAACGTTAATTTATTGGCCGCTGGTAGCAATAACATTAGCGTGACGGGTAGTGTTACGGCTAATACCTTGAATTTAACCACCGGCACGGGTAACACAACCCTAAATAATGAAGGCAACGATGTTACGCAGTACACCTTGGCCACGTCGGGTGGAACTCATGAGTACAGCGATAGCGACGGCTTTACCGCCACCGTGGGAGCTTCTGGCGCCAATGTGACTTTGGTCGCAGCTTCTAGCGGTACCGATGTAAACAACAATAACAACGTAGAAACCGGTATTACCTTTGTTGGCGCTAACCGTGCCAGTGGGTTAACAACCACTGCCAAGGTTGGCAATATTGGTCAGGCATCTCTATCCACTGTAGCTGCGGGTACCTTAACGGCTGAAACAAAGGAATCTGCTAAAACCATTACCTTAACTAACGTCGATGCCACGACGGCAACCCTTACCAGTAACAACGGTGCCATTACCTTCACCGATAAAGACGGTGTGACGGTAATGGCTGCTGGCGGTACCGGTAACGTCACCATTATTGCTGGCGCTGAGATTACTGCCGACAACGCTGTTGACGAAACCAGCTTGGATTTTGCAGGTGCCTCTACCGGCGGAATCTTTAGTGCCACGGCCAACAATCTAGACCTAAATGTGAACACCCCTGCCACGATTATCGCCTCAAATACGGTAGCCTTAAGCACCACGGGTAACGACGCCGAATTGACTATCGACTCGGAAGTGAGTGGTAGCAACGGTGTGACGTTGCAAACCAATGGTCGCCGTAGCCATATTCGCTTAAACGATGACAGCAACATTAATAGCAAGGGTGGCACGGTTATTGTTAAAACCCTTGCTGATCGTAACGCCGATATTACTCAAGTAAGCGGCGGAACGATTGATAGCGATGGTAATACCGAGCTTTCCACCGTTGGCGACAATAGCCAAATCACGCTGGGCGGCCAAATTGACTCGGGCAACGATATCCTTATCACCACGACGGGTGAAAATAGCGATGTGGTTATTCAAGCATCCGCTGATTTAGCAACGAATGAGCAGTTGGTTGCAATGCCAGCATTGGTTGAACAAATGGTTATTTTGGAGAAACCTAAAGCCAAGGGCGGAAACATTACCATTGATACCACCGGTGTGGATGCGGATGTGGTATTGCGCGGTGATTTAGACGCCTCTCGCACGATTTCGGTAGAAACCCATGGCGAAGACGCTGACATTACTCAGTACAAAAATAGCGATGTGAATGCCGATAAAAATGCAGTGATTCGCACCTTTGCCAAAGATTCCGCCATTGAATTGGATGGCGACGTGAATGGCGATGATTTGGTTCGTATTGCCACTCATGGAAAAGACAGCGACATTACTTTGGGCGAAAACAGCACCATTACCAACAGCACCTTTAGTGACGTAAAGCGTGTTATGTTGGGTGAAGACGCTGACGGTAAAATCATTATTCGCACCACCAACAAACAGAGCGGTATTACTCAGCTAAACGGCTCGGAAGTGAATGGCGAAGCCGATGTGCTGATTGAAACCACCGATAACAACGCAGACATTGAGCTAAACGGCACTGTTACCAGCGACAATGGCAACATTGACGTACTAACGGAAGGCCAAGATAGCGATATTACCTTAGGTGCTAACAGCTATTTAGCCACCTACGGCAATGACGGTGAAATGGTTGCCGCCGCTGTCTATGAAGGCCCAACGGGTTCCAGTGGATCGAGTGGTTACTCAGGCTCTACCGGTGCTACTGCGGGTATGGGTAACATTACCCTTAACACCACGGGTGCCGATAGCGCCATTGTTCAAAATGCTGGCTCATTGGTGGATTCGGTCAATGATGTGACCTTTAAAACCACCGGCGACACCAGCCGCATTGATCAAAACGGCTACGTTGTGGCCGATAACAACGCAACTTTGCTAACCGAAGGCAATGGCTCGCCCATTACTCAAGGGTCATCGATCGGTAGCTCGGGTTCCTCAGGTTACAGCGGTTACTATGGTTACAGTGGTTACTCGGGTGCTTCGGGTTACACCACAACCGTAGGCACCATTGAAGCTGGTAACACAGTCGACATTCGCACCCAAGGAACCACGAGTCGCGGTGAATCGGGTGCCTCCGGCGGTTACGGTGGTTCTGGCATGAGTGGTATGGTTTATCGCGTGACGACCGGAGTGGATAGCGATATCACCTTGAATGGTTATACCGAAGGCACCAATGGTGTGACGGTTGCTACCGAAGGTGCCAATTCCGACATTACCTTAACCAGCACAGCCGCTATTGAATCCGACAACAATGTGTTGGTAAACACGTTGGCCAGTAACGCCACGGTGGATATTAATGGTGATATAACCAGCTATGCAGGCGCCATTGATGTGCTAACCGAAGGTGATGACAGTACCATTACCTTGGGCGAAAGCAGTGATTTGGAAACCGGCGGCTATGTGGAAGAAGAAAGCCGCGTTTATGGGGATGGCATTACAGTAAAAACCACGGGCAATTACGCCAGTATCAACCAAAATAGTGGCTCTTATGTGGATGCCGATGGCGATGTGCGGATTGAAACCACTGGCTACAATGCCCCTGTTGACGTGAATGGCACCGTGATTAGTGAAGACGGCAACATTGATGTTCACACCGAAGGCAGTTACAGCAGTATTACCTTAGGTTCCGATAGCTATTTGGCTACCTACAGTTCGGGCGCTTCGGCCAGCACCGGTGGTAGCGGAGTGTCCGGTTCCTCTGGGTCTTCAGGTGCAACAGGATTCTTTGAGCGTTCTGAAGTACGTTCTTCGGGTGATATTAATGTCATCACCGATGGCTTTAGCAGCCGTATTCTCCAAGAAGGCGGCTCGGGTATGGGCTGGTACTCTAAATATCGTAGCCAAGGGTCTGTGGTAGATGCAGGCCATGACGTGAACTTTATTTCCTATGGTGATGACAGCCGCATTGACCAAAACGGTGCTATTTACGCCGGTAATAATGTATCGTTGCTCACAGAAGGCAATGGCTCGCCCATTACCCAAGGGGGCTCCATTGGTAGCAGCGGCTCTTCGGGTTCGTCGGGCAGTTCAGGCTCTACAGGCTTTAGCGGTCCTTTCTTTGAAGGTCGCTTTGAAGAAGAAAGCTTCTTCATTGCCGGTGGCTCCATTGACGCTGGCAACAAGGTGGATATTCGTACCAAGGGCGGTGGCTTCTCTAATGAGAAAGAACGCGTTGAAGATGGCAGCCAAACCTACAGTGATATCAACCTCAATGGCGATACCCACGGCGATAATGGTGTGACCGTCACTACGGAGAACTCAGATTCATCCATTAACATTGGCGAAGGTGCCACCGTCACTGCCGATGATGCGTTGATTTGGTTTAAGTCCAACCTTCAAGACATTCAAGGCTTGGTAAATGCTGGTACCGAAAGCGGCCAAATCACCTTGTCTGCTTGGGATGCCAATACCACCCTTGGCTTAGGCGGTGGCTCTGGATTGCTAAACATTACTCAAACCGAGTTTGACAATCTGACGGCTCGTGACATCTTCTTTGGCGATTCGGAAACCAATGGCCTTATTAACTTGGGTCTATTGGATGCACGTGCCAAAGCAGCAACGGACATCACCTTCAATACCCGTTTCTCCACTCAAGAAACCACACCCAATAGCGATTCAGGTGCGGGTCGCTGGAACTTACGTATGGCCAACAACCGTAGCGTGTACTATACGGGCGGTGCTACCAATGCCGACGATCGTACGACATCGGCAGGCATTCGTTTTGTGGGTACTAATACCCAGCGCTTTGGCGATTTGGATGTGGAGCTAAATGGTGATGGCTTGTTGTATGCCAAACTACCCGATGGCTTGTTTAGCGGTAAGTTCCTCAAAGTGATTACTCCCAACGGGTCTGCCTTTGTAAACGTACCTGGAGACGATGATGGCGGTGAGGAAAGCAACAAGCTGAAAAACTTGGCGGGTAATTTGAGAGGCCGTTCGGGCAGCCAAATTAACAACCAATTTAAAGGCACAACCATTCCGTTAAACGAAGACTCTGTTCAAAATTCCCAACAGTTTGGCGGTAACCCGTCTGGCAATGCTGGCTTGGGCGGTCCTCTTTTCTAGTGGTTTAACATCGTCGTCAGTAAAAAAGTAATAAACAAAAAAAGCCCCCTCTCTCGATTTTCGAAGGAGGGGGTTTGTTTATAAACGTTTATTTATAAGTGTTGCCTTGTCTTAAACGAAAGGTAAAAGCGGTTTGCTTACGAGGGCTCGAGACGGACGTTCTCAAAACTCACGCGATCGTAAGCAATGGTGTTGGGTGCCGAATAATAGTAGCCTGCCTGCAATTGCAAGGCGTTATAGCCTTCTTTATTTAGCAAGCTTTTAGGAATGCGAATGTGGAGATTATCGCCATTCACGTACACGTATTGAATGGTTTTTCCATTCAGTTTAATGGCCAATGGGCTGCTAATGTGGTCATCGCTGGTTTGGCCCAAGGTGTGGGCTTGTGGTGTATGTATGCCATTAAGTTTTCCGATGCTAAGCCACACGGTTTTGTTGTTCACCACTTTGGGAAGTTCAAACAAATATTTTTGGGCGGGTCGTAGTTTGGCGGCATCGCCATCACTCAGTTGGCCGCCAATGGTACGGGCTTCATCATCCAGTTGAATGTGGCTGGCTACAGTCTCTTTACTGCGGCGGCTGCGGCCATGACGGCCCGATTTTTTGGCACTGGAATCATCGGAGAGTGTATCGCTGTGTTGAATGTTTATCTTAAAAATGGAGGGCGATTGTTGAGCGGCTTCATTCAATAATTCAGGCAGAGTGGGTGCTACAAGGCTTGGCGCTGCAAGGGATGGCGAAAAGCTGCTGGCTAACAATACGGCAGAATCTGCAAAAGCGGGTGCGAATAAACCCACCATTCCTACACATACCGCACACGACACGGCCACAATGCGCTGCTTTAATAATTGGCTCATTATAAATACTCTCTTTCAGTAAATTGACTAAAAACCCACATCGCGCTGATTGCGCTTATCATCTCTGACGGTGCTTTTAATACGCACCCACAAAACCATCACCCTAAGCACAACCTTGGGTGAATGACCTTACTTATCCTTTCGGACTAGATCCAATAGCGCTGGAGGCTTTGTAACGGTTTATTATTGTTTTTTATAATTTAAGGTGTCTCCACAAAAAAGGTTGTGAAAATGAGGTAAAGCATGGTCTCATGGCGAAATCTCCTTTCACCCTGAACGCTGATTTACTTTGAACGTTTACTAACCAAAGGATACTGCTAAACGTACCCATGAAAATGCCCTAAATGACTTCGCCCATAGGGGTGAAACGACGATCTTAAAACGACTTTACGCTTTAATACCCCTATGCCAATCTTTCTGCCGACCCCCACCCGCTACGAAGCCTTAGGCCCCGAAGCGTTTTCAACCGTTTCCATAACACCCCTCACAGGGGCCCAGTTGGCGTTAAACAATGATGCACTGGGTCAGCAACTGGGTTTACGTGTTAGCGCGCTAAACAGCCCTCAGTGGTTAGACATCTGCAATGGCCAGTTGAATCATTATTCACCTCAACCCATTGCCACCGTGTATGCAGGGCATCAATTTGGCCATTTAGTGCCACAACTGGGCGATGGCCGAGCGATTTTCTTGGGTGATGTGGTAGACTCTGCCAACCAGCGCTGGGAAATTCAGCTAAAGGGTGCTGGCCCAACGCCGTATTCTCGCCGAGGCGACGGTAGGGCTGTCTTGCGCTCAACCCTGCGAGAGTTTTTAGCCAGTGAAGCCGTGGCGGGCTTGGGTATTCCCACAACACGGGCCCTAAGTTTGTTTACCAGCACCGAACCCGTATACCGAGAAATGATGGAAATGGGTGCCAGCATGGTTCGTGTGGCTCCTAGCTTTTTGCGCTTTGGCCATTTGGAATATGCGTATTATCAAGGCAACGATGTGTTGCTGAAAAACTATCTAACCTTAGCGATGGACATTTGCGGTACTGCCTTTGGTGAAACCTTTGAGGACAGTGAAGCGGGGTGTGTGGCCTGGTTGCAAGCGGTGACCACACACACAGCCCAACTCATGGCCCAGTGGCAGGCAGTGGGTTTTTGCCACGGGGTGATGAACACGGATAACATGAGCCTACTGGGCCTGACCTTGGATTATGGTCCTTACGGCTTTTTGGATACCTTTGACCCATATCATATTTGCAATCACTCGGATCATGAGGGGCGCTATGCCTACCATCGTCAGCCCGATGTGGGGTATTGGAATTGCGCCGCTTTGGGGCAAACCTTGGCCCATATGTTACCGGTTGAGACCA
This sequence comes from Vampirovibrionales bacterium, assembly GCA_029866025.1. GTDB lineage: Bacteria > Cyanobacteriota > Vampirovibrionia > Vampirovibrionales > Vampirovibrionaceae > JARXAD01. Next base: position 54,785 of record JARXAD010000006.1, on the reverse strand, counting down.
TTCAAGAGGCCCTCAAGGTTTATCCTCAGGCGTATCTCACCCACTACCGCTCTTTGATGGCTGGAAAACTGGGGTTATCTTCGGTACAGGAAGGTGACGACGCCTTGTTGGAGACGCTCCTAAAGTTAATGGCTGCTCATAAAGTGGATTACACCCAGTTTTTTAGGCGTTGGAGCTACAAAACAGCCGATTTGGCGAAAGAGGCGTTGGCACCCTTGTTTGGGTGTGAGTCCGACGCTTGGCACCAGTGGGTGGAAGCCTATGGTGATCGCTTAGCGAATGATGGCAACAGTCAGCTTTCTGACGAGGACTTAAAGCGCTACACGTTAAGCCGCAATCCTGCCGTGGTATTGCGCAACCACCATGCCCAAGCGGCCATTACGGCAGCTCAGCAAGGCGATTTTAGCGTGACCCAAGCGTTGTGGGACGTGCTGAAAAATCCCTATGCTACGGAAGCCGATGCCTCGCCTTTTGCCAGCCCACCCCCAGTAGACACAAAGCCCTTGGTTATTAGCTGTTCATCCTAAAGGGTGTTGTTAACCATTACGGCAAAATAGCGTCAAAGCTGCGCTTAACGGGGTAAGGCACATGACCACTAATCACATTGTCATCGCGCTGTAACTGAATGACCTGAAAGCCTGCTTCTTCAGCGGCCTCCAACTCATCTTCCATGTCGCTTAAAAATAAAATGGCTTCTGGCGGGAGTGCTAAGGCTTTGGCAATGTCCTGATAAGATGCCATCTCTTTTTTGCCGCCCACCGTGGTGTCAAAGTAGTGGCTAAAGTAGGGGGCTAAATCCCCATGGGGGGTGTGACCAAACAGCAACTGCTGGGCCGCAACCGAACCCGACGAGTATATGGCGAGCGTAAGCCCTTTGGCTTGCCAGCGCTGTAAAGCGGGTAGTACATCGGGGTACACGTGGCTTTGGTAGGCGCCCGTTTCGTAACCGGTTTTCCAAATCAGGCCTTGAAGGGTCTTCAGGGCGGTGTGCTTGCGGTCTGTGGCAATCCAATGGAGCAAGGCTTGAATGCAGGTGTGAGTATGCGCCTCGGTTACTTCGTTTTCGTCTAGCAGGGTTTGGCGCACGCCTAGCAAGCACTTTTGTACAGTGGTGTCGTCTTCGTGGTCCATTACATACTGGGGCAAATGCTGGGCCGAATACGGGAACAGTACCGAATGGACAAACTCAATATCAGTCGTGGTGCCTTCAATGTCCATCAGTACACAGCGAATGGACTCGTAGCGGTTGGGATTGGCTAAACTCATACCGTGGCTCCTGCTGTTAATAAAGGTTTTGCAACGGTTTGTTCTAGTCCTGATTGAGTGTAGTGGGGGGTCCAACCGTCTTTGCTGGTAAAAATCCGAATCACCTTAACGTTGGGCGACGTTTCGTCATCGGCAGGGCCCATGTCAAACCAATGTTTGACCCCTGCCGGCACGGAGAGGAAATCGCCTGCGGTGCAGGTAACACCAAACACTTCATCAGTGGGCTCTTCCAAATGAAACCAGAAATCGCCTTGCCCTGCCACAAAAAATCGAACTTCGTCTTCGCTGTGGGTGTGCTCTTTTAAAAATTTTGCATTCAACGCTGCCACATTCTCCGTTTTGGGGTGAATGGTAATGACATCCGCACTTTGAAAACCGTTTGATGCCATGAAGGGCTGTAATTCATGCTGATACACATCCAAAATGGTGGTTTCATCGGCATCAGGCTCAAAATCAACACTGGCATTCCACCGAGCGAAAGCCACGCCGCGTTGGGCTAAAAAAGTCTGAATGGTCCCAAAGTCACTTACAACGTGTTTGGATTGGGCTTGGTACAGGGTTGTCATTCGGGCCATGCTCCCGTGCTTTGGTACCATTGCAGGGCATAGGCCATTAAAAATTCCATCACTTCCACGTGGCGACGGGCTTCAGCTGTGGTGTTTCCCCATGTGTACAGACCATGCCCTGCTAGTAAAAACCCACGGAGTGGGTTTGTTACGTTTGCTTGGTAGCGTGATAAGCCTTCAGCAATAACCGTCATATCTTGGTGATTAGCAATAATGGGTATCGTCACCGAGGCTTCATGACTGGTAATACCAGCAAAGCCTTTGAGAATTTCAAGGTTCGACACCGTAAACTCGCCAAATTCTTCGCACAGCTTAGAGAGTAAGGTGCCATTCAGCGAATGCGTATGAAGTACAGTATTGACTTCGGGGAAATTCTCATACACCCACGCATGTAATAAGGTTTCTGCAGAAGGGGTACCCTCCACGCCTGCCAAGGGAAGCCCCTTTGCATCCACCGCCATAAAGTCGTGTTGTGTTAAGGTGCCTTTGTCTTTACCAGAGCGAGAAATAAAAAAACTGCCCTTTGGTTCGTTGTTACGGGTAGAAAAATTAGAGCTGGTGGCAGGCGTCCACCCTTGCTGATGCAAAAATTGGGATACCGAAATAAGCTCAGTAAGAGCCTCGCTAATGGCTACTGGTTGGAAGGGAGTGGTGGAAGTATTCATGGGTTTAGAATGCCACCAAGATATCCATTTCTCAATATTGTCAGTCATTATTTGGATTACGATACAATAAGAAGCTATTTTCAGTTCAATCGAGGAACTTCCCAGCCATGACACGACCCAAAACGTCCATCAAAGCCAGCCAGTTTAAAGAGTCGGTCATTCGCGAGATGTCTCGTTTAGCGGCCAAGCATGAGGCCGTCAATTTAGCCCAAGGTTTTCCTGATTTTCCTTGCCCGACGGAACTCAAAGAAGCAGCCAAAGCAGCCATTGATAAAGACATTAACCAGTACGCCATTACATGGGGTGCCACCCCTTTTCGTTATGCCATTGCAGAAAAATCCAGCCGCTATTTGGGTATTCCCATTAATCCTGATACGGATATTACCGTTACCTGCGGTAGTACCGAGGCGATGGCGGCCACCATGCTGGCCTTGGTAGACCCCGGCGATGAAGTGATTGTCTTTGAGCCCTATTACGAAAATTATGGCCCCGATGCCATTTTGGCCGGTGCCATTCCTCGTTATGTGCAGCTTAAGCCCCCTACCTGGAGCTTTGATCCGGCGGAGTTGGCTGCTGCTTTTAACGAAAAAACTCGCGCCATTATTATCAATACCCCTCATAACCCTACGGGGAAGGTGTTTAGCCGCAAAGAACTGCAAACCATTACCGACTTGTGCCAGCAGTGGGATGTGTTGGCCTTTACCGACGAAATTTACGAGCATATTCTCTACGACGGCCTTGAGCACTTGGCATTGGCCTCTTTACCCGGTATGTTAGAGCGCACTGTGACGATTAATGGCCTCTCCAAAACCTACAGCGTTACCGGCTGGCGCGTGGGCACCATTATTGCCCCGGCTGAACTGACGGCTGCCATTCGTAAGGTCCACGACTTTTTAACGGTAGGAGCTGCCGCCCCCTTGCAGCAAGCGGGCATTACGGCCATGCAATTGCCCCAAACATACTATGATGGCCTGTTAGCCAGCTACGCTAACAAGAAAGCCTCCATGCTGGAAATTTTAGATGAAATTGGTCTGCCTTATTATTCACCCCAAGGGGCTTATTATGTGCTGTGTGATATTAGCCAGTTGTGCAAGCAATACGGCTTTACCAACGATGTGGACTTTGCCCAGTTTATGATTGAAACCGTGGGTGTGGCCGTGGTGCCGGGCAGCAGCTTTTTAAGCGAAGGCAGCCAACAGGCGCCTATGATTCGCTTTTGCTTTAGCAAAAAACCAGAAACTTTGGCTGCGGCGCGCGAGCGCTTGTTAAAGTTACCCGAACTCCTCTCTCAGCGTTTACGGGTTGCTGCCAGCGTTTAATTTGAAAATGAAGTGGCTGAGAGGTTGATTGTTACGACCGTTTACAGTTGAATAAAGGCATGGTCGGCGCCTTAGCTCAGTTGGTAGAGCAGAGGACTGAAAATCCTCGTGTCCCTGGTTCAATTCCTGGAGGCGCCACCATTTTACGACTGATTACGGTCTAAGTTTAAATAAATAATCAAACGGCCTGTTGTGTAATTCTTGTGTAATTTAGCCGGTAATTATCCATATAGCATAGGGCTTTGAGGGAATGTGACAGAAACTCGTCACTTGAGTCAATTATAATATGACCCAATTCTCTACTTATGATCGGATCACCTTTTGGAGGGCAGTCAGAAGTGATTGAAAAAGAGAAGCATCTTTTAATGAAATCGCCTCGCAATAATGAAGAATAAGCCGTTGTAATAAATACCTCCCCCCACCGATAAGCGGTGGGGGGAGGTATTTAGGGTTTAACTAATTAATGACTCATTTGATGTAAACTCGAGATATCCAAGTGACTAATTTTAGCAGAGTGTAGTTTGTCATTTCGCACAATCACAGGCTGGTAGCTTCTTTAAACACCTCTTCGCTAACACTACCGATGAAAAACTGGGTGATGCATTTATGCCAATGGGATCCCATTACAATTAATTGCGTAGCAATGGCTTCCGCATAATTGCAAATGATATCAGCTGGATTATACGATGTGGTGTAGTCTGTTTTATCAACTTTAAATCCCAATGATTCTGCTTTGGCTTTTGCTCGGTTTAGATAGCTTTCGGTTTCTTTGCTATCCTCCAGCTCCCAAGGAATTTCTGGCGAGATAGGGATTTGAACCATAAACAAATGAAGAGAACAAAATTCTTTATCTAAGAAATGAGCGGCCCTTTCAAGGGTGCATAAAGATTGTTCTGCTCCATCGATGGGTACTAATACAATCATGATAGAAAACCTTCTTATTTATTGTAGGGAAACCATGGCATTGTCTTTGAAATTTTTTTCAAACACCTCGCCCTTCTGACCTGGGTTGGATAAGGGGGTTAGTGGTCCAATTCTATAGGTTAGAAATTTTACTATTTATAAATTATTTTGGTGCGAATCCACGCAATTGGACACAAATTCCCCCTCACCCATTTGGGCGAGGGCTGCTGGGGCATCCATTCATGCATAATCCTGTGTCACAGTAAAAAGTATTCTTGTTACATATACGAACTTTTTAATTAGCATTTGAAAAAGTGTTTTCTTCAGTGTGTATTTGTAGGGTTCTATCATCCATGCCCGATGTTGCTTCGCTCTCGTCTGTTGTCACCGCCTTGTTCTCTGGGCCTCTCCACCCCGATGCTGCCCATGCTACCGCCGCGATGGTGCCTCATTATCAGCCAGTGCCGATGCCTGCCCCCATTTGGCTGCTGCAAGTGCTGTTGCTGGTAGGCTTTATTACCCACCTTATCCCCATGAACGTAATTTTAACCGGCGGCTTGGTATCGGCAGGGTTGTTGGGGCGTTCGCCCCACGGCACCCGGTTTGGCAACACCTTGGCAGCTCACTTGCCTGTGTATTTATCGGTGGCCATTACCCAAGGCGTGGTGCCCTTGTTATTTTTGCAACTTATCTATGGTCCTCTCTATTATGTATCTACGGTTCAACAGGCGTGGCCTTGGCTTAGTGCCATTCCTGTATTGATTGTGGCTTACTATAGCTTGTACGGTTATAAATTTTCGGTCAAAGACCGTACTAAAGTCGGCCCTGTCGGCTATTTGTTGCTGTCATCCTTGCTGTTTGCCTTTATTGGCTTCGGCTTTGTCAACATGGTAACGCTCATGACGGACACCGCTCATTGGCAAGAAGGTGCCACCCGCACGGGCTGGTTCCTTAATGTGGCCAACCCGCAAGTGATTCCTCGCTTTTTGCATATGTGGTTTGGTTCCTTGGCCGTCAATGGCTTGGTGATGGGGATTTATGGTCTGGTCTTTTTAAAGCGCGATTTGGCCTATGGCCAATGGCTGATTAAAACGGGTGCGGCCCTGTATGCCGTGATTACCCTGTTGCAGTTTGGTATTGGCGGTTGGTTTTTAATGAGCTTGCCCAAAGCCCAAATGCTGGCCTTTATGGGACAGCACGCCGTGGCAACCCCTCTAATGATGGGCAGCTTAGCCACCACTGTTTTAAGTTTGGTAATGGCGATGTGGGCGTGGCAAACGGGTAAAGGCTTGCCCATGGTGCTTACTCAGTCGCTGGGTTTGGTTACCATTTTGGGCATGATTGGAATGCGTGCCATCCTTCGCTACATCAATCTGGCTTCCTTGGTTACGCCAGACTTGTTGCCGGTGAAGTTGCAACTGGATTTGCTTATTGCCTTTTTAATCATTGCCGTGGGACTGGTTATTTTCCTGACCTGGTTGATTAAAACCGCTTGGAAAGGCTTTTTTCCCGAAGCCAAGTAAGCCTTCTAGAAAAATGATTATTACAAGGATTGATTGAGATGACCTTAGATAACCAAAAGGACAATCACACGCCACAAGAGCCCACCGGGCATTGCCCTCGTGAAGCTGCCTTGAGTGGACAATTGCAGCAACAAATGGCATGCCATCTTCGTCCGGGCGATGGCACCTTGGTAGAGCCCACACGCCGTGGTTTTTTAAAAGTAGCCTTGGGTGGGTTGGGCTTGTTGTGGGCCGGATTAGCCGCATCGCCTTTCTTTAAGTACTTGTCATCGGGAACCGCAGATGCCAGCGCCACGCAGGTGTCTTCGGTAACGGTGGGGAAAACCACGGATTTTCCGCCCGGCAGTGCGAAAAATTTTCAGTTTGGTAGTATTCCGGCTTTGTTGATTTGCTTGCCCGATGGCACCTATAAAGCCTACAACGCCACGTGTACCCACTTGGGGTGCACGGTGCAATACAACGCCGGCGAAAAAAATATTTGGTGTGCGTGCCACGGAGGCCAGTATGATGCTGCCACAGGTACTAACATTGCAGGTCCTCCACCACGTCCTTTGGATTTACTTAAAGCCGAGGTTGTAAAAGATTCCATTATTGTTTCCAAGGCTTAAAGTCTAGCTCTTCCTGTTTTTTGATTCTCTCTATTTTTTTATGTACAAGGACTTTGCTCCATGGCTGTTCCTCCTGCCAGTTCTTCTAAAGCTAATTGTGACTGTGCCCTGAAAGGGTGGTTCATTGATCGTTTAGGTCTGGGCCCTGTATTGACGATGGTGGCTAAAAAAACGGTGCCGGTGCATACCCACAGTGTGTGGTACTACTTGGGCGGCATTGCTCTTATGCTCATTGGCATTCAGTTTGTCACCGGCCTGTTGTTGATGGTACATTATGTGCCCTCCATTGATGCCGCCTATGCATCCATTCTTAACATCAATACCCGCGTGGATTTTGGCTGGTTTGTGCGATCTTTTCACAGCTGGAGCGCTAACTTGCTGATCTTGGCGCTGTTTATTCACATGTTTAGCACCTATTTTATGAAGGCCTATCGTGCCCCTCGTGAGATGACGTGGCTAACGGGCTTGGTGCTGCTGGTGGTGTGCATGGGTTTTGGTTTTACGGGCTATTTGTTGCCGTGGGATGAAGTGGCTTACGCTGCTAGTAAAATTGGCCTCGATATAACATCCAAGGTGCCCGTAATTGGTGCCATGATGGCCACGTTATTGCGTGGTGGCGAGGTGGTGGGGCAAGCGACGTTGTCTCGGTTCTTTTTAATCCACGTGATTGGGTTGCCCTTGGCGCTGATAGGATTATTGGGAACTCACCTGTGGTTAGTACAAGCCCACGGCATCTCCCGCCCAGAGGCCGATAACGCCTTGCCGGAAGCCCAAAAGAAATCCGAGCCCTTTGTCCCCAACTTTGCGTTAAAAGATGCCATGGTGTGGCTGTTGGTGATTAACCTAGTGGCCACTTTGGTGGCGCTGTTCCCATGGGGCTTGGGGGCTCAGGCCGACCCCGCAGCCCCCGCGCCCATGGGTATTAAACCCGAGTGGTACTTCTTGGCAATGTTCCAGTTCCTCAAAGGGATTCCGGCCTATGTGGGGCCGCTGGAAGGTGAACAGGCGGGCCTGCTCTTCTTTTCTGCCATTGGTTTGGTGTTTGCCTCGGCTCCTTTTGTAGATAAAACCCCAGGGACTGGTGTGAGTAAGTTGTACCACTGGTTTGGCTGTGTTGTGCTGGCAGGCATGATTCTCTTTACCTTCCTTGGTTTTCAGTAAGTTTTTTGGTTATTTCTCAGTTTTTAAACTTCATTGGTAAATAGGACGTTGGCGTTATGAACTACCCCATTTGGGAAATCCCGATTCTCGGCGGCTCGTGGCTGATTGGCATTATGGCCTGCATCCACATTTTTATCTCTCACTTTGCCGTGGGAGGCGGGTTGTACTTTGCCTTAAGCGAATGGCTGGCCTACAAAAACAACGACGAGGCCATGTATGACTACTTAAAAAAACACGCTCAATTTTTTATGCTGGTAACCACCGTGGCCGGTGCCGTAACAGGGGTGGGTATTTGGACGGTCATTGCGTTGGTAAGCCCTGACGGGCTGCACACTCTCATCCAAGTGTATACCTTTGGCTGGGCGTGTGAGTATCTGTTTTTTGTGGCAGAACTAGCGGTAGTGTTTGTGTATTACTACTGCTGGGATCGAGTCTCTCGGAAAACTCACTTGCAGTTGGCCATTGCTTACGCGGTTGCTTCTATTCTCACGCTGGTTATTATCAACGGTATTCTAACCTTTATGCTCACGCCGGATAAATGGATCCAAACGGGCTACTGGTTTGATGGCTTCTTTAACCGAACCTACTGGCCCTCGTTGCTTATTCGTATTGTGATTATGGCCAGCATGGCTGGGATGTATTCTCTTTACACGGCCAGTAAATTACCTCAAACCACAGAAGCAGAGGCTAGCTTTCGGGATCGGATGCTGCAATATGCTGCCAAGTGGTTTATCCCCACCTTTGCAGTAGGCCCTGTGCTGGCGTGGTGGTTTGGCCTTAACATTCCGCCCGATGTGTTGCACACTATTCAAAATGGCATGCAAACGTCGGGGGTGGGTAACTTTTCCATTTTGGCGCGGGCGTCGTATTTGGGCCTTATTCTTTCTGGCACCATTATTATTTTTGCTTACGTGGGGCCGTACTTAAACCCACGGGTTTTTACGCCCAAAATGGCCTTGGCCTTTATGGTATGCGGGTTGTTGGTTACTAGCATAGGCGAATGGTCTCGCGAAATGCTGCGAAAACCCTACGTGGTGTATGGCCATTTGTATTCCAACGGCTTGCGTATTAGCGATATCAAAACTATTAATGAGACGGGTTACATTGCCACCAGTAAATGGAAGCCTCAGTTGATTGAAGGCGACGTGGCTGGTAATAAAATGCGCATGGGTAAAGCTATGTTTGAAGGGCAGTGTTTGGCATGCCACACCAAGGGTGGGTACCGAAGTATGCCCAATATGTTAGGCGAACGGGATGAGAAAGCCATTGTGGCCTTCCTCACCACCATTCACAGTACCGATAAAGCCAAAAACCCGTACATGGGCATTATGCCGCCAGTGGCAGGTACTGTTGATGAAGTGGATGCGTTGGCCACGTATTTAGCCACCTTGCGAAAACCTCAACCCGAGATGCATTAACACACCAATCTCTCGTTGATTACCATGCTGGTAAATCAGGCATCCTTTTCCTAAAGGAAAGCGGCGTTTTTCTTTACGCTTTCGCTGGATATAATACCAAAACGCTGTTGGTTAGGTCCTGGGGTACGAAAAAAAACCCTAAAAAGTCCGAAGCATTGTTAAAAGGCGGCTTGTGAACCCACAGTGTTTAGTTGGTTTAGACCAACTGCTGCTTAATGGCTTTTACGGCGGCTTGGGTACGATCCGTAACTGACAGTTTTTGAATGACGTTGGTGACGTGGGTTTTTACCGTGTGGGGTGACATGCCCAAATACACCGCAATTTCTTTATTGCTTTTGCCGTTCACAATTTCGGCCAGTACTTCGCGCTCGCGTTCCGTTAAGCCGGGGTCAGGGGTTGCTTCGGGGCTAACGCCAGGGTGGTTGGGAATGGCCACAATCCACTGTTGCAAGGCTTGGGCTACGGCAGGGTCTAACCATAGGCCGCCTTCCATTAGGTCTTCCATCACGCGGCACAGTCGTTCAATGGGGATGTCTTTGAGGCAATAACCATCGGCCCCAGCCGTTAAGGCTGCTCGCACTTCCATAGGGTCTTGGTGAGAGGTGAGCATAATAATTTTAACGTCCGGTGCTGTTTTTTTAATAGCCTGTGTGGCGCTAATACCATCCAGTATCGGTAAGCCAATATCCATTAAAATAAGTTCTGGACGATTTTCTTGTTGTTGACAACGCTCCAGCGCTTTTTTCCCATCGTCTACACAGTCAATGCTCTCAAAGCCGTGTTCGTTTAGGGTGTAAGCCAAGCCTTGGCGGACTAATTCGTGGTCTTCCACAATCAATAAGCGTAGGGGCAGTATGCGGGTCATTCGAAAACCTCCTGAAATTTTTCTAACGTTGATTGGGAAGCGTCATAACAAAACGGGTACCACGATGAAGGCCCGAGGTATTGCTAGTAACCGTTAGTGTGCCATTGTGACGATCCACAATGAGTTTACAAATATTAAGACCCAAGCCCGACCCAATTTGGCGTGTTTTTTCACCCCAGTGTCTCTCAAACAAATTGCGTAATCGTTCGGCCTCAATACCTGGGCCGTCATCGCATACTGTTAGCTGCAAACCATTGGTTACAGATCGCGCTGAGACGGTAATTTTTGCGCATGCGGGCAAAGCCAGGCTATTGCCCAACAAATTAACCAACACTCTTCGAATCAGTCGAGGATCTAACATTGCCAATAGTTCTACAGGGTCAGTATCATTCGTTAATGCAATATTTCGCTCACTGGCCAAGGGTAGCACGTCGGCAAAAGCACTATCAATCAATTCTCTAATACGTATCGATTGAAGTACGGGCACCACGTGGCCCGATTCGAGGTGGTGAACATCGAGTAGTTTTTGTACCAACGCCAATGTATGATCGGTACTGGTAGCCATGCTGTGTAAAAAAGGCTGTACCGAGGGAGGCAGCAAGTGCTGATGTTTGGCCACAATACTTAAAGCCCTCTGCTGGCCAATCAGAGGCGTTCGCAAATCATGGGTAATAGCAGCCACGTAACGTTCCCGCTGGTGTTCCGTTTCTTGCAGACGTTCTAATAAGGTTTCTAACTCGGCGTTAGCCGAGGCCAACTGAGCGGTACGTTGGCGGACTCGCTCGTCAAGTTCGTTATATAGTCCCTGAATTTCTACCTCCACACGCTTTAACGGGGTAATGTCAAAACGGATAGCTGTGTATTCCTGAGGGCGGTGATTGGTTTCTAGTGCATGGCCGAGTTCTTTTTGGCACTTGGGTACAATGGTTGTAGAAACCCAATAAGGTTTTCCGTTTTTTGCGCGGTTCTGAATTTCGCCCCGCCACACCTTGCATTCACGGATGGCACCCCACAGTTCTTTAAAAAAAGTGGGGCCATGATACCCCGAATTAATTACTTTGTGAGTGGCGCCGATGAGTTCATCTCGCTCATAGCCAGAAATTGCACAAAACGTATCATTGACATAGGTAATAACACCCTGTGGGTTGGTTACAGCAACAATCGCCGATTCATCTAGCGCATACTGAATATGACGCAGTTGCTCGTCCCCGAGTAGCGACTCCTTGGTTTGGGCATCCGTAAAAAGAGGGGAAGATGAATGAGACATAGGGGGGCTTTTTAAACAATTACATGAATAACAGCACTATACACCCAGCCCTGTTGGAATTTTAGTGGGTACAGATGGCAAGGAACCCTTTCGCAAAGGTTCTTTTAAAGTGTCTCTGTCACCTGTAAAAGCTTTCAGTACATCAAAGGTAGTAACAATGCCTACAGGCTTGCCCCCTTCGGCCACCACAATCACTCGGTGCACCTTTTGGGTGTAAAGCACTTTAGCCACGGTTTCTATGGGGGCTGTTTGTACCACTGTTACAACGTCCAAGGTCATTAGCTCAGACACCGTTCCGGTGTTTAAATTCACCAAATCAAAGGCCTCTTCCGTCATGAGATCATCTAAATATAATTCGTCGTAATACATAGGTGACGGCAGCTGGTATTCACTATTTCCAAGTAAATCCTTCAGACTAATGACGCCGACGAGTTCTCCGAACGAATCGACAACGGGTGACCCTGAAATGTGATTATTGAGCAGCACCTGAACGGCATCTTGACAAGTCATGTCAGGGTGGAGCGTAATCAGACGAGTGGTCATAATGTTAGCTGCAAAACAGGAAGTGGCTATCATAAAGGCGCTCTCTTTCCGTAGGGACAAATACCTACCCATAGGATAATGAATCCACGCCCAAGGCCAATACCCCACCAGCCCTCCCTCTAATGGGGGATAGTAACCCTAACTGGGTGGCACAATTAATGATCAACCAAGGTTGTAACCCTTTTCGCAATTGCTTTTATTAGAGTTGCTTAACAAATTGGAGGATGTTGCAACGATGCGTCTGTGACCTGCCCCTCGAATGGAGGGCCATTAGCACCAGCCGAGAGATCACTTGGCCACTGGTGAAGGTCGTTCGAAAGGCATCATTCATTGGCGCCTAAGTCTAAATAAATTAGTAATAGGTCGTTTCATTTCCATTGTTACACCTTCAAATTCACGGGTTGGTACACGTACACGCCATCCAAAGGGGTTTGTTTGCGCAAAAGGCTCACCACTTTATCGTAATTGTAAGGGGTTATTACGCTGCCTTGCTTCAGTACCAGCATCCCTTGGCTGGTTACCAAATCTCGGGCCAGTATCATGCCTTCCTGAATGGCGGAGGGGGCTACTTCTTGAATGACGGGATTGAGGGGCATATACACATTGGTTACTTGGCGCAAGGCATCCAAAATCTCTCCGTCATACAGTAGGTTGCGATCGGCCTCCAACACTCGTAAACCTTCACGCACCGCTTCGGCATCTAAAACCGGTTGCGTTTGTAGCCACTGATCCAACGCATCCACGGCGCACAAAATTCGGGCTCCTAAGGGGATTTCTTTACCCACGCGCCCTTCCGGAAAGCCGCTGCCGTCCATTAGCTCGTGGTGGTAGCGAACAACCGACGCCGATAGTTTAAACTGAGGGATTTGCGCCAACCAATCGGCCCCACGAGCAGCGTGGGATTGGTACACGCTTTTTTCATAGGGAGACATCACCATCATGGGCTTGGATAGCAATGCCAAGGGTAGCCCAATTTTGCCAATATCATGCAGCTGGGCGGCTACCCCCAGCTGGTAACGCATTTCCTCACTCAATCCCAGGGCTTCACCCACCCGTGTCGACCATTCAAACACTCGGTTGCTGTGGCCAAATACCGTGACACTGTGGGATTCTTCCAGTTTAAGCAAGAGTTGGATAACGCCTTTCAGCTCCGATTGCAGGCGTTCATTCAGTGACCCTAAATCTTGAGTGCGTTCCACTACTTTCCGCTCCATGGTGCGGCTTAACTGCACCAGCGCTTCGTTTTTCTTTTCTAACGAGACTTTGAGACGAAAGTTTTCTTGCGCCAAACGATACTGTTCCACACCTTCATAAATGGCTTGGCGTAAAATCTCGTCATCCCACGGCTTGGCCAAATACCGGTGGGCACCGCCTTTGTTAATGGCATCCATGGCAGAATTCATATCGGCGTAGCCCGTTAAAATCATGCGGCGGGTTTGGGGCGATTTAAGGCGTATGGCCTCCAGTCAATCGGACCCTACCATGCTGGGCATCCGCTGATCTGAGACCACAACAGCAACCGATTCTCGCTCCACCATACGAAGGGCTGCTTCTGGGTCATCGGTGGTTTCTATCTCCCAATCACCAGAGAAGCCGCCAGAGGAACGCATCACACGCCTCAGGGCATTGAGAATGTTGGGCTCATCGTCTACAAACAAAATTTTCTTGGCCGATTATGGCTCCGGTAGTTTTTAGCACCCCTGTCCGACGTGCCGACTCTTTTTGTATCGACTAAATTGACTATTTATGAATAGTAGACTTAAAATAATGACTCGTTTTTGTAATATATCTTTAAAAACCCGCTATTTGGATGATACGGCTTCCTGTTGTCACTTTCATACTGGTGATTATCTTTCCTTTGTTTTGGAATGCTGCCCCCAATGTCTTCTGAGCCCCTCAAAAAAGCCATTTACACTACTGGTGACGCCGCCAAATTGTGCCACGTTAACCTGCGCACCATTGTGCGATGGGTGGAGCGTGGCGATTTGCAAGCCTATCAACTGCCTGGGCGCGGCGATAAGCGCATTTTGCGCGAGCACCTTCAAGCCTTTATGGTGGCCCACAATATGCCACTGCCTGACGAATTGCAGGATGAGGCCGACATTTCCACGGCGGAATCTCCTTACCCCGAGCGCAACCACAACCAAATTTTAGTGGTGGATGATGATGCGTATTTTTCCAGCGCCTTGCAACGGGTGTTTAAACGCGCTCGGTATGATGTGCTGATTGCCCACAATGGTTTTGAGGCTGGAACGTTATTGGCCACCCATCACCCCGGCGTCATGACTTTGGATTTGCACATGCCGGGTATGGCAGGAGAAGATGTGCTTCGTTTTGTTCGGGCTCAGCCCACTTTAAACGATTTAAAAGTGGTGATTATCTCGGCGGGCACTTCCGAAGAGCTAAACCGAGTGCGGGAATTGGGCGCCGATGCCATTGTGCCCAAGCCCTTTAGCAACGATATGTTGTTGGCATTGGTAGCCAAGCTAACCGCCGCCGACGTGCTGGACGAGGACATCGACGAATAACCCTTCTTTCACTATTAAACACCCGCCATTGGCGGGTTAGCTAACAATTTCTAGCAGCAGTAAGTGGCTATTATTGGCGCACAACCGGTACGAATGAATACGGAGATCCATGCCATTGACGCTTAAGGCCATGGGCTCTAGCGGCGGGTTGTGGAGTATTTTTTCGTAAGCCTCCAGTAACGCACTCGGCAAGCAATCTTGAATGTGCTCCATCACACCGGCTGATTCCAGCGAGGGGAACAGCAAATGCGTCATTTCACTGAGTAAAAACAGCCGCTGGTTGGCATCAATGCCCATAATAGGCAGGGGAAAATCCTGAAACACGTCTTGGCACATATCGGTGCGTTGCAAGCGAGACACCATAAACTGAAACAGATGCTGCGTGTTGTTCATTAAACTTTTATTTTCTTCCTGCAGGGCCTTGGCCAGCACTTTGCGTTCTTGCAGGTAGCTGTGGTGGGTAAAGCACTCGCTAATCACGGCTTTTAGTTGGGTTTCATCCCACGGTTTGGTTTGAAATTTATAAATGTGCCCGTAATTAATGGCACCCAAAATGGAATCAATATCCGCGTAGCCCGAGAGCACCATGCGCACCGTATCGGGGTAACGCTGATGGACCTTAGCCAATAGTTCAGTGCCCGTCATGTGGGGCATGCGCTGGTCGCTAATCACCACATCCATGGGGTGGGTCTCTAAAATTTGAAGGGCTTCTTCGCCACTGCTGGCCGTAATAATGTCGTAACCTTCGTTTCGCAACATGCGGGCTAGGGCTTTTAACACGTTGTGTTCGTCATCCACTAACAGCAGTCGGTTTTTTTCAGGCTGAGGGTGGATGGGTACCACCGACGCGGTGGGGACCCCACGTGGGGTGGTAAACAGTTGTTCTACCGTTGCGTTGTAAGAAGGATAAGAAGCGGCCACGGATTGTTCCTTTTTAGGAGAGTGAGGAATAAAGGTCATTATTTATAAACATGCACCACAAGGGGTTAGGGTCACCCAGCCTAAAATAAGGGGCTCTAAGGCCACGTTGCCACGGGGATGACAGCGAGTACTCATTTCCATCAGGCTTAGGTCTTGCCACACCACCTCGTCTAGGATGGCAGACATTCCCACAATGGGACGGGTGGACATGGGGGAAAATTCATCGCTGCCAAACACGTTGGCACCAAATACGTTGGCATTAGGCTGCAACCGGGCTGAGAAGCTGGCGTTCATAGCTGGGTACTCCAGAGGTAGTCAACGGCGGTTCGGACACGTGGGTGGGAGTGAGGGCGTTGATGGGTAGGGCGATGGTAAAGACCGTCCCTTTGCCTACGGTGGATTGAACGGATAACGTGCCTTGGTGTTTGTGAACAATGCCGTAGGAAATGGCCAATCCCAGCCCCGAACCACTGCCAACTGGCTTGGTGGTAAAAAAGGGATCAAAAATTTTGGTGAGTAATTTGGCCGGTATCCCGGCCCCCGTGTCGGTAATCTCAATCACAATGTGAGGAGTATCATTGAAGGTTTCGGTTCGGGTGGCAATGGTAATATCGCCCCGTTGTTCAATGGCTTGGGCGGCGTTGACCAGCAAGTTTAAAAACACCTGATTAAGTTGGCCGGGGTAGCATAGTAGGGGCGGTAATTGGGCGTCGTAGTGTTTGATAACGTTACACTTGTACTTCACTTCGTTCCAAACCACCTTTAAAGTGGATTCTATACACTCGTGTAAGTCCACTTGCTGCAATGTGCTTTCATCAATGCGGCTAAAGCTTTTTAAGCCTTGCACAATTTCTTTCACCCGATTGGAGCCGTCAATGGACTCTGCTAGCAAGCCCGTTAAATCTTGCAAAATAAAACCAATATCTTCGTTTTTTCGAAAGGTGGCTAAGTTGTTTAAGATGGGTCGAACCAAGTCTTCGTTGTCTCCTAATTCACCTAAGGGGGCTTGCATCAAAGAGGTTTCCAAGTCTTCGTAATGGTTGAGCAGTTGTTGCAGTAACTGCACGTATTCATCCAAGGTGCGTAAATTGCTTAGAATAAACCCAACAGGGTTGTTAATTTCGTGGGCCACCCCAGCAGCCAATTGCCCAACCGATTCCATTTTTTGTGCTTGCACCAACTGTGATTCCAGCACCTTACGTTCGTTCAGTTCGCTTTCCATTTGGGCATTCACCTGCCCCAATTCTTGTAAAATCATTTCCATATCGGCAGTGCGCAGTTGCACTTGTTGCTCTAAATCTTGGTTAATTTTGTGTAGCTCTTCTTGGGCTTTGCGGCGGGTGGCTACTTCCTGTTCTAATTGGATGGTTTTGACGGCCAAATCCACATGCAGCTGTTGGTGCGCGGTGTGGTGATGCCGCTTAATATGCACACTGCCAAGACATCGCTTCCATTGCTCTACACAGCTTAAGGCCACGCTATGGCTAAGAATAACGAGCAGCATCGTGTTGATAACGGCAGAGGAAACCCCTGCCGAGGTAAGAGAAAAAGGCTGGAGAGTGGCCAGCAAGGCAGCGGCATATAGCAGCACATCCAAGCCGGTAACCAATCCCCAGCCAGTAAGGCCCACCGAGGGGGGCGCGATGGGTCCACAAAACAACCGAAAGGTGGCAAAGGCGTATCCCATTAACGCCAAACCATACACACTAATAACGGCGGGCGCTGGTATCAATAGCCCCAGTGCCCACGAAGGAAAAAAGGTGAGGAACAATAACCACGCCACACTTAAAATCAGCACACCTCTTGTAATCGCAGGCCCCACACGATGAGGCCATTGACTCAATCCGCCCAGAGCTACGCCTGAAACAGGCTCTAGTTTTTTGGGATATGACAGGCCGATTAAAACCTTAATGGTTAAATAACCTGTCGCCACTGATAACCACGACGCCTGAAGCCACACCCCCTGGGTTAGCAAAACGGCAATGGCCGCTGCCTGTATTAAGGTGCGCTGGGCATAAAACGTAGGTTGATCTTTTAAAAAATACAGCCATAACCCAGCACTACTCCACGCCAAACCGGTTAAAATGCCTCCCAAGGCTGTTGTTACATCGCTGGGTGCCCAAACAATAGGGGCTTGCACAGCCGTTAGCAGTCCGGCGGTCCACACTGTTACAGAGACCACTAAGGCCACGGGCCACCGGTAATAACGACACAACGACAGCAGTAATGGAAACGACATAACAACACCCAATGATTGTTGCGATTTGGCTAATACTACTTTTTTACTCTTATTGGCTTTATGGTCTTACCACTTTATTTCGACTAACTTGACAAAACCTGAGGGGGTACCACTCTTTTGTTTATAATTTGTTACAACTGGCACTAATTAAGCGTAAGAAAGAAGTGCCATCCGAACTAATTTCCAGGGGGCCTATGGCATTTCCGGTGAAAACGTTGTGTAATTCTTGTGTAGTCGTGCACAGAATAAGCCAGTAAACTAAGGAATCATTGAGAATTAAGGCCCATTATGCCCAATAGCCAAAAGTCTTTCAATGGCTTCTATTTTTAGAAAAATAGACAGTGAGAGTATACTTCATTATATACTTAAAAATATTCCTCTCCCTGGTTCAATTCCTGGAGGCGCCACCATGTTTTGTTCTAATTTCAAGAGCCAATGTCTCCACTCTGAGTACCTTCAACAAGTAGTTGATAGGGTTAGGAATTGTTAGCCACCGCCTATAAGGCTGTCCGATATTATGGGTTGATTGGCTTTCATTCTACAAAAATGAAGCAAACAAATTATGATCATTTTTTTGGGACTGTTCAAGGTTATGCTCTCACCTTTACTGTTATTGCTACGTGCAATCTCTTTGATAAAGACGATAACGAACTAATTATATCGATTCCTACTGTCATTAAGTATATTAAATAAAAATATTCTCTCTAAGAGGCCGGTCAGGTAATTAGCTTTGAAGGGAACACGGTTCTTTTGTGCTGTTATCGTTAGCAGTTGGTACCTGGATTGAGACGTACTCCAATCGGCTATTTGGTTAGCCGTGTGGTAAGCTCCTGTCACACGGGTGCCATCTACGGACGCCGTCCTCATACAAGGAGCCCGACTCATGGGAAAAGAAAAAGTAACCGTCAAAGATGTTAAGAAAAAGCCTGCCAAGACCCAAAAAGAAAAAAAAGCAGCCAAAAACTTAAAAAAAGAAGCCAAAAGTACCCTTTGATACCCGCCTTGTTTAGCTTTTTTAAAAAAACAGTTTCTCCATGGAGCTCTCAAGATCTCATTCTGGATGAATTGTTTGGTCTTGACAGTTTAGAGCAGCATGCTGTTTGCTTGGCTGTGGAACACACCACCGCCACTTCCCCGAGTGGGGGGCAATCCCTCATTCATCGCCTGAATGACAATGAAGCCGTTGTTCGCAAGGCCTACAACGCCATTGTGTTGGCTGTGCAGTCAGACCGCCTGATTACCCCTGCTGCCGAATGGCTGCTGGATAACTTCCACTTGGTGGAAGAGCAATTGCGCCAAGTGCAAAACGATTTGCCAGCGGGGTATTATCGCCAATTACCCAAGCTTACGGAAGGCCATTTGGCCGGTTACCCCAGAGTACTGGGCATTGCGTGGGCCTTTATTGCCCATACCGATAGTTTATTCTGTCCAGAATTGCTGTGCCGTTTTGTGGCCGCCTATCAAACGGTTCACCCCCTTACCATGGGCGAACTTTGGGCCGTTTCCATTTCATTACGAATTTTACTGGTAGAGAACCTTCGTCGCGCGTCAGAATCCATCATGGCAGGGCGAGAAGCCAGCCAAAAAGCCGATATGTTGGCCGACTGGGTCCTCAGCGATTCTCTTAAAATGGAACAAGCTGCCCAAAAGGCGATGGATCGTAGCAGTAAAAAACCCATGGTTGATGCTTTTGCCGTACAGCTAATGCTGCGCATGCGAGACCAGGAGCCCAAAGCAACGTCCATCTTGGCCTGGATTGATGATCAACTGGAAAAGCAAGGTACCACGGCAGAGGCTGCTGTTCGTTGGGTACACCAGCGCCAAGGGGCTACCAATGTCACGGTCCGCAACATCATTGTGAGCATGCGGCTCATTTCTCAGGTGGATTGGACCGAACTGTTTGAGCAAATGAGCCCTGTGGATGCCTTATTGACGGCCCATAGCAATTTTTCAGCCATGGATTTTCCGACGCGTAATGGCTACCGTATGGCCATTGAGGAACTTGCAAAGGGATCTAAACAAAGTGAGTTGGCCGTCACTCAAGCCGCTCTGGTGGAGGCGTCAAAATATCCTGATGACGATTTAAGGCAGGACCCGGGCTACTACCTGATTGCTAAAGGTCGACGCGATTTTGAAGCCCACTTGGGTTATCGGGCTCCTGTCAAGCAATGGCCTGCACGAATTCTTTCTAATTTGGGCATTGGCGGCTACATTGGCAATGTGACTGCGGTGACAGCCTTGGCGCTCTTGGTGCCTGTGTTTGCCACTGCCCCCACGGGCGAGGCGGCCTTAAAACTAGGATTTTTGAAATTAGGATTTTTGGCCCTTTTGGGGGCTTCTTCGGCTATGGATATGGCCATTGCGTTGGTTAATCGTGCTATTACCAAAGGTTTTGATGCCACCGTGCTTCCCAGTCTAGAATTGGAAAATGGCATTCCATTGCAATACCGCACCATGGTGGTGATCCCAACACTACTTACCAGCACCACCGATGTGTCTGAACAGCTGGAACGCTTAGAGATTCATCATCTCGCCAGTAAAGAGAACTATGTCCACTATGCCTTGCTAACGGATTGGAAAGATTCCGACACGGAAACCGCAGAGGGAGATGACGTTTTATTGCAGGCGGCCATTCAAGGCATTGCCGTTCTTAATGCACGTTACGGCGCTGCGGTTCACGAAGAGTCTTCAGAACAGCATCCTGCGCAGCGTTTTTATGTACTACACCGCAAGCGCTTATGGAATGAAACCCAAGGCCAGTGGATGGGCTGGGAGCGCAAACGAGGGAAGCTTCATGAATTAAACCAACTGCTGCGTGGCAGTACCCAAACCAGCTATATGGCGTTCAATGGCACGCCCCCCAGGGTGCCTTATGGCGTTCAATACGTGGTGACTTTGGATAGTGACACCCGCTTACCCTTGGGTACGGTGCGACAGATGGTGGGTAAAATGGCTCACCCTTTGAATCGCCCTCAAGTGGATGGGGTAACCGTTCGGGTGGTTGAGGGGTATGGCATTTTACAGCCGCGGGTTACTCCTTCTCTGTTGGCTCAAAGTGAAAACTCGTTATTCCAATGTGTGTTTTCTAGTACCGGTGGTATTGAGCCTTATTCGGCAGCAGTGTCTGATGTGTATCAAGATTTGTACGGTGAAGGATCCTATGCCGGTAAAGGCATTTACGATGTGGATGCTTTTGAAGCGGCGCTTAGTGGCCGCACGCCAGACAACACCATGCTAAGTCACGATTTGTACGAAGGCATTTTTGCCCGTGCGGGCCTTGTATCTGATATTGAAGTGATTGAAGAATTCCCGTCTCGGTATGATATTGCTTCCGCGCGTCAGCACCGTTGGGCACGGGGCGATTGGCAATTGTTGCCGTGGTTGATCGGTCAACAAAAAAATCCGTCTAGTAATACACTTCCGTTGATGGGTCAGTGGAAGGTGTTTGATAACCTTCGACGGTCTTTATCGGCTCCGGCTAGCATGGCGGCTTTGCTGTTAGCGTTTACCTTACCCTTTAATGATGCGCTGATTTGGATAGGTTTTATTATTATTGGTATGGGGCTGCCCACGGCTCTTCCACTCCTCGCAGCCCTGTGGCCATCGCGCCCAAAAACATCCCTTAGAGCACATTTTAGACACTTGCTTACGGATGCTTGGCTGTCGTTACTACATACCTCGTTACTTGTTGCATTTTTAGCCCACCAAGCATGGATGATGTTGGATGCCATTGGGCGAACCTTATACCGTCTAACCATTAGCCATAAACAGCTGCTGGAATGGGTGACTGCTGCCCAAGCAAAAAATGGGACCCATTTAACAGTGTGGGGTTACTACTATCAAATGGGTGGCGCTCTTGTTATTGCCTTGGCGGCTTTAGGCATTGCCATCAGTAATCCTGACGCCAATAAAAATTTAGTTCTACCTTTTGTGTTGCTGTGGTCTCTTTCCCCAGCGATTGCCCGTTGGGTTAGCACATCCCCTGTGGGTTCTAACACCGTACCCCTTAGTGGTAGTGATGCCCAAACCCTTCGCCATATTGCACGAAAAACGTGGCGATTTTTTGAAACCTTCGTTACGGAATCAGAAAACTGGCTGCCACCGGATAATTTTCAAGAAAACCCGTTGCCTGTTATTGCCCACCGCACATCTCCCACCAATATGGGGCTGTATTTGCTATCGGCTGTTTCGGCTTGCGATTTGGGCTGGGCAGGCCAATTAGAGACGTTGGAACGCTTGGAAAATACGTTAACCAGCATGAATCGCTTGGCTCAATTTAGGGGCCACTTTTTTAACTGGTATGACACGCAGGATGGTCGCCCTCTTTATCCTCAATATATTAGCGCGGTTGATAGTGGGAATTTGGCAGGCCATTTAATTACATTGGCCAATGTGTGCCAAGAGTGGGCGCAAGACAGTCCTCTTCTTTTAGAAGGGGTGCTGACCCATGCGGACATGGTGGCCGGTATTCAGGATGCGGTGACACTCACACAGCAGTCGTTTGAGGCACTACCTACCCATCGTAAAAAACACGATTATTTGCATACAGAGTTAGCCCAAACGCTGGATGTTATTGCCGATGACTTGAGACTTCCAGCGCTAAAGGTTGCTCCAAACAGGGTGGCGTATTTGAATACGCTGCATCGCCATGCGTCCACTTTGGTGGATGTGGCAACGACCTTGGCCCATACCGTAATGGGGGATGCCAGTGACGAGTTGCTGTGGTGGGCGGAAGCCACGTTAGCGACCATTCACAGTCATCAAAGCGATTTGACGTTGAATGTGAATGGAAAGGTTGCGTTTAAGCAGCGGTTAAAGGTTGTCGAAAACACGGCGAGAACCATGGCCAATGCGATGGAATTTGGCTTTTTGCTCAATCCTGCCCGAAAATTGTTGGCCATTGGGTACAACGTGCAAGAGGACCGATTGGATGAAAGCTGTTATGACTTGCTGGCATCCGAGGCCCGCTTGGCCAGTTTTTATGCCATTGCAAAAGGCGATATTCCGGCCAAACATTGGTTTCGCTTGGGCCGTGCCGTTACTCCGTTAAACGGTGGGGCGGCTCTTATTTCCTGGTCAGGTTCTATGTTTGAATACTTAATGCCGGCTTTGGTGATGCATGCACCTTTGGGTAGTTTGTTGGAGCAAACCAATCGGCTGATTGTGGATCGACAAATTGCATATGGCCAGCAACTGGGCTTGCCGTGGGGGGTGTCTGAATCGGCGTATCATATTCGTGATCGTGAATTAACGTATCAATATTCTAATTTTGGGGTACCGGGTTTGGGCTTAAAGCGGGGCTTGGGAGACAATCGTGTGATTGCACCGTATGCAACCGCCTTGGCTAGTATGATTAACCCTACTGCTGCTTTAACCAACTTTAATGCATTGGAAGCGCTGCAAGCATTAGGGCGTTTTGGCTTTTGCGAAGCCCTAGATTTTACCAAGGCACGGGTGCCGGAAGGTCAATCCGTTGTTTTGGTTCACGCCTATATGGCCCACCATCAAGGCATGAGTATTCTTTCCATTGCCAATGTGTTGCAAAACGGTCGATTCCGGCAACGTTTCCATGCCGAGCCGTGTATACAGGCCGCTGAATTTTTATTGCAAGAACGCATGCCCAAAGATGTGGCGGTGGCCTACCCTAGGGCCGAAGAAGTGGCCACCGTGCAGGAGTTAACCACGGTTAGTCGTCGGCATATTACCAGTCCTCATTCGGCAACGCCCGAAGCCCATGTGCTTTCCAATGGTCGTTACCAGGTGATGATTACCAGTGCGGGGTCCGGTTATAGCCAATGGCAATGCCAAGGTCAGACACTTAATATTACCCGCTGGCATAGCGATGTAACCCAGGACAACTGGGGGGCTTATGTTTATTTGCGAGACAAACAAAGTGGCAAGGTTTGGTCTGCGGGGTACCAACCCACCGCAAAAGAGCCCAAGCAGTATGAAGCCATCTTTACTGAAGACCGAGCAGAGTTTATGCGGAGAGATGGTTCGCTGGTAACCAGCCTAGAGGTCATGGTCTCTTCTGAAGACGATGCCGAAGTGCGGCGAATCTCCATTACCAACCGGGGCGTTCGAACGCGCGAACTGGATATTACCTCCTATTCGGAACTGGTGTTAGCGTCCCAATCGTCCGATACCTCGCATCCTGCATTTTCCAAGTTGTTTGTCCAAACCCGTTATTTACCCAAACAAGGGGTGTTGTTGGCCACCCGTCGTCGCCGCGCGCCTAATGAGCCTGAAATTTGGGCGGCCCATTTGAGTGTGGTAGAAGGGTCTACCGTTGGCGAACTTGAAGTAGAAACCGATCGAGCCCGCTTTGTAGGCCGTGGCGGTGATGCACGTTTTCCGCTGGCCATGCAACAGGGCCGGTCGCTTTCTAACACAGTGGGGACAGTACTTGATCCAATTTTTGCTTTGCGTCGATCCATTTCCCTTCCTCCAGGAGCCACCGTTAAAATAGCCTATTGGACCCTGGTTGCTAGCACTCAGGCGGACGTGTTGGCGCTGGTGGAAAAACATCAGGATGCTCACGCCTTTGTGCGTACTACCACCTTGGCGTGGACGCAGGCGCAAGTGCAATTGCGCCATTTGGGGATTGAAGCAGATGAAGCCAGTCTTTTTCAACGCTTGGGAAGCAACATTCTGTACACCAACCCATTGCTAAGGCCGTCTTCATACGTATTGCAACGGAGCCAAGCCAACCAATCGGCGTTGTGGAGCCAAGGTATCTCGGGAGATGCATCCATTGTGTTGGTGCGTATTGATTCCATTGAGGACATTGGATTAGTCCGGCAGGTCCTTCGAGCTCATGAGTATTTGGCCATTAAACAGTTGGCTTTTGATGTGGTGGTTCTGAATGAACGATCGGCCTCCTATGTGCAAGATTTACAAATTGCCTTGGAAACCTTAGTGCGTAGCTGTCATAACCACCCGAATCGAAACGAGGATGGTGCTCCTCGTGCGGTATTTCTTTTGCGCTCTGATTTAATTGCTCCAGACGTTGCTGCCGTGCTCCCCGCTGTGGCCCGAATTGTATTGAACGGACGCCGGGGTAGCCTTTCCAAACAGCTAAAACGCTCCCAAGAAGTGTTGCCATTCTTGCCACGAAAAGCTTCTTTATCCCTGGGTGATTTGTTAAACGATTCCCTTGTCGCCCCCTTACCTCCTCCTGAGTGGGTTAAGAACTTACATTTTTTTAACGGATTGGGTGGTTTTTCTATCGACGGCACAGAGTACATTACGGTGCTAGGGCCAGGGCAGCAAACGCCGGCGCCATGGATTAATGTCATCGCCAACCCGAACTTTGGTTTTCAGGTGGCTGTGGAAGGCAGTGGGTACACTTGGGCTTGTAATAGCCGAGAAAATCAGCTGACACCATGGTCCAATGATCCCGTTAGTGACCGCACTGGTGAAGCCTTTTACATTAAAGATGAAGACTCCGGTAAAATTTGGAGCCCTACGGCTTCTCCCATTCGAATCGCCACAGGGCAGTATGTTGCTCGTCATGGGTTTGGTTACAGCCAGTTTGAGACGGCGGCCCACGGCATTGATTCTCAGCTTCTGCAAACGGTTTCTCTTCATGACCCTATTAAAATTTCTCGGTTAACCTTAAAAAACACGTCGGGGCGTACACGACGTTTATCCGTAACGGCTTACGCCGAGTGGGTGTTGGGGCAGTCGCGCAGCCAATCAGCACCGTATATCGTAACTACTTTAGATAATGAAACGGGTGCGCTGTTGGCACACAACCCTTGGAGCAGAGAGTTTGGCAACCGCTGTACCTTTATGGACTTGGGTGGAAAACAGCATGCGTGGACGGGCGATCGTCGTGAATTTATTGGCCGTAATGGCAGCGTCACAATACCTGCGGGCTTGGGTGACAAAGTCATTCTTTCCAAACGCGTAGGGGCGGGCTTGGATCCCTGTGGTGTGTTGCAAACCTTTATGGAGTTGCAACCCAACGAAAGCATTGAGATTGTGATGACCTTGGGACAAACTCCTTCGGTTTCCGAGGCTCAAGCCCTTATTCAACGGTATCGTAAGGAAAATACAGCGACCCTTTTGGACGACGTAAAAGTCCATTGGCGCTCCACCTTGGGGGCTGTGCAAGTAACCACACCGGATGCGGCCATGAACATCATGCTGAATGGCTGGTTGTTGTACCAAAGTTTGGCGTGCCGTGTGTGGGCGCGTTCGGCATTTTATCAGGCCAGTGGGGCTTATGGCTTTCGTGATCAACTTCAAGATGGTATGGCCCTTACCTTGTCTCGCCCCGAACTGACTCGAGAACATTTGCTTCGTGCCGCCGGTCGTCAGTTTGTGGAAGGCGATGTGCAACATTGGTGGTTGCCCAACCAGGGTCAGGGGGTTCGTACCCACATTTCCGATGATCGCATTTGGCTGGCGTATGCCGCTGCTCATTATGTTGCCGCTACGGGCGATGCCGCTATTTTGGATGAACCCATTTCTTTTTTAGAGGGGCGTGGCTTAGAGCCAGGCGAGCATGATGCTTTTTATCATCCCACTCAATCAGAGCAATCGGCTACCCTGTTTGAGCACTGCGCGCGTGGGTTAGACCTGAGTTTGCGCGTGGGGTGCCATGGATTGCCCTTGATGGGCACAGGCGATTGGAACGATGGCATGAATCGCGTGGGCGAAGGTGGCGAAGGCGAGAGCGTTTGGTTGGGTTGGTTTTTAGTTGCAACACTCAAAGCGTTTATTCCCATTGCCTTGGAGCGTCAGGAGAAAAAGCGTGCTGCTATTTGGAAAGCCCATGGCCTTCAGTTAGCGGCCTCGTTGGAAGCGAATGCCTGGGATGGCGAGTGGTACCGGCGTGGTTATTACGATGACGGCACCCCCTTGGGCAGTCACAGTAGTGATGAGTGTCGAATCGATTCCATTGCACAATCGTGGAGTGTACTGTCTGGTGCCGGGGATAGCGAGCGCAGCCAGCGGGCGATGGCGCAAGTGGACAAGCAGCTGATTAATAGCAAAGACCAACTGGCATTACTGTTTACACCCGCCTTTGATACAACTCACAAAGAACCTGGTTACATTAAGGGATACCCACCCGGTATTCGTGAGAACGGTGGCCAATACAGCCATGCGGCTACCTGGAGTGTGATGGCCTTTGCCAAGCTGGGCCAGGGTGAAAAAGCCATGGCATTATTTTCATTGCTCAACCCTATCAGTCACAGTAGTACGCGGTCTCAAGTGCACCGGTATAAAGTAGAGCCCTATGTCATGGCGGCGGATGTGTATTCGGTAGCGCCTCATGTGGGGCGTGGCGGTTGGACGTGGTACACAGGCGCTGCGGGGTGGCTGTACAGAGCCGGCACCGAATCCATTTTAGGCTTGCGTGTGGTAGGTGATCAACTATTTATTAATCCCTGTATTCCTTCTCATTGGCCCGAGTATTCTATGGTGTTTACGCGTGGTGAGACCTGCTACAACATCACGGTTCTCAACCCGTTGGGGGTGTGTGGTGGTGTATCGTCGGCTACTTTCAATGGCATCGATGCTTTGGTAAACGAATGCGGCGCCCAAATTACCTTGCAAAACGATGGGCAATCGCACCAGTTGGTTGTGACTCTTTAGCTTTAAAATTGCGTCACGATACTTTGGTAATCGTATTTGCGTGGGAAAACATTTTTTACTGTGAGGGGCAACCCAGTGACGTTCTGGAAAATCAAAAAATCTGAAGTAGAGTTTCACAAAACGAGTATTCAGGAACGAATTTCATTGGTGTTAGAAGAAGAGCAGATTTGCTTTCAGTAAGAAGCCATCAATACGCATAAGTTAGACCGTTTCTGTTATTGTGAAATAGACACTATTTTTAAATAGTACCATTTTCTGCCCACCGTTTTGCTGTAACGAGACCCCATGAGCGCTCCCCACTGGGTGAATACACCACTGCTGGCATTGGCGGCCAACCACCACATCCCCAGCTATGCCACTGCAGAACGCTTAAATGTCCCTCTCATCTCGGTATACATAGCCTTGTACATGGCCATTGTGGCCGCGCCTTTTACGTATAGCTTAGCGGGGCTTATCACCTTTGGAGTGCTTTCTTTTGCCACCATTTGTTTGGGTATAACCCTCTGCTACCACCGACTCTTAGCCCATCGAAGCTATGTGTTGGCGCGGCCTCTTAAGCTGTTTTTAGCCTTATTGGGGTGTTTAGCCTTTCAACGCGGTCCCATCTGGTGGTCTGCTTGCCATCGTCTCCATCACAGCCACGTGGATAAGGACGGAGACCCCCACTCACCGCGCTACAGTGTGTTGTGGTCTCATTTTTTGTGGGCGTTTTTTACCCACCCCCAATTGGATGAATCCCCCGAGCAAGTTCGCCGCCTGGCTCCCGATCTCTATGACGATCCGGCGCTTCAGTTTTTAGAGACTCATTACACCGCCATTAACGTCTTATTTTTAGCGCTGCTGTTTGGGGTGGGCTGCGGGTTTGGCGGTCTTAAAATGGGTCTGTCTATTCTGGTGTGGGGTGGGCTATTGCGCATTATCTATGGCCTTAACGCCACGTGGTTGGTTAATTCTGCCGCGCATCTGTGGGGGTATCGTTCGTACAACACGCCGGATTCAAGCCGGAACAATTGGTTTGTGGCGCTGCTCACCTGGGGCGAAGGCTGGCACAACAACCATCATGCCTACCCGCGGTTGGCGCGCATGGGGCTGCAGTGGTTTGAGCTGGACGTAACGTACGCCATTATTTGCTGCTTGCGCTGGTTGAAGGTCGCCACTCAGGTGGTTATTAAGCCGCCTGCTCTTCCTGCTGCGCAAGCGTGGGTAAAATAAGAAGCTTGGGTTGTTTTTTGGATAGGATGGCACCTGTTTATTATTTAAAGTAAAAAATAGCTTTAGAAAAAAGGGGGCTACGTTGATGCGTTTTGTAACGGTACTAAAACTATTACTCATACTTGGTCTGGTCTCGTTTTCCAAACCGGTACGGGGGCAAGTATTTGCGCTAGGGACGATCCCTTGGACTTATGGAACTCAGGGGGCTCGCTACCGCTGGGGCTTAACCCCCTAAAGGTTTTATGTAATGGGTTTGAGAATTTTGTAGGTAAAACAATCAAAAAATAAGGGGGCACCATTCAGGTGGCTGCGATGCTGGTAATTCTGTTTTTTCTCTATCGATAAATACCCTTGCTGTTCGAGATTGCTAATATAGGCGTACATTTTGTCGGAGCTTTCGTTGAATGCCATATTTATAATGAAGTAGCACTTTGGTTTCATTATTTTTAAGGCTTCATGAATATCGTCCATGGCTTCGTTAAGGGGAGAGATACTGGCAGCCACAAAAATAGCGGGGGATTTTTGTTTTAATTGTTGAAGCAAATGGGGTTGGCTGGATAGCCGGCCTAGCCAGTAGTCATCATAACGGTATTTTAAATAGGGGTAAGAATGAGACGTGTCGTGGGCTTTTTTTGCAGCCTCGCTAATTTCTAAACCAATCAAGTTACCTTTAAAACCTTTTTCTCTCAACACTTGCAGCATCGGACCATGGCCGGCGCCCATGTCCACAATCACGGTATCGGCTTTGTTTAAACCCTGTTTCTCAGCTAAATCCATGGCTGTTTGGGCCAGCACCTTGTGGCCGTTATAGTTTAAAACGTTGTGCACCAAAAATTCGTAAATTTGGCCATCGTAGCGGTATAACTCGTCGTAGTTATGGGCTTCTTTGGTAACAGGCGTGCCGCTGTTGTGGCTTTCCACGTACCACACGTCAAATTGGTTGAGGGGTTTATCTGCCACGTGGGATTGATTAAAATAAGCAGGCGTGGGAGCGTAAATGTCGATGGTTTGGCTTGGGGTGTTTTTTAGGGTCGTGGTTGTAAACGTTCCCTTAGCCACCCCTGCTTTTAGCTCTGCTAGAGAAAAGCTTGGAAACTTTTTGTTCAAATGACCCGCCCCAAAGCGTGTTAAAGGCTTAGGCTCTGTGGTAGGTAGGTAGGTAGGTAGGTAGGTAGGTAGGTAGGTAGGTAGGTAGGTAGGTAGGTAGTTGTTATGTTCATGCCAATCTCCACAGCTTAAAGAGGTGTCTTACTTATTTAAATCCAAACAGGTGAGGTAATTGCCTACACAAAAGCAACCACGCCCTTTCATTTTCAAGTGAACACCTTGGTCGCCGGCTCGGTTCCTGTTGCTTTAGCCACACCCACAAAGGTAGGCTTAACGGTTTGGTGCTGTCGTTTTTCCGTACTGTAATTTAACACCGTAAACAGATAGACGAAACGCTTTGTTTACCGCAGACTAAAGCTGTTTAACTGCTGCTAGGAAGCCTTGCCATGCCCAAACGCACCGATATTCGCCGTATTCTCGTCATTGGTGCTGGGCCCATTGTCATTGGCCAAGCGTGCGAGTTTGACTACAGTGGCTCTCAGGCGTGCCGAGCCTTGTTGGCGGAAGGGTATGAGGTCATCCTCATCAATTCCAACCCTGCCACCATCATGACGGATCCCAACCTCGCTACCAAAACCTACATCGAGCCCATCACGCCAGAGATGGTGACCCGCATCATCGCCCAAGACCGACCTGATGCCTTATTGCCCACCATGGGCGGCCAAACCGCCCTCAACATCGCCCACACCTTGCACCAAAACGGTGTGCTGGCCGAATTTAACGTGCAACTCATTGGCGCCAACTTTAACGCCATCCACACCGCCGAAGACCGCGACGCCTTTAAGGTGGTGGTGGAACAATGCGGCCTCGAATCCTTGCATTCCGAAACCGCTACCACTGTGGAAGAAGGTTGGGCCATTGCTGGGCGGTTGGGGTTTCCCATTATTTTACGGCCTGCCTTTACCATGGGCGGCAGTGGCGGCGGTATTGTCTACAATCAAAGCGACTTTGAAGACAGCCTGAAACACGGGCTCGAGCAATCGCCCATTAATCAGGTGCTATTGGAAGAAAGCGCGCTGGGCTGGAAAGAATACGAATACGAAGTGATGCGCGACGCTGCGGATAATGTGGTGATTGTGAGCAGCGTGGAAAATATAGACCCCATGGGCATTCACACGGGCGATAGCATGACGGTGGCCCCCGCCATGACCCTAAGCGACCGAGAATACCACCATTTGCGCGACGCCAGCATTGCTGTTATTCGCGCCGTAGGCGTAGAAGCGGGTGGCTGCAACATTCAATTTGCCATTCATCCCCAAACGGGCAGGGTAATTGTTATTGAGATGAACCCGCGCGTGTCGCGCAGCAGTGCGTTGGTAAGCAAGGCCACGGGGGTGCCCATTGCCAAAATAGCCGCTAAACTGGCGGTGGGCTACACGCTGGATGAGTTAACCAACGACATTACCCGCACCACCCCCGCCTGTTTTGAACCGGCGCTGGATTACGTGGTGACCAAAATTCCGCGTTTTGCTTTTGAAAAATTTCCCGGTGCGGATGCCACCTTGTCGCCTCAAATGAAAAGCGTGGGGGAAGTGATGGCCATTGGCCTGAGCTTTCAAGAATCCTTTCAAAAAGCCTTGCGGGGCTTGGAAGTTGGCCTTAGCGGCTTCTATTTTAAAAAGCAATCGGTTAGTGATACCGAACTGCGAGATTACCTTGTTTCTCCCACAGAAAACCGTCTGCACTGGGTGTATCAAGCCCTCCATCAAGGCTTTGATTTAACGGAAATTTCCACCATTTCTGGGTTGGATCCATGGTTTTTACACCAGTACGCCGGTATTATCGCCACGGAAAAACAGCTTGCTACCTGTAAAACCCTTGCTGATATTTCTAACGAACTCTTTAAAACCGCCAAAACCCAAGGCTTTGGCGACGCTCAGATGGCTGCTATTGTTGGAATTAATGAATCGACCGTTCGTGGTGAACGCTTAAAACGAGGCATTAACCCCGTTTACAAAGCGGTGGATACCTGTGCTGCCGAATTTGAAGCCCACACCCCGTACTTTTATAGCTCGTATGACGGCACTGAAAACGAAGCTCCCACAGCGGATGTGTCTCAACCCAACAAGCGGGTGATTATTTTGGGGGGTGGACCCAACCGCATTGGTCAGGGCATTGAATTTGACTACTGCTGCGTCCACGCGGCGCTTTCGCTGGAAAAATTAGGCTACGAGCCTATTATGATGAACTCCAATCCCGAGACAGTCTCTACGGACTACGATATAAGTCATCGTCTGTATTTTGACCCCATGACCCCCGAAGACACCGCCAATTTGGTGGCCCAAGAGCAACCCTTGGGTGTCATTGCTCAACTGGGCGGCCAAACGCCTCTCAAGCTGGCTCAAGCCCTTCGCTATGACGACGTTCCCTTTATTGGCACCTCGCCGGAAAGCATGGATTGGGCAGAAGATCGTGAGCAGTTTGCCGATATTATGGCCCGACCCGAGCTGGCTGCCCTTGGTCTACGTTGCCCCGAAAGTGGCATAGCCATCAGCGAAGCCGAAGCCCTGGAGATTGCCGCTCGTATTGGGTATCCGTTGATGGTGCGCCCCAGTTATGTGTTGGGTGGGCGTGGCATGCGTGTGGTGTACAGTGATGCCAGCCTGAGCCAGTACTTAGCCACCGCTGCAGAAGTAGAGCCCGATAAGCCCGTGCTGATTGACCGATTTTTGGAAGGCGCCTTGGAGCTGGACGTGGATGCCGTCAGTGATGGCACCACCACCTTTGTGGGCGCGATTTTAGAGCACGTGGAGCACGCCGGCATTCACAGTGGCGATAGCGTGTGTGTGTACCCCGCCCAAACCATTGATGCCGCTATGGTTCAACAAATTGAAGCCGCCACCCATGAGCTGGCCAAGGCCTTGCAGGTGAAAGGTTTTATTAACATCCAGTTTGCCATTCACCAAGGCACCTTGTACGTTCTGGAAGTGAATCCACGCGCCAGCCGAACGGTTCCTTTTGTGTGCAAAGCCACGGGTTACCCGCTCATTCATATGGCGGTGCAGGTGATGCTGGGCACGCCGTTGGCTACTATTTTGCCCACCAACACGCCGCCCCAGTGGGTGGCGGTAAAGGCACCGGTGTTTCCCTTTATTAAATTTAGAGGCGTGGACCCGGTATTGGGGCCAGAAATGCGGAGTACGGGTGAGGTGATGGGGCTGGACACCACTTTCCCGCTGGCCTATGCCAAAGCCATGATGGGCGCTGGAATGACCATTCCAACCCAAGGCAGGGTGTTTGTAAGCGTAAACGACACCGATAAAGCGGACACCTTGCCGCTGGCCCAAGCCTTAACCAGTCTTGGTTTTGAATTGGTAGCCACCGCCGGTACGGCAGCGTATTTGCAGCAGCATGGCTTAAGCGTTACCCTAACCCAGAAAAAGCACGAAGGCGGCCACACCATTGAAGAAGAAATTCTGGCGGGCACCATTCAACTTGTGATTAACACCCCCATGGGCGAAGCGGCCCACGTGGATGACAGCTACATCCGCAAGGCGGCGGTGTTGCGCCATGTGCCCATGATGACCACCTTGCAAGGGGCCAAGGCCTTGGTGGAAGCCATTGCGTCGTTGCAATCGACGCAAGAAAGTGGCCATGGCTTGCAAGCCCGATCGCTGCAAAGCGCTTAAGCTAGCCTGTTCAACCCAGAAAACTGAGGACCGTGATCATCCAAATTTTTTGGTTGTATTCCAAGTAACTTCAGTTCTTCTTCAGTAAAGTCCTCAAATTGTCCATTCGCTGAACCTCGTCCAGAAAGTTGTCGATCGCGGCCTGCGCCGGTGGTTCGGTAGCCTTTGTCTCTAAATCGGGAAGTATCGGGATTCATCCTGTCTGCCTCTCTTCGATACGGATCATCGCCATCAAATTCGTCAATGCCGAAATGAATTCTGGGCAGTGGAGAGTATAAGATTTTTGGCACCATCGTTTTACCCTGTTAGTGAATGAACACAGGCATAAAACCCAGTGTAATAAAAAAGATGCTACCCATACAAAAAACCCCCGCAACTGTTGTTAAACAGAAGCGAGGGCTTTTTATAAGGTGTGAAAAAATTAGACCTTGGATGACCGCCAGCCGTAGGCCAACACCGCCGTAGCCGTGGAGACGTTAAGGGACGTCATAGCACCCATCATAGGGATACGCACCAGATAATCGCAGGTGGCACGGGTTAGGCGGCTTAGGCCATCGCCCTCGCTGCCCATCACCAGCACCGTGGGGCGATCGAACTTATAATCCGTGTACAGCTCGGTATCGTCTTCACCGGCGGCACCCACAACCCAGCCACCGGCGTCTTTTAGCTCTTTTAAAGCCATCACCAAGTTGGGCACCATCACAATGTCCACGGTGGCATCGGCACCACTGGCGCTTTTGCTTAGGGCGGGGCCCCATCCGGCTTGGTGGCGCTTGGGCATCACCACGGCCATGGCACCCACGCCATCGGCCACACGCAAAATAGCCCCCACGTTGCGTGGGTCGGTAATTTTATCCAGCGCAATAATGAGGGGTTGGGTGGCAGGGGTTAAGCCTTCCACGCCTTTGGCGGCTTTTAGCTTGTCCATCAACTCATAGAGAGTGAGAGCGTCTTTGGGCAATACTTCTGCCAACACCCCTTGGTGGGCCACATCAGGATCGTCCAGTTGCTCACAGCGTTTGTCTAGCTCAGGGCGCTCCACGTATTGGATGGTGAGGCCATGCTCATGGGCGGTTTCCTGAATGGCTTTCAGGCGGCGTTCGGTGCCCATGCCTTCCGCCATAAACAGCTTGATAATACGTTTGGGCGATTGCTTAAGAATGGCCAAGACGGCATTACGGCCTACCACCCACGGAATACCCACGGGGTAGTTGGCGCCTTTATCGCCGGGTTCTAGCCACAGGGCGTCGTCTTTGCTGCGGGCGGCATTGCTTAAAGGACGCGCACCGGTGCGAGGGGCCACCGAAGGGCGGCTGTCGCGAGAGTCGCGGTTTTCACGCGAATCGCGGCGGGGCGTTGGTTTTTCCAGTTTGCTTTCAAAGGCTTGATAACTACGCCGCGGCGTGGCGTCGGGGCCATCGGTGCGAGGGGTAGTTGGGCGACCTGCGGGTCTTCCAGTCGGGCGTCCCATGGGAGGACGACCGGTAGGGGCTCCGTAGGTTTTTTTAGCGCCAAAGGCAGGTCGGTCGCTGCGTTCAAAGCTACGTGGGCCGCCAGCTGCAGGAGCCGCTTTGCGGGCGTAGGGTTTTTTGTCGCCCGTCGAATCACCGTAGCCTTCGCGAGGTGAGCGGGAAGGAGCAGCACCACGAGCGGAACGGCCTTCAAAGGCAGGCTTTCGGGGGGCAATTTTTTTCTCACCCACGCCAGCAGCAGTGGAAGTAGACTCTCCACCGCCTTCACGCGGGGCGCGAGTTTCGTAGGTACTTTTAGGGCTCATATCTCTTTTTGGGCCGCGCTTGGGGGCACGGTCAAAGCTGCCTTTGAGGGCCGCTTTTGCACGAGCACTGGAAGGGGCGCCACCGCCCGACGATTTACCGCCTGTGTTGGGCCCTGCTTTCTTCACATAGCCACCGGCAGCAGAGGGGCGACCGGTTGCGGGACGACCTGCCGACGCGCGTGGTGTTGAAGGGCGTGCAGAGGAAGGCTTGCGAGGTGGAGGGGTCATGATGAAAAACTCGTTTCATAAAAAGTAAAAGAGGGTAAAAATAAAGATTTCAAGGGTCGTGGGGAAGATGCATGGCGACTCAATCAGAATTAAAATCAGGATTGAATCGTTGTGATGGTAGAACAAAACCCAAACAGGGATTCGGATTTACTCTCCCAGAAACATATGGTTGGCGCCACCATCGCTCATGCTGTGGGTAAGCTGGTTACTTTTAGTAAACAAGGGTTTTAGGGCAATGCCTAAGGCAAGACTAAGGCACCATTTTGGGCCACTGGAATAGTTACCTTAATGGTATTGATAAGGGTTACGGCTTGGGTGGCCACATTGAGCTGCCAATGCCCTAGGTAGTAGCGCGCTTGGGGTGCATAACCCCAAGCTTCTAGTTCTATCGTGTTGTTACTGCCAGGTTGCCAGCCAAGGGGTTCAATGACCCACGATAAGCGGTCCAGCGAGGGCTCCATGGTGCGATTGCCCCAGTAAAAACGGACGGCTTCTTCCACTTGGGGGAAGGAGGTAATGTGTAGGCTGGGCCAGTCTACCGTTAGCACGTGGGAGACCTGGATGCCGTTGTACAATTTGCCTATGCGGTGCTTGAGTAGCAGCTGGCTGCCATCTTCATTCCAATCCACCACCGTGAGGGTTTCAAAGGCCTTGGTGGTTTTGGGAAGAAAGGCCTCGCCAACAGATAGCACCTGGGTTTTGTCGGAGCGGCTGGTGGTAAACAAGGGGTCCACGGGTGGGGGTGGAGCCGGCTGGCGCTTGCTGTACCAATGGGGTTTTATCGTCTCTGCCTTTTTGACTTGTTTGGCGGTAATGGCATCCAAGGCACGTTGGCGGTAGTAGTCTTCGGGTAGTTGGTGGGTTTGGCTAAAGGGTGGCGCTTGGGGCAAGGGGGCAACGTACAGCGATCCGCTGACCTGTTGGGTTTGAGATAGGTAGCGGGTTTCTGTAAAGGCCATGGCTTGGCGAGAGGGCGATAGCACCACGGGGCTAAAGGCCTGTTTACGTTCTTCAATTTGCCACAGGTTGTTTTCAAACACCGAGGGCTGCACGGGGGCCGTCTTGGGTTCTTGAGGAAAGCGATTGGCGGGCGCGGTGGGGTCGTAGCTGGGCTTAAACTCTGCAAAACTAGGGTCTATTGAAAACCCTGCTAGTACTAACCATGCTAGCAACACGATTGTCCAAAACTGCCTCATACGGTCGGCATTTCAAAAGCCAGGGTAGAGGCTTCACTGATGGATGCATCCATTGCGGTGTAGTCGCTGTAACGAATGAGGTCATAGAGTTCTTGGCGTGTGGCCATGCGATCCACAAAGCCAGCTTGGGTGCCTTCGGTTTTGAGGAGCGTTAAGGCCTCATCTATGGTCTTTTGCAGCACCCGCATCAAGGTCATTGGGAAAATAACCAAATTATAGCCCCACTGGCCAAATTGTTGGGTGGTGTACAAGGGGGTTTGGCCAAATTCCGTCATGTTGGCCAATAACCACGCCTTGGGGTGGGTTTCGCGCAGCTGGGTGGCAAATTGCTCAAACTCAGAAGCATCTTTCAACGCTTCCGGAAAAATCATCTCCGCCCCCGCATTCACATAGGCGCGGGCACGCATTAAGGCGTCGTCAAAGCCATTCACAGAACGGCTGTCCACACGAGCGATAATAAGAGTCTCAGGGTTGCTGCGTGCCTGACAGGCAGCGCGAACCTTGGCCACCATGTGTTCCACTGGAATTACCGCCTTACCGCCCAAATGACCGCAGCGCTTGGGGAACACTTGATCTTCCAAGTGAATGGCGGCAATACCCTCTTGCTCGTAGCGTTGTACGGTGCGTACCACATTCAGTGCTTCGCCAAAGCCGGTGTCCACATCGGCAATGGTGGGCAGGTTTGTGGCACGTGCAATATAGCCGGAAAACTGCGCCATTTCGCTTTGGGTCAAGAGGCCAATATCCGGGTACCCAGTGACGCCGTTGTGCAAGGCGGCTCCCGAGACATACACGGCAGGAAAACCTTGACATTCGGCCAGCTTGGCTACCAAGGCGTTAAACGCCCCAGGCACGCACAGCGGTTTTCCAGATCGTAACATCTCGCGTAAAGCCTTGGCCTTCTCCTGCTGAGAGAGGCTGTTGAGTAAAGGCTCTATTGGCAACGATTTACCCACGGGCAAAGGCTTTTAAGGCAGGGGTTACGGAGCTTAAGTTCTCAAAGTCCCATAAAATATCCAGCTGCTGTTGAACTGTGGCGTTATCAAAGACTCTGTGGGAGAGTTTTTTAAACTTGGCTTCCACATCGGCATTGGTCATTGGGTTGTGGGCATGGCCTAAGGGATACGCATTGTATTCCACCAGCTCTCGGCCATCCTTGGTTTCAATAATCAGCTTGTTGGGAATGCCCTTGGGGTAGCCTGCGTTCATCTCCTCGTTGGCTTCCACAGAGACCTTTTGCACCAGCGATAGCAGCTCAGGGTCTTTAATACGGGCCATGGTAAAGCTCTCTAGCGTTATGTCACCGTCTACCAAGGCGGCGCTTACCACGTAAGGCATGCTGTGGTCGGCGGTTTCGCGAGACGAGGGGGCCCAATGCTCTTTAAATCCCGCAATAATTTCCACGGCAGCGTTAAAGCTTTGGATGGTAATTTTGGTGATGTTTTTCCAGTCGCCAATCAATGGGCGCAACGCTAAAGCCGCTTCAATGGCACTTTGAGAATGGTACTCCGCTGGGAAATGCTTGATGTAGGTTTTTAAGATCATAAATTCATCATGCTTTACCTGGCCGGCCAATGTTTCACCGCCCATGGCGGGTAGTTCAAAGGCTGTGCCGCCACAAATTTGGTTAAAAAAGCCCATCTCGCCTTCAAAAATTTCGCTGGGGCCTGTTAATCCACGGTGGGCCAACAAAGCAGCAAACACCCCATTGCGAGAGGCGTTGGCAAAGGCGCAGCCCTTCCAGTTAGACAGTTCTCCCACGCGGGTTTGACGCATGGCGTTATTGGGGGTACCCGCCAAGCCCAAGGCATGAACGTATTGTTCCTTGGTAAAGCCGAGCAGTTTGCCGCATGCCAGCGCAGTGGAAAAGCTGCCGTAGGTCACGTGATCCCAACCGCGGGAGCGAATGCTGTAGGCATCGCACAGGCGGCACTGAATTTCATAAGCCAACACAATGGCGGCTAAAATTTCTTTACCGCTGTTGCCGTTCATTTCTCCTACCGCCAAAATGGCGGCAATGTTATCGCTGGGGTGGGCTGGCTCTTTAGAAAGGTAGGTGTCGTTAAAATCCAGGTAACGGAAGAGAACGCCATTGGCAAAGGCTCCCAACTCGGGGCTGCTGGTGTGATGGGTGCCAATGACGGTACAGCCACCAAAACCACTGGCTGGAGAAACACTAAGGGCATGCTCGCGAGCAATACGCGCAGGGTCGCTATCAATGGCACCCATGGCGCATCCTAGCGAGTCAATAATGCGGCGTTTGGCTTCTTGCAAGCAGGCCTTGGGGATGGCATCGGCGGAGAGGTTGAATGCGTAGTCTGCCAAACGGTGCGCTAATAAAGGTTCTCCTAAAACGGCATGAGACTGCGCTTTTGATTGAACTGCTGATAAAGCCATCACCTAAATATTCCCTCCAAACCATAAACAACCCCAAAAGGCTTGCTTGCATTAGTGTATCCAAGGGGCAACCATTGCACAATTATCTTCCTCATTTTTTAAAAATCCGTAAGTTTATCCGGTTATAATGGGTGAGTCATCCTTACACTAGTCTCCATCTGCCCATTTTTTTTTGCTTTTTTTCATGCCGTGGGCTGTTAGCATACGCAGGTAATCCATGCCCCCTACACCGGTCCTTTCCAAAGCCGATCCTCAATTGATGAACACCACGTCGCTGCGGTTACTTAAATTGTTGCGATGGCTCATTCTTTCGCCATGCTCGCTGGCCATGCTGCAACAGTATTTTTTGGAGGATGTGGATACCCAGAAAAAATTATCGGAAGATACCATTGGGCTGTACTTAAACACCTTGCGCCAAATGGGCTGTGAGATTGAGCGCCCGGTTAAGCGCAATCAACACTGTTACACCTTGGTTCGCCATCCCTTTAAACCAACGGTTGACTCCCAACAATTAAAGGCCTTGATCCAGTTCAAGCAACATGCTGAGGAGCACCTTCCGCCGTTGGCGATATTAACACTGGACGATGCCCTGGCAACCCTGCTGGGTGAAGAGACCATGCAAGCATTGTTTACCCAAAGCCGTGCGTTGGACTACCGACCGTATAAGGCCCTTATTGAGGAGCTGAAGGATGCTTTGGGGCAAGGATGGGTGAATCTTTCTTACCAGTCTCCCAAGCAAGGCCTAACGTCGTTTCCTTTTTGTTTGGATGATTTTTTATACGACAAAGGGGTGTTGTACGCTCAGGGTAAGCGGGGAGATAAGCCTGGCGACAGTCGCTTGCGGGTAGAGCGCATTGTTACTCTTCAGTCGCTGCAAGACATTAAAGCAAAGTCACAGGCTGTTTCGGATCAGCGCCTTGCTCCATCCTCTCTATCCGTACAAGATCTTTTTACCCATCACACGCAGGTTACGTGCTACCTCAGTGTTGAAGAATCTGGGAATTTACCGAAGCAACACTGGCAATCCACCGTGGCGTTATGGCAAGACTGTGTGGCAGGCAGCGCCACCATAAAACCCATCGCTCCGTGCTGGATACTTTGGTCTGCTACCGTGACCGATATTTTTGTGTTGACCCAGCATTTGTTGCAATGGCCGGGGGTGGTTCAAATCCTTTCGCCTGCTCAATTTGCTATGGATTGGCAAAAAGAGCTTTGTGCCATGGCGGCTCTTTATGGCCCATTGCCAGAAGTATCGAGGAGACTAGAACCTTCTTCTTTGCCTATTGTTTCCCATGTTTGGTCGGCTCCCTCAGTACCGGAATAGCCCATGATTGCCCCCCGTATTAACCACACCATTACAGCGTGCCGCTTATTGCTTCTGCTTCACAAGCTCATTCAGCAGCGTCGTCTTACGTATGCGCAAATTAATCAACAATTTCAAGCGCATGAAACGGTAAGTCGTCCCATTGGGAGCGAAACCCTGACCAAATACATTGCAACGTTGCGTTACTGGGGCTGCGATATTCCCAAAGCCACCCTCCATAGCCAATTTCACTATCAACTCAATGCGTATCCTCTCCCCACGGGGCTAACCCCTTCGCAAAAAGCCGTTATCCATTTGGCGTTAGAACGTTTACCACAGGCGGAAGGTCATTTTAAGGGCCATTCGATGAGTGGCAAGCCGGCTTTTAAAGGTCAGATAGACGCCCCTTGTGTGAGCACTGCGGGGGCGCTGTTGGCGTGGTGGATCGGCTTACCCATTCCGTCTAGCCCACTCTTTCACCGTGGGGCAGAGAACAAGCTTGCTAAGTCTGCAGCGTCCTTAGAGTCAGGGATGGATAGCGTCCTAGCGGAATCGCTACCTGTGGCGGCTCTTCAGCCTCTACCACTGAGAACCACATGGCACGACCATTGGCAAACGTGGTGGCTGGGAGGGACCTGGGTTCAAGTAACGCTGCATAACACGCCACAGCCACTCACCATCGAGCCAGAGGGCATTCAAACCACACCCCATGGAAGCATTGTAACGGGCTGGGAAGTGACCTCTGGGCGATGGACTTCCATCCCCCTGTCTACCATTGTACTGATGGACCCACTTCCCATGCGATCTCGGGGGAGGGGTCAGCGTATGACCCTTACCTTTATCATTTCTGGGAGGCTGGCCAAAAATTATCGTTTGTATCCCCACGAAACCGATGTGACCCCGGAAGGCTCATTGCCCCAGCAACGGATCGTTCAGGCCCGTGTGGATGATACGGACGCATTACTCACGCGACTAATGAAGTATGGTCGTCTGTGTGAGGTGATTTCTCCCGAGTGGGCGAGAGATGCGATGCAGAAACGGATTCATCGGCTTTGCATTGCTTCTGGATTGACGCATTGAAGGGATTGACCCTTTTTCTCTCCTGTACAATGGTTTTATGATACTTTCCACCACCGCGAGAACTACTGCCCCCATTGCTCCCTGGGCTTGGGTTTTTGATGGGGTATTGTGGGCGATCATGCTCATTGCCTTGTTTTGGGGGCTTCCTGCGTTGATGCAACAAGGCACCCTAAGGCAGCACCTGTCGTTTCAATTGCTGGATGCCAATGCCATGATTCCCGGTACCAATGTGTATTGGATGGGGGTGAATGTGGGAGCGGTGGATGAAGTGGTGCTAACCCCTCATGCGGCTGAGGTTTCCATTGATATGCACCGGAATTTACCGCCCATTCCTTGGGGAACCCATGTGAGTGTGGCCTTTACAGGGTTGGGTGGTAACAAAGAAGTGCAACTATTGCCTCCCGAAACTCTGACAACCTTTGATCAACCCCGAAAAGTGGTGGTGGAACCTTCTCAACGTTTAAAGCAGGTGTTGCAGGTCAACACAGAGGTTGCCCTTTACCTGAAGCAAGGAGCAGATGGTCTTTCCAATCTTCTAGGAAAAGCAGCACCAGACCAAAGTGTGGCCTTGCTTCGTCACAACATTTTTATGCTGGATGACGTCACTCATCGTGCGCGCCTCTGGATTGGCAATAGCACGCCTTCGTTGGTGGCTTTTCAAAAAAAGGTGCATCGTACTTCGGCAAAGGCTCGTGCCAATATGCAGCAGCTGAGTGAAGGGGTTTCCAAATTAGAAGCCTTTCATTCTCAATTAAAAGGAACCCACCCGCTTCAATCCACTCTAACCCAATTAACTCAAACAGAAACGCAGCTTATTCGTGCCAGTAAGTGGGCGGAGGAAACTAGAGCCACCTTGCAAACCACTCAAGAAAACGTGGCGGCAGTCAAATCGCTGGTTCAGCCCGTTATTAGTCGCTTTAACGACACACCGGTGCCCCCTCAGGAGGCTTCCGAAGCGCCTGAAATGTAACAAACTGTAACAACTCTGTCCCGGGAGTGGTCCTGAACTAGCATCAAATGGCTTTAGGGTCCTTTATGCCAATACGAACATCCCAATGGTTTCAAAGAGTCTTTGAATATGATTGCGAGTGTTTGCTCTCTCATCCTCGCTAAGTTATTGTTTCATCTCCACTAAAACCACTGTGTGGTCTTGACACGGTTGCTACAATAACGAACAGGTTGGCACCTTTTCTAGAATAAACAGCCCTTCTGGACCGCTGAGGATAGCATTCCAGGAACCGCTTGCTTACACACTATCCTTACTATGGCGTAGGCCAAACGGCTCATAGGATCCGTATCCCTTACGTTTGTTAATTGCCAGGAACCGTTGCTTTTATGACAGTTGCACCCCCTTTTTCCCCAATTCCTATTTTACGCTCTCATTCTCAAGGAACTGACTCTATGCTCTCTGCCCCTATTCCTACCAGCGAAGCTGAATTAGCCACTATTCCCAATTATAGCGCTATTTGCCATCGCCTCTCCGTTGCTTTTCGAGCCGGGGCCCATGTGGATGATTGCCATGATGCCGTAGACGTGGATCGGCAAGTGCAATCGGTGTTGCCCGCTACCTTAGCCTGTAATCAACAGCTGTTGGCTACCATTTCTCAGCGATTGTTGAGCAACATGGCCGAACTGGAAGCATTGGCTCGTAACCCCGAGTCTAACTAACGTTTTCGTGACCTTTTAAAACTTTAAATACTTTCTTAAAGCTCTAAATACCCTCCCTCCAAAATGTACCCCCCGGCAGCAGTGGAAGCGAGGGTATTTTGTTGCTACGGTCAATTATGTCAATTATAAAGTGCGACTGATTTTTATTTCACCATGACCATGACCACTGCTAACGCCGTTTCTTCTTTTTCTACCGACACCAGCCCTCTGGCCATGCCGTCAGTGTCTGGCGATTTGGCGCGCAAGACACTGGTGAGTGCCCCCATTACCGAAGTTTTTTCCTCCTTCCAAGGCGAAGGCCCCCACATTGGGGAACGCCAAGTGTTTGTGCGGTTTTCTCATTGTCATTTGCACTGCTCCTATTGCGATACAGCCATGAGCCAACCTGACGGTCAATGTTGGGTTGAAACCGAGCCTGCCAGTGGTGTATGGGACAAACACCCCAACCCCCAACTGCCCCATAGTTTGGATGGTTTGGTGGAACAACTATGGTGCCAAACGCCACATCACAGCGTTAGTCTAACGGGCGGTGAACCTTTGTTGTACGGTCGCTTTCTCAGCCAATGGTTGCCTTTACTCAACAAACCCGTGTACTTAGAAACCAGCGGCACCCACCCCGCTGTACTGGCTTCCATTGCTCCGTGGGTCTCCACCATTGCCATGGATATCAAGCTTCCGTCCGCCACCGGTGAACCGTGGCAAAGCGACGCGCATCGGGAATTTATAGCCGATGCTCAGGAGAACCCCCAGTGCGAGCTCTTCATCAAGCTGATTCTAAACAACGCTGTCACGTCCGATGAGCTGGGCCACGTGATGGAGCTGGTGTCCAATCGAAATATCCCCGTGTTTGTCCAGCCCGTCACCAACCCCAATGGGCTCTCCACCGATGTGTTGGCCACCACCGTGTTTAATGCCGTTCAGCACCTTACCCGCCACTTCACCTCGGTACGCGTCATTCCCCAAAGCCACAAGCTCATGGGCCTCACCTAACCTGCGAAGCAGGTTTTATATACTTAAATATTGGCAGCGTTTTTACCCTGTGATTAGTGGCGTGTTGATTCTACTCGTGTATTAGGCAGCAACTGCTGCTCCCACGCAAGCAATTGGGTTTTAATAGCCGGTAAATAGCCCAAGGTATGGCCTGCATACCCAACAAACCCGGTTTTTCCCTGTTGCTCGGCAGTAGAAATCACCCGATGGCACGGCACCCGCAACGGCCATGGGTTATTGCGGCATGCCTGCCCCACCGCTTGGGGGGCTGGTTTTTGCCCCATTGTCTGCGCTACCCGTTTGGCAACCTCGCCATAGCTAGCGGTTTTACCTTTCGGGATGGCCAACAAATCGCTCCACACAGCACGTTGAAAAGGCGTACCCACCGTGTGAGGTAAGGGCCACGCCATTAACGTTGCATCATCTCCTTGGGTATAGGCTGTAAAAGCGTTCAGTAGCGTTTCTTCTTCGGCAGATTCAGGCCTTTGCCGACCGCTGGCCTCCTGTGCCCATGCCCAGCCTTGGTGACTGGGATTGGGATCTACCCAGAGCCACCCCCATGGGGTGTGAATGGAAAGCAATGAAGAGGATGAGTTCATAGACACTAAAGTAACATTAGTAAAATAATGGGGAGCATAGGCCATAGACTTTTTAAACTGCCGGAAGGGCTGTTGACCGTGCGTTCGTAGTTGCTA
Organism: Vampirovibrionales bacterium; assembly: GCA_029866025.1. Classification (GTDB taxonomy): domain Bacteria; phylum Cyanobacteriota; class Vampirovibrionia; order Vampirovibrionales; family Vampirovibrionaceae; genus JARXAD01. Next base: position 10,105 of record JARXAD010000006.1, on the reverse strand, counting down.
TCGGCCTGGGCACTAGCCACGGCAATAAGGCGCTGCAAACGTTCATCCTCCGAGAGGCCTTCGGTGCCCGCCGTGCGGTGAAACACAGCTGTTTCCAACCGATCCAGTCGGGTGGTGGGCATTTCGCTAGGATAGGTGGCCTTAAGTACGCTTTTTTCAAGCGTTAGTAACGATTCATTCATCACTTCTGGAGACGGCGTGGATTCCCACCCTTGAGAAGGGTTAGGGGAATACTCACTGGCTTGCGGGGGCGGGCTCCAGGCTGTGGGAGATACTTGCCCGGCAGGCAAACCCATTGCAGGTTGCCCCGATGCAGGATCGCGTAGGCGAGCAGGCAGTGCCGAAGCCTTGTTGGCAGGGTAGGTAGACGGGTTGGTGAGTTTATGGGGGTTTAGGGCGGACGTTTCGTCCCACTCGTCGGTAAGCGTGGGCTGTAAGGCGGCTTGTCTTTCAACCTCATCGGCTTGGCGTTTTCGGAGGGTCTGGTCTTTCCGCGACAGTAAAGCGTTATCCAATCGGGCTAGGCGCTGAGCGGTGGCTTCAAAGGGGTAGGCCACACCAAAAAAGGTTTCTTCTAACGTGGTAAGGCGAACTGCAACGGGCAAGGTGCTTTGAGGAGCCCCCAATAAGGCCTCTTCCATCCACGAGAGGGATTGTAATTCGGCTGACGGTGCCGAGGTGGAGGTGGCTTGAGAACTTCCATAAGGGGTAGCAGGTGTTTGAGCCGCCGTGGCTAATGGTGCTACAAAGCGTGAATGCACCACCGGCTTACGAGCTGCCCACCCCCCCAAGGTGTTAAATACCAAGGCAAAGGCTAGGAGGGCTATTCCTACAACAGTGGGCCAACGATGGGTCATTAGCGGGTTCCTAGGGTGGTGGTGGCTATTTCATCCACTGCAATGGGAGACGACGCCACTTGGAGTTGCCATTGATCGGGGGCCCAACGAAAATCTCGGTGGCGAATGGTGGCTTGCTGACCGGCTTTCATCAAGCTGTACCGAAAGGCATCGGGATCGTTTACCAACACATGCCCCCATTGTGGGCATTGAAAGGCCAACCGATGCACGGGGTTGTGCCCCACCTGAAACAAGGGCTTAAAGGCTTGGGTTTTTTCTAGCTCTGATACCGAAAGTCCTGTGCCCAGAACGGTGCAGGTTTCGCGCACATCTGCCAAGGGCTGCTTTAAGTCCCATGCGCCCAGGGTGGTAACGGTAGCCATGGCAATAAGCCCTACCCAGGCAAGGGTTTTTACCGAAGAAAGAGTTGTCATACACCGGTTTCTCTATGGCCTTGGAGTGTAACCTTGGAGAGGAACACCGCTCTCAAGGCACTACTGTATCACGACGATCGTGCTGGGCTGAGGTTCCTCCAAAGCGATGTGCCGCAATGCCCCACTTGCCGATACAATAGTTAGAATCCTCCCCATCATTACGGATAGAAAACAGGTGCGTCGGTGGCCTCGTCCCGACCCAACAAGCCATCTTCCAAGCGTTCATCGTCTACAGCGGGCAAAAAGACACCTAAAGTGGCCCCTGCAGAGGCTGCTGCATTGGAAGCATCTTCTAGCCAAGACTGGCTAACCACTGAAGATGGGGATTACTGCACCGGCTTTGTGTTCCGCTATTTTTCTGCGGGCAAACGGGGCGAACGCGTGGAAACCAAGCCCAAGGCAGAAGCCCGTCAAGCGGAAGAAATCATCATGCAGCGGGTAGCCCATGCCCTTAAATACCGTCCCGACTGGATGGAGACCCTGTGCTGCCTGGATAACGGTGTGGAAGTGCGCCTGTACCAAGGCCAAGGCTTTAAAGATGAGGACTTGGAAATCTACCTGTTTGGTCGTACCACCGTCCATGGCGATGACGTGATTTTAGAATTTGCCACTGATGAAGTCATCAACGGGGGGCGCGACATCCACGATGACGTGATGGATGTGGTGATCCACGAGCTGGTTCACCTGATTGACTATTTGGACGATGAAGACGGGGTATTGCCCGACTGGACCGCCGATGAGGGCCTTCTGTTTTGGGAGCAACGCGAGCACGAGTGGGAGCTGTTACGCAATGAAAAGCCCACCCCCTTGGTGCCTTATGCCCTTACCAACGAGGTGGAGTTTTTGGCCGTGCTGGGCGAGGTGTTTTTTATGCGCAGTGAGGAGCTAAAAGCCCACAATCCCATTTTGTTTAATTTGATGCACAAATTTTTCTACCCGGCTTGATCCAGCTTAATTTTTCCAGCCTTTAAGCGCGCTTCAAGCTCTTGGATTTTATTGTTAAATCTCGACCAAACGGGGCCTTTAGATGATTTTTTAAAGTCATCCATCAGGTTATTCAGTATTTTTTCAATAAGTTCCTCAGGGTATTGGCGTAGAATGGCTTCAGTCTCTTTTCGAGCTTGAGTTAGATAATATCGAATAATCTTTGGATTTTTTAATAAAATTTTATATTCATCAATTCGATCAAAATTTGCTACGGAAGGTTCTAAAGTGTAACCTTTTAATCTATTTAACATACGCCCAGCCAAAAGCATTTTTAAAGCTGTTTTTGGCTCTTGTTTCTTTATTTTTTTAAAGTTTTTACCCATATTTACGTAGTAACTCAGGCAGTGTTTTTCTATTCTTTTGATTGGCTTACCTTCATGTATGGCTGCGATCATATGGCCCAATTCATGACGAAGCGCTGGCTTAAAAAGCTTGCCTTTTGCCAAACTTAAAAAATAATCGAAACCTTCTTTTGTGAATGCCAATAAATACCCCACTGAAAGACCTTCAATTACTGGGTATTGATGATGACCAATGGCTTGGCCAACCAAAGCACCGGCTGTTGGCATCCAAGCATAACGCGTTTTTTCGATGGTTTTCCACAAGCTGGGTGGGTAGTTTTGAATCTTCATCGCAATGCTCTTGATGTGGTAATACACTATAAAACCACCTGAATGGCGATGATTGCCTATCTCTCTTACGTTACAATGGGAAGATGCTCTACTCGCCTCCTCCCTCTTCCGCCCCCCACGATCATGACCACGCCCACGGGGTGGGTGGCCACTGCCACCACGATGACAACCCAAACCTAACCGACGACTTGCGGGGCGAAAAAATGAAGGCCCTACGTTGGGCCCTGGTACTGACCGGCCTGTATTTTTGGGCCGAGCTGGTGGGCGGTGTTTGGTCCGGCAGTTTGGCACTGCTGGCGGATAGTGGCCACATGTTTAGCGACATGGCAGGCTTGGGGCTGGCACTCTTTGCCTCGTGGCTCAGCGGGAAAAAATCCTCGTCTCGCCAAACCTTTGGCTTGTACCGCGCCGAAGTATTGGTCGCTTTTATCAATGGGCTATTGCTCGCTGGCGTCGCCTTTCTCATCCTTAGCGAAGCGTGGCAGCGCCTCCATAACCCCCACCCCATCCAAGGCCCCCTCATGCTGGGTATTGCCGTGGGTGGTTTGATTATTAACCTGATGGTCATCAAGGTCCTCCATGGAGACTCTCACGGGGGGAGCGATGCCCACAAGCACGATCTCAACCTGCGTGCGGCGTATCTTCACGTGCTGGGGGATTTGTTAGGCTCGGTGGGCACCATTGTGGCGGCTGGCTGCCTAACGTGGCTGGGCTGGGCTTGGGCCGATCCCGTCATTAGCGGTATTATTGCCTTGCTGGTGTTGGTTAGCGCCTATAATTTATTGGTGGATGCCACCCATATTTTGCTGGAAAACAGCCCCGCTCATTTGCCTGTGGATAAAGTGGCCCAAACCATGAGCGCCATTGAGGGCGTGCTCGCCGTCCACGATTTGCACATTTGGACCATCAGCTCTCATCGCCATGCCCTGAGCGCCCATGTTACCGTGTCTCCCGAAGCCTCTCAGTCCGAGCTGCTTACGAACATTCAACATACGTTGGCCAGTACCTATGGCCTTAACCACGTCACCTTGCAGCTGGAGCCCCCCGGCTACGCCGATGATCGTCATGCCTGTCATCAGTGTTAGGCGGCAACGCCGCCCTATAAAAAATGATTGATTTCCAAATCGGTAAAATAATCAGTGAACCTGATTGCCTTAAGGAGACAAGGGCGAGCCGCTTTTGTTACAATACGGCAAAATTGTGCGTTACCTATTGCTAGAAAGCCCTTTGTCGATGTCTCCTTTGCCTCAACCCAGCAGCAACCTTGGTCTTATTCCTCCCTATCTGTTTGCCGAACTGGACAAGAAAATTGACGCCGCCAAAGCCCACGGTGTAGACATCATCAGCTTAGGCGTGGGCGACCCCGATTTACCCACCCCGCAGCCCATTGTGGCTGCCATGCAACACGCAGTGGCCGATGCTGCTACCCACCAATACCCCGCCTATAACGGCAGCATGCCCTTCCGTGCCGCTTGTGCCGGCTGGATGGAACGCCGTTTTGGGGTGAAAGCCAACTTGGATACTGAAATTTTGTCTCTCATTGGCGCCAAAGAAGGTTTGGCTCACCTTATTTTGGCTTACATTCAACCGGGAGATGTCACACTGGTGCCCTCGCCTGCCTATCCCGTGTACCGCAACTACACCTTGTTGTGCGGCGGTACCCCTATTACAGTGCCACTTAAAGCCGAAAACGTCTTTTTACCCGATCTAAGTGCTATTGACCCTGCCGTGGCCGACAAAGCCAAGTTGTTGTTTCTCAATTACCCCAACAACCCTATTGGTGCCATTGCCACTCCTGAATTTATTGAAGAAGCCATTGCCTTTTGCAAAAAACACAACATTATTTTGGTGCACGATAACGCCTACAGCGAAATGACCTTTGATGGCTACAAGGCCCCCAGCTTTTTAAGCTGCGAAGGCGCCAAAGACGTTTGCGTAGAGCTGTTTAGCTTTAGCAAAATGTTTAACATGACCGGTTGGCGCTTGGGTTTTGCCGTGGGCAACCCCGAAGTGATTGCTGCTTTGGGCAAAATTAAAAACAACACCGATAGCGGCGTGTTTACCGCCATTCAACAAGCGGGCCAAGTGGGGCTAGAAAATTCCGATGCCCTGACGGCGGATATCAATCAAATTTATGGCGCGCGTCGTACCTTGTTCGTCAAAGGCTTGCAAGAGCTCGGCTGGCCTATTGAGGCCGGAGCCGCCACGTTTTACTTATGGGTTCCCGTCCCTGCCGGTTTTACCAGCCAGCAATTTGCCACCTTGTTGTTGGATGAATGCGGCATTGTGGTGCCTCCCGGCAACGGTTACGGCCCCGAAGGCGAAGGCTTCTTCCGTGTGGCCCTTACCCAACCCGAAGCCCGATTAACGGAAGCCCTAGAGCGAATGAAAGCCCACGGCATTTCCTACACCATGAAGTCTTCACCCGCTTTGCAAACGGTTTAGTACTGGGTGCAGGCAGTGATTCAGACCGCTCGGTGTGTGTTGGCTCTCTGGGCTGGAAAGTGTTTACTGTGGCTGTTGCCTACCTTTAAGCTCGGCCAAGGCACCACGGTGCCAGGGCGAGTGGCCAGACTCCTGGCGCCGCGTCTTCTCAGCTGGCTCGGTCAGCAAGCCCCCCAACATACCCTCATTATTACTGGCACCAACGGCAAAACCACCACCGCTGGTGTATTGGTAAGTATTCTCAAGGCTGCCAACTGGCACGTGGCGTGTAATCCACTGGGCGCTAATATGCTCAATGGCATTGCAACGGGGTTGATCCGATCGGCCTCTTTGTTTGGAAACCTTAATCACCTCAAAAAACGCTTGAGCCAGCCTACCGCCTGGGTGCTGGAAGTAGACGAAGCCAACGTACGCCTGTTGGCCACTGAAATGCCAATTCGTTATGCGCTGGTGACTAACCTGTTTCGCGATCAGCTCGATCGCTTTGGCGAACTAGACACCACTGCCGCGTGGATTCGCCAAGGATTGGAGCGTTGCCAGCTGAGTGAGGGGCAACTCTTTCTCAACGCCAGCGATGACCGCGTGGCCGCCTTGGCTTCTGTTACAGATTCTACTCATGTGACGGGGTACACCGTTCTTCCCCTTGCGGATACGGCTTCTCCTCCTGATTTACTCACCCTCATCCCCTCCCGCTTCGAACAGGCGAAGCCTGTTTCTATAAATGACTCGTTGAATCCCTCTAAACTATTTGCTTTAAACAAAGCGTTTCAAATTGATTCTCATGCAGGGCTTGGGTTTACGGGCCACTGGGTCGGTTCAGGTGAATCGTTCAGTATTCCTTTGGCAGGCACCTTTAACGTGTGGAATGCCATTGCCGCAGCTACTGTGGCCCAGCAGTGGGGTGTATCCGCAGAGGCGATACAGCAGGGCTTACACCAGTACCAAGGTGTTTTTGGGCGCGCCGACACCCGTACCCTCCACGGTCAAACGGTTCAGATATTTCTCATTAAAAACCCTATGGGCACCCAGGAAGTCCTTCGGGGCGTGGTGGCCACTCAGCCTGCTGTGGTGTTGCTGGCCCTGAATGACAATGATGCCGATGGCCGCGACGTGAGCTGGATTTGGGATGCCCCCTTTGAGTGGCTCACTACCTTGCCCCCCGCTACCCACGTTGTGTGCAGCGGACAGCGCGCCGAAGACATGGCCTTACGGTTGCATACCATTGGGCTGAAAAAGCTAACGGTTGAGCTGAACCTGCAGAAGGCTGTGGAGCAGGCGCTTGCGCTAAATACAGACAGTGGCAAACCCCTGATTATGTTGCCTACCTACACGGCTTTAACTACTCTGGATCAACAGGTACTGCCGGCTTTTTCTTCTAACCCGTAATGCTTCGTGCGCTATTCCACAAGCTCGCCGTCTATTACCACCACTTCGGCAGTGGGCTGCATTAGGCTTTCCCAAAAGGCTTTTTTGCTGTTGCTTTCTTGTGGGGGAATCCCATACATGACTTGAGCAAAAGGATTGGTGGTGGCGATAGGAGAGCTGACCGCCTCGTAATGGCTGGCAGGTTTTTCCCAGCGGCGGGTTTTTACAAAATACTGAAGCCCCACCAAGCTAGGCTCAAGGGGTTTTGTATCCACCGACTGTTTGGGCAGCGCTGCCGTGGCGGCCCGTAAAAAGGCTTGTTTAAGTATCACGATGTCTCTCTCCGCAAATGATCTGGCCAAAGGCCGTTTTGATGATGGCTTGGGTGGTGTTCCGATAATTTTTGGTTATAATTCGCAGTTTTTTAGCTAATGACGCCAATATTTAGTATAAAAGCGCCCTGTGGGCGCAGGGAAACGCCGCCCACACTGTTGGCAAAAAACCAAAGGGGTTGCGGCGTTGTGGCACAGGCAATTCGGTGAAGGTCGCTATCAAGGGTATTGAGGGACAATACCGAGGGATAGTTAGAAGCGTGTTCTTACTCTGCTTCAGGGGGTAATCTTCAACCGTTCGTATCTCATGTGTTGGGGGCCTTTTTTAAGGGGCCAACAACAGAGGGCCTGTGTCCTACCTCACTCCTGGGTGGTGTTTGGCAGGAAGGATGAGGGGTTCCCCGCTCAAAGGGTTCCCAATAAGGTGAGGAAGGTGGCTCTCGTCATGGGTTTAGAATGTCGAGAGGGATATTCCCCACAGCGTTGAGAATAACCGCATATGCCCGCTGCCGCATCGGCTGGACAACGGAAGAAAGAGCCCTTGCCTCCTGCGGTTGGAGGAGCTTCATTAGTATTCTAGATCGTCAGATTTCCAGACTTTTCCGTTAGGTTCTAGAGGCCCACCTGGGTGAATATAGTCAATCGTATTATTATTAAATTCGAATTGACGGACCTTCGGCTTGCTTCTCCCAGAAACAGCTTCGACATATCCATCATGTGGAAAGACATTGATCACTTGTGATTGTGGGTCAATTCCGTTATTTGAGAAATCTAAACTTACGAAGTTATCTACTTTTGTAAGTTGGTCAGGCGTTAAATGTTTTCCGTTTTTAGCCCCTGAAACAGGCACATAATGCTTGGCGCTAAAGCGGGGGGGGGTAAGCGAGTAATACATGAGGGGTGTTTCTTTTTATTAACGTAATCAAGTGTTTAACTAACAATAATAAAACGCAGGCATATTTAAAATTGCCTAGGGTCCTTTAAAAAATTACCTTACAAAATGCGTTGTTTACGTTGTACCAGTAGCAAGCCAAGGATTGCTACCACTATTACGGGTAACCAAGCAGCAATCATCATGGCCGTGGCATCGGGGAGCAAGTTGCCAAAGGATAGCCAGCCAGCCCGACCGAGGGCGATGCACACAGCCCGCAAAATATAGTAGCCACACAACACCACCAGGGCAGCAATCATGCTGCGGTCTGCCTGGCGGCGGGGGGGCACCATCGCCAAAGGAATGGCCACCAACACCAAGGCCAAACAACTAAGGGGCAAGGTGAGTTTTTCCCACAGGTTGGCGTAGGTGCCTTTTTTGGTTTCAAGCCCAGCTTTGGTTCGCAACTGTACCCGATGGTATAGTTCACCAAAGGGCAGTAAGTCGCTGTCCACTTCTAGGGGATTGGGCACGTTGCTGTCAGCAGTGGTTTTTTTGTCGTCGCCTCCCAACAAATCGCGAACATTGAGTACCTGGCTGTTGTGGAAGCTAAAAGAGTTGCTGTTACGGAAGAGGGTATACACATTGGCATCGGTGAGGGACCAATGGGTAGGGAACCACTGCCCACCGCGGGATTGAATGACTTGAATGACGTTGGCATCACTGCGATCCACCACCGTACTAGGGCCCAAATGCTTGCCATCACTGTGGCTTACATAAATGACTTTGCGCAAGGTACCGTCCTCGGCGCTGTCTTTTAGCACAATGCTTTGGTTGCTGGCGGGCAATACCCCATGATCGATGACATCTTGTCGCAAGGCTTCAGCCAACCGGTTGCAGGCCGGAACCACCCAATCGCCCAGGGTGTAGCACACCACGGTGGCCAATAACCCTAGTAACAAGGCGGGTTGCATTAATCGGCCCAAAGGTATGCCCGCCATGCGCATGGCAATTAGCTCGTGCTGGGCACTAAGGCTGGTGTAAATAAGCAATACAGCCAAAAACACACTGGGAGGAATCACCAAAGCAATGGTTTTGGGCAATTGCAAGCCCGTCAGTAGCAACGCGGTATTGAGGGGAATACCATACCGTTGCATGTCTCGGATGAAATCCAAAAAGGTATCGGAGAAAAACACCAGTAGGGTAAATACGGTTAGTGCCAGCGATAGAAAATCGCCAATTTGTTGCCACAGGTAGTTATCCAGCAAGTGGAACCCCCAACCCGATGCCGAGGTGGTAGAACGCGTGGGGTTCATTGTTTGGGGGGGCGTTGCGGTGGCCATGTCACACATCCAAAATCACAAAGGTACTCATAATTATTAAATCCATCTTAAGCCAGAGGCAGAGGAAAGCCTAGCGGTGCTATGGCGTGCTATGATGATGGACGTTCAATTCTACTTGTGTTCGTACGTGTATCCTCCAAAAAAAAGGAACTAACAATGAGCAATGTCCTGGAAGTAACGGATGCCACCTTTGACGCTGAAGTCAAACAGTCCTCTGTTCCCGTATTGGTTGATTTTTGGGCCCCATGGTGTGGACCTTGCCGCGCTTTGGCCCCTGTGATTGATGAACTGGCTGCCGAGTTTGAAGGCAAAGTCAAAATCGTCAAAATGAACACCGACGAAAACATGCAAACAGCCCAAGAATTCCGCATTAGCGGCATTCCTAGCCTACTGTTTTTTAAAGGCGGTCAAGTGGCCGATCAATTGGTAGGCGTCCAACAAAAATCTGCCCTCGCCACCAAGCTCACTGAAATCAGCAAAAACTAGGACACACAGCGTCCTTTATAAAAGGATCGTGGCGGCATTTAAAAAATAGGTCTACCTTGTTCGCAGGGTGGGCCTGTTTTTTATGGTGTGCATGGGAAACGTTAAAACATAACAAATACATTACTGAGTTATGACACCGTATTGTCATCCAATCACAATCAACAAGTCACAAACACGTGTTAATTTGCCTGTTAAGAAGACGTAAACAGTGAGTGTTGGTGAGGGATATCTTGTTAGAGCCCATCCCGTAATGGTGTTGTAAAATAAAAGACGTATTTTTATTGGAGGGCTGTGAGATGAAATACAAACCTTTAAAAGATTCTCTGTGGCAACGGATTGAGTTTTTCATCTTTTAAAACGACTTGGGACGGCCT
>JARXAD010000013.1 GCA_029866025.1 Vampirovibrionales bacterium | reverse complement strand
CGGTGGATTTAGGCACAAACCCAGGCAGGTCAGGGATATTACACCACTGAATACCGGTAATGAGTACGTAACGGATGGTTTCAAAGCATTCCCTGTCCCGTGTTCTAGGCCGTCCCAAGTCGTTTTAAAAGATGAAAAACTCAATCCGTTGCCACAGAGAATCTTTTAAAGGTTTGTATTTCATCTCACAGCCCTCCAATAAAAATACGTCTTTTATTTTACAACACCATTACGGGATGGGCTCTTATAAAAAACATGGTTAAAGAAAAGAGAGAAAAGAGGTAAAATAGCAAAAAATATTGTCAAAAATAGTAATGCAATCGGTCCGTATTGCTTGGTTCGTTTGTAAAAGGCCTTGTAAAACGCAGAGTTATCTGAAACCATAATGTATCAATCTCCAAACTTGGGACAGTGATGTTTGGGGCGGGTTTTAGCAGTAATCATTATTGAAAACAAGCATGTACAATCAAAAAAAATGAAACCCAATACACATGAAAACACCATAAAAGTGCTGAAAACACTTTTAAATACCGCTGTTGATTAAGATAAACAGATAAAATAGCTAAATGGATATTAAATAGGCCATAGAACACAAAAGAAGCTATAAACAATGAAGATGGTTGCTTCGGATAGAACTCCCGTTTTATCAAAGCAAATAAAATGGGTAACACTGATAAAAACAACGTTAGAACAAACAATAGAATAGGCCCGTATTGCTTGGTGCGTTTGTAAAAGGCCTTGTAAAACTCAGGATTATCGGAAACCATGGCGCGCTCCTCGAAGGGGGGGGATATACGTACCATTGTAGCGAAAGGAAGCCCTGCCAAAGCGGTTTTAGATCTAAGGATTATTGAGATGACCCCTACCCTTGGGCAGCCAGTAACTCTAGCTTGGCTTTTTGGTCAGCCGTCCGTAGCGCTTGCAGCACGGGCTCAATGGCCCCTTCAATCACACTACTGAGGGGGAAATTCTCCCCAATCCGATGATCCGTTACCCGGTCTTGGGGGTAATTGTAGGTACGGATGCGCTCACTGCGATCGCCGGTGCCCACCTGGCTTTTTCGCAAGTCACTCACTTCTTTTTGCTGTTTTTCCAATTCAATGTCGTACAACTTTACTTTCAATAAACGAAAGGCCAGCTCTTTATTCTGCAACTGGCTCCGCTCTTGGGTCACGTGAATTTGAATACCCGACGGCTTGTGGAACAACCGCACCGCAGTTTCTACCTTGTTCACGTTTTGTCCACCGGCACCACCACTGCGAATGGTCTGGATTTCAATGTCACTTTGGTTGATCTCTACGGACACTTCATCGTATTCGGGCATAATGGCCACGGTAGCCGTACTGGTATGCACCCGCCCCTGAGATTCCGTTACCGGGACCCGCTGAACGCGGTGCACACCCGATTCGTACTTTAGACGGCTGTAAACGTTGTCGCCCTTAATTTGAATCACTACTTCACCCACGCCGCCACGGTCGCTCTCGTTAATATTCAGCACTTCCGTTTTCCAGCGCTGTTTATCGGCATAGCGTAGGTACATACGCATCAGATCGCCGGCAAAAATGTTGGCTTCATCGCCCCCGGCACTGCCACGAATCTCGAGCATGATGTCTTTATCATCGTTGGGGTCTTTAGGCAGTAGCATCACTTGCAAATCGCTTTGCAGTTGTTTTAGCTCGTCATTTAAGCGATGAATTTCACTGTGGAGAAATTCCCGCATGTCATGATCAGTTTCGCCCTTCAACATGGCTTCAGAGTCTTCCCGATCGCTGGTGCATTGTTTCCAGCGCTGAAAGGTCTCAATAGTTTCTTCTAGTGCGGCCCGTTTCTTAGACAGATCGCGAAACAGGTTACCGTCGGAAAATACGGACGGGTCGCTCAGCTGGGCCCCCAACTCGTTGTAAGAGTTTTCCAGCGATTGGAGTTTGGCAATCAGGCTTTCCATAGCAGCAAAGGTTCCGTTGGTTTAAATTGGAATATAACAAGCTAAACGTTATGGTAAAGAGTTATTATGACGGAGAGAAGCCCTTTATAAAAGAGGCTTGCACTAAAAACGCCCCGAGAGAGAGCCCTCGAGGCGTTTTAAAGAAAAAGGAAAGCAACTAAGCCGTCTTTTTGCCGTAGCGCTTATTGAATTTATCCACACGGCCTTCGGTATCGATCATTTTTTGCTGACCGGTGAAGAACGGGTGACAAGCAGAGCAAATCTCAACAGCAATAGCGCTTAGCACCGAGCCGGTTTCAATGGTGTTACCGCACACGCAGGTGGCTGTAATTTTGTTGTAAGTAGGGTGAATATCTTGTTTCATGGCGAACCAAATTCCTTTGAACGCATTAAATAATGTCGAATACCGTACATAAAGCAAATACAAAGCTAAGCTCTATTGGACAAGCCAGTTTAAAGCAGTCCTCCGTAAGAATCAAGGGCAACTGTTCCAACAACACCCAACTTGAGAAGTTTGGTTTAACAAAGAAGGATATGGCTTTACTTAGGCTTTCCGCCCTTTATAAAAATCTATTAGAAACCTTTTGATATCTGAAAGATAATCTTTTACCAGTTTCGTGATTTTTTAGGCAATTACGGTTTGCCACGCAACTTGTTTATGCTATACCATGCAAACCTTACTGAGTAGTTCATCTTTCTGGGCCTTAAAACATGTGCAAGGACTTCCACGTCTAATGGCTACCTTGCTAATACTAATAAGCGTGTTTTTCGGACTGTTTTAACCCTAGGTGTGTGTCTGTCACTCACTTTTTCGCAAAGCTCCTCCTTCCCTTATCCCCTTACGTAAAGTTGTCCGGATGCTATCCCGCTCCATCATTATCCTCACCGTCGTTGTCCTCGTCCTTATTGGAAGCACGGGGTGATTTGGCTGAGACCGAAAATGTAACAAAAGGTTTCACACAATCACCCCGAGAGCGCACAACGCCTCGGGGTTTTTCGTTAATACACTTACCTCCCTTTCGCCCAAAACCCTTCATGACCATTCCCTCCTCTGCAGCATCGATGAAAGCGACTCCTCGCTTTGGAAACACCGCATCTCTTGCGGGTACGGCTGCGCGGCGCCTAATGCCGTCTGTTGGGGCTGAGCTTTTAGGCGGGCTACACCGACGTCTTGGTATTCCTTTTGTGGGATACACCCTTACCGATTTTTTAGCCGGTGTAATGCTAGTGGACATTTTTGCCCTGTGGATGCCCCGAGCCTACAACGCCTTGTTCCGGGGCGCCATGGACTACAAACCCTCGGAAGACCCTGTTGCCCAGCGCAAACAAGGCCTAGACAGAACCTTGTACACCACCAAAGAACGTTTTAAGCGCCTCAATTGGCCCAACTTTATTGAAGAGTGTGGCCGAGAATTTGCCAGTGGCCCAGGGTTCTTTATCTGGCCAACACTGGTGTTGTCTGGGGCTGCCTTAAAGTTCTTTAACCCTTACAAAACAGGGCTGCACCTAGGGCACAACGATATCACCACCTTGGGCACGCTGTATCAGGCTCAGCTCGGCAAAAAAACGCTGGAAAGCATGAAGCAAAAAGGCAGCTGGAAGGGTGAGTTCCAAAAGTTTATTCACAATATTATTGATGAAAAATCGCTGTTAAAAGGCTTAAAACCCCAAGACCAAGCAACTTACAGCAAACAACTCCAGCAAATTACCGCCGATTTAGAAACCCACCTATCGGCCTATCGTAACGACCCTACTCCGTGGATTAAGCGCATTGGCAACAACATAAAGCGTTGGTTCAATAAAACACCCGACACCACCCCCTTGGGCATGGTCGAAAAAACCCAAAAATCCTTTACGGCTATGGTCAAAGAGATTAACTATCTGAAAACGAACCTTGGTTCTCACATGCACTTGCGAGATGTACCTGTGTTGCATAGCCCTAAGCCTATCGATACCAAAGAGTTAATGCTCAAATTAGCGCGTTGGTTTGACGTGCACCATGCTTTTGAAAAGCAAGTGGAAAATTTACCCAAAGGCTTTACAGGTAGCACCATAAGAGAACTGGTGGAACACGCTGATAAGCGCTTGATGAGAACCAAAACCGGTTACATGATAGCCACCGTGGCCATGACCATTGGCTTCTTGTTTAAGTTGGTCACCTGGACCCAGCACCACGATTCGTATGTGGCCAACCGTACCCTGGATTTAACAGGCGCTGGTACAAATAGTAGCAGCGGCTTGCAACCCCTATTGCCTATGCCCAGCCGTAATAACCCAACCCACCTGATGGCTGCCTTTCAGCGCTTTGCCTCTTCACCCATGGCCACTTCTAAGCCTGCCTATACTTTGACAGAAGAGATGACAATGATATCGGGTGATACCTTTGCCGGTACCCAGCCCAACCGACGCCTTGTGACGAGCGGAGGGCAATTCTGATGAATATTGCTCCTCAGTTTGGCAAAGGCGCTGCCCCGGTTACTCCTACAACATCATGGGATATCTCGAATGTATTAAAAGGAACCAACTGGGCCGATAGCTATTATGGCCCTGGCATTAAAGCTGCTGAGGATGCGTTGACAGATTTTAAAGGCGCCACAGGCAGTCGCCCAGGCTTTTTTCATCCCACACGCCTAAAGCTATGGTGGCTTAATACCAAGCAAACCATTGCCAAAGAATTGCTGAATTACGATTTTGTCGGCTTTCATAACTACAAAATGGGGCCCTTCAAAGTTCTGTTTTCAACGCCCCCTCGAGGCGCTTTGGTGGCCTTTGCCTACATTGGCCTGGAAGTGGCCCGTGCCAAGCGTGCCTGGGAACGCCGCTGGGTTAAAGACGACGCTGGCAACAAAATCAAGCAAGATTTCCGCGAATTGCGTGACATTGCCATCCGCGATACCTGGAGCATTGCCGTTTACATTTGGGGCCTGCCCGTCTTTAACAAGCTGTTCCTTAATGCGGGCAACAAGGCCTCGGGTATTGTGCTGGCAGAAAAAGGGGACCCTGACGGCTATACCTATGCTCAGCATCAAGCCAACCGCACCTTGGGTAACGTGCTGGATACCCACGGCAAAGTGCTTGCCACCGCCAAAGACCGCTACTTGGCCAACCTGCTGGAAGGCAGCCACCAAGGCATGGTGAAAGCCGCCCAAAGCAACACCTTCTTGGGGATTCCTAGAGGGGTGTTTAAGCGGTTGGGTGGCTTGGGCAATGGGCTGCTGGAAAAACTCGACCAGTGGGCTGAATTACGTCGCCAATACACCACGGAAATTGAGCATGACGCCGGCTTAGCCAAAAGCTTTTTGGCGCATCCCAACCAATTGAAAAAATCGCCGGCCGAACTATTTGAAAGAGGTAAAGCCTACTTTGCCAAAGAAGGCGGTCTCAAAGGCTCAGAAACCTTGGGTAAATTAACCCAATTACAGGCCGAGATTGTGGCAGCCGCTAAAAAACAGTCGCCTACCGTGGGTGCTTGGGTTGAGAAAAACTGGGCACAAAGCGATCACTATCTGGCACGCGCCGCCAAATCCTGGGCCGCTGGTATGGGCATAGCCAGCTTTGGTGTCGTACTCTTCTTAATTGGCTGGTTGCCTGTGGCTTACAACGCTTGGTACACCAACAAAGAATTCAGCCGCTTAAAGGCCGAACAGGCAAAAATAAGCCCCTTATTACAACTGTCTAAGCGGGCCAGCCTGTTGCACTCTCAGCCGTATGCACCTTATGCCTAAGACGCAAGGCATCCAGAGGCTCTTTCGGCTCGTGGCCGGCTTTCTGTATCGTTCCATGGGTTAATGTTTGGGTAGCCCTCATGAGGAACTTTGCCCCTTCGGCAAGATACACCTGCGGATGAATGCCAAGCCATCGGTTCTCCTCTATTCTAAGGATGTTGAGACCCAACCTCTCCCCTTGAAGGAAACCACCCTTCATAATACGAGAGACTCTCCTCCCCCTTTTCGGACGTTTCCACCCAATTACCGATACAGAGAGACCCACCCATGGACGCCATTAAGAACGCCACCAGCGCCGCCCAACTGAATGCCTTAAGCTTAAAAGCCAACAATACCGACGAAACCCAAGAGGCCGCCGTGGTTGGCAAGTCTCCTGCAGCGGAAGCCGCAAAAAAAGGCTACGCCCTACAAGAGTTTTCTGGCGTTGCTCCTCAAATTTCAGACAAAGCGCGGTTGCTGTCTCAGGCCGTGATGTTTGCCAAGCAGATGGGTGCGGAAGACACTGCCCAAAGCGACAAAGTGACCCAGTTTAAAGCCATTTTAGAGGCGGGTGGCCCTAGCGCCCTGCTGGCCCAGTTTGACAGCGGCAACATTGCCACCAGTATGCTCAACAGCCCCATCAAACAATACCTCGCCGGTTAGCCTTGCAAGCAAAGCTTTTATACAGGCACCTTTTATACGGGCACTTGGCGTAAATATTTATCATTCATGCAAATAGCCCCCTCACCATTGGATAAGGGGGCTATTTTTTACTTTCTGGACTTAGGTCTCTTCTTTAGCAAGCGTTTTAACGGCGATCTCTTGATCGCAAGTCAATCTCTTGTCGACCATTTTATGGGGACCAGTATAGCTGGCTACTTTAAAACTATCAGGAATATGCTTCTTATTGAGAACCTCAACACAATCAATATAGCCATTGCGGTCCCCCACAACAATCTGTTTTTCTGTAGTAGGGCTATTTACATCACCCCATTTGGATTTTTTCAATGTGAAAACATCTTCGCCTTTAACAACTACTTGTGTTGTCTTCTCAGTAGAAATTTTACCTTTTTCCAAAACATCACCAGCTTTAGTGATCGTAATGTCAAAGTCACCGTATTCGGGGTGGGTACCTTTAATACTTTTAGCAGTAATATTTTTTGTATCATCCTTTATTATTTTTTTTTCAACGATAGCACCTGGCGTATTTATTAACTCCGTTTCCAAGGCCTTGCATTCCGCCTGTTTTTGTTTAAAAAAACCGTTTACTACTTTATGGGTAAGCTCCCCCCCCCCCCCTTCAGCTTTTACGGCCTTAATGGCAGGTTCCAAAGCAGTTAAAATTTGCTTTACTTTACTCATGGGTCTCTCCTCATTCGTCTCGTACAGTAAATACAGCTAACGTTCATTCACGGTATCTGTTATCTGCATAAAAACCAGGCACCCTAATTTGGTGCCTAAAAACACTGCAACGGCGTTACATTTAGTTACACAATAAAAGGCAACTTTTGTTGCTACTGGGCCATAGCTTGGGCGGGCATGCGAAGCCCTGAAAGGATGTTGGCCGGGATGGTGTCATCTTCGGGCGAATCTTGAGGAAGCTTTAAACCCTTTACAATAGCGCGGGGGTGCACAAAATCCGTAATAATGCCCAGCCACAACAAAGGCTGCATCCACGCATAAGTAATGTCAAACTCAAACCAGCGGTGGTTAAAGCGCGCCGTGCGGGGGTCTCCGTGGTGGTTGTTGTGCCAGCCTTCTCCAAAGGAGAGCAACGCCACCAGCCAAAAATTACTGCTGTCTTCTGCCGTGTTGTAGTTGCGGTACCCCACCATGTGAGTCATCGAATTAACCAGCCACGTTTGATGCCATGCCGACACCACGCGTAAAAATCCGCCCCAAAACAACAGAGACAGCGCCATGGCAGGTCCTTGCATCCAGTAGCCCAAGGTATACAGGGCCACAAAGCCACCCAAGGCAATCAATACGTTATTTTGTTCCATCCACACAATCACGGGGTCTGCGTGCAAATCGGCGGTAATTTTTTCGCGGGCACCGGGCTCACTTAGCACCGGGTGTTCGTACATGAGCCACCCCATATGAGACCACCAAAACCCATCGCGAGGCGAGTGGGGATCCAAGGGCTTATCCGACATTTTATGGTGATACCGATGAGTAGAGACCCAAAAAATGGGGCCGCCTTCAAAAGCCAAGCACGCCACAAAGGTGGCCAAATACGTGAGCCACTTGGGGCATTTAAAGCCACTGTGGGTATGCAACCGGTGGTAGGCAAAGGAAATCCCCATGCTGCCGGTAATAAAGCCCGCCAGCACAAAGGCCACTAAGCCTTGCCAACTAAAGGTCCAAATGGCCCCAAGGGCCAAAAAATGCATGGCGGCAAACACGCCAATGACGGACCAGTTGAGACGGTCGGGGGTGGCATAGTGGGGCTTTTGAAACATAACGAAAAGGCTCCAAGGGGACAGGTTAAGCAACACAACGTTGCCTATACAAACATCTGAAGTTATTGTGACATAAAGCCCGTGGGGGAGCCACTCACCCACATAGGTTTATTAACCGCACTGAAATGGACACCTATTGATGCAACGCTTCAAAAAACGGTCGCTGATTAACGCCCCTGCCCAAGCCGTGTTTAACTGGCACAAACGTCCTGAAGCCGTGGCTGACCTAACCCCACCGTGGGAGCCTGTGACACTGCAGCGCCGAACAGGGAGCATAGAAGAAGAAGGTAGCGAAGTGGTGCTTCGATTGCGGCCTTTAAGCCCCTTTTTGCCTTGGGTTTATCTGGATTGGCTAGCCCGTCACGAAGGCTATGTGGAAAACCCACCTACCTTTGAGTTTACGGATCGTCAAATAAGGGGCCCTTTTGCTTACTGGTGCCATACCCATCGGGTCATTCCTAACAATAACAACACTTGCTGGCTAGAAGATGACATAACCTACCAAGTGCCACTGGGGTTTTTGGGGCAATGGTTTGGAGGATGGTATGTGCGCCAAAAACTAAATCGTATGTTTGCTTACCGACACGCCGTTACTCAGCAATCTTTTGACCCACAACCTACCCAAACCCATTAAAGTCCATTGTTTAGGGGGCTGATGCGGATGGGAAGGTTGGTAGAATACCAATGTGATAATTTTTTAGAGTGGGATACGGGTAAACAATGCCTATCCAACAATTTTACGATGCTGGACAGCTGCTTATTGCCGAAGGCGAAGTGGGCGATCGTGCCTTTGAGGTGGTCTCTGGCGAAGTGCTAATTTTTAAGCAAGGGGATGAAAAAACACGGGTACCCCTTCGGAAAATACAGCCTGGTGGCATTTTTGGCGAATCCTTTTTATTAGCCGAGGGTAAGATCCGTTCAGCCTCTGCTTTGGCCTTAAGCCGCTGCGAGGTACGTGTGTACCCAGAGCATGAATTACGCCAATTGTTACTCGAAAGCCCCCCGCTGGTTCGCACCATGGTGCTTACACTGGTGGATCAGTTACGGCATACCACTCAGGCGCTGGTGGTAGCCCGCATGATGTAGAATGCTCCCTATCTGTAAAGCAATGGAGGCTGCCCTTGTGGCCACGTTATCGCTAGCCATGATTGTTAAAAACGAAGAAAAAACTCTGGAGCGAGTGCTTGCTTGCGCTCAGGGTTTTTGCGATGAACTGATTGTGGCAGATACGGGTAGCACCGACAATACCGTGGCCATCGCCAAACGCATGGGTGCCAAAGTCATTGATTTTACTTGGATCGATGATTTTTCCGCTGCCCGCAATGCCGCCTTTAATGCCTGCACCGGCGATTGGATCGTCTGGCTAGACGCCGATGATATTGTCACACCCGACAACCAGGCCCGATTTCGACAATTGAAAGAAACCCTGCTTAACCAGTCCGGTATTATTCAAGTCATGTGCACCTATGAGGTGTCGTTTAATGCCAAAGGGGATTGTGACTTTAGTTACGCCCGCGAACGCATTATTTGCAATAACGGCAAAGCTCGCTGGAAGGGCGTTATCCATGAATACGTAGAAACAGATGAAGGGGAAACCGTTAACGCACTGGATATTTGTATTGAGCATAGACCTTTACCTGAGCTGCAAGCCCGCAAAGTAGACCGAAATATTAAAATTCTCGAAAAAGCCTACAATCAAGGCGATCGAAGTCCTAGAACCACGTTTTACTATGGCAACGAACTCAAAGATCACCACCGCTTTGCAGATGCCATTGCCATGTATACGGAGTATTTGGCGAACCCTGGCTGCGGCTGGGAGCAATACCAAGCCATGGTTCAGGCCTATCACTGCGCCATAGGATTAAACGATGAAAAACAGGCTCTAGAATGGGCACATCGAGCCATTCGCCACGATTCGACCCGAGCTGAAGCCTGGAACTTAGTGGGCATGGTGCATTACAAGCGCGAAGAATGGGAACGCGCGATACCCTTTTTTACCGCCGCCAGTAGTTGCCCGCGTCCCAGCGACGGTTTTGTCAACAACTCAGATTACACCTGGGTACCAGGCGATTACCTCAGCATTTGCTACGATCGCCTTAAAAACTACACCAAAGCCATTGAGCTATCGTTACAAACCCTCCCTCTCAGTCCCGAAGCCCCGCGACTAAAGAAAAATCTTCACTGGCTGATCGATCAGCTTTAAGGGGTCGCTGTTAGCAGAGCCGCCGCATGGGTAAAAACCACGTCTACTGTGTTGGCAGCCATACACGCATGCAATGATGGAGCGGGGTGAACATCCTCTGTCAAAGCATGATAGGGATAAGAGCGGGTATTAGGACACACGGGCTTTAATGATTCTTTCATGTGTTTATTTTCTCGGTAACATGGTTGGCACTTTAAGTGGGGCCCATCATTACCCATGGCTCGTTGCCACACCACGCCATTCACCAAATTAATGTTTTGCTCGTACCCAAAGGCTAAGGGGTTGGTGCTGCCCCACAAAATAATGGAGGGCTTTTTAACAGCCCGCGACGCATGGTTAAACACACTGTCTAGGCCAATAAACAGCTTGCAATGCTTTAATGCCGCAATGGCATGCAGTAGGCTAGGGCTCTCCAGTCGCTCAACTCCCTGAATGGGAGGATCCTCCGGAGAACCGACGACCTTAACATCCACCCGAAATTGTTCACGCAGGTGGTTAGCCAAATAAAACCAACGATCCGGTGCCCAGTTTTTATACAAGGAAAAAGCGGTTTGGGAATGAATCAACACCGTATGAGTGTAAGATTTTCCCCACTCCTCCACATCCGAGTCCAAATGAAGGCTGAGTTCATCGGTGCTGGGTACCCGCACTTCCCGGCAATAGTGTTCGGTGATGGGTAAGGCAATGGGATGATCAGGAAAACCAAGGGGGTGAAACAACCCAAAGGGAGAGGTAGGGAAATTAAGCAGCACTCTCCGTTCAGCCGGTAGTTTACCAGCCAATGAAGCTTCAACTGCCTCGTGAGTACTCTCTTCCAGCTCAATTAATTCATCCAAATACGGATTATTACGAAGAATGGGGGCAAAATAACGATTGCAAATAAAGCGAACGCGATACCCCTGCTGCTTTAATCCAGCAAAAGTAGCCGTCGCCATGAGTAAATCGCCAAAGGCACCGTAGCGAACCAGTTCAATAATGGGGTTCTCATGACTCAAACTACTATTCCTTACCCTGCAAATAATGCTCAAGACCCACTTTGAGGCCAGAATGGGTGGTTACACCGCGAATCGCGCGCAAGACGCCCGGCATAAAGCATTGGCGGTTAAAGCTATCATGGCGAATGGTGAGCAATTGGCCTTCTGATGCCAGTAGCACCTCTTGGTGTGCCACCAAACCGGGTAAGCGGACACTATGAACCCTGACCCCATTCGGGAATTCAGCCCCCCTAGCCCCTGTTATGGTTTCAGCTTCTTTCACCAAAGCGGCATTAAAAGGGTGTGGGTGGTGCTCACTAAGGGACAATGCCGTATGGTGGGCGGTACCACTGGGGGCATCCAATTTTTTATTGTGATGTAGTTCTACAATCTCCACATTATCAAAGTATTGGGCCGCTTCTTTGGCAAAGCGCATCATCAACACCGCGCCAATGGCAAAATTGGGGATCACTGCCCCTCCCAAACTGGCACTCGTTAACACACGGTTCAATGTTTTCTGCTGAGCTTCTTCCACGCCACTGGTGCCAATGACGGGGCGAAACCCTGCTTGGACCAAAGAGTTGGTATGTTCCATTACGGTGGTGGGGTTCGTCAGTTCAATACCCACCCAATGTTCATACGGCTCTAGAGCGCCGCTAGTTTTTAACGAAGAGAGCAGCTCGACAAGTGACGAAACAAGAGTCACTCCACACGGTGTGTCTTCCCCCGCAATAAGGGCGGCGTCTTCTCCAGCGTAACGACGACCCACCGCCCCTAGTAAGGTCATATCTGGCTGAGCCAACACGGCTTTGACGGCCTCTTTTCCCATGTTGCCTGTAGCGCCCACAATCACCACGCCAATAGAGCCATTTATACAGGATTCCGGCGGGAGCAAATTCGATGACATGACACAATTCCCAATCATAGTGGTATTAAAGGCTAATGAACAGCCCTAAGGGCGCTGAAACTGGCTGGTGTTTTTTTCGGGTACAACGGTAAGCAGACGGGCTTTGGTTTTTTTATGCAGGGTTACCTGTTGCTCCCAACGCAAGTCCACAGCCTCAATAAGACTTGCCCACTGAGCTAAATGAGGCAGCACCCCCGAAATTCGTTGAAAACGCTGTTGCCAAGTACCATTTAAAGGTCCAACATAAATATCAGGTCCTTCGCAGATCACCCGGACATTGCCAGGCTGACGAACATCCAAGGCTTGTACATGCAGCTCAGAAAGAGCCGTCAAGGTTTCGGTCAACAGCTGTAAAGCTTGCCACTGTTCCGCAGAAGGTTTCTGGTGAGCCAACCCAATAACAGGCATTAAAGGATAACTGGGGTGTTGAATATACTGCACCACAGAGGGTTGCGATGACGACACCGGCACCCACTGGTATGAAGGTAATACTAAGCCATTCAGCACCGGCCGAACAACTGTAGTTTGAGCTTTCTTGGGAATAGGCTTCTTAACTTTCATGCTGTTAGACGGACCCACACCCTCCATTTCATACCAAGCCGCCCAAGGGGTATGTTCCACCACAGACACCATGAGACGAGGAGGAAAACCGTGACGTCGCACGGCAGCAGAAGCAATTAAGGGTGACTGCTTCACCAACGCTGCTTCCAACTCATGGGGATTGACCAGCCATACCGATGTTCCCAAAGACTGCTGGGTCAGTACTTTTTCTAACAAGGCCTGGCTAACAAGCCTTGGCGGAGTAGCCCACTGGATAGACCCCTGAACGGGTTGCCATAACCAGCCCACCACGGCTACCACGGCCGCTATTAAACACAAACTAAACAACAGGCGAATAGACAACCGCATACGACGCACCTGCATTAGCCATTGCTTTTGCTTGCGGCGTTCCTGCAGTTGATCTTTAGGCACAATAGCGGCTAAAGCAGGCTCAAACACCGGCTTGGTTTTCTTTACCTTTTTGGAGGAAAAGGGGGAGCTTGCCGGTCTTTGGCTACCACCATCCTGCAAGGCGGTTTTTAAAGGGCGCAGACGGTCCAAGACCGGTGTGGCCTGACCTGTACGCCGAAACGACGGCAGCAAAACACCGACTCCCTCAGGTGAGGCAGATTTTTTAGAGTCAGTTGCACTATCAAAAGGAGGGTTCACAATGCAGCCATCCGGTCCAGGTTAAGCACTAACAATCAGGGGCTTTGGTAGCAATTCGCCATATACAGCAGTACCAGACTTCATGCCGCCCTCTCGGGTCAGAGCACTTTGTAAAATGAGAGCCACTAGAGCATCGTATTGCAAGCCCATGGCATCGGCCTGAAACGGCAAATCACTTAAGTCCGTCATCCCAGGCATCGTATTAATTTCGAGAATATAAAACGTCTCTTGTTCAGGGCACACCACAAAATCTGTACGACTTAGACCATGACACCCCAAGGCCTGGTGAGCCTTAAGGGTCGCCTCTTCAATGGCTTGGGCAAGCGAAGAAGACACGCGCGCCGGCAGAATAAACTCGGTAAGACCGCGAGTGTATTTGGCCTCCAAGTCGTACCAACCAGACTCGGTTTTGGACGATAGCTCAAGGAGCGGCAGCACCGTTGGAGTAATACCTACTTCGGATAACTTATCCACCACACCCACTGTCACATCGATGCCTTGAATAAAAGGCTCTAACAAAACGGCTGTATCCACGGCGAAAGCAGCATCAATAGCAGACGAAAGGTCGGCCAAATCGGTCACCTTACTCATGCCCACGCTAGACCCACCCGTAGCGGGTTTTACCATAACTGGCGCCGTAACACTGGCCAGCAATAAAGCCCGCTGAGCCAGTGAATCCGAGTCTTTAAGGGTAACGCCTTGAATAATGGGCAAGCCTGCTTGAGCAAGCAAGGCCTTGGTCCGGGTTTTATCCATACCCACAGCGCTAGCCAATACCCCGTTACCCGTGTACGGAATACCAAAACACTCTAGCAGACCTTGAATACACCCATCTTCGCCATATTTGCCATGAAGAGCCAAAAAAGCCACCTCAATGCCTTCGGAACTTAACGTTTGAGAAATATGGGTATCCACATCAATCAGCACACTATTGCTATAGCCCAAACGTTTTAGGGCGGCCAAACAATTAGAGCCGGATCGCAGGGACACATCTCGCTCGGTAGAGCGACCACCACACAACACGCCAATACGAGTAGATTTGGGAGGCAACGTCGGAGAGAACACGTGGATTTTCCTTTACCGTTGGATTCAAGGAGATTTGCCACTATCATAGCTGAGTCATAGCTAAGCAAGACACCCTAGACAAATGAAGGATTTGTGACCCATGGCCAAAGCCATCAACTGGCCCGAAGCATTTAGAGAAGCCATTTTGGCCGAGACGCCAGAACAACTGTGTGTGGCTTTTAGGCTGGGTACCTTGTATTCGGAGGGTGCCTATTGGCAAGACGAGGATTTGGTCGACATTCGCTGCAATCACCTAAAGGTAAGGCGAGGCCAAATCGTAGGCTCCATGAGTATTATAGCCATAGGGCAGCTCACCCACGACGTATTGAAGTATCAGAAGCCCTCATTACAAACCATCGAGGCTATTAAAGCCTTTTTTAACATCTATTATCAAACCGCTGTAACCGATGAAACCCTATTAAGTGTTGCTTACTACCGCAACGCCCCACTGGATGAAGCCTATATGGAACGAACACCCGATACCAGCGGCCGACAGCTTTAAAGCGATTCTTATCCCTGCAACCATGAATGGCGTACCTATATGACTCCTCCCCTATTACTCGGCGTAAATATTGACCATGTGGCCACCTTGCGCAACGTGCGTGGAACACTATACCCCAGCCCTTTAAAGGCAGCCCAGCTAGCCGAAGACTCTGGTGCGGATGGGATTACAGTTCACTTACGCGAAGACCGCCGACACATACGTGATGAGGATGTGATTGCCCTGCGCCAAAGCATTACCACCCATCTCAATTTAGAAATGGCCAACACACCCGAAATGGTGGCCTTTGCCCTTAAGGTTAAGCCGGATTACGTAACATTGGTACCTGAACGACGTGAAGAACTAACCACCGAAGGTGGTTTGGACGTAGTTCGCTATCAAACAGCGCTACAACCATCCGTTACCGCTCTACAGGCAGCGGGCATTCCTGTGAGCCTGTTTATTGAGAGTAACCCTGCCCAAGTAGCTGCCACAGCAAGCTTAGGGGCAAAAATTGTGGAGTTTCATACGGGACGGTATTGCGATCAACACATGGCCGGAGAAAACACCCAAGCAGAATTGGATCGTTTATTTTTGGCTGCTCACCAGGCTTGTGCACTCGGATTAGTTGTTAATGCGGGGCATGGTCTAACTTGTGAAAATATTGGCCCTATTTTAACACTCCCAGGTCTAAATGAGTTGAACATTGGCCACAGCCTTATTTCGGATGCCTTATTTGTGGGGTTGGGTGGCGCCATTGGGCGCATGAAACAGGCCATGACATATCCTTAGAACACCCACTTTTTAGAAAAATAGGTTGTAACAGTGCTGCAATAAATCATTAATAAAAACAATCATCAGGGCGATACAATCCATAACTACCCCCATCCGTTATGGATTACGAGAGATCCCCCTCATGACTTCCAACGCCTTATTTAACTCAACATCATCCAGCCTCTCTAGCCTAATCACGTCGTTTACAAGCCGACGTTCTCAAGGGTTACTCAGCCAATATCAAAATCAGTTGGCCGGCGCGGGTGGCAGTGGGGGCGCCGGAGCAGCAGCACCCGCAAGCGCAGCACAAGTAGGCGTAAAAATTCGCACCACAGGCCCAATAACCTATGCCACCTTGTTTCAGGATGGGGCAAGCTATAAGCAGTCTTCAGGTAAGGCGGTGGTTAAGGCCGATAAATCAGGCGGAGCCATTGACTTGCGTGGCACAAAATCGGGCACCGTAACCGTTAAAGGTGATGATAACTCAGTCTATTTAGGCGGTAGTAATTCAAAAGCGACTATTTTTAAGGGCGCTACGGGCACAAGCATTACCGCAAGCTCTAAAAGTTCTACTATTAGCTTTGCAGGCGTGTCTACCAGCAACCTAACGTTAACAAAAAGTGGTAGCACTGTTACCGTTACCAACAATCTTACGGGCGATATCAGCACCATTAATAACTACAGCAGTAAAACCACATTGCGCAGTGCTAGTGGCGTGATTAATCCGAACGTATTTACGGAAGAGGGCGGTGGTGGTAGTACCGGAGCCAGTGGCAGCACAGGATCGACGGGTAGTACAGGATCCACGGGCCCTACCAGTATTTCTGGCAACGGAGCCACGGTAAACCTAACAGCAGCTACGGACGCCTTTACCATTGCCGGCACCGCCACAAACAACATTGTTAATGCCTTGGATGGTAACGATACCGGCACCCTTGCCGATGGGGCCGGAGGGAACACCGTAAATTTAGGGCTCGGAAACGATACGATAACGGTTAACAATGTTTCGGAAGACAATACCATTAATGGCGATGGCGGAAGTGATACCATAAATTTCTCAGGAAGTTTAGGTCAATACAATGTTACCTATAACTCTAATAACCCTAACCAACTTGTTTTTGAAAACATCTTAGGTGGAGGGAGAACCACCGTAAATGATGGCGAAATCTTTAGCTTTGCAGGCGGTGGCACCATAGATTTTGCAACCATTAAAGCCGGTGCCAACCAAACCATTACGGCCACAGGCGATGACCAAACCTTAACGACGGGCACCGGCAACGACACCATTATTGTCGGCGCTGGTTACGCAGGAACTACTGTTAGTGGTGGTGGTGGAACCGATACGTTAAGCTTAAATCGGGCGGCCAGCGATTACACCCTAACACGCAACCAAGATGGCTCGCAGATTAGACTCACCAACTCGTCGGGTAACGATGTAACCTTAGACAATACGGTAGAGAACGTTCAGTTTTCTGACGGCACCGTCAGTTTTGCCTCGCTACTTGGCAGTGCAGGGTATAGCGGCAACCTAACGGGAAACAACCAAACCTTTACCTTGTCCAACTCCACCACTAATACCGACTACGTGACCCTTACAGGCAATAGTAACACCGTTAATGCTCAAGCAGGCAACGACACCATTACTGTAGCCGCCTTGGCTGGAGACACTGTAATTAACGCCGGTGATGGTAACGACACGGTTAATTTGGGCGCGGGATCTAACGATAACCAAATTAATTTAGGCAACGGCAATGACACCATTAATGTAACAGACACCATTGGCGCCGCAAACACCATTGATGGAGGTTCAGGCAGCGATTTTGCTACACTAACTGGCAATATTGGTGATTACAGCGTTGCTTACAACTCCAACAGTCCAACTGGATTACAATTGACTAATAACATTACTGGAGCCTACACAGAAGTAACCGGTATTGAAAATTTTAGTTTTAATGGCGGCCCTGCTGTAGATTTTGAAACCATTAAAGCCGGTGCCAACCAAACCATCGCTACCGGAGATATTTCTAACGGTGCGGCGGTAACAACGGGCACTGGTAATGACGTGATTAACGTTACCGACTTTAACACCGTGAATGATAACCTGATTAGCGGCGGTGCTGGTACAGATGAAATTATATTTTCAGGAAATGCAAACCAGTATGAAATTTCTTACGATGATGTAGAACCCAATCAAATAAGCGTTCGAGATCCAATTACTGGTAATGCCATAAATGTAAATGATAGCATAGAAACCTTTAGCTTTAATGGCAGCACACTTAGCTATGCCCAACTAAAAGACGCGGCCAACCAAACTATTAGGGCCACAGGCGATGACCAAACCTTAACGGGTGGCACAGGCAACGATACGTTTGTGGTCGGTGGTGGCTACATAGGCACTACCGTCAGTGGTGGCGCCGGAACCGATACTCTCAGTTTAAATCGTGTAGCCAGCGATTACACCCTCACCCGAAACCCCGATGGCTCGCAGATTACGCTGGTTAATTCTTCAGGTAACGACGTTATCCTCTCTAGTAATGTAGAAAATGTTCAGTTTTCTGACGGCACCGTCAGCTTTGCCTCGTTGGTTAGCAGTGCAGGGTATAGCGGCAACCTAACGGGGAACAACCAAACTTTTACGCTGTCCAACTCCACCACTAATACCGACAACGTCACCCTTACGGGCAATAGTAATACCGTTAATGCTCAAGCAGGCAACGACACCATCAACATTGCAGCCGGCGGTTCCACAGCAGATAACGTGGTGAATGCCGGTGATGGCAACGACATCGTTAATTTGGGAGCTGGCTCTAACGATAACCAAATTAATTTAGGCAACGGCAATGACACCATTAATGTAACAGACACCATTGGCGCCGCAAACACCATTGATGGAGGTTCAGGCAGCGATTTTGCTACACTAACTGGCAATATTGGAGATTACAGCGTTACTTACAACTCCAACAGTCCAACTGGACTACAATTGACCAATAACATTACTGGAGCCTACACAGAAGTAACCGGTCTTGAAAATTTTAGTTTTAATGGCGGCCCCGCTGTGGATTTTGAAACCATTAAAGCCGGTGCCAACCAAACCATTACCACTGGAGATATTACGAATGGTGCTGCGGTTGTAACCGGCAGCGGCAATGACTCCATTACCATCGGTGATTTTAATACTACATTTGACAACCTTATTAGCGGCGGGGCTGGAACCGATACCATTTATCTAGGAAACTCAAGTTTTTCTTTTGAGTACTACGATTCGGCTCCAAACCAATTGGTCATTAGAGAGGGTGAGAGTGACAAGGCTATTACTATAGACAATACCATTGAAAATATTAACTTTAATGGCACGACATTAAGCTTTAGCGAACTTAAAAATGTGGCTAGCCAAAGTTATACAGCCACTGCCGATGACCAAACCTTTACGGGTGGTGATGGTAATGATCTCTTTACAGTGGGCGCAGGTTACGCAGGAACAAACGTTAGTGGTGGCGCAGGAACCGATATGCTTTTGTTAAACCGGGTGGCTGGCAACTACACCACTACCCGCAATCAAAGCGGGTCTCAAATAACACTGACCAACTCGTCGGGTAACGATGTTACCTTAGACAATACCGTAGAAAGCGTTCAGTTTAGTGATGGTGGAGTAGGCTTTGACGCGCTACTTGGCAATGCAACCTATAGCGGTACATTAACCGGTAATGCCCAAAGCCTTACATTAAGCAGTGGCAGCGATACCGTAATTGCAGCGACCACCAATAGCACCATTAACGCTGGTAACGGCAACGATTTGATTTTTATAGACGCTTCCGCCAATGGCAATTTCTTTAGGGGTGGCCATGGAACCGATACCATAGACTATAGTGGACTAGGTGTGGCTAAAGCAGGCTATACCTTTAGCAGTTCAGTAGGCAACCTGGTAATTACCCGAGGCGGCGTTAGCAATACGTACAACAATACGAATGAAAACTTTACCTTTACAGATAGAATCTATACTTTTGCAGAACTTATTTAGGCCATCCTCAAAAAAAGGCCTGATGATTTCAGGCCTCTTTTGTTTTAAAAGGTATTTAAACGCAAGATTAGCTCCTACACTCAAAGCGTTTAAGATGAGTGTCAGCAGCGGCGCCTTTCATATTCTATAAGAGAAGCACCCTCGTCAAATATTCTCAGCACCATTTTAAATGGTTCATCTTAAATTGAAAGTACAGACACTTGCGCCGAAGAAAGATGAGGCGTATTTGTTAAAAAATCCAGGACTGCTGTATTCACGGCATCCGAGCTCACATCTCGGCACACAATGTGATTACCCCCCGATAATTTATGACGCTGGGCCGTCGTATTGGTCATCTGAAGCAATGAACTCTCCATGGCGCGAGAGCATACCACCGCATCTTTTGGAGAAAAGACAGCCAACACCGGTACGTCTATTTTGGAAAGTAACGGCTGAATCACCTCAATGAGTTCCAGCGCACTGTGAATAATAGGTACGCTAAACCATCGGTATTGGCGGAAGGGGGTTGTTTGCTTTTTACCAACAGGGCAAGCAATGGGCAAAGGGCCAGCCGGTATGTACTTTACCCATAAACGGGCAATGCCCAACCAGGTTTTTGGAGAAAGCCGTGAGGATTTAAAATGCCGAAACCCAAAAAAAGGAGCCAACAATATTAAACGGTGAACTGGCATATGCTGGCTTAAATACACAGCCAACGTACCACCTGTTGAAAACCCTACCAGCGACACTTTGGTGTGTGCGTCAGCTACCTGCTGATATGCTTCCAGTGTGTGGCTAGCCCACTGCTGCCATGTGGTATGGGGCAAATGTTTGGCAGAGCCCCCATGGCCTGGGTAGCGAACCCCTAAAACACTATACCCTTGCTGGTGCAGATGCTTAGCCAAGGGTGACAGTTCATAACAATCACCCCCCAAACCATGCAGCATCAAACAGAGATGATCCCGTTTTTCACCGTAACCTACCACATAATACGGGCCATTTTCTGGAATGAGTTTTTTTTGCTTGACCATAGGTCACCCAATTCTGCGTTCTGGGTTTACAGGTTTTTCAGTAACAACTTATTTTTTACAAAAACCAATAGATACCTATTAAGATTGTTTTTCTGTTAACAAGGCCAGACTTTTGCCAACAATTTCACGCACATTGTTGGATTTCACCGACTCAGTAATACGGATCAGCTGGGCCTTCATCAACCCCTGGCGTTGAGCATTGTATTTATGAGGAGCAGCTAACCGTTTACTTAATCCTGCTGCCAGCATGGGATTAAAGGCATCAATAGCGATAATTTGATCCGCCAAAAATTGGTAACCTAACCCGTTGATATTATGAAAACGCACCGTATTGGAAGCAAATGCCCCTACTAACCCACGCACACTATTAGGGTTTTTGGCATCGTAGGCAGAATGGTGAAGCAACAATTGTACATCATTCAAGACATCAGCACGATCGGCCAAGGCTTGATCCGAAAACCATTGGGTCATGGCCAATGGGTTTTGCTGATGCTGTTCGTAAAAAATATCCAGCGCTTTTTTGCGTTGCTCCGCCGAACCATGATTGAGAATGTGGCCCAAAGCCGCACGCACATCCGTCATGTTATGGTTGTGCTCATATTGAGCGATGGCGAGTGGCAAATATTGTTGCGGGTTGGCCGCCATTAAGTAGCCAAGCACCGTATTTTTAATCGCACGTTGACCCACATCCTTTATATTCCACACATAAGGAACCCCTTCGGTAGAGCGACTGGCATTAAAGCGCTCTAAGAAGAGATCTTCTAAGGCAATACCAATAGCTTTTCGTGCCTGTTTTCGGGCGGCATCCATAGCATCCACATCCACCAAACCATCTGGGTACAATTCTGCCAAGTACGCCAAACTGGGCAAGGTTAAAGTTAGGGCTGCCAATGCTGGATCCAATGTGTCATCTTGCAACACAGCCTTAAAGGCCTCGATCAGGCGTACATCCACTGTCATAACACTACCGGTTTGATGGGCAGCCACTAATTCTTGCAGCACGGCCACACCCAATTGCTGCCCCGCTTCCCATCGGTTAAACCCATCGGTATCATGGGCCATTAAAAACGTTAGGTCGTCGCGCGTGTAGGGGTACTGAAGCTTGACCGGTGCTGACCAGCTACGCAGCAAAGACGGTACAGGCTTTTCGGGCAGGTTGTGAAAGACAAATGTTTCCGCCTTTTTAGTAACATTCAACACATTGCCTTGAGTCAGACAGTGAGCTTGGTCTTCTCCCAATTCCAGAAGAATATCCTTGCCTTGGGTGTCTAACAGCCCCACTCGAACCGGGATATGAAACGGTTGTTTGTTGGGCTGCCCAGGTGTAGCGGGTGTCTGTTGCTCAAGGGTCAAGCTATATTTGCGGGTGGTAACATCGTAGGCATCTGTCACCATTAACGTCGGAGTACCCGCTTGGTTATACCAAGTACTTTCAAATTGGCCTAGATCCACCCCACTCACATCTTTCATAGCACTGACAAAATCTTCGGTGGTCACAGCACAACCATCGTGACGTTCAAAATACAAATCGCTACCACGCCTAAAATCCGTTTCACCCAGCAGGGTATGGATCATACGAATCACTTCAGCGCCTTTTTCGTACACGGTGGCGGTGTAAAAATTCTCAATAGAGCCCACCGACGCTGGACGAATGGGATGAGCCATGGCTCCCGCATCTTCCGGAAATTGGGCGGTGCGCATGCCCGTCACGTCTTCAATACGTTTTACAGCACGAGAATTCAGATCCGCGGTAAATTCCGAATCACGAAAAACCGTAAAGCCTTCTTTTAACGACAACTGAAACCAGTCACGGCATGTCACACGGTTGCCCGACCAATTGTGGAAA
This sequence comes from Vampirovibrionales bacterium, assembly GCA_029866025.1. Lineage (GTDB taxonomy): Bacteria > Cyanobacteriota > Vampirovibrionia > Vampirovibrionales > Vampirovibrionaceae > JARXAD01. The sequence continues at coordinate 392,106 of JARXAD010000013.1, read as the reverse complement.
TACTCGTGTGCCACCACTGCTTCCACGTATTCGTAGCGGGCATCCGTAGCCGTTTTTGGATCGGCCAAAATAGCAGACGAGTTGAAAATATTAAGGCCTTTGTTCTCCATCGCCCCAAAATTAAAGTCATTCACCGCCACAATCTGGAACAAATCCAAATCATATTCACGGCCAAACCGCTCTTCGTCCCATTTCATGGCTTTTTTAAGAGACGCCATGGCGTGGGTTACTTTGCCTTCATCACCGGGGTCTACATAAATATGTAAGGCTACCGTTCGACCCGATTGGGTCACGAAGGTATCTTCCGTCAGATGGAGGTTTCCCGCCACCAACGCAAACAAGTAACAAGGCTTTTTGTGTGGGTCATGCCAGGTGATTTCATCCCAGCCATCGGCGGTGGTAACGCGCTCAGAAGGATTACCATTAGACAATAGCTGGGCATATTTTCCCTGATGAGCACGGATGACGGTAGTAAATTCACTCATCACATCAGGACGATCCAGATAAAAGGTGATGTTACGAAAGCCTTGAGACTCGCACTGGGTAGTAAATTTTCCACCCGACGTGTATAGCCCGTTGAGGGAGCGGTTGGCTTGGGGGCTAATACGCGTTTGAATTTCCAGAACAAAGGGCTTATTGGGCAGTTGGTTTAAGGTAAGTTCCGAACCATGACGACTGTAAGCATTGTCCACCCAAGGTTGACCGTCCACCGTGATAGAAAGTAGTTCCATACAAGGGGTCTCGGCACCTTCAGGAGCATGGGCAGGAGCCCCACTTAGCACTAATGTATAAGGTGGTAGCGCTGAGGTAAGGTTGAGGCGCATCAACAATCGACTCGTCACAACCACGTCATCTTCAGCATTCAGGGTAAAAGTCAGGTGGGTCTTATCAATCCAATGACTCGGAGGCTGATAATCTTTCAGATGCAATTCCGTTACGTTAACCGATGCTTCTGCCAAGGGGGTAGATGTCGTCACAAAAAAGTCTCCTTACCAACCAATTTACTTCAGTATATCAGGCCCATTTCATCTCCAAATCCTTTGGCAAGGCGATTCAGCCCATCCTGAACAGCATTAAAGCTCCCTAATCACACAAATCAATCTACGCTATAGTAAGAAAATTATAAGGTTTAACGGTTTTGATTGATACACGATGTGCTTATGAAACCTGTATTGCTTGATATTGCCCTACGAACGGCCATCATTTACTGCTTTATTTTGGTGTTGCTTCGCGTGGGCGGCAAGCGGCAAATTGGCCAAATGACTCCCCTCGATTTGGTGCTGCTATTACTTATTAGCAACGCTGTACAAAATGCTATGACGGGGCCCGACACATCGTTAATAGGGGGAGTGGTGGCCGCTGGAACCCTACTTTTGGTCAATGTGGTTCTGCCTCGCACCATGGACCGTTCTCGCTTTTTTCGTTCGTGGCTGGAAGGCACTCCCACTATACTTATTAACCAAGGGTTACTTTTAAAAGACCACTTACGGAGAGAAAACATTAACGACGACGAATTGATGCAGGCGTTGCGGGCTCATGGCGCAGCCAACATTAAAGATGTTCGACTAGCCGTGCTAGAACGGGACGGAAGTATTAGTGTCATTAATTATCACACTCCTAGCCAACATTCTTAACCAGCAACGCCTAACCCTGCCACAACCCCTCCTACCGATGAAATAAGACTACGATGAATCACCCGACGGCGATCTTCTGGTAAATCCTGCTGCCGGTATTGGGTAAGCAAATACACCTGCAGGTAATTCAGCGGGTCGAGATAGGGGCGTTTCATCTCAAACGATCGTTTCATGGGCTGCGAAATAGGGCTTGATAACAACTCACTGCATTGTGTTACAGCCAATATCATGCGCGTAGTTAAGGCATGTTCTTCAATCAAGGTGTTTAAAATCAAATGCGTCTCCTCACTGGGAGGCCCATTCACATTGCCTAACGCTGCATAGCTAGACATTAAATGAATATCTGCTTGCAATACTGTCGTCGCACTGTTATCGATAAGGGCTGTAAAAAAGGGCCACGTCCTGTACAACTCTTGTAACGCTGCTAACATCTCAGGAGATTCCTCAATAACAGCAGATAGGGCTGACCCGAAACCATACCAACCCGGTAACAAGGTGCGCGCCTGGTACCAACGAAACACCCATGGGATGGCTCGTAAATCCGAAATACTTTCAATCGCACGACGATGAGAAGGCCGCGACCCCATATGGATAGAATCAATCTCTCGAGGGGTGGCCGTTTCAAAATAATGAATAAACCCAGGCAGAGTTTTTAAGGCTTTGTAGGCCAGAAAAGCATGGCTAGAAAGACGATCCATTATGGCTACAGTTGTGGCGTCCGGGGCATATGGCGGTGTAACCAAGGTCCGATCTAAATACGCAGTAATGTATTGTTGCCAATGAAAAAACGTGTTTTCCTCAGAAAGATAATGATGGGTGAGCACCTCGCCTTGCTCCGTAATTTGTAATCCATGGTCTGTGGCACCTACTGGTAACGATTCCATAAATCGCTGGGTAGGTCCCCCTCCTCTGCCAATACTGCCTCCCCGGCCATGGTAAAACTGAATCGATATATTGTACTGTTTAGCAACAATGGTAATAGCTTGTTGGGCTTGGTACAAATGCCATTGGCTGGTTAAAAAGCCACCATCTTTATTACTATCAGAATAAGCCATTAATACAATGTGCTTGCCATTACAGTGGGCAGCGTAACGAGGGTTTGAAAATAACTCTGCCATCATAGCAGGCGCTTTCTCCAAATCGTCGATGGTTTCAAACAAGGGCACTAACGCAACTGGCGCTTCATTCTCAAGCTGTTCTAATCCACACCAACGGCATAATAACCAAGCAGCCAGTACATCATGGGCATGGTGCGTCATGCTTAGTAATAAGTGCCCACCCAAGGCTGAGGAAAATACCTGCCGAGCGACTGCAATGGTTTTTAACATGGCCACCAAACGCGTGGATGATTTTTGGTCCGTTGTTACCTGGCACGGCGGTGCGTCATCCTCTTGAGACAATTGTGCCAGAAGCCACTCCAAACGATGAGGCTCTTCATTACCTGGAGCTTTTCCTCCCACCCAATCCGTAACGGCCTGTTGAATCACACTGGCTTCTTCGCGCAAGTCCATCCCCACCCAATGAAACCCAAACAAAGCCACCTGCTGGCGCAAATCAGCCAAGGGTGTAATGGCCACTGGGCTTACCACGTTATAGCGAAGCTCTGCCATGACCGTATCCAAATCTTGCAGCAATTGATCCGGGTGGGTGTAGCCAAACAAAGGGTGAACTTGAAGGGGGACAATGTGCCAAGGGGCTTGCAATGCCCCCCGCAAACGTGCTGCCATCAACAATAAATATTGCCGAATAGGCTCTCGCTGATAAAAGTGGCGAATATTTTGAATGTACTCGGGCTGTTCCTGGGCGGGCAACCCATCCAACGCTACATTGGCTTGTTGGAGTTGATGCTGAAATTTTGGAGATAAGCGAAACGCCGTATGATGAGAGTAACTATACTCATGCGCCAACGTTAACAACGTCGATTCATATCGTTTGATGAGCCATTGGCGACGTTCTTCCAAAACGGTTGTTAAGGTTTCGGCATTGGTATAGGGATTCCCATCCATATCCCCTCCAATCCAACTGCCCAATTCAATCACCGGAGCATTTTTTTTGGCAAGAGTAGGGAGTTCAGAATTTTGAAGGGTAGCGAGCATGGCAGGTAAGGCGTCTACCATCACAGTTAAATAGGGTATTAACCCTCGTGCTTCATCACTAACCGTAGGCCTTTCCCAGCGTTCAAAGCGGGTTAACCACAATTTTTCAACGGCATCTTCCAAGGCTGCTACCGCAACGGCTTCTTCCTGCTCAGTAGAAGCTTCATGGAGCTTACCCAAGAGGGCTAAAACTCTTTGTTCATGCCGAAGGTAGGTTTCTCGATACACTTGGGTGGGATGAGCTGTGGATACAAAACGAAGCTGAAGCCCACGTAAGGCATCATACGCAGTCTCCGATGAAACGCCTCTGGCTTGAGCCCAGTCATCAATAAAGCGTGGGTTTCTGCTAGTGCGGTGTTTAACATGATAATTTTCGGCAATGGCGGCCAATTCTAAAAACAGGCGAAACCCACCCACCGTTTTACGAATACATTCGTCCTGCTGTGAAACGGGGAAGGTGGATAAGCCTTGCTTTAGAGCAGCCTCAATAACCGAAGAAGTAATTTTATCCGATACGTTTATGGCCTCAATGCGTGAATATTTAGCAGCTCGACGCAAATTTTCAATCAGTAAAAAAAGCTCAGGCCCTTCAATGCTATGCAAACCACGGGGCTTACTAATCACAGTGCCCAACAAGGCTCCTAGCAGTCGAATATCATCGTAAACCATCGTTCCAGGTTCCGAAGGATGGCGGGCCGACATTCCAGGTAAATGCTGAACCACCTGCTGATACCAGCGCCACGACGGAGACCCTGATGTATTACACGGTAATGAAGCGGATGTTGAAAAAGCCATAATGACAATCACTCTATAAAAACCCTAATCAAGGGCCTATCATATCAAGGGAGATCGAAGTAAGTCTGGTTTTTTAGAAAGAATAGACTCCCACCAAACATAATTAGTAGCCTTGCTCAACGAACTAAGATAGCAACCCTGGCAGGAGTCGATCTTTCGATACTCAACTTAGGAGAGAGATTTAGCCCTCTGAGCCAGAATATTTCTATCTATTTATAAATAAGATAGAATAAGTAATAGATTAAAATATTGGCTGACCTGCCCCCGAATCAAAAACTCTCGATTAAATGTTCTCATGCTTGGGGTTTAATCTACTGGAATGATGACCTACTAAGTTGAATACCTACTAAGTTGAATAAGGTCAGATGATGCCATTCGCAACATTACCCGTGATATATTTTAAGTCCGATGGAGTTTCTAGCGTTAGGCGCTAAAGGTAAAGACATAAAAAATACATTCTTACCTAATCAATCATCGAGATCCTAGCAATACCCCAAAAGACAAAAAATTTTGAATCAGTTCACAGTAGTTCTTCTTAAGATCATTCTTTATTTCAAGGTTGAAGCCCTGTGTCACAGTGTACAAATGTCCTTCATGCGATAAGTCAGGAGCTTTCCTAAAGTTTTCTAAGCACGCCAAAATAAAAGGTGTAACCTTTAGAAAACGACACTGGAATTCTGAATCTCGGTAAACCCACAGGTGGAGGGGCTGTGGCTCTATAGACTGTAATTTATCGATATTAAGAGAGTCTTGTTTGAGTATTTCTACAATCGTATTGAGCGGGTATTCACAAACAAAGGAAGCCGATGCCTCTTGTAGAATGGGCGACAATTGACCTAGATTAAAAGAAGTGATGACTTCTCTGGTAGAGTTCTTTGGAAGGTCATTTGAGGGCATTCTTAAAATGCTGGCTTCCAATAGTTCATAGGCAACCAAGGAAACAACAAAAGGATACTGCTTGGTGCAACTAGCTTGCTCAGCTATAAATTGTGGAAAGTCTGTTGCAGTTTCATATAGCTGGTAATGTTTGGGTGGATAGGCCGCTAAATAGTGTTCAACCAAAGGCTGCCAAGTATCTTCTAGCAGTGTGTAGGTAAGAGGATAAATAGTTTCTAAGGTTTCGGCATGGTTGGCATACACCATCCAGCGATATTGCTGAAGTTGATGGTTGGGAAGCGCTAAGAACAGACCTGATAAGGCCAGATCCTCAGCTAGAATTGTCGCAGTCTCTTCAGATGTCGTGGCTAGTTTGTAGAACAAGGTTTGAAAAGCCTGTAAGCTCATGCAGCTAATGCTCCCATGGGCTTTAATGAACTGCTCAAGGCTGTCATTCTCACGGCCTTTAACTCCGCCATTAGTTCATTAAAAGGAGGTAAGTTGGTGTCTCGTTCCAACAGTATCGCCTTTATATTGTTGCAACGCGGGTACACCCAGCGAAATAGTTCAAAGACATCGTCGCAGACAGGTTCGCCATGAGTATCAATAATTAGTTCATCACCTACCAAGTGGCCTGCAATGTGGATTTCAACCACCCGCTCCAAAGGAATCGACTGTAAAAACCCGATGGGATCATACCCATGATTGCGACTATTTACATACACATTGTTAATGTCTAATAATAAACCGCAATCAGATTTCTCTAAAATTTGGGTTAAAAATTCGGCTTCGTTCATGCCTCCTGCGTCTTTAAATTCGGCATAGTAAGAAATATTTTCAATGATAAACGGAGCTTCGAACTCTTGTTGCACTTGACAAATTTTAGTAACGCAATGGTCTACCGCCTCTTGAGAAAATGGCAATGGCATTAAGTCATTTAAATAATGACCGTTTACGGAACTAAAGGATAAGTGATCGCTAAACCATACGGGCTGAACCGTATTAAACAATTCTTTTAGGGAGCTTACATAGTCTGTATTTAACGGGTCGGTACTGCCTAAAGATAGATTCACCCCATGAGACGACATGGGAAAGTCTGCTTTAATGAGGGTGTTTAATACATCTAAGGAGTAACCACCTTTATTCATATAGTTTTCGGGAATAATTTCCAGCCAATCAATCTGCTCCGTGCAATCGGCAGTTTGGGCATGACTCACGATGGCATCACAGTAGGTGTCTTTTAGGCCAACGCCAAAGCCTAGCCAAGGCAGCCCTTGTATATAATCAGAAAAGGATGGCATAATACTTGCCTTTTTAAAAACCCTCTAGGCCATTGAGTAAACAATCGCCTAGAGGAAATAGTAACCTTATATTAGTGGCTGGTTTTGCTACCACATTTGGCGGACGAACATTTTTGCTCGGCGTTTTTAGCTTTAGCCTTGGCTTCGGTACCACATTTGTGATCCGCATCTTTAGCCTTGGCTTCGGTACCACATTTGTGGTCGGTGGCTTTATGTTCTTCTTTTTTGCCACCACAGGCACCACTACCACATTTTTCAGCCAACAGCGTAGAGCTTCCTGTCGTCATCACTGGCAATTCAGTGAGTTCAAACAAGCTGCTATTGCCAGTAACGGCTGGGGTGGCAGCAAAACCTGCGGCAGAGAATTGAAGTAATAAGGCCGAAAGAACAGTGAGTTGGGTCAATTGAGCATTCATGGGTAAAATTCTCCTAAAGGATACGTGACGAATAACAAACCCCATTAAGCGGTTGCAAACTGAGGATAGAATGACTATAGGTGTTTTTAGCCAGCACGTCTGTCAGATAGATGACACTTTTACGTTTAGGCTTAATAAGCCTTTAAAACCGTCTTCTGCAACACGATGAATGGCCTCCATATTGTTTAGGCAAATAAGGCCATCATGCTTGTGAATAAGGTCTGCCTTTGCAAAATCGCTGAGTGCAGACGACGTAACCGGACGGGAAGCACCAATGAGTTCCGCAATTTCGTGGTGGCGAAGGCATAGGTCTCGAGTGAGCCCAAAGGCATACGGGCATTCTTCGCCATGAATAAACATTAGGTCTAAAAATAGTTGGGCAATTCGGGCATGGACGTCTTTAAACAGTAGGTCAGAGAGTTTACGCTGCAACAAGCGGGTTTTGCCTTGAATGTTTTGCAATACCGTCATAAACAAGGTGGGATTGTTTTCCAATACCAAGCGAAAACACTCGTTACTTACCCTTAACAACTGGCAGGGTGCCATGGCCTCTAAAAATTCTTCCGGTTCGGTATCAGAGCCTTCATTATTAGCGTCATTGGCGTTACCCAATACGGTGCCCATAAAATCGCCGGTATTAAGAATGGCCAATGAAAAACGTTTCCCCTCTGGGCTTAAGGTTACTAATTTGGCAAAACCTTCACTAATCAGGTAAACACAGCCCTGTTTTTGCAGCGACGGGTCAATACTATCTCCTTTGGCCAGAGAGATTATGCTGCCCTGCCCCTGAAACAAGGCTAAATCCGCTTCATTAAGCTTTTGTAGCAGGTGGGTGCGCTCTATATACCAAGCCTTGGTCGCATGTTGTGGCATATCCATTGGGTTCCTTGGCATTTTACTCTTAAGCGACGTCTAGGCGATTAAATCAAAAACGGTGTTTGTAAGCTAGCAGACAGAAACCAATGCCCTGTTGAGGTTAAGGTGTATGAATAAAAGAGGCCAACCGGCCTTCTTGTGGATGTTATAAACCTAAAAAGGTAACCTGATATGACTCTATCCCCTCAAGCTTTATTAGTTCTATTAGAAAAAGTCAAAACTCTGTCACCATTGTGGATACGGCTGCCATTAGGGGTTGTGTTTATTGCCCACGGCCTTGATAAACTGTTTGGCACTTTTGGCGGCGGTGGTTTTGATGCCACCGTGGCTCAATTTACAGAACTGGGGCTTCAACCGGCTTGGTTTCATGCAGCCCTAGGGGGTGGGGGTGAGTTACTGGGGGGGATTTTGGTTGTACTGGGTTTACTCACTCGCTTTGGGGGGCTATTGATAGCAGCCACCATGGTGGTGGCCATTATTACGGTCCATTTATCGGGGGGCCTGTTTGCCCGGGACGGTGGCTTTGAGTACCCCTTGGTCATCTTGGGTTCCGCCTTATCCGTTGTTTTTACCGGCGGCGGCCCGTTGGCTTTAGACCGTCTATTTTTGGACTCTTTCATACAGTCTTTTCAAAACATTACAAGGAATCGTTCCCATGATTAACGCTCTTTCCATTGGCCTGGGCTTTATTGAAGGGCTTGCCTTGATTGTGTCCCCTTGCATTTTGCCTGTACTACCCATTGTGCTGTCGTCTTCTCTAACCGATGGGAAACTACGCCCCTACGGAATTATTGTAGGTTTTGTTTTGGCCTTTGCCGGGTTTACCCTGTTATCTCGCGCGTTAGTGCTGGCGTTGCATATAGACCCAACCGTATTAAGGCAAGTCTCTTTTTTGGTGCTTATCTTCGTGGGGGTGGTCATGCTCTCCACGACGTTATCAGAAGCGTTCTCTCAGTGGACGGTTGCCTTGGGCCAGTGGGGCGATAAAACACAGCGAAAACTTCAATCCAACCCTAACGGCGGTCTATATAGTCCAAGTGGGTTTTGGAGCGGTCTACTTATTGGGGCGTGCATTGGGTTGGTTTGGGTGCCATGCTCTGGGCCCATATTGGCGGCGGTATTGGTTCAATCCATTCAGCAAAAAACAAACCTATCCAGCGTTTTAACCGTGTTTGCCTTTGCCCTTGGGGCGGGGTTACCCATGTTACTCATTTCACTACAAGGACAAGCCCTTATGGAAAAACTGACTCTCTTTAAACGCCATAGCAGCACGCTTCGTAAAGTAATGGGTCTCGTTATTATTCTCACAGCTATGGTTACGTCTCAAGATTTATGGGCTTTTTCGGCACCCATAGCCCCGCCAGCCGTCGTAGCAAAAAAGGCAACTCCGGTTCTTATTGATGGCCTATCAAGGCCTTACTCTGCTCCTAAACTGGCGGGCATTAGTCACTGGATCAACACGAAGCCACTTACGTTGGCGTCGTTAAAGGGTAAGGTGGTTTTGGTGGATTTTTGGACGTATTCCTGCATTAACTGCATTCGCACCTTGCCACATATCACGGGTTGGGATGCCAAATACCGCAAAGATGGCTTGGTTGTGTTGGGTATTCATGCCCCAGAGTTTGAATTTGAGCGAAATGTGAACAACGTCACCAAGGCCGTTCAAAAATATGGGATTCAGTATCCTGTTGCGTTGGATAATGATTTGAAAACATGGGTCAATTTTAGTAACCAGTATTGGCCAGCGCATTACTTAATTGACCGTAACGGCGATGTGGTTTACACCCACTTTGGCGAAGGCAATTACGACGTAACAGAGAAAAATATTCAAACCTTACTGGGGAAAACGGCGGCTATTAAACCCACAATCGCCCCCTCCATAAGCCGCTCTCAAACCCCAGAAACGTACTTGGGGTATATAAGGGTCTCTAGTTTTTCTAGCAGCCCTAGCTTAGTTCCTTCCAAGAAATCGGTATTTACGGCTCCTGCCAATTTGAGTCTTCATCACTGGGCTTTAGCTGGCACGTGGAAAACTCAGCCTGAGTATGTTGAATCCGTCAGTGCAGGCGCCACCTTGGCCCTTCATTTTTCGGCCAAAAAAGTGTTTCTCGTTCTAGGCTCAAAATCAGGCCAAGCTGTGCCTGTTCAGTTGTATTTAAACAACAAGCCCTATGGAAAGCCTTGGATAGTTCAGCAGCACAAGCTTTATACCTTGTTGTCTTTGAGTGCTGGCCAAGAAGGTCAAATTTCTATCAAGAGCTTAAAGCCCGGTCTTCAGGCTTATGCGTTTACCTTTGAAAGCTAACAGCTCAGAACCTTAATGCACTTAATGCCCACTTAAGCTCTCTCTGGGTGCCAACAGCCCTGTTATTGTGGCGAAACTTAAAGCGGCCCTGGCAGGAGTCGAACCTGCGACATTCACCTTAGGAGTGTGACGTTCTATCCAACTGAACTACAGAGCCATCGCCGCAGGCAACGCCTGCTTTTATAAACAACTTCTCATAATCACCTACAAACAGTTTACTGCAAGCAAAGCTGTTAAGCAGCTGCTAGGCGGAACACCCTTACACCGCCATAGTTATTGGGATTGGCATCATTACCCACAAAATCACACGCCTGCATACCATCAGCCAACTGAATGGCCACATGACCGTGAGGTTTGGCCGGGGTCCGATCGAACACCACAATATCGCCTTCCTTACGATCGTTATACTTTACCTCTTTCATATCTTTCCTCTGAGCCAGATTATCTGCCATTTGGTAAGCACTGGTTACCGGGGCTAAGTCAATTCCCATATTGTTTAACGCCACACGAACCCCTTTGGCACACTTGCCACGGCTATTAAGTTGGGTAGCCACTCGACATGCTTCATGGGCCAAAGCGCCACTCTTAACGCTACTGGCACTGTCATTATTATCATCCCTGTCATTACTACCCGGCTTGGGCTTTCCCAGGCGACGTTCCTCCTCTGCATACAAACGATCTTGTTCAGCCCATTGACTGCGCATGTCGTGTTGAAGAGCACCGCCTTGTTTTAATAGAAGATCCAATTGTGCCTGTTTTAGGGCTGCTTCTAACTCGTGTTTTTGCGCAGCTTCCAATTCCTTTTGTTGCTGCCTTTGAGCATTTAGGCCCATTCTAATTTTTAAAGCAATGCCTACGGCTTGAAATACCGAGAACATAATATCATCTGTTTTATTGCCCGACACGGGTGGTGGATAGCCGGTAGGCGTATTTTGCCTTGGCAAGCCAATACTTTGTTGGTTGGCATAAAGTCCTTGCGGAGGGTAATACCCGGCATTCCCTAAACCTTGGTTCAACAATCTGGGATCCACCCCTGCATTGATTCCACCAGTGGCGTAAGGCACACCAAAGGCGCCAGCGCCATTGGCAAAAGCCAGAGGATCTGTGATCGATGGGGAAGATAAACCATTACCAAACGCCAAACCCGCAGGCTGTGCAAAAATCGATTGGCCCGCATCAAAACCAGCGTTTTGTTGTTGCGGAAAGGAAGTTCCCCCCAACTCAGGAGGCATGCCTTTATAGGCACGTCCTTGCATCATCATTTCGTTAATACTAGCCACTAAAGGCCCCCCAGCCATGATTTATCCGTAAATCCCAAACCTAAAATAATGATTCAACATTGAAACCCAGCCAAAACCAACGAGTACCCTACCCGTCAGGCATTGCGAGAATGCATGACCAGAATGCATGAGAAGTTCAATTCATTCGCTTTTCAGCAAATGTTTAAGAGTCATCCACTTTTAACAAAAAACCTGTGAGTCAGCGCAATCTATATACGTGTGTTTTAATTCCCCTTAAATACCCAGAACGGTGCCAAATAAAAAACCTGACGACCTGTTTGTATAAAAACAATGCGTCAGGTTTTGTTGCCATTAAAAAACAACTTTGTTACAAACTAACGATTATGCGCCAGTGTTTTCTTCTTCTTCATCGTTCACGCTCTCTATTGGATGGAACACGAGACCAGCAAATAATCCATTTTCTGCTTTCGATTTGTCCGAAGAAGGCGCATGGAAAGAAGAACGCTCCTCTTTTTTAAGGAGAGTGGGAGCCACTAAAGCTTTTGCCTGAGCCAGTTGAGGCTCTTTAGGCTGAGCCAAGGGGGACCGCGCCTGCAGCAATTGAACTTTAAGGTTCATTTGGTTCTGAAAGTTTAATGCATCTAAGCCGCCCAACAACTTGTTTGTATTTGTTGGGGCTTCTTTTGTGGCTGGGGCTGCCGGAAGGGCTGGCGCCAATACAGCAGATTTGGCTTTGTACTGGTCGGCTCTGGCAAGCATAATGCCAGTAGCCACCGCCTGTGCGATGTTTGTACTCATAATCTCAACTCTCTTCTCTCTGTAATTCTCTCAACCGAAGTACAGCTCAACGAATTGGCATCTTGCACCGTTGGCATGTCTCTTATTTTAATAAAACCCTACAGGAAACCTTAATTGTTATATATACAATTTTATTGATAAATGTTGTTACATATCGTTACTTAAATCTGCTTTGCATTTCAATTATATTGATAATTGTGACATCATAAATCGTCTTAAAAGCACTCATTTTTACCTACTTACATACTATAGGAGTATGGATTCATGCAAACCATTCAATTTAGCCGATTACTAAAAACCAACAAAAAAGGTGGGGGCGAAAGAGTAGAAAAAGATAAAGCCGACTTAGCAAAGTTGGCCAACATCATACCCAACTTAAACCCCGACACCGATGTCGTATATTTTGCAACCTCCATACCAGAGCTTCAAAAAGATTTAAAACTTGTCCGACAATATAAAAGTATGGGGCAACTACCCAAAACGACTGAAGGTCAGAACAAAACAACTGGGTATATTGTCTTTCAGTCCCCAAAGGTAGATCCAAGACAGAATGGTCTAGAGTCCGGCATAGCACTAGGAAGCGTTTTTTACAGAAATCTCAAACTCTTCACAAAAGGCACAAATGCCACATACGATGATAAAAACCATATTATTTACCGCTCCATAAATTTGGTCGGTTAATGCATCGTTAATTCGTGTTTAATGCCCGTTATCTTTTTTGGTAGCGGGCATTTTTGCAAAATAACAAATCTAAACCTTTATCCCCACTATTAAGGCCCGCCCCAATATTAAACACAATAGGCCACCCAGCCAAGACAACCCGGAGTACCAAGCCAAAGATCCCCACGCCTGCCCTTGTATGAGTTGCCACACATCTTTGTGCAAGCCGCTTAACGTCGTAAAGCCCCCAAAAAATCCTGCCATTACCAAGGGCGTTACCCAGCCAAAAGCGGGATTCGTTGTCCCCCAACGGTCTACAGAAGCCCAGGCCATACCCAACCCTAAACATCCTAGCAAGTTCACAACTAAGGTTCCCCACCACAAGCCCCCCAATAGTGCTGCTAGCCAGCCACTGAATGCCCAACGGCTGACAGCACCCAAAGCGCCCCCCACCATTACCAATAGCCAAGAATACATAAATCCCTGTTCCTCTAAACAGAACTCCTCATACCATTGTTTCACACATTGAAGAGTCCTCAATACCTTATAACAGCCCCCTAGCCCCCACAATAAAAAAAAATCCTGGCTAACCCTCTTGATTCCTCTAAGAGGGTGAACGACAATAAGGCCAATTTAGTGTGGTGCTCACCATAACTAGGCAATGTGCCTACTCGTTTTAAAGCCCCACTGTTGGTAAGGAATATGCTTGTGATGAAAAAACGCTTATTGGTGGCCACCGGTGGTGGCGATTGCCCCGGCCTAAACGCTGTGATTCGTGCCATTGTAAAAAGGGCCGATCAAGAGACGGATTGGGAAGTGGTGGGCAGTATTGAAGCTTTCAACGGCATCCTTACGGATCCCCCTCAAGTGGTGCGTCTCACCAACCGTGATGTCTCCGGTATTCAAAACCGAGGTGGTACCATTTTAAAAACCACCAGTAAAGGGGGCCCTTTTGCCTGGCCCACCCAGCACCCTGATGGCAGCTGGACGTTGGAAGATCGTTCGACCGAAATGTTGGAGCGCCTGGTGGATCCTCTCCATGTGGATGGTGTGATTAGCATTGGTGGTGAAGGCAGCATGGACATTGCTCAAAAGCTTTATGAGCAAGGCATGAACGTCATCGGTATTCCCAAAACGATTGATAACGACCTCACCAGCACCGATGTGACCTTTGGTTTTCATACGGCAGTAGAAATTGCCACCGATGCCGTGGACAAACTAATTACCACCGCTGCTAGCCACAATCGCTTGATGATTTTGGAAGTGATGGGGCGCCATGCGGGTTGGATTGGCCTTAGCTCCGCCTTAGCAGGCGGTGCCGACGTAGCCTTAATTCCTGAAATACCTTATGACATTGAAAAAGTAGCTGAAAAAATTAAGCACCGTATGGCCAATGGCCGTGGATACGCCATTGTGGTAATTGCCGAAGGCGCTATGCCTGTGGGTGGGGACCAAACCGCTCGGAAAAGTGACCAAATTGGCTATGGAAATGCCATTTTAGGTGGCGTGGGTCACCGATTACTCAGCGAACTCAAAGATCATGTGGATGTGGAAGCCCGCGTGGTGATTTTAGGCCACTTGCAACGGGGCGGCTCTCCTGTAGCCTACGACCGTATTTTAGCCACCCAGTTTGGCGTAAAAGCCGTAGAATTGGCCCTGGCTGGCGATTACGGCAAAATGGTAGCCTACCGCACCCCCCATGTGGTTTCGGTGCCCATTAAAGATGCCATCAATCAGTACAACTACGTTTCGGTAGACTCGGATTTGGTTAAAACCGCCCGTGGTATTGGCATGTGCTTGGGCGATTAGGGTACAAAGCACCCTTTTTATAAAAAGATCGCGATAGCTTTAAGCATCATCCCCAGCAAGGCCAGCCGTTTTTTAAAGTAATACGACTCAAAGCCCTCTCTATCTGAGGGAGCTTTGAGTTTTAAGCCTTAATGGCCGCTTGGGCCACTTTCTCAATGGATCGCAAAATGGGCTTGCGCAACGCAAGAGCCAGTAGCGCATTAAAGCCTACCACCAAGGGTAATAACGGCTTAAAGCCCCGTGCCATCTTAAAACTGCCCTTAATCGCCCAGCTGATAGCACGGCCAAACCAACTGCCCTGTAAATAATGGAATAGCCCAAAGAAGGATTGGGCTGTCTTAAAAAAGGGTTTTCCTTCTTCCAGTTTAAAGTGCTCAAACACCGATTTTTTATCGACATTGGACTTGCCCAACTCATCCATAATATTGTTTACGCCCGTTTGAACATTTTTAAAAGTTTCTGGCTTACTCGGGTCTAACACGCCGTCCATCACTCGGTTAATATTCACCCCCAAAGCCTTTTCACCACCGTTTTCCGCAGCTGTCTGGATAATGCCATCCGCCTTTTTTTCCATTTTATTGAGCCAGGTCCAGTTCAAAATGGGCAGTAAAATCCAACCCACCACCGGCACTACCAAGCAAGCGGCACGCACCACGTTAGGAAATACATATTTTTGAGACCACGCCGTCAGTACTCTATGATCGGCCGGGTTGGTGGCCGCCTTGGTAATAGCCCCCCAAGCTCCTTTTAAATCAGTCCAAGCTCCCCCGAACTTGGGGCTTACGGATGCTGTGGATTGGAAGGAATCTGAGGAACGACCGCTAAAATGCACAGGTGAAATGGTTCCTGATAGCTTGGCATCAGGTAACGGAAAAATGTTGGACGATGTGACCGAAAGGGTCATACAAACCTAAACAAAGACTATGGTGAACACTGGCTTAAAAGTTCCTCAATACAGGGTGATGCTAGACCACCCATCTAAACAAGACAAACCGTTACAAACCGTTACAAGTAATCATCCGAAGGCGTTTGGGGGCGTACCCCTTTGTAATTCAACCGGTGCCAAAGCGTCGGGCCATGGTCCACCAAAGCTTGGCGATGAGCAGCCGTGAGATACCCCATATTGGTTTCCCAACGGTAATTAGGATACTCCATTGCGATTTTTCGCACCCATGCATCTCGCGTTTCTTTGGCCACCACACTGGCGGCAGCAATGGCCAAACTTTGACTGTCCCCCTTCACCACCGTGTATTGGGTTAGACCGTTCTCAACAGTTGTCAACCACGCCTCTGGCAATCGCGCATTGCCATCCACAAGAAGAATCACGGCTCGATTCGAATCTTTTCCTTGCAATCGTTTCCACAAAGCACTTACAGCACGGCTGGATGCCAGCCGAGACGCCTGATACACGTTGAGTTCATCCACTTCTTCGCGAGTGGCTTCTCCCAATGCCCAGTAGGCATTGGCTTGAATAACGGTTTGCAAGGTTTGGCGAAGGTTGGGCCGAAGTTTTTTGGAATCATCCAGCCCTACAAGAGCGGCTTTCGTGATTTCCGACAAAGGATACTGGAAAGCCACCGCACAAGCCGTAACCGGGCCAATGGCACTACCACGCCCCACTTCATCCACTCCCACCAGCCAGCAAGGATTCGATGTGCATTCCAAATAATTTTCTAAATAAGAAGTATCAAAGGCTAACAAAGCAGCCAAGCGCTCTTCGGCTTTCGACGCTGGTTTTTGTAGTACCCCCAATGCTTGAGCGATCATTCGGGAACCCACTCCAAGCTGACGCCAAAACCTCCTTTAACCCAGCGACCCTGTCTAAAATCCGTCAGCACCTGCCTTGCCGTGCGCGATTCATCCACCCCGCCGCCCGAGGTGAGCCAACGGCGCGCCTGCCCTACCGATTCAATGGAAATGGGTACGTCTTCCGGCACCTCGTACAAGGTGTGCATTAAACCGTTATACGCTTCATCCACCCAACTCAGTAACCGAGTAGAAACGGTTGCTTCGTCAAAGGCGGCATCCCCCACACTACTCACAGTAGCCAGTTTTTCACCAATAGAAAGGGGCTGAACCTTGCCTTGTTCAAAGGACGTTTGCCACAGCTCATGATTATCCATCTCGGTTTCCAGTATTGGCGGGATAATCCCCGGCGTGTCGAGAAGTTCTAGGGTCTCGTGGAGGCGTACCCATTGGGGCTGGCGTGTCACGCCCGCTTTGTGGCCCGTGGCTGCTTTGTGCCGCCCTGACAGGGCATTAATCAACGACGACTTCCCCACGTTGGGCATCCCTGCCACCAACACCCTCACGGGGCGAGGCTTAAGGCCTTGTTGCTTGCGTTTGGCTTGCAGTGGTGCGGCAATGCGCTTTAACAACCCTTCCAAGGGTTTTTTCCACTGGTGAATGGCGTGGGCATTAACCCCCAGCACCCCCAAATTTTCAACCTCTTTTAAATGGTCTACCCACGCAGCGGTTTGCTTGGTGTCGGCCAAATCGGATTTATTGAGTAGAATCACCGACGGCTTGTTGCCATAGCGTGCCCGTAACCGCGGGTTGGTAGTGGCCAAGGGCATGCGGGCATCTCGAACTTCCAGCACCACATCCACCAAACCCAGCCAATGGTCTAGTTCGCGCTCTAGCTTGGCAATGTGCCCCGGATACCATTGAATGATGGCCATAATGATCGATCTTTTTCGTTGTTTGTGGGTCCGTTCAACCGTTGTGCGCCTTTGGCCACAAGCTCCCCTACCTTAAGAGTAAAGGCTTTGGCCTTTAAAAACCCTAACACGTCAGAGGTAAGTTATTGGGGTCAGTAATGAGGGAATATACAAAAACGGCCCACTATTAAAATAAATAACGGGCCGCCTTTGCAAAGGGTAGAAACTGAAAAGCCTACTGGGCTTTGGTGACAAATTTTTCGCGTAAGCGAGCGGCTTTGCCGGAGCGATCGCGCATGTAGTACAACTTGGCACGACGCACGTACCCGTGACGCAGCACTTTAATGCTTTCCACACGGGGGGAATGCAGTAAGAAGATACGCTCCACACCCACGCCTTGGAACACTTTGCGAACGGTAACGGTGCGGCTGGTGCTGGCACCCGACAACCCGAGAACCACGCCTTCAAAGGCTTGGAGACGTTCTTTGGCACCTTCCACAATGCGAACGGTCACTCGAACGCTATCGCCGGGGACGACATGAGGCAGGTCGGTCTTTAGGTACATCGCTTCAATGTCACGAATCAAGGGCGTAGACATAAGTTAAATCCTTAAAACTAGGGGGTTTAAACTAAAAAAGCACACAGCTCCCACAAAGGGTTACTTATCATACCGCAAGGATGTTGGGCGTCAAATGGGCCCAAGGGCCCTTTAATCACCTTCATCGGGATCACCTTTGGTTTTAAGTGCCCTTTCGGCCTGTAAGTCGGCAGCCCTTTGGAAATTAGCATTAACCTGGTTTGTCACCTCTGCGGTTTCACGTCTTACCCAGGCTTCGTTGAAGATGTCCCTATGCCCGAGATATTTCGGTTCTTCTTGAACTTTAGTAGTGTCAGTCTCGCCAAAACGAACGGCCCGAGCCACGGGACGCTGGGCACCAAACGCCACCGGGGTTGCAAAAGTATTAAATAAAGAGAGGCGCATCATATAGGTTCCTAATTCATCCGTACTAGATAATCATTATGGTGTTTAAGCAACACAAAGCTTTTTTATTACAACGCCCCTCCAAAATCAAAATTGCCTCAACCCTATATTTACGGGTTCAACCGAACCTTCTCGCCTCGTGGCACCCGCATCATGCTTTCAATGCAGCGCGTGGCAGGCTCAACAAGGTGGGGGGCAATTTCAATGGGGGTGTTGTTGCCCAGCAAACTGTTGCGTATGTTCTCTAGGCGCGTCAGCTTCATATTGGGGCAAATGGCACTGGCCCGCGTGGGGGTAATAAATAGTTTTTCCGGGCAATCGGCTGCCAAGCGCTGGCTCACGCCGTCTTCCGTGGCCACAATAAACACGGGCTTATCACTGGCTTTGGCGGCTTGCACAATGGCGGTGGTGCTGCCAATAAAATCGGCCAAATCCTTAATGGGGTCATCACACTCGGGGTGTACTAGCAGCGCCGCCTCTGGGTACTGCTGCTGAAGTTTAATCACATCCGCGACTTCCATGCGCATGTGGGTGGGGCAAAAGCCTTCGTAATAGGTAATTTTGACTTCCGGCACCTGGGTTTGCACATAGCGGGCCAGGTTGCGATCCGGCACAAAGAGGATTTCACCCACCCCGCATTCCTGCGCAGCAAAGCGGGCCACATCGCTGGCATTGGCACTAGTGCAGCAGTAATCGCTGAGGGCTTTAACCTCCGCACTGGTGTTGACGTATGCCAATACAGGCAACCCCGGATGCTTTGCTTTGAAGGCTTCCAAGTCTTTCGCCGTAATCATATCCGCCATGGGGCAGCCCGCATTGGGATTGGCCAAATAAACGGTTTTGGCTGGGTTCAACAATTTAGCCGTTTCCGCCATAAAGTGAACCCCACAGAAAATGATGAGATCCGCATCGGTTTCTGCCGCGCGCTGCGACAATCCTAAGGAATCGCCCCACACATCGGCCACGTCTTGCACGTCCACGCGCTCGTAAAGGTGGGCCAAAATCAGAGCGTTTTTCTCACGCTTTAGGGTGTGAATTTCTTCAATCAAGGCTTGCTTGCGCTCGTTGGCACTGGCCAACATGCCGGATGAGGCTGGAGAGGCACTGGGTAAAACAAGGGGCGGGCAGTGAGACATACGGAGAACCTTTGGGTGCTATTATGGCCATAAACAAAGGATTTACGGCCCACAAAACAGTAAGACTTACCTTACTTATAGTATGGTCCACACTGGGGCGTCCACCCTTTTTTAAAGGCTTGGTGCCCGGCTGTTTGGATCGGCCATTAAGGGGAGACGCTGAATTGGGGGGTTGCATTTTGAAAAATATGGGTATAATAACTACGGTTGTTGGGTGGGACAGACCCAACCGATAAAGAGTTGTGAGTGGAAGGCTGTTTTTAGTCAGACGTATGAGGTATCCCTTATATCCATTTAACCCCTTCAACGGCTACCGTTGTAATGGTTGAAGAGACAGCAAAAAAAGACTTGCCAAACAATCAAATCTCTGTATACTGTCACTGTCCCTGTTGTGGAAAGGATAAAACACCATGAACAAAGAAGAACTCGTACAAGACGTTGCCAAGAAAACCAAACAAACCAACAAAATCGTGAAAGAGATTTTGGATGCCGCTCTGGAAGCCGTCACCAAGTCAGTCTCCAAAGGCAAAAAAGTCACCTTGGTTGGTTTCGGTACTTTCGAAAGCCGTAAACGTGCTGCCCGTATTGGCCGCAACCCTCAAACCGGCAAAGAATTGAAAATTCCTGCCAAAAAAGTGCCCGCCTTCTCCGCCGGCAAAAAATTCAAAGAACTCGTCAGCGGCAAATAGTCGTTGCGATTCTTCGGAATCAAACGCCCTCGCAGCAATGTGGGGGCGTTTTTATTAGATAACCTCAAATGGATCTTGTAGGTGAAGGCGGATTGTAGGGGGAGTGTTGAGGGCTGACCCCTCAACAAAAGAATTTGAATACTAGTCGGAGAATCCAGCAGACGTCTCTTTCAGCCCCGTGTAGCCTGGATTTCCGCGTACCAACGATTCCAGCGTATTGGATTCCAACGATTGGCGAATGCGCTCAAGGCGGGCCACCAACATGGAGCCACCAGCGGATTCCAATGTAGTGACCACGCCTTTTTTAGATCGCACTGGCGTTTGAGCCGTAGCCGCTTGGGCCACAGGTACTGGCAACGACGCCATTGCCGGGCACACTCGGCGGGCGTATTGCCAAACGGTGGCTTCTTGTCGCCAGCCCGCCACTTCTTCGGTGAGCGAATTTTCTACATCGTCATGCATACTTTCATGGGCAATCAAGGCCGCCAAAGCCATCGGTGGAGCGTTTTGGTGGCTCACATTGATAAAGATAATCCATTCCCCCCTGCCACTCAGCCAGCTCACGGCATCAAAGTTGGCCACGGCTTTATCCAAAGTTCGCAAGTCTTTAAAAATCACGCGGGCGTTTTGGCGCTTTAAGTGAGTAACGACCCCTGCATAGGGGGTTTCGTTTAGCCAAGCCAAGGCATCCAAAATGGGACGATCCCGAGAGAGTCGCAGCAAGGGCGTCCAGTCAAAAGCTACGCTAGACTGAGAACCTTTGGTCGCTACTTGCGCAGGAACCGATAACAGTCCCTCTCCTAACCAACACGACACTACGAATACAGCCCCAATAACTAACTGGGTTAACCAAGACCGATTGTGTGCAGCTAAAAGCAACATTCGCATTCAACGCTCCTTGGGCAATGTATCGACGAAGTGACATTCCATCCCATCCATTAAACACAGGGTTACCAGCAAGCGGCTTGGTTGACGCATGGCTTAAATAACCAAACACCCCTTGGGGTGCAGCAATTTTTTGCCTTTACTATTTGTGTTTTGCTATTTGGCGTCTTTGGGGCGTCTCTTCGGTAGAATAGACACCATCAAAACTGTTGGACAATCGTGGGTATTTCATCGAATGCTTAAATCGCTTTTCTGGACCGTCGTGACGCTAGGGCTGTTTGCCACCGTACTGGTGCTGTACTGGGCCCTCCGCGACATGCCGGATCTCCAAACCGCCATTGCCGAGGGCAACAACCCATCTCGTTACACGCAAGTGCTGGCCCAAAACGGCGAGCCCATCCTCTCGTATGAGAAATATCACCACAAGCCCGTGGCTCTGAATGAAATTTCGCCCCACGTCATTCAAGCCCTGTTAGCAACGGAAGATCGTCGCTTCTATCAGCATCCCGGCGTGGATCCCATTGGCTTGGTAAGAGCGGTGGTGGTGAACATTACCCACAAGCGGTACTCGGAAGGGGCCAGTACCATTACTCAGCAGTTGGCGCGCAACCTGTACCTTACCAACGAACGCTCTCTCAAGCGTAAAATTCAGGAAATGGCTTTGGCCTTCCAACTGGAGCGGTCGTTGGGGAAAGATGAAATTTTAGAGCTCTACCTTAATAGCATTTTTTTTGGAGAAGGTGCTTACGGCATTCAGGCCGCCAGTGAAGTGTACTTTAACAAGCTACCGTCGCAACTCAGTGTCACCGAAGCCGCCTTATTGGCCGGTATGCCTCAGGCCCCTACCCGCTTTAACCCCTACATGAACAGCGAAGGTGCCTTAAAGCGGCGCAACGAAGTACTGGACAACTTGGTAGAGGCCGGTGCTCTGAGTGCGGCTGAAGCAGAGCCACTCAAAGGTGAACCGCTCCGTCTCAATCGGGCGGGACGTCAGCTGGCCGCCGCCAACCGCGCTCCGTTTTTTAACCAGTACGTGGTGCAGCAGGTGCGCAACTTGTTGGGATTGGATGAACAAGCCTTTTGGCAAAGCGGATTGCGGGTCGTCACCACCTTGGATTTGCAAGCCCAACGGTTGGCCACCCAAGCTTTGATGGAAGCCCCATTGCTTAAAGGTAGTAGCGTGGAAGGCGCCTTGCTTAGTCTCGATCCGCGTACCGGAAAAATATTAGCCTACGTGGGAGGTAAAGACTACCACCAAAGCCAGTTTGACCGTGTGAGCTCGGCACTGCGCTCCCCAGGTTCTCTCTTTAAGGTGTTTACTTATACTGCCGCCTTAGAGCGCGGCATTCCTGCCGATCGCGTTTACGTGGATGCCCCCCTGCAAGTGGGCGACTGGCAACCCAAAAACTACGATGGCAAGCACAAGGGCTATATGACGTTGGCTCAAGCGCTGGTGCAATCCAACAACGTGGTGGCGGTTAAGTTACTGCAAGATGTGGGACCCGATGCCGTCATTGGCCTGGCGAGGCGCATGGGGTTGGTGGCCAAACTGAATAACGATCTCGCCCTCACCTTGGGGGGCTCTGGTGTGACCATGCTGGATGTGGTGCCTGCGGTGGGTGTACTCGCCAATCGTGGGGTTCGCGTGGAACCTTATGCCATCGAAAAAATTACCGACCGCCACGGACGGTTGTTGTATCAGCATTACGCTATGGAAAACCCCGTGCTGGATCGTACCACCGTGGATAGTATGGTGGCCTTAATGCAAGCAGCGGTTCAGCTCGGTACCGGTCGTGCTGCCAACATTGGGAGGCCCCTAGCAGGCAAAACCGGTACCAGCGATGAAAACCGCGATGGCTGGTTTGTGGGCTTTACCCCTACCGTTATTACAGGCGTGTGGATGGGACGCGATGATAACCAACCCGTGCCTGGTTTAATCGGAGGCGTGGCCCCGGCCCAAACGTGGGCCACCATGATGCGCCCTTACTTGGTCAATACGCCTCCCCAAGCCTTTGCTGTTACAGAAGGAGTAACAGCCTACACTGCCGAGACCTTGCGGAAAATGGATCTGACCAATTTAAGCCCCACGGAAAGCAATGGGGCGCCTGCACCCAATGCCAGCGTTCCCAGCGAAGAGGAAATCATTGACGACAACGCTGTAGAAACTCTACCCAATGGAGATCCCGTGCCTCACGGGGCTGCCAAGCCCTCTGTTGAAGGGTTGGAAGCCGACCCATCGGTTACCGCCGCACCTGGTCGTAATGGATCTAGCGCCAACGTCGTTCAGGATATTGTCTGGTCGGAAGCTCGATCCGGTGCTTCTCGCGGAAGCGGCAGCCCTCCCTCCTCACCGGCACGGCCTGTGGCTCCGCCTTTGCAGTGGCAGCCTCGCCGCTCGTCCAGCCCTCAGTCGCCTTCGGCCCCCATATCACAGCCTGCGCCAGCAGCCCCCGTCCCTCCCGCAGGGTAACCTTTTACCCGCAGTCCGAGCACCAATGCTGGCCGGCCGACTCCAGCACAATCCACTGCCGAACCCAATCTCGCAAATCAAAGGTATCATCAGGACCAAAGGCATCACTTTCGTCTGAGTATTGGGCGACCCATTCTTCCTGTTGGTAAGATTTAGGCAACTGAGTGAGCAACAAAAACAGCTCATCCGGATGAGCCGCCACGGTGGTCTCAAAGGGGGCCAAGCAGCGATCGCACACAAAGGGCAATGTGGCTTCTAGGGTACCGTGCAGGCGCAACTGCATGCCTTGATGGTGCAACAATAAGGCCACAATCACAGTCACTAAAGCAGCCACCTCACCGGCACCCGCAGGCAGGCTAGGCCCCATAATGTCCGTCGCCTCATACGTATAAATACCGTTTAGCGGCAAGGCTGGTGTGGGCCTGTCTTTTTGAGTGCGATCGAGACGAAGTTGCTCCCGCTTAAGCCCTTCCAGGGCTTGCAACCAGTCTTCAATCATCACAGTCCAAGGTAAAGGGGCTTTGTCGGGTTCGTCCACAAAGGCCGAGATATCGTCGTACAATGGATTCGGCTCCTTTACAGACACGCCACTTAAACAAACCAAGCCCTATTTTACACGGATTTACACGGAATACCCCCACCGAATGCCACCCCAACCCACTGCCCCTGCAAACACCCCCATGACGGCCATGGCTGTGACCTCTGACTTTGGCATGGCCCCAGTAAGCGTAGCCATCCCGTCTTGCCCTACGGATGGCGCCTTGTTACGCCTCAATGCCTGTGGCCTGTGCGGGTCGGACGTGGAAAAATTGCGATTTCAAAAGGCCTCTGCAGGCAGTATTTTAGGCCACGAAGTGGTGGCCACCCTGGTGGAGATTGGACCCCAATACCAAGGCCACTTTCAAATCGGCGATCGGCTGGCACTGGCCCACCATGTGCCTTGTGGCCACTGCGTGTACTGCCGCCACGATGCCGAATCTATGTGCGCCCAGTTTAAAGCCACAAACCTTACCCCCGGTGGCTTTGCCGAAGTAATTGCCGTAACGGGAGGCCACTTGGCCCACACCGCCTTTAAAGTTCCAAAGTCCGTTAGCGACGCCCAAGCCAGTGGGTTAGAGCCCTTGGCCTGTGTGCTCAAAGGGATTCGCCGGGGGGCATTGCCCGGTAACCGAGTGCTGATTATTGGCTTAGGCTACATTGGATTATTGGCAGCACAGGTCTATACCCACCAAGGGGTCCATGTAGTGGGGGTGGACGTTCGTTCGGGCCGCGTAAAGCAAGCCTTGGATTGGGGTTGGGTGGCAGAAGGCTACACCCCCGAAGCACTCCCCAACACATCATTACAGGTGGACGGTGTGTTTGCCAGCATGGTGACCCAAACCACTATAGAAAGCAGCCTACACCACGTACGAGATGGTGGCACGTTGGTGCTGTTTAGCCGAGGGTTTGGCACCCCTGAACCCACCTTGCCCTGCAGCGATCTTTATTTTCGGCAAATCACCGTGGTGCCTAGTTATTCTCCAGGCTTGCACGATTTACAACAGGCTGCCCACTGGCTGTTTGATGGCACCATCAATGCCGAAAAACTCATTACCCATTCGCTTCCCCTTAAAAAATTACCAGAAGGGCTGAAGGCCTACCAAACAGGGAACGCTCTAAAAGTACTGGCGACAAGTGCTTTAGCCCCTCTGTAAAAGGAAATGACGATAAGACTTTTGTAACGGGATGTAACATAATTATAAAAAAAATCAAAATAAAGGCAATCAAACAGATATAAATGTTTTTATTAATTCAGAGAGAGTAACTAGGCGTTCACTTCCCTGAAACGTCGTACAACTAAAAAAGCCCCTGTTATTTAAAAACGCAGGGGAGTTAAGCGCACAGTTTACATAATATTGAGAGAAACCCCCACGAAGAGAGGAAAACTGAATCATGGCTATTTACAGTACATCTGCCGCAAACAAAAGTATTACCGGCTCCCAAACCAAAGACGCCAATAATACAGTGCTTTTAAAAAAAGGCGCTGATGACGCTAAAGTGAACATTACCCAGCGTGGTAGCGAAAACCAAGATTTTATTACCTATGCCGACGGTGGCAGTATTAAACAAACAACCAAAGAAGGAAAAGGGCGTACTTACGACGGCGGTAATGACAACGTTTTTAATAAGCTTGATCACACGTTAGCAGACAGCAGCCAGTCTATTTTTGCCGGCAAGTATACCAGCATTAACAATTTTGACGGAAGCGATGGCAGCGACACCATAAGACTCCGTGGTAGTAACATTACCGCCAAAGACATTGATACTGGTGCCGGCAACGACACCGCAACCGTTGTGGGTAAAAGCAACAAATTTACCGGCACCTTGGGTGACGGTGATGACCGCCTCAATGTTCGCAACGGTTACGTAGATGCCAATGGTGCTGACGGTAGTGATTTTGCCTTTATAGGTAAAGGTTCTACAGGCAAAATCAAGGGTTTTGAAAACATCTACGTCGGAGACAACGACGCCCCCACCACCATTGCCGACGCACTGAAGAAGAACGCCAATGGTTCTTACCAGTTAAAGTTTGGCGATATTGATGTAAACCTGGGTTCCAATGCAGATGCCATACTTGAATTTAAAAATGGTACCAAAAAAACCTTGGCCGATTGGTTAGGCGGTACAACCGTTACCCCCCCCGCCACAGGTGAAATCAACCAGTCTGACTTTAATGCCGGTGACATTAACAACATTGACGGCAAAAAGAAAAAGCTAAACGATATTAACCTCGGATTAGAAGACGATGTTCTTAACGTGGACAAAGACACGACAGGAACAGCCACTGGTGGCGAAGGCACTGACAAAGTGAATTTGGCTGAACAGTTAAACAAATACAAAATTGAGAAAAACACCGACGGTAGCTATAAGTTTACTCATAATGACAGCGGAAAAATTGTCAACCTGTCTGACTTTGAACGCTACAACTTCGGTGGAACTCAATCTATTTTAGCTGCCGACCTAATGAACTATGTGGCTCCTGTGTTTAACGATGACATCAACACCTACAACGCCGCAAATGAATCCAACGCGGTGAATAAAAACATCAACTTGTTGGGCGGTGCTGATATTTTGAACGTTGCCGATACAGCGAAAAACTACAGCTTTGCGGGTGGCGCTGGCGCCGATGCCGCAAACGTGGCAGGCACTTTTGCTGATGACGCTGCTATCAAGTCCCGCTTTTCCTACGACAACAACACCGGTCAGTTCAAAGACAACACCAATAACAACGTGTTTTCAGGCTTTGAGAACTTCAAGTTTGGCAGCTTAGCCAAAACCATTCAAGAACTCGTCGCCTTACTCCAATAATCCCTATCATTATAACAATCTACCTTACACCGTTGGCCACCTCGGCCAGCGGTGTTTGGCCGTCAAAGACAATTTTATTACTTAAATAATGGTGGATATCGGTACTCAATGCGCTAGCAATTTTTTGAGCAGCCAAAGCTTTCGAGGTTTTCTCCACAGCAATAATCCGCCCTTGGGCGGTAAACACGGTGAGCTCGTTGTTATCGGCGTTAAAGCCAATGTCGCTTCGCGACACATCATTAACGCACAAGACCTGAACCCCTTTGCGAGCCAACTTTTCTTGGGCATGGTGCTCCACATCGTGGGTTTCTGCTGCAAAGCCCACCATATACACACTGGGAAACTGCGCCACCATCGCCGCTAAAATATCCACATTGGGAGTCAGCGAAAGTTCAAAGGCCTCTTTGCCTCGCTTAATTTTTTGGGCCGCCACATCAGCAGGAATAAAATCACTCACCGCCGCCGCCATCACCAGTACATCGGCATGAGGCAGTAAGGTCTCCAAGGCCAATTGTAGCTCGGCACTGCGCGCCACGCGCACCAACGAATAGGGCCGGTCATTAAGGTCAGCAATCGTTACCGTATCCGTGGCAATTAAGGTCACACTAGCCCCCAGCGCAAAAAAGGCATCGGCCAAGGCCACGCCCATTTTGCCGCTGCTTCGGTTGGTCAGCACCCGCACCGGATCCAAAGGCTCCACCGTGCCCCCAGCCGTAATCACCACCCGAATGCCTAAATACAAGGCCTCTTTTGGCTGAGTTGCCAATGTCATCGCCCGATGGATGCTGTGCAGCTGGTTAGTTAGCGCCGCCAAATGGCCACTACCGCTTTCACCACAGGCCAGCTCACCACTGGTGGGTGGTACAACAGTAACATTATCCAATTCTTGTAAAATCGCCACGTTACGCAACGTCAGGGGGTTTTCCCACATGCGGGTGTTCATGGCTGGAATAATGACCATGGGCTTGCCCGTCCAGCTAATAGCCGTGGTGGTTAAGGCATCATCCGCCAGTCCGTGGGCTAATTTTGCCAAGGTATTGGCGGTGGCCGGCAGTATGACGAGCGCATCCCCTTGCTGGGCCAAGGCAATATGCCACGGCGTGCCATGCGCATCCACCGTTAGGCTGCCCCGCACCACAAGGCGGTGGGTCAGGGCTTCCAGTGTGAGTGGCTTGATAAACGCCTCGGCATCGGGGGTCATAACGGCGGTAACCGTAGCGCCCAACCGTTGCAATTCACGAATAAGCTCACACGCCTTGTATGCGGCCACGCCACCGCACACGCCCAAAACAATGTGTTTGCCTAAAAAATCCATGCCAAAACCACCCTGTATGTCACCTGTGTTAGCCACTAAAATCCCACGGACACAGAAAAAAACCGCCATTTGTAACATTTTGTAAAGATTAGCGTGAAGCACACACGAACTCATTGACCTCCATTACTTTGCGCGTATAGTACTAACAACGGTAAGTAACACATTTATCCATTGCTTACCGCCCCTTTCTTCTATAACTCCCAACCCTTTCACTTTTTTTAATTTTCCACACTCCCAACCTAAATTATTCTCCCTTTTTTCAAGCTCCTCCTAAGAGGGGCTTTTTTCTTAGCCCCGAACGGGGCTTTATTACTTGCCTTGCCGAAGGCATGTTACGTTCTTGATTTTTTCTTAGCCCCGAACGGGGCTTTTTATAGGAAGTTAATGGGGGTCTCTCTAAAGATCTAGGGCTTTTCTTACTCGCATAGAGGGCCTTTAGAAGGCTTTTGTAACAAGTAAGAGACATGAACTTGACCGATTATCACCCAATCGTCATACTACCCTTTGTTGGTAGTACCCACTATGGTTGGTAGTACCTCGCCAAACCCTTTTCCTCTCCCAATCATTTATCAAATACCTCTTCTGCCCCTGGATTTTAATTATTCTCCCTATCCTCACACCCAGGGGTTTTTTCTTGCCAAAAATTTAAAAGCCCACCAAAAAAATCATAATAACGTCATATGATTTATGGCATACATGGGTATCTCAGGGTTACCCATCACATTATAGGGCTTTTTTATGCGTATTCAATTTGGCTCCAAGTTACCCCCTCAGCCTAATGCCCAACCAAAATTACTACAATTCGGCTCTACAGATTTGGCCTCGGATACAGTTCTATTCTCAAGCACTGGTGTAAAAAAACCTGGACAGCGTGAAATCAAGAAGCCTCCCGGTACAAACAAACCTATAAAAAAGCCATAACGTAATACAGGGCAATTTAAAAAACATTCGGGGTTTGGGTATGTTATAACACCGTTGTTTTGTAGCCCTCTTTAATCATTCAGGAGTTGACCCATGTACTTTGGCATTATTGGACCCTCCTACCACACCACCGTGGCCACCCGCGCCCGCTTTGCCAGTGGAGATAATCCACCCCCCGACCAATCAAACCCAGAACCACTTAAAAAAGATGTTTTTAATAAAAAACCAAAAAAAAGACGCGAAAGCCCACCTTCTGTTGAGGGTTTTAGGCGGTTTTTAAAAGATAATCTAAAAAAGCCTAAAGCACCGAAGATACCGCCCCAGCAATAGCCCTCGCTTGCTAGGTTAGTGGCGGAAGACGCGCACGCCTGTGGTCACCATGGCCAAATCGTGGGTGTTGGCCAACGCAATCACGTCGGGATCTTTCACACTCCCCCCTGGCTGCACAATGGCCGCCACACAGCCCTGTATGGCGGCATGCACGTTATCCAACGCCGGTATAAACCCATCGCTTGCCAGTACCGCTCCTTTGGCTTCATCGCAGGCTTGGCGTAGGGCAATCTCTAAGGCGCCAATGCGGCTGGTTTGGCCCACGCCCAACCCCACAGTTTTACCATTTTTGGCCAACACCATGGCATTGCTTTTTACATGTTTGGCCACTTTCCACGCCAAGTCCAAATCTTCCCACTGCTGGGGGGTGGGCTCTGCCGTGGTTACCACCTGCCAATGGAGCGACTCATCATCCCCTGCTTCCATCTCACCCGTCTCTAAGGTAGAGCGCTGCACCAACACCCGCTCCGCATCCAGTACCCGAATATCCCACTGGGCCAAAGGGGCTTCCCACTCGCGAGACACCACACGCAGATTGGGCTTGGTGTTAAAAATGGCTAAGGCTTCTTCGGTCACGCTGGGGGCAATAATCACCTCCAAAAACAAGGCGGTTAAGCCCTTGGCCACATCGGCAGTAATGGGTTGGTTAAAGGCCACAATGCCGCCAAAGGCACTTAAGCTATCCACACTCAGGGCCCGCTCCCACGCATCGGCCAAGGTATTTGCCACCGACACACCACACGGATTATTATGCTTAATAATGGCGCAGGCAGGGGTTTCCGGGTCAAACTCTTTAATTAGGTTCCACGCCGCAAAGGCATCCAGCAAATTGTTGTAAGAAAGCGCCTTGCCTTGCAGCAGCTCAAAGCCCGTATCCGTCGTGTTGGTACTGTTCAAGGTGTACAATCCGGCAGGCTGCTGAGGGTTTTCCCCATAACGCAAGGGTTGGCACTGGTGCAGGGTTAGCGGCAAGGTGGCGGGAAGAGCCGAGGTGTTTTCTTCTGTTGATATTTCTGGCGATGGCACGTTAAACACGTTGGCTATGGCGGCATCGTAGGCAGCGGTTAACGCAAACACCTTTCCCGCCAAGTGCTTTCGATAGGACAAGCTTGTTTTTCCTTCGCCCAGTTTTAGCTCCTGTAAAAAGGCGGTGTACTGGCTGGGCTGGCAAAGCACCGTCACATAAGCATGATTTTTAGCCCCGGCCCGCAACAGGCTGGGTCCGCCCACATCAATGTATTCAATCAGGTTTTGCTTGCCTTGTAGTTGAGCCCCTTGATTTTTCATGGCTTCAAATGGGTACAGGTTGGAAATCACCAAGTCAATCCAAAAATCGGGGCGCGTTTCGGGTGCCGCGCTGCCATCGCGCGGATCGAGAATGCCAGCAAACAAGGTGGGGTGCAAACTTTTTACCCGCCCACCGGCTAAGTCTCTAAAACCCGTCAACTCCGTGGTTTCTACCACGGCCAACCCCAACGAGCGAAGATAATCGGCCGTGCCCCCTGTAGAAAGCAACTGATAGCCATAGGTGTTGACCAACACCGGGGCCAAGGCATCCAAACCCGCTTTGTCGTAGCAGCTAATCAAAGCCACTGGCTTTTTAGGATCAATTGTTACAGCTTGTGTCGCAGATTGGGTCACGGGGTTTTTCCTCACAAAGACGGGATTATGCCACGAGAGTCATTGAATGAAGCACTTTATTAAGGATTAAGGACGGCTTCCTGCCCCTCTATTGTAGAATGAACACGGTCGAACGACCGCTTATCAACGGGCCCCTGCTGCCATGTCCACTCACACCACAGAGTTACTATTGTTACCCTACGCCTGCGATGCTTGCGGCGAGGGCTTTTGCGAGCGCGTTAGCTTAATGAATTTGTCGTTAGGGCTGACGGAGCAAGGCTTTTGCTTGGCATGCTTATCTACCGAATACGGCCGCACCCCCGAGGCCATGGCGGCCTTTTGCTGGGATTATGTGAAAGCCCGCGACTGTTTTCTCGATCCGTGGCAAAAAGTGGACGCCTCAGAATGTCCAAAGCTTTTTAGCCAGAGCTGCTTTTGTCAGCATTCGGTGTAAATTAAGGGGATGAACCCTTCCCTACCCACGCCAATTACTACTTTGGATTTGCGCACCACCAAGTGCCCCCTCAATTTTGTGCAAACCTGCTTGGCGCTTGATAAATTAGCCGATGGCGAGGTGATGACGGTTTTGATTCGTAACGACGGCCCCTCGGCCCTCAATATTCCCAACAGTTTGGCGAAAGAAGGCCATGCGGTGATCCATACCGAAGTAGTAGAGGGTCATTTTCTTAGGCTATGGGTCCAGCGAGGGGCGGCAAAGCAGCCTTAATCAACCCAATCATTACGCGGCGTTTAAAAATTAAAATCGTGATAGCGGTCTTCAATCCTCCAACATTCGGACATCCATCTTGATCCAAGTTATTAAACGGCCTTCGGCCGTTTGACAGGGGGATGCTTTTTTCGTTGAATGATGTGCCCTATTACTCTTAATAAGTCATTCTTGTGTGTCAACTCGGCCCACGTATCACCCCAGTTGCATTCCCAGTTTTTAATCAACACTCTATTTAAGGATTTCAATCATGCCAGTACCTAAGCAGCGAGTTGGCCATTCAGACCAAGGGCACCGTCGTTCCAACTGGAAAGCCATTTTGCCCACCGTGGCAAGCTGCACCAACTGTGGCGCTCCTCGTCACCCACACACCATGTGTGGCGTGTGTGGCTTTTATAAAAACCGTGTCATTCCCAAAGCCCTTCAAGGCCTAGACTTTGGTGCCGCTTCGGCAACCGGGCATGTGCATGACGAAAACTGTGGCCACGATCATGACCACAGCAACCTTGAAGGCCACGTCCACGACGAACATTGTGATCACGATCACACCCATGACGACGAAGCTGTAACTGTGGATGTGGTAGCAGAAGACGTTGCTGCCGACGCGAAATCCGTGGAAAAGGAACCCGAGGCTTAATCTCGGTTAACTGCCAGAGCGTTCCTTTGGATTGAGGCTTTTTTATGCCGTCTACACCCTCTCGTCCCATTACCATTGCAGTGGATGCCATGGGTGGCGACTTTGCCCCCAAAGAAATTATTCGAGGAGCATTGGATGGGTCGCGCTGCTATGGCGTGAAAGTACTACTGGTTGGCCCTACTGAAACCATCGAACACGAGCTGGCCTCGGCCAATACCCGTGGCGCTGTGTATGAGATTGTTGATGCGCCCGATGTGATTGGCATGGGCGAATCGCCTGCCACAGCCATCCGACGCAAAAAAAATGCCTCCATTGTGGTAGCGGCTCGCCTAGTCAAAGACGGAAAAGCCGATGCTATGACGGCTGCTGGCAGCACGGGTGCTGCCATGGCGGCTGCCTTGCTGTACATTGGCCGAATCCCCGGTATTGACCGCCCCGCTATTGGTGTCGTCTTGCCATCCTCCAGTGCCCCCACACTTCTGCTGGATGCCGGCGCCAACGCCGACTGCATCCCAGAAATGTTGCTGCAATTTAGCCAGATGGGCAGCGTGTTTATGCAAAACGTCTACGGCGTTTCGCATCCTCGCGTGGGCATCCTGAACATTGGCGAGGAGCTGGGCAAAGGCAATTCCATGGTGAATGCCGCCTTTGAGCTGCTAAAACATGAGCCCCACCTAAATTTTATTGGCAATGTGGAAGGCAACGACCTCTTTAAAGGCACCTGCGATGTGGCGGTGTGTGATGGCTTTGTGGGCAACGTGGCCCTAAAAAGTGCCGAGGGGCTGGGCAAAATGCTCCTACATACCCTCAAGAAAGAATTCACTAGTAATTTAAAAAGTCAGGCCGGTGCTTTATTGGCCAAAGGGGCCTTGCGTCGTTCCAAAGCCAAGGTGGACCCAAGTGAGCATGGGGGCGCCTTATTGTTGGGTATCAATGGGATTTGTGTGATTGGCCATGGCAGCAGTGATGCCTATGCTGTGGAAAACGCCATTCGCGTGGCCCGACAGGCCGTCGATTCCAATGTGTTACACAAGATGACCTTGTTCGCGGGCCACCAAGGAGAGTTTACGCCACACACCCCACCTCACCTTTTGCCTGTGGGTGTTGTTGAATCCACTCCTATTGTGGGAGAATCCATCGTGCAGTAGCGCTATAATTCAAGCTAGGCATTGGTTTCTCTTCCCTATTGTTACTAGGACTTAATGTATGACAATTGAAAGCACTCTTTACGGCGTACAGCTTACAGGAATCGGTGCATTTATTCCTGAAACTATTTTAACCAACGACGATATGTCCCAGCTAGTAGAGACTTCCGATGAGTGGATTGCGTCCCGCACGGGTATTCGGGAGCGCCGTGTGGTGAGTGGCGATGAAAGCGTGGCCGATATGGCCATTGCCGCAGCCAAAGATGCTTTGGCCAGTGCGGGGATGGAAGACGGCCATGACATTGACCTGATTTTGGTGGCCACAAGCACCGCCGATACCATTTATCCAGCCGTTGCCTGCCAAGTGCAAGAAGCCATTGGTGCCAAAAAAGCCGCTGGCTTTGATATGGCCTTGGCCTGTAGCGGGTTTGTGTTTGCTTCCGTAACGGCTGAGCAGTTTTTGCGCACGGGTATGTTTAAAAAAGCCCTCATTATTGGGTCCGATATTCACACCCGCGTGGTGGATTGGGCCGATCGCAATACCTGTGTACTGTTTGGCGATGGTGCCGGGGCCGCTATTTTGGAAGCTACTCAACCCGAAGCCAATGCCTTATTGGCCAACACCATCCAAACCGATGGCGCCAAAGGCTTTGAACTCACTTTAAACACCAATACGCCCAATTGCCCTTTGGTAGCGCCTCGTACCGAGCATTTGCCCCACGTGAAGATGAATGGGCGAGAAATTTTTAAATTTGTGGTGAACGTGGTACCCACGTCTATTGCTGCCAGCTTGGCCAAGGCCGGTTTAACCCTGCATGATATGGACTTTGTAGTGCTGCACCAAGCCAATACCCGCCTGATGACCGCCATGGCAGAGCGCATGAACATCCCCGAATCCAAGCTCCTCACCCACCTGGAAGGCATTGGCAATACGTCGGCGGCATCCATTCCCATTGCTCTAAACCATGCCGTGCGAACAGGCACCATACAAAAAGGGCATAAATTAGTATTGTGTGGCTTTGGTGCAGGCTTGGCCTGGGGCAGTACCGTGCTGGAGTGGACAATGGTGGATCAACGGACGCCATGGCCTGCCACCGCTCAAAAATCCGCTGCTTATTTGCGCGAACACGCCGCTGAATTAGCCGCCGTTTAACCTTACTAATTATTTAGGAGTAAACAACGATGTCGCGTCGCATTGCTTTTGTATTTCCCGGCCAAGGGGCCCAAAAGGTGGGCATGGGACTAGAACTCTCCAACACGTATCCCGAAGCTCAAGCGGTGTTCAATACCTTTGATTCAGTGATGGACCAAAGAGACAATCCTTGCCTTTCCAACATTGTGTTTAACGGCCCTGCCGAAACCTTGACCCAAACACAGTTCACTCAGCCAGGTATCTTGGCCACATCTCTCGCAGCCTTGGCCGTGTTTCAAACCAACAATCCTAACATTCGTCCCGTGGTTACAGCCGGTCACAGCTTGGGTGAATACGGTGCCTTGGTGGCGGCTAACGTTCTTACGGTAGAACAAGCGTCTCTGCTGGTAGTAGAACGAGCATGTTTGATGAGCCAGGCCAGCGCCGGTGCCATGAGTGCCGTATTAGGCCTCAACGCCGTTTCTGTAGAAACCGTCCTTGCATCCTACCGCTTAGCTAACCCCAATGCTGTGGTGGCCATTGCCAACGATAACAGCCCCGAGCAGCAGGTGATTACCGGCCAGCCTGAGGCTGTGGCCGCTGTAGAACCTTTGCTTAAAGAGGCTGGGGCCAAGCGCGTAATTCCCCTCACTGTGGGTGGGGCCTTCCATTCGCCCTTGATGACCCCTGCGGCTCAGTCATTCCAAGGATTTTTGGCGGATAAACCCTTTGCCAATGCCACCGTTCCTGTGATTACCAATGTGAGTGCTTCTCAAGCGCCACAAGGCCAACGGGATGCTGATACCTTCCGTGCCCAACTTAGCCAACAAATTGATCATTCGGTGCAGTGGACAGCTACCATGCAAGCCATGATTGAAACCCACCAAGTGGATACCATTATTGAATTTGGCCCCGGTACGGTACTGAGTGGCCTCTTTAAAAAATTCAATCGCAGCCTCACGTGCTTGAATGTGAGCGATACCGCCACACTGGAAACGACAATGTCGGCATTGCAAGCAGAACCCGCCTTGGTTTAACCCCTATTACGTTAGTTATTGGATAAAGGAAATTGATGATGACGGACGCCGTCCAAAAAGTAGCCTTGGTTACGGGTGGATCTCGTGGGATTGGCAAAGCCTGCGTGTTGGATTTAGCTGCTGCTGGCTACAACGTGGCCTTTAGCTACGCCCGCAATGCGGAAGCCGCGCAAGAAGTGGTGAAAGCCGTGGAAGCCTTGGGTCGTAAAGCTTTGGCCGTGCAAGCCGATGCTGCCGACGGCAACGCAGCCCAAGCCTTAGTGGATCGCACTGTGGCCGATCTAGGACGCCTGGATGGCTTGGTGAACAACGCTGGCATTACCAAAGATGGCCTACTGATGCGCATGAGCAACGACGACTGGCAATCGGTGATGGATACCAACCTATCTGGCGTGTTTTACACCCTGCGCGCTGCTGCCAAAGTGATGATGAAGCAACGCAGTGGCAGCATTGTGAACATTACCAGCATTAGCGGCGTGTACGGAAACGCTGGGCAAGCCAACTACAGCGCCAGCAAAGCGGGTGTTATCGGTCTTACCAAGTCCGCCAGTAAAGAACTGGCCGCCCGCAATATTCGCGTTAATGCCGTGGCTCCAGGCTTTATTGCCACCGATATGACCCACGATTTACCCCTCGATACTATTGCGGAGCGAATCCCTTTAAAGCGCTTGGGGGAAGCCCAAGATGTTGCCAAGGCCGTTACGTTTTTGATAACGTGTGGGGATTATGTGACGGGCCAAGTTCTTCAAGTGGATGGCGGCCTCGTTATTTAGGCCCCCAGAGGGGGGGCTGTGTAAAGAAGATTATTGGGCCCTCTTCGGTGGATTTCTAATAAACTTACGAACAAACCCTTCCCGTTTTCTATTTTCGTTTCGTACATCATTCATAAGGACTCTCAGACAATGACCACTACGACCAGCGCCATGGACCGTGTCAAAAAAATCATCGTGGATCAACTCAACTGTGCCGAAGACGAAGTCACCTCATCCGCCAACTTCACCACCGATTTAGGTGCCGATTCTTTGGATAAAGTGGAATTGGTGATGGCATTTGAAGATGAATTCAGCATTGAAATCCCCGATGAAGATGCCGAAAAAATTCAAACCGTCCAAGATGCCGTGACATTACTGGAAAAAGTAGCCAAGTAATTGCCTCTCTTTTTGGACTTGTTGCATGCAAACAAGCCTTTTTATAAAACCCATTGGGTGGTTGCGATACTTCAGAAAAGCCTTTTGGGGTGATTGCTGATATCTTGCCTCCAGTGGGTTTTATTTTTCCCTTTCTCCAGGGCTATTGTTGCCCATTCTATCAATTTTAACTTCAATAAAGGTTACTCCTTATGTCTGCCAAGCCTCTTAAAACCTTCACTCGTCGTCGCGTAGTTATCACAGGTATGGGCGTTGTTAGCCCACTGGGTCAAAATACCACCGATTTATGGACGAACTTGGTGGCTGGCAACAGCGGCGTGAGTACCATTGAAGGTATTTTGCCCGAAGAGCAAACCGTTCATATTGGCGCCGAAATTAAAGACTTTGTACCCGAAGACCACTTAGATAGAAAAGACATTCGCCGCATGGACCGCTACATGCAGTTTGCCATGGTAGCCGCCAAGCAAGCGGTGGAGGATTCGGGTATTTTAGGCACCGTAGACCCTGAGCGATTGGGGGTAGTGATAGGTAGCGGTGCCGGTGGCATGCAAGCCATTGAAGACAACATGAAAAAAGCAGTGAATGTGGGCTGGAACAAGGTAGGTCCATTTTTTGTCCACATGATGCTCGCCGATTCTGCGGCGGGTCGAGTCTCCATTGCCTTTAACGCCAAAGGCCCCAACAAGGCCGTAGTTACAGCTTGCTCTAGTGGTGCAGATTCTATTGGCGAAGCTTTTCGTGTGATTGAGCGGGGCGAAACCGATGCCATGATTACAGGGGGCGCCGAAGCCCCAATTAACGCCATTGCTACCTCTGGTTTCGTGGCTTGCCGAGCGTTATCTTCCTGCAGTGGTGACCCTCAAAAGGCCAGTCGCCCTTTTGACAAAGACCGCGATGGCTTTGTGATTGCGGAAGGCTCTGCCATTTTAATTTTAGAAGAACTGGAACACGCCAAAGGCCGAGGCGCCAAAATTTATGGCGAGCTCACAGGCTATGGTTGTTCTTCTGATGCCTTTGATATTGTTGCGCCTTGCAGCGATGGCGATGGTGCCGGTCGGGCCATGGCCAAAGCCTTGCAAGACGCCGAATTACAGCCCACCGATATTCAATACATCAATGCCCACGGTACCAGTACCCCCTTGGGCGATATTGCCGAAACCTGCGCAGTCAAGCGCGTGTTTGGAGATTATGCTTACAACGGCTTAACAGTAAGTAGCACCAAAAGCATGCACGGCCACTTGCTGGGGGCTGCGGGCGCATTGGAAGCCATTGTGTGCCTGCTGGCTATGCAGAACAACACTTTGCCCCCCACCATTAATCTGGACAACCCGGATGAGGCGTGCGACCTAGATTACGTGGCCAACAAGGCTCGACCCGTCGCATCCTTAGACAAAGTGATGAGTAACAGCTTTGGCTTTGGGGGCCATAACGCCAGCCTGATCTTTGAGACGTATAAAGACTAATCACGAAAGTTGAGTGTGCTGGCTTAAGAAGGCACCACAGCTTTTACTGACCGTATAAAGCTGAGGGCTTCAGTATCGGTGGGGTGGACATCCACAGTAATGGTGTCGCCATCGATAAAGTCGCCCGCAATCAGGTGGGCAGAGAGAGGCGTTTCAATCATGCGACGAATCACCCGCTTGAGAGGCCGCGCCCCATACAGCGGATCAAAGCCTTGCCGTGCCAGTTGCTCTTTAGCCTCGGGCGTAAGGTTTAGGCTTATGGAACGCTCGGCCAAACGCTTATGGAGTCGAGCCAACTGAATATCCACAATGGTGGTGAGGTGTTGCGGTGTTAGCGATTCAAAGAAAATGATGTCATCAATGCGATTAAGGAACTCAGGGCGGAAATGGTTCCGAAGTTCGGTCATTAGTTTATCGGCTAAGGGGCGCTGATCGTCCAAATCACTGGACGCTGGCAAACCCGTCTCATCGCGGTCCGACGGCGTAAAGGGATTCAGCGAGCCGCCCAAATCCAACGACGAGTCTTTGCCCATTAACCCTTTGAGAGAATTGAGGGTGCCATTCATTTGGTGCTGCAAAATTAGGTGGCTGCCCAAATTACTCGTCATAATAATCACGGTGTTTCTAAAATCTACCGTGCGCCCCTTGCTATCCGTTAGCCTGCCGTCATCCAACACTTGCAACAACAGGTTAAACACATCGGGGTGGGCTTTTTCAATTTCATCAAACAACACCACACTGTAAGGCTTGCGTCTTACGGCTTCTGTTAACTGTCCGCCTTCATCATGGCCAATATAGCCAGGTGGCGCTCCCACCATACGCGCCACTGAGTGCTTTTCCATGTATTCACTCATGTCAATGCGCACCACGGCAGTATCGTCGTGGAATAAAAATTCGGCCAGAGCCTTAACCAACTCGGTTTTACCAACGCCCGTAGGCCCTAAAAAGATAAATGACCCCACAGGTCGCTGCTCATCCCCCAGCCCAGCGCGAGAGAGACGCACCGCATCGCATACGGCTTTAACGGCTTTGTCTTGTCCCACCACGCGGGCACGCAAGTAGTCTTCCATACTCAGCAACTTTTGGGCTTCCGCTTCTTGCAGGCGATTAATGGGAATGCCCGTCCAGCGACTAATGATATCGGCAATGGCGTCTTCATCAATCACTTCTTGAATGAGGCGTTGAGATTTTCCTCCATTAGACGCCGTACCCGCCGCCTTTAAAGACGCTTCTTCGGTTTCCAAAGCCTTGTTTAAATCCGGCAGTGTTCCATACTTTAGCTCGGCCGCACGGGCCAAATTGGCATCGCGCTCCGCTTGTTCTACTTGCAAGCGCACCTGTTCAATTTCTTCTTTAATGTAGCGCAGTTTATCCACTGCTGTTTTTTCTGCATTCCAGGCATTTTGCAGCTTGTCTTTTTCTGCCTGCAATTTCACCATTTCTGTCTCTACCTGAGCCAGGCGGTCTTTGGAGGCCTTGTCCGTCTCTTTTTTTAACGCTTCCAACTCAATGCCCAATTGAATGACTTGCCGAGCCACCGTATCCAGCTCTTGTGGCATACTATCCATTTCAATGCGAGCTTTGCTGGCCGCTTCATCAATGAGATCAATGGCTTTGTCGGGCAAAAAACGATCGCGCAAATAGCGATCCGACAGTTTAACCGCTGCCACCAGGGCCGCATCTTTAATTTTTACGCCATGGTGCACTTCGTACTTCTCTTTAAGGCCCCGCAAAATACTAATGGCTTCTTCCACGCTGGGCTCATCCACCCGTACGGGCTGAAAACGGCGCTCTAGCGCGGCATCTTTTTCAATATATTTTCGGTATTCCGCCAGAGTCGTGGCTCCCACGCAATGCAATTCACCCCGCGCCAAGGCAGGTTTGAGGAGGTTGCTGGCGTCCATAGCCCCTTCATTAGCACCTGCCCCCACCACCGTGTGCAACTCATCAATAAAGAGAATAATTTCGCCTTCCGACGATTGCACCTCTTTCAGCACGGCTTTCAGGCGTTCTTCAAATTCGCCCCTAAATTTGGCGCCACTAATCAGGGCTCCCATATCCAGTGCAATGAT
The DNA here is from genome assembly GCA_029866025.1 of Vampirovibrionales bacterium. Classification (GTDB taxonomy): domain Bacteria; phylum Cyanobacteriota; class Vampirovibrionia; order Vampirovibrionales; family Vampirovibrionaceae; genus JARXAD01. Next base: position 351,582 of record JARXAD010000013.1, on the reverse strand, counting down.
TTTTCGGTTCTTAAGTGTCTCTGGCACATCGCCATGAATAATACGTTGGGCCAACCCTTCCACAATAGCGGTTTTACCCACGCCCGGTTCGCCAATCAATACAGGGTTGTTTTTGGTACGGCGGCTCAGCACCTGAATCACTCGCCGCACTTCTTCTTGGCGACCAATGACGGGGTCTAGTTTGCCGTTTCGAGCCTTTTCGGTGAGATCCACGCCGTATTTTTCCAGCGCTTCGTAGTTTTCATCGGCGCTCTGACTATCAATACGCTGGTTACCCCGAATGTCTTTGAGGGCCGATAAAATCGATTCCGGCGACAAGCCTTGAGACACCAACACACCCGCCGCATCCCCATCACCCTTGGCCAAGGCCAACAGTAAGTGCTCAGGGCCGATAAAATCGTCGCCCATTAGCTTGGCTTCGGCTTCTGCACGATCAAACAGATACTTGAAGCGGGGCGTAATAAAAATATTGCCTTGTTGCAGCCCTTGCACAGTAGCTCTAGGCCGGCGTACCAAGTTGGCGTCCATCATACGCATCATGCCCGTAATGTCGGCTTTTAAATTGCTCAGAAGTTTGTGCACCGTCCCTTGCTCGTCTTCCAGCAACGCCAGCAGCAAATGCTCGTTATCCAGCTGGTTTTGAGAAAACCGCGCCAAGATTTCGTGGGTGTTACTCAGGGCCTTTTGGGCCGAGGTGGTGCATTTGCCTGGATCAATCATGTGTCAAAGCTCCCTATAACCTATCTAGACTGGTTGTATCATAGCGCCCCGTGCGCCACAATCCGCCAGTCTTCCACAAAGGTTAAGGATTTTAGACGACCCCCCGCCCAAGAGCGGTTTATAATGACTTTATTGGAAACCGCTATGATTACTGGGGTCAATATTGGGGTGTGTTTGAGAGATAATGAGGCCCATAAATTTGGGCTTATGAGTTTTGGAGGGATTTAAGATGGCGGCCAACATTGTGGTACTGATGAAGCAAGTACCCGACAACACCAAACTACGGGTAGATTCGGCCTTAACCGCCATGCCAGCCCCCGGTGGCCCCAGCCCCGTGGATATGATGATGAATCCCTTTGATGAATACGCGTTGGAAACCGCCTTGCGCTTAAAAGACAGTTGGGGCGGCGACACCACTGTCACAGCACTCAGCTTGGGCCACGATTCCGTGAAAGCCTTGCTAAAAAAAGCCATTGCCGCCGGTGCCGATGCCGCCTTTATTGTGGGCGAAACCGCTCCACTAGATGGCTTTCAACGCGCCACCGTGTTGGCCAAAGCCGTGCAAACCCTCGTGCCCGACGCCGTGTTGGTTTTAGGCGGCCATTCATCCTTGGATGAAGCCGGCCATCAAACCGCCGCCATGACCGCCGAAGCCCTTGGCTGGCCGTCGTTATCTGGCGTTAAGCTAGCGGAAGGCGATACGTCATCGCTAACCGTCAGTCGTGTGGGCGATGGTGGCTTAGAACAACATCGCATGACCCTACCCGGCGTACTCGCCACCATCAAGTGCGACTACGAACTGCGCACCAGCAACATTAAAGGCGTTATGAAGGCCAACAAAACCGATATCCCCGTTAAATCACTGGCGGATATTGGCGTCACTTTGCCCAGCGCCACAACCACCCTCATCCAGTTATCCCCACGTCCTGCCAAAGCAGCGGGTCAGGTCATTACCGCCGACGGCAACGAAGATGCCGCCATTGACGCCGTGGTCGCTTACCTCAAAGCACAAAAATTCGCCTAGCCTCAAATGGGGTTTTATAAAGTGCATTATCGTTTCTTACTGGAGTGATTCTCATGACCATCTGGATTGTTGCCGAAGCCCTCTCTCCCAAGTCTGTTTTTACCACCATTGAAGCGCTTACACCCGCTCAAACTCTAGCCAGCCAAAGCGGTAGCGCCTTGTGTGGCGTGGTGTTGGCAGACTCTGAAGCTGCCGGTCGCACGGTGGCCGATGCCCTAGCCGTCCATGGTTTTGCGCAGGTCATTGTTGGCGTTAGTCCACGCTTGGCTACCTATCAGCCCCAAGTGTATGCCGCAGCTCTGGCTAAACTCATTGAAAGCAGGCAACCCAAGGTGGTGTTGGTTGCCGCCACCAGCACGGGTAGCGATTACGCCCCTCGTGTAGCCTATAAAACAAGTGCCGGATTGATTACCCAAGCCCAGAATTTGGCTTGGGACAATGGCGCTTTGACGGCCACCAAAGCGGGTGTGGCGGAATCCTTGATTATGAGTATGCATTCCGCCGCGGGCAAAACCGTCATTGTGACCGTACGCCCCAAAACCTTTGAAGCCCCAGCCGCCAATGCCGTCGCGGCATCTGTGGAAATAGTCAACCTATCTTTGGATTCTGTTGCCAGTGGCACCGAATTTGTGAGCGTCACTGCCGAAGCTGCAACCCGCATTAAGCTGGAAGAAGCCGATGTGGTGGTGTCGGGTGGCCGTGGCCTGCAAGCCCCCGAAAACTTTGCCCTGGTGGAACAACTGGCCGAAGCCTTGGGCGGTGCCGTGGGTGCCACCCGCGCCGTGGTGGATGCCGGTTGGCGCCCCCACAGCGAGCAAGTGGGTCAAACCGGCAAAACCGTTAGCCCCAAGCTGTATGTGGCCTTGGGTATTAGTGGTGCCATTCAGCATTTGGTGGGAATGCGCACCAGCCGTACCTTGGTGGCCATTAACCGCGATGCCGATGCCCCCTTGATGAAGCAGGCTGACGTGGCCGTGGTGGGCGACGCCCTAACACTGGTGCCTAAGTTGATTGCCAAGCTGAAGGGGTAAACCCATCGATAAAATCTAAACGGTGGATCTGGAGTTTTCTTCCACCTCGTTGGAATATTGATTGGAACCCAATGGTTGTTGATGCAAGGCATACAGACCCACCAACTTGGCCACCAGCAAACTGGTGTACAACACCCCAAACATGGCTTCCACAATGGACAACATCCGGGCCAGAGGGTGAACAGGAGCAATATCCCCATACCCCATGGTGGTTAGGGTTACAAAACTAAAGTACAAAAAATCCGTCCAGTGGCTAACATTAGTAAACGACTGAGGCAAAAAGATATAAAGGGTGTGGTAAAAAGCACCCCACGTAATGCCAAAAACCACATAGCCGCATGCGGCGCCCCAAAACATTTGGTTATCTGTAAACAAACGCTGATCAAAAATGTAATGGAATAAGCTATACACACAATACAGGCCAAACAGAATAAACAAAGAAAAATCAGCGGTAATTAACACACTGTTTAAAGGGAAAATCCAAGAAGAAAGCCCAGACACTAATAAAGGCACCAGTAAGCCCCAATACACCCAAGGGTAGGGCTGATTGATGCGAAATCGGTGCACAACGCTGGCCAACAAAATAATGAAGGCCAAGCGAAAGAGGTTATCCACATGAGGAATGCCCAAACGACACACAGGGCTTAGCAAAATCATGAACACCAAAAAAAACAAAAGTCGTTCAAAGCGCTGCATCGTGTTATGTCCTTTTTAGAAAAGGCCCACCCTGCATACACAGAATGGGCCTTTGTTTAAAATAACTGCCAACCTACGCCGAAGCAGCTGCGGCTTGACCTTTGAATTTGGCAACCAACGGCTCGGCGATGCTGTTGGGCATGGGCTCGTAGCAGCTAAATTCCATGCTAAAGGTACCGCGACCTTGGGTCTTGCTACGGATATCCGTAGCATAGCCAAACATTTCACCCAACGGCACCGAGGCAGAGACTTTCTGGCTGCCCGTGGCTTCAATGGGTTCCATACCTTCAATACGACCCCGACGGCTGGACAAATCGCCGATGATGTCGCCGAGGAAGTCATCCGGCACTTCCACTTCCACTTTCATAACGGGTTCCAGCAACTGAGGAGCGGCTTTGGAGACGCCTTCTTTAAGAGCCATACTACCGGCAATCTTAAAGGCCATCTCGTTACTATCCACATCGTGGTAGCTGCCGTCAAACAGGGTAGCTTTTAAGTCGATCAACTCAAACCCAGCAACCACACCACCTTTAAGGGCTTCTTCAATACCCTTACCCACGGCAGGAATATATTCCTTAGGAACGGTACCGCCCACAATCTTGTTTTCAAAGATAAAGCCGGTGCCACGCTCCAGAGGCTCGAGACGAATCCACACGTGACCGTATTGACCGCGTCCACCCGACTGACGGATGTACTTGCCTTCTACTTCCACCTGCTTGGTGATGGATTCACGGTAGGCCACCTGGGGTTTACCCACATTGGCATCCACTTTAAATTCACGCAACAACCGGTCCACGATGATTTCCAGATGGAGTTCGCCCATCCCTGCAATAACCGTTTGGCCCGTTTCTTCGTCCACACGCACACGGAAGGTGGGATCTTCTTCCGCCAGCTTGCTCATACTGTTGGACATACGATCGTGATCGGCCTTGGTTTTGGGTTCAATGGCCACCTCAATCACAGGTTCGGGTATGTGAATGGATTCGAGGATGATAGGAGCGTTTTCGGCACACAGGGTGTCGCCCGTGGTGGTGTCTTTAAGGCCAACCACCGCAAAGATGTCACCCGAATTCACTTCCGTGATTTCCAACCGATCGTTGGCTTCCATTTGAATGAGACGGCCAATACGCTCTTTTTTGCCTTTGGTGGAGTTCGTAACATAACTACCAGCCGGCAGCGAACCGCTGTAGCAGCGGCAGAAGGTCAAACGACCCACGAAAGGATCGGTGGCAATTTTAAAGGCCAAGGCTGAGAATGGCTCTTTGTCGTCGCTCTTGCGGACGCCGTCCTCACCATTAGGCAAAATACCGGTAATGGCAGGCACATCAATGGGAGAAGGCAGGTAATCTACCACTGCATCCAGCAAAATGCGAACACCCTTGTGTTTAAAGGCGCTACCGCAAGCCACAGGCACAATTTTCACTTCGCAAGTAGCTTTACGCAAGGCGGCTTTCAGCTCAGGGATCGAAATCTCCTCGCCCGACATGTATTTTTCCATCAACGCATCGTCGGTTTCCACAATGCCTTCAACCAAGGCTTCACGGGCAACTTTGGCTTTTTCCAAGTAATCGGCAGGAATTTCTTCCACCGTCACGGCGGTTCCTAGCTCGTTGCCGTACATCACGGCCTTCATTTCGATGAGGTCAATAATGCCGCTCAACAAATCTTCAGCACCAATAGGCATTTGGATGGGGTAGGCATTGGCGCCCAAGCGAGTTTTTACCTGATCCACAACGCGGTCGAAGTTGGCACCCACGCGGTCCATTTTGTTAACGAACACGATACGAGGCACGTTGTAACGGGTGGCTTGGCGCCATACCGTCTCAGACTGGGATTGAACGCCACCCACAGCACAGAACACGGCTACCACACCATCGAGGACGCGGAGAGAACGCTCAACTTCAATAGTAAAGTCAACGTGGCCTGGGGTATCAATAATGTTAATTTGGTGGCCGTTCCACTCAGCGGTAATGGCGGCACTGGTAATGGTAATACCGCGCTCACGCTCTTGCACCATCCAGTCGGTTACGGCGGTACCGTCGTGCACTTCGCCAATTTTGTGCACTTTACCGGTGTAAAACAAAATCCGCTCGGTGGTGGTGGTTTTACCGGCATCAATGTGGGCGGCGATACCAATGTTGCGGTATTTTTCAATGGGCTGTTTGCGTGCCATGAGGTGGGGTGTCCTTTGGTTAGGGTAAAAAACAGTCAATAACAAAACCTAATAGCTCTTCATCATAAAGAAAGCCCCTGCTGCTTTCAATAGCACCTTATTTATCTAGGTGTTTAGCAAACCGAGCAGCTGGCTATGTAACAAAACCTAAAGAGGAGAGGGGAGTGGTCGATGCCTTTAATAGCCGTCAGGTAGGGTTTTGATTTTTATCATCACAATGACCAGAGGACGGATAGAGAGTTTACGCCATCCACGTTCATCAAGGAGTTATTCATTATGTCCAATAATATCAATCCCCAATTTAATCGCCGATACCAACGAAGCCACCGTAATAATCCTACCTCGCCCAACGGTGGCAACCCAACTAGGGCCAAATTCAACGCTGGCTTCCCCGAAAACTCTAACCAACCCGGTGGCTTCCCCGAAAACACTAACCCACCTAGGGTCAAATTCAACGGTGGAATCAATCAGATCTCACCCAACGGCTCTAGCCCTAACTATGGCGGACCATACGGTCCACCCCCAGTTAACGGTGGCTTCCCCAAAAACCCTAACCCACCCGGTGGTTTCCCCGAAAACCCTGACCCACCCGGTGGCCCACAACCTCTATATGGAGTAAGCCGGAAAGACATCTACTCCCCGGGCGATGAATAACTGATTTCAGCAGGTGCTGGTTTATTACTAGCGCCTGCTCTTTTCTATTCTGACGAGGGGTTACTCGTTATCGCCATGCCCCACGCGGAACTGCTGGCGCTTAATGGCCACCACATCGGGCAGGCGTTGAATGGCAGCCTTCACCCGCTCCACGTGTTGGGCATTGCTAACGTCCACCGTCAGTTCCAAAATAGCGGTGCCATCCGTCTGCATTTTTACGCGAATGTTGGACACGTTGGTGTGGGTATCGGCAATGCGGCCCAAAATATCTTTCAACACCCCTACGCGGTCAATCACCAACACTTCCAGCCGCACGGTGTGAGACTCATGCTGAACCGTGGATCCTTCCGACCAGTACAGCTCCATGCGGCGCTCGGGGTTCACATGGTTTAAATTTTGGCAATCGGCGCGGTGCACCATCACCCCCCGCGATCGCGTCACCACCCCTTCAATGTCTTCGCCAGGCACCGGTGTACAACAACGGGCCAAGTGGTACAGCATGCCTTTTAAGGCCGGGATGGGGCAGTGCTTACCCGTGGTGTCTTTGTAGCGCTCTTTTTGGTAACGGCGAATGTGCTGCAAGGCGTCTTCCTGATTGGCAACGCTTCGCACTTTGTTCAGGCGGTTGGTCACACGAGTGAGGTTCAATTCGCCGTAGCCCAAAGCCACCAACAAATCATCCACACAGTCGTAGTTAAATTCTTTGGCCAAATCCAGCAGTTGGCCCCCTTGGATAATTTCTTCATAGCCAGCGCGCGTCAGGGCTTCTTCCAACATGCGTTTGCCATTGGCCTGGTGTTCTTCTTGCTTGTTGCGCTTAAACCATTGCCTAATTTTAGCTTTGGCGGCCTGGGTTTTAGCAAACTTTAGCCAATCCAAACGGGGCTGGGCGTTTTTACGGCGAATCACTTCCACAATGTCGCCATTTTTTAGCAAATGGCTCAGGGGCACAATTTTGCCGTTCACTTTCACACCACTGCAACTGTGGCCCACTTCCGTATGAATCCGATAGGCAAAATCCACCACGCTGCTGCCTTTGGGCAAATCCACCACCTGGCCTTTGGGGGTAAAAGCAAACACCTCGTCTTGGAATAAATCCAGCTTAACGCGCTGCACATAATCGCTAGCGTCTTCCGCCTCGTTGTTCATGGCCAACATTTGGCGCAGCCACGCAAAGGTGTGCTCCGTGTCTTCTTCTTTGGTGCTTTTGCCAGTGACAGGGCCTTCACCCGCTTTGTATTTCCAGTGGGCGGCAATCCCGTATTCGGCAATTTGGTGCATTTCCTGGGTACGAATTTGCACTTCCAGTGGTTTGGCCATGGGCCCCAGTACCGTGGTGTGCAAACTGCGGTACAAGTTGCTTTTTGGCATGGCAATGTAGTCTTTAAAGCGCCCGGGTACAGGGCTAAAGGTGTTGTGAACAATGCCTAAAACGCTGTAGCAATCGCGCTCATCGGGCACCACCACGCGCACGGCGGTAATGTCGTAAATGTCTTCCAGCTCTTTTTGCTGACTCCGCATTTTTCTAAAAATGCTGTAGTGGTTTTTCACTCGCCCGTAAATATTGGGCGTAATGCCAATGGCCTGAAGCTGTTCGCCCACTTTATCCAAGAAAAATGAAATGGTTTTCTCACGAAGCTCTAAGGTTTCGGCAAAATTATCGTCGATATGCTTGTAGGCATCCGGCTCTAGGTACTTGAGGGATAAATCTTCCAGCTCGGATCGGATTTTCCCAATCCCCAACCGGTTAGCCAAAGGGGCAAACACGTCCAGGGTTTCGCTGGCAATGCGCTGCTGTTTTTCGGGCTTTAGGTGGTACAGGGTGCGCATGTTGTGCAAACGATCGCACAATTTCACTAAAATTACACGGATATCACTGGCCATAGCCAAAAACATCCGCCTAAAGTTCTCTGCCTGGCGGTCGCTGGGGGAGTTAAATTCAAATTTTCCTAATTTGGTGACGCCTTCCACAATGGCCAGGACGTCATCCCCAAATTTATTTTTAATTTCTTCCGCAGTGGCATCGGTATCTTCAATGGTGTCGTGCAAAATAGCCGCTGCAATGGCTGAGGCATCGGACGTGAGATCCGCCACAATTTGGGCCACACTCACGGGGTGTGTAATGTAGTTTTCGTCGTTTTTTCGTTTTTGGCCGTCGTGTTTTTGGCGCGCGTAGGTAAACACGCCTTCCATCCACAATAGCTGCTCCAGTGTATAACCATATTTCTTCAGAGTCACCGTCAGCGCTGCAAACAGTTCATCTTCACGTAGAACCATAGGAGCAGCCAAAGGCGGCTTATGAATGGCATCCTCTTCAATAGGGAGAGTGCCTGAAGCTTGATGAGCTTGCAACGACGTTTGCGGATCAGTCACAGAGAGAAGTTCCATTACGTAAACGGAAAGGTTGGACTATTGTAGCAAACGCCTATGCTAACAGACGGCTTTGGCCAGCGCATCGGCCAGCCGGTTGGCTTCGCCTGAAGGGTACCCCGGTGTGTGCATGGTTTGGGGATTGTAATGCACCGACGTTAACTGAATAGTATTGCCATAGGGACCCCACTGAGACGGATTGGTGGGCCCGTAGGCCACCGTAAAGTGTTGGATGCCACCCGCTGCGGCCAAGTGTACCGGGCCTGAGTCTACTCCCACAAAGGAGGAACAGTACTTGGCTAGGGATACGACCTGCCGCAAAGTAGTTCTACCCGCTACAATAGCAATAGGAACTCCGGCCAATGTTTGTAGGGCTTCCAACATGGGGATATCCACTACGGTGCCCGTGGTAATAAGGTGCTTGCCTTGTTGATGCAGTGCCTGACAGACAGGGGCAAAAACCTCAAAAGACACCCCCTTGCTGGCCGAAGCACTCACAATGTGAAGCATCACATTAGCGTCTTTGGAGCCAAGAAGTCCCCTTTTTTCTAGCAGAGAGGCCACATGCTGGTCATCCTCGGCAGTGGAGTAAAGGGTGAGTTTGTCGGGGGGCGGGGTACTTACTCCCAAGGTTTCAATCAACTGCCATTGGGCCTGCACTTGATGAGGAACCAACTCACTCACATTAACGCGGGTAGGTGGATACGAAACAGTCGCATCCAAAAACCAGCCGGTACGACAAAAACCCTTTTCTCCCACAAACGGCAATGGGAAACGCTGACGATCAAAGCCAATGACCTGTTGTACCCCAGCCAACTTGGCCAGCGCAGCCAAGGTCCACGATTGACGGCAACTAATGACCGTATCCCACTCTTTCAATTGGGCTAGTTTATCCGACATTCTCTGGGCTTCAATCACCACTTCATCCAGGTTAGGGTGGGTTTGCGCCAAGGGCGCATTGAGCTTGCTGGCCAATACACCAATACTTGCATTGGGAAACGTTGCTTTGAGGCCTTCGGCCAAAGGCAAGGTGAGGACCATATCTCCCACAAAGCGAAGAGGCACCAGTAGAATACGCTGGGGTATTAGAAAGGGCATCATTGCTGAGGTCGTCATTGTTGGGGGCGTTGCGGCATGAGTCGCCAAAACATCACAGCCGTCAAAATCATTAGCACAATCTTGCCTACGGGAGAAATCATCATCCACCCCAACACCTTGGGCATGACCAGACCCCATATCAGCATCCACACCCACCAAGGCAGCCCTAACCGTTTAAGCAACGGCTTTTTATCCGTCACAGACGTGCGATTGCGGCTACTATCGTAGCGTCGCCGTTGGGTATCATCGCCGAGCACCGTATAGGCGGCGTTAATCAGCTTCATTCGGGCTTCAGCTTGGGTGGTGTCGCCGTGAAATTTATCGGGATGGTATTGCTTGACCAATGCCCGATACGCCGAATGGATCACCGTTGGCTCCGCATCGGGAGAGACTTGCAAAACGTCGTACCAGTCAGTCATGGGTGTTGTTACAAAATCTTTACAATCAGGCATTAAAACGCCAAACAAGTTTTTTATGCTACTACAGTTAGAGAGAGTTCGTAACGCATCAAATTAGGAGAAGATAATGCAAGTTCCAAAATGGGTTTCAAGGCTTTTTACCAACGAAAAATCTTTCGGTTTTGAGTTACCCAGATTAGCCCCCAATAGGGTAAAGATTGCATTTAGAAAACCGACTCCAACAGAAGCAACACTACAAAATCTTTTAGCTCAAAAAAAATTCAAATTATGGCTCTTCCAGAGGGTGCAGGTAAAACGCTTACCATATTAGACCCAGAACTACATAATAAGTACGATTTTAGTGGGTTGAATATTGATACATTAGTGTTGGAAAAAATTAAATTTACCCCAATTAGCTAAAGTTACGTTACATCCGCCAAGTAGTTCTCGGGATCCTTGGCCAACGAATCCTTGCGCACTTCAAAATGCAGGTGTGGCCCAGAGGTGTGGCCCGTCATGCCCACGGCGCCAATGACTTGGCGGGGCAGCACGCGATCGCCTACAGAAACCTTGATTCGAGACAAATGGGCGTAGCGGGTGCTCACGCCATAACCGTGATCGACCGTAATGACGTTGCCATAGCCACGCTCAGTGCCCGCAAAGGTTACTCGCCCAGGGGCGGCGGTCAAAACTTCGGTACCCACGGGGGCCGTTAAATCCATGCCTTCGTGGCGCGTACCAAAACGCCGACCAAAGCCGCTGCTAATGGTCACGTTCAGCAAAGGCCACGTGAGGGCGTTCATTTCACCGCGACGAGGGCGGTGCCAAAAAGCCCACTTGGGCTTGGTTACTACAGCCTTGCTTTGCAGCGTTGGCGCGTGTTTCAGCACTTCTTCGGGTACTTCAGCCGGATCCGCAAAGGGCTCGAGCAAGGTGGGGTTGTCTAAGACATCGGCGGGGGTGGCGTTAAAGGATGGAGACACATTGGCCACGGCCAAGGGGTCGTTAAAGGGATTGGCAACAGTGGCGCCCATGTCGGCAATGCTTTCCATTACATTGGGCACCGAAGCAGGCGAGACTATGGCAATGGCCTGACAAACGCCAATACTGGTAGCAACCAACGCCAACAAGAATAAGCCCAACCACAGGCCTTGAAGGGTCATCCACAGCGGGTGTGCATTTTTTTTAGAAGGCAGCGGCTGATGCAACGGCCGTTGGTAAGAAGACGAAAAAGGGTTGAAAATCGGGTTTAAATGATTGGAAAAAGTCATACCATTCCTGAAAACAACGAGATTGTGAACCCTTCTTCACCCGAGTTAAATCGATGGATGAAGGGGGACAAGAGAGCCAGGCCAAGTGCTAGAAGCCTAAATAGGAGGTTTAGTACCCTAAACCAAACCAAACCCAAACCCAACCCAATCGTCCCTATCGCTCAACAATTGTTACAGTCTCTCAAACTTCATTCAGTTGGTGTCTTCTTAAGTCGTTAATCTCTATACCCTTCTTAAAGGGTGACATGCACCCCACCTCAGGAACTCCATTGCTTAGTGGTAGTCTAATCATTGTCAGAGCGTTATACTAAATCATGGTATCCACCCAGTTCAGCCTGCACGCAGGCGCTAGCAGAGTGATCATCGTGTCGTCTAAAATCAGCTCGGGTCGTCATTTCCAAAAAAAACCTACGTTATGGGCCCAAACCCTCGTGGGTTCTGCGATTTTGATGGCGGTGGTTAAACTACACCCCGTGCAACGGGCCCTAACCCAGCTGGAAATGCACAACATTATGGATTACTTTAAAGATCCCAAAGCGCCCTATCCCTTTCAGGCGCCTACACCCAAGTCTTACAGCCCCTTAAACCTCTTTCGGGCGTGGCTGATGTGCTACTTTGGTGCCATTAAACGCATTGTACAGCTGGGAAAGCGGGCTCGGCAAGATTATTTTGCCCTCAACCGGTTTGGGTGTTTTTCCGTGAAGAGTTTGCCTCGACCCGAAGGTCGTGACCCGGAAGGCGATGATTCATCGACACCGTTGGTAATTATTCCGGGCCTCAATACGCCGCCGGTGTTTTTTCAAGAGATGCACCGTTATTTTACCCAACGGGGTGTGCCGGTTTCCGTGTTAGAGCTGCCCAACAACGGCCTAACGGATGTGGCCACAGCCAGCGAGGTATTGCATTGCGAAATTGAACGCCTGAAAGCCTGCTGCCACAGCAAGCAAGTGAATGTGGTGGGCCATTGTTTGGGCGGCATTATTGGCCACTATTATTTATCCACTCGCTTTGCAGGAAAAATTAGCATGACAGCCGCCGGCGACGATCAAGCCATGTCTCCCATTGGTAAGCTCATTACCCTAAGCACCGGCTTTTTGGGCAGTGATGGTGTGAAAGTCCTCAAAACCGCGTGGATGCGCAACCACCCCACCGCCGTGGTGCCCCGCGTGTTTGATGAACTGATCGAGTGGAATTTGAACGTGGTGAGTGCCATGAGCCAAGTGGCGTATCACAACTTTATTACCGTGTGGGATTTTGTAGTGCATTTTCAAGATGCGCTTTTAAAAGAGGCTCAAGCCACCGAGAACGTAATGGCTGGCGTTACCAATCACCTCATTGATGATTGCGACGTGGATCATCTCACCATTGCTCTGCACCCCAAAATGCTGCAAAAAATTGAAAATGCGTTACTGAGCGCTTAGTGACCTTATACAACCGCATTTCATTGCTACTGCCATAACCCACGAAAGAATCTTCTAAGATTCCCAGCGAGATACACAAGGAGCGCAGCCCCTGTGCGAGGAGCGTTGAGGAGCCGGCCCATCCAAACGAATTCAACGAGATAACACGTTAAATTACTTGGCGGTACTACCGAGGCTTTAATGTGGGGAAGGCAATCACATCGCGGATGTTGGTGCTGTTGGTCAGCAACATCACCAGCCGATCAATGCCCACGCCCAAACCGCCCGTGGGGGGCAAACCATACTCTAGGGCTGTAATGTAATCTTCATCCAAATGGTGAGCCTCGTCGTTACCGGCATCACGTTCGGCAATTTGGGCTTCAAAGCGCTGGCGCTGATCCAGCGGGTTGTTGAGCTCGCTAAAAGCATTGGCCACTTCCCAGCCGTTCACGCGGGTTTCAAAACGTTCGGTCAGGCGTGGGTTGCTTCGATGCACCTTGGCCAAGGGGGATATCTCTACCGGGTAATCCGTAATATGGATGGGTTGAATGAGGGTTTGTTCGACTTTTTCCTCAAATACTTGCTCTAATACGTGGCCCCAGCCATCAAAATCACGCACGTGTACGCCCAAAGCAGCCCCTTGTGTACGAGCTTCTTCGTCATTGGTAATGGCCATAAAGTCCACGCCGGTGGCCTCGAATACCATCTCTGCCATGGTGCGACGCGGCCAAGGCGGGGTAAAGTCTAGCACTGTATCGCCATACGCTACCTGAGTAGTGCCCAACACGGTTTGGGCCACATGGGCAAAGAGTTCTTCGGTGAGGGTCATCATATCGGTATAGTCGGCGTAAGCCTGATACACTTCCATCATGGTAAATTCTGGGTTGTGGCGGGGAGAAATGCCCTCATTGCGGAAATTACGGTTCAGCTCAAAGACTTTTTCGCTCAGGCCCCCCACCACCAAGCGCTTTAAATAGAGTTCTGGTGCAATGCGCAACACCATGTCCATATCCAACGCGTTGTGATGAGTATGGAAGGGCTTGGCCGACGCCCCACCCGCCTGGTGCTGCAAAATGGGTGTTTCCACTTCCAAAAAGTCTCGGGCAATCAAAAAATCCCGAACCGATGACACGATTTTGCTTCGCTTCACCAAGGTATCGCGGGTGTCGGGATTCATAATGAGGTCTAGATACCGCTGGCGGTAGCGAATCTCCACATCCGTCAGGCCGTGGTATTTTTCTGGCAAGGGCAGCAAGGATTTGCTGAGCAGCTCCACTTTTTTCACCCGAACGGAGAGTTCTCCCCGAGGGGTGCGGCGAACGGTGCCTTCGGCGCCCACAATGTCCCCCAAATCAAAGAGTTTGAGGAGGGGCAAACAGGCTTCGTCCAAACTCTCTTTGTGGCTAAACAGCTGAATTTTTCCGCTGGGGTCGTGGCAATCCATAAACATGCCGGTGTTTCTTATGGCCATCACACGGCCTGCTACGCGCACTACGATTTCCGTTTCCACCCCATCGGCCAAATCACAAAACTGAGTTTGTAACTCGATATTGCTGTGGGTTTTTTCAAAACGGTACGGGTAGGGCGTTACTCCCACTTCCCTTTCCCAATGAGACAACTGATCGATCCGCTGTTGGCGGATGGTCTCCAGTGTGGAGTGGTGTTCGGAGTTTTCAGTGTGGGGCACGGTGGTCATAAGGGCTCACTTTTTATTCAAAATCCAAAGTTTTATCAGTGTAACAAAAATTAGGGTGTCAAATCGTCTCTTCGTTATAATGTGGTCATGACAAAGACTTCTCCTCATCCCCCCTACCCCATGTTTATAAACCCGGCTTCTACCAGCATTGGTGTGGTGGGCGTGGGCCGCATGGGGGCCAATATGGCCCGACGCTTGGCCGATTGCGGTTATCCCATTGGCGCTGTGTATGACGTTGCAACGGACTCAGCTATGTCGTTGGCGGAAGAGTTACAAACAACGGCTGCTCCTAATTTGGTTTCGGTTACCACTGTTTGCGATGTGATTATTACCGTGGTGAGCGACGATGTGGCAATGAAAGCCATTTACACCAACCCGGGTGATCATTTACTAATGGGATCGGCTGGTAAGCTGTTTATTAATTGCGCCACCATTACCCCAAAGGTGCATTGCGATGTGATGGCGTTGGCGACGGATTCGGGAGCTTTTATGCTGGAGTGCCCTATGGCCAGCAGCATCACCCAAGCACGCGAAGGCACGTTGTACTTGATGTGCGCCGGAAATGAGGCCGTGTACCATGAGGCCTTGCCGGTTCTGAACCATTTGTCGGCTTCTACGGTGTACACGGGCGAAGCAGGAACGGCTAGCAGCCTGAAAGCCTTGGTGAATATGGTGATGAACATGAACACCGCCGCACTTGCCGAAGGCTTGGGCTTGGCCGACGCGCTAGGGCTCGATTTGGATGTGGTGAAGCAGGTGTTTGCCCAAACGGGGGCCAATAGCCGCGTGCTGCAAACCGATGGTGACGATATGCAGTACCGGGATCATGCCGTGTATTTTTCTTCCGCCCATGCCGCCAAAGATTCGGGCATTGCGCTGGAATTGGGGAAACAAGCAGGCCTAACCTTGCCGGTGGCCCAAGCTACTTTGGCCCAATACCAACGGTTGGTATCGCTGGGCTTGGGCGAACTGGACAAGTCCGCTGTAGCCGAGCTCACCTTTCGCGATCGGCATGGCACTTAATAAAACACGCCTAAACAAACAAGCCCCAAGATGAAAATCATCTCAGGGCCTGAATGAAACGAGGTTAGTAGAACTTATCTAAAGACCCCGTTGGGGTCCTAGCGAACGCCAGCGAGTTGGGTTTGTTTGGCGGCGGTTAAGGCGGCTTCGTAGTTGGGCTCGCTCGTCACTTCGCTCACGATCTCTTTGTACACCACGGTACCGGACGGATCGATGACGAAAATGGCGCGAGCATCCAAACGAAGTTCTTTAATCAACACACCGTAGGTGCCACCAAAGCTGGCATCACGGTAGTCAGAACCGGTGGTGACGTTGGTAATGCCTTCGCTACCGCACCAGCGTTTTTGGGCAAAGGGCAAATCCATGCTAATCACCAACACTTCGGTGTTGGGCAAGCTGGTGGCTTCGGTGTTAAAACGACGTACTTCGGTGTCGCACACAGGGGTATCGATGGAAGGCACGGACACGATAAGGCGGGTTTTGCCAGTGCTGGAAGACAAGGTGATGGGAGACATATCGTTGCCCAACACGGTGAATTCTGGGGCCTTGGAACCGACGGTAATGTCGGATCCCAA
The DNA here is from genome assembly GCA_029866025.1 of Vampirovibrionales bacterium. GTDB lineage: Bacteria > Cyanobacteriota > Vampirovibrionia > Vampirovibrionales > Vampirovibrionaceae > JARXAD01. The sequence continues at coordinate 335,453 of JARXAD010000013.1, read as the reverse complement.
CAAGGTCATTGGGCTGCCTTTAAAGGTAATCACGCCAGTTTGCTCAGGCAAGGTGGTGGTGTAGGTAGGTGTAGTCATGTGAGGTATCTCCTAGTGAATGCTGACGGAAAACAGAACGCCTCCTAGGCGCTCTCAATAACAGTAAAGCATAAATTCCCCGTCAATCTTTGACGTTTGGATGAAGATCCGTCAACGCGCCTGTCTTTGTAAGGGGTTTAAACCCAACAAAGCAAAAGTATTAAGGTGCCGGTGGGAGTTTCCAACACACCCTATCTCCCCCAGGCTAATGAGGGTGCCATAGCGACGGCATCAAAGCGGCTATGCCATGGGTTGCATGGCATTTAATTTTTATTGAGAATAGTTCTCATCCATTGATGCGAATTATTCTCATAAATACCACCACCCACTAATGACAACCATCCCAACGTATTCGATTACCGCCAATGTGGGCCGAGCCTTAGAGCACGCACCCTTAAAATCCATGCTGCGCGGGCAGTTAACGCTATCACTGGCGCTAGCCAGTGGCCTTTTTGTGGCCAACAGCGTTATTCAAGCCCCCAAGGGAGAAAAACAAAAGACGCTCCTTCAGAATGGGCTGGCGGCATTGGGAACCGTACTCGCTGCTATGTGGGGAGCCAATCGGTATTTAGCGCCCCATGCAAACCATGCAGGAGCGTTGGCCGCTTACACCATGGAGCATTTAGGTGCCCTGTTACCTGCCGAAGCCGCCGCAGCAAGTAAAGGCTGGCACCAGCTGCATGATATTTTAGAGAAAAAAGCCTCTGAATGGCCGGCCCACCTAAAAACACTGGTGCAAGAAACCCTTGGCTTATCGGACAAAACCATGGGCAATCACGAGTTGGAACACCTGCTGGAAGCTGTCGACGATCCCAAAGCCATTCAAGCCCTTCTGGAAAAAGTGGGCATTAATTTAAAAGAAGGTTTTGGCGCAACGATTAATAAAGCACTACAGGCCAGCGCTAACCATCCAGGCGGATTAACCGCCAAGGCCTTTCAAGCCTTTAAAAACGATACCTTACAGCATTTGTTACTGGCCAATGGTGCCAAACCCATTGCCCCCGAAGTGCTGGAAAAACTAACCCACACGGCCCCATCGTTAGGTGCCTTGCAAACCATTCGCAACCACCTTGGGGAGTGGGCAGGCAAGGGTGCTAGTACCCTTAAACAAGCCAAAGAACGCGTGGTTGACTGGATGAACGTCATTACCCAAGGTCCTGGTAACGCCACCAGTGAGCACATGCGAGAAGAACTGGTGGATTTGGCCAAAATGGGTGGTGTTCCCATTTTGGGAGGCATTGCCGGTGGACTGTTGGGCGACTTGATTACCAAAGACAACTGGGTGAGCAAGCTCAAAGACAAAGTAAATGAAGGCGTCTTTCAGTGGGGGGCCAACATTACCTTGTGTAATGTGGGTGGGGCAGCCTTTTTATGGGTGGCCGAACAAAGCGCATGGCTACAGAGGCAAAATAAAATGTTGTCGCAAATGTTGCCCCTGGTGTCTGGTATTGCCATTGTGGGCATTGCAGGCGGCAGCGCCATTGCCAACTTTCTCAGCGAAAACTTTATTCATCCCCTCATCTATGGCGGCCCTGCTCAGGTAGGTAAAACCCTCAAAGAGCGATGGTCCAACGGAGGTGTCTCCGGTTTATTTAAAGACCTCTACCGCCACCGTAAATTTGAGCCCTTGGACGCAGGTATGCACGTAGACGATTTTGCCTCCGCAGCGGTGGTGTCTGGTTTTGGGATTGTAGAACCCTTTTTGGCCCTGCTGTATACCTTATCCGGTATTCGCGCGGGCATTGGCTACCGTAACGGCGAAAAAGATGATGCGCCAATGCCACCTCGTGTGAACGTCAATGAAACAGCTCAGTCCTGGCGCCGCCTTAAGTGGGATCAATCAGCAAGGCAAACCAGCCGATTCACCCAGTTTTCCCGTCAGGCCGTTTAGAGGTATTTCGGCATTGTTATTGTGACAGTTCAAAAAGTGTCACAGTTCACCAATCACTTTGTGATGGTGTTTTTCACAAAAGTTGGCTTTACGGCCATTCGTTAAAAATATAAAGGCTCATCTGGGCCCATCTCGTTCATATGGTTGAGGGAAGCCACAGCGCGACACCGTATGCTACAGAGTGTCGGGGTATTGTTTATTCATGTGCCTCGAACTGTGATGCTGGTTTTTTACAGGCTAAACGTCTGTTCAATGGATTATTGATTGTTGCATGGCCTCTGAATCCAACCCAAGCACTAGCGCTACCGCCACTGCCAGCCCAGCCATTCCCATGCTGAGTTGGAAGCAACTGCTGCGCCACAACGATATTTTAATGTCGTTGGCTGTGGTGATGGTGGTGGGTATGTTGCTCATTCCTTTGCCTGCAGCCGTGTTAGACGTGCTGCTCACCATCAATATTGCACTCTCCATTACCACCATGCTGGTCACCCTCTACACCACGGAACCTCTTCAGTACTCCACTTTTCCCACCGTGTTGCTGTTTGCTACCCTGTTTCGGTTGGGCCTCAACGTCAGCTCTACTCGATTGATTCTGTCCAGTGGGAGCGCAGGAACGGTTATTGAAAGCTTTGGCCACTTTGTAATTGGCGGCAATTTTGTGGTGGGGTTGCTTATTTTTATCATCCTTATTGTTATTAACTTTATTGTTATTACCAATGGTGCCGGGCGTGTGTCGGAAGTTGCGGCCCGTTTTACCTTGGATGCCATGCCTGGTAAACAACTAAGCATTGATGCCGATTTAAATGCTGGCCAAATTAACGAAGAACAAGCCCGAGCCCGCCGTAAAAATATTCAGCGAGAGGCGGATTTTTACGGAACCATGGATGGTGCCAGCAAATTCGTCAAAGGAGATGCCGTTGCAGCCGTAATTATTACCGCCGTCAACATTATTGGGGGTTTGGTCATTGGGGTCCTTCAAATGAAGATGCCCATTGCGGAAGCTGCCAGCACCTTTACCATTTTAACGGTGGGTGAAGGCTTAGTATCGCAAATTCCAGCGTTGATTATTTCTACCGCCACCGCTATTTTGGTGACGCGTGTGACGGCTGATGATGATTCATCGTTGGGAGCCGATATTGGCGGTCAAATGTTTAAAAATGCCAAAATTTTAGGCATTGTGGGGGCACTTATGGGCACCATGGCGTTGATTCCGGGGATGCCCACCATGCCCTTTTTATTGTTGGCAGGGCTGATGGGCGGTGGTAGCTATTTGCAATACAACGCCAAAAAAGCCGCCGAGGCCAAACAAGTGGCCGACGGGGACCAATTGGTTCTGGAAGCCAAACAAAAAGAAGCTAAGAAAAAAGACAACGTGCTGGAATTACTCACCGTAGAACCCTTGGAGCTGGAAATTGGCTACCGTTTGGTGCCACTGATTGAGGCAGAAAACGGCGGCGATTTACTGGAACGGATTGCACAAATTCGTCGGCAAGTGGCTAGTGAACTGGGCTTTGTGTTGCCGTCCATTCGGGTACGGGACAACCTGCAACTGCAACCCAATGAATATCATTTAAACTTACGTGGCGTCACTCTGGATAAAGGCACCTTGCAGCCGGATATGTGGCTGGCCATGGTGACGGACCCCGAACTGGCAGAGCCCATTCCCAACGCCATTGAAACCAAAGAACCCGCCTTTGGCCTGGATGCGTTGTGGGTATTGAATGAATACAAAGAGTTTGCCGAAACCAATGGCTATACGGTCGTCAGTGCATCGGCTGTGGCGTCTACTCATATTACGGAACTGATGAAGCGCCATTCGTACGATATTTTGGGCCACGCCGATGTGCAAGCCTTACTGGATCATTTAAAGGAAACCCACGAGCCCTTGGTGACAGGCCTCATCCCCGATGAATTGTCGGTAGCCGAACTACACCGCGTGTTGCAAAATTTATTGATGGAGCAAGTCTCCATTCGGGATTTAGCCACCATTTTAGAAGCCCTTAGCTACCACACCCGAGTGAAGAAAGATTTAACCTACCTGACGGAACAATGTCGAGTAGCCTTGTCGCGCTCCATTTGCAAGCAACACCTCAACCCCGAAACGGGCCAACTGCCTGCCATTACCCTAGCCCCCGATTTGGAAGAAAAACTGGCCCATGGCCTAATGGATGACGGTAGCATTGTGGTAAGCCCGTCGCTAACCCAGCAACTCATCCAATCCATTAGCAAACAAGTACAAACCATTATTCAGCAAAGTGGATTTCAGCCCGTAGTGCTATGTAGTGCCCAGTTGCGTTTGGGCATTCGCCGAGTGTTGGAACGCGCCTTGCCCCAAATTGCGGTGCTAAGTTACAACGAAATTGGTCCCTCGGTTCGGGTTCAATCGTTAGCCACCATTCGTATAGAAGCCAATACAGGCCCCGGTATGACCATGCCACCCCAGCCCGGAATGTCTCCTCAAGCCGCCATGAGCCGTTAGCAACGCGAGCTGTTTTGTTACTGCCCCCACATGTGATCTGACTCTATTATGCCTAGTGCCATCAAACCCAAAAAAAAGGCCATGAAACTGTCCAAACAGTTTGCCCTTACCTGCGGCAGTGGCGCTTTGGTAATGGTGGGGCTCACCACTCTGATTGTAGGCCTCAATACGTCGGATGCTTTTTCCGTGTATTACCAAATGAATTCTGTGGATCGATTGGCCGATATTTCTATTTATAAACCTCTTAAAATTCTTTACCTGGGGCTACCTACGGCTATTATTGGGGCCTTTGTGGGCTACGTGATTGGCGATATTTTAGACAACCCGCGGGGGTCTATTCCAGAACACAAGCTGGCTGCCAAAAAGAAAAAGCAAGAAGACGACGAAGCCGAGGCCGCCAAACCGGTGTTGACGGGCGAAGAAAGCTTTTTGGATGACATGGACTCTTTGTTTGATGACATGAGCGATTCACCTTCGGCAAGCTATTTATCCTCAATTGATTAAGAAGGCCACTGATGGGGCTTAATCCTCCTCCTCATCGGGGTGATTGTGAGGAGAGGGCAGATCGCTGAGGTGAATATCCAAGGCGCGGGTGGACTGGTAAATTTCGATGGTACTAACCACCAAGGATACCAACATTAAAAACATGGCAATGCCAAAGCCCCAATGGGCAGCCGCCTGCCAACCGTTGTAAATAAACAGCATACTGAGCACCACCGTAAACAGGCAGGCCGCCCCCAGGGTTTGCATGTCTCTAATTAAGGTAAGGCGATGGCGTTGATGTTCAATTTGCTGGTGCAACTTGGGATGAGGGCTGGCCATGTAGTCACTGTAAAGCTGCCGTGTGCGGCTGGTGGCAGCTAAAAACCGGTTGGTGTAGGCCAAAAACAACAACGAAACAGCACTGAGGAGAACCGCAGGCGTTGTTAAATCCAACGTAAGGGGAAGAGAATGAGACATATGAGAACCTTAAATACCACACAACGTTGCAGCGTTACCCCTGTTTTAGTTTTAGCAACCGAGCTGCTTATACCCCCAATAGTGTCCCACAAGCACACAAGCCAAAAATCCGCCTTTTAGGCTGGGCCATTTTGTCTTTCACCCATGGCGCTACTCATGGGTTTCCGTGTCATCCTCTGCCCATGGGGCGGATTGTTGAAAGGTGGCCAAATCGTTTAAGCTAACAGGCTCAAAAGGATCGGTATCGTCGCTACTGACTTGGTTACTGTCGCCTTCGTCAGCCGGTTGTTCCGCGTCGCCTTCATTGGGCTTAGGGGCGTGCAACGATTCCTGGCGGGCCAAATACGCTTCGTAGGTGGGGTTGGGTTTGGCTGTTGGGGGCTTATAGGAGCCAAACAGCTCTTTTAAAATTTCAATGCGCGTTTCAAAGCTGGCATCAATCATGCCGCTATCGGTTTCTACCACGCAGCCCCCAATGCCCACGTGGGTATCGTCAATCACAATCAGTTCGGCTTGCAAGTGGTGGGGCGGATGCTCTGCCAAGTTACGTTTGACCATGGCCAAATCGTGGGGGTTCACCTTAATGAGCACCGTTTTGGTTTTACGATCCAGCTTGAGTAAGGTGTCTTTCACAATGGTGAGTACCAAATCGCCCTTGTGGGTCAGCTCTGCTTTGATGAGGCGTTCGGCAATTTCTACAGCCAAGGGGGCTAGGTCATCGGTTAAGGTGCTCAGCGCCTCGTGGCGCGAGAGCATGAGCTGGTCAAACTGCTCTTTTAGGCGGGCCACTTCTCCGGCTACAGAACCCAAGCCTTTGGAGAGGCCATCATTGTAGGCCTGCTCTTTAATTCGTTGGGCTTCATCGTGGGCAGTGGCAATCAGTGCTTGGTCTTCCGTACGACGGAATCCACGCCGACGCTCATCGGTAGGTTCTCGGCGTTCTGGGGCCAAGCCCTGTTCCAACGTGGATTTACTCCAGGGGATAGCAGGCGCAGGCTTGGGAGGAGGCGCCAAAACCGTTGACGAGGGGGGGGGATCATCATGAGACGCGGGCGTGGGTGCTTGGGGCACCTGATGGTGTTTAATCAATCCCATACCTTAAGCCCCTACCTGACGCTGCAAATGCTGAGCCAGCACTTGTTGAATGGCTTGCGGCAAGGGACGATGGCTGGGTCGACTGGTGGGTTGAAACAACAAGTTAATATCGTGGGGTGACTCGGCAAACAACACATCAATACATTCTTGAATGGCAGCACGCTCTTGTTGAACAAAGGGTTTAACCCGCTGAAGAGACACGTGTTGAGACCACTGCTGAAGTTGGGAATGCCACTGTGGCTGAAACGTGGGCGGTGGTTCACTGGCAGGAGCAGCTTTTACTGGCAAGGATTGAGAGCTGTGAGTAGACCCTTGCAGCTGCTGCCGAAGCTGGGTGAGTTGAGTTTGGACCGCAGCCATATCCAAGGCTTGTTCAATGGCCGCAGGGTTTTGGTAGTGATGAATCCACTGTTGCTGTTCTGGGGAAAAGCGCTGCCAAATGGCCTGGCCTTTCGCAGGGGGTAAGACGTTCAGCAATAAGGCAACCGCCGCCAAACGTGTATGACTGGCCAGGGCTGAGGCTGACAAGGGCTGAGGAAAGGGTGTGGATTGTGGGTCTTCGGCCGCTGGTAGGATTGTGGGTGATGCCGCCTGTTCGGGTGGCGCCAACGGCACATCGTCCATGTCTGGAACGCCATGCGGAGCTGCCATGGCATTGGTTAAAAAGGGATCGGCTTCTTGATGCGTGGCACCATTGGGGTTTAAAGGCCCATTCTGCTTTTCATGCTCGGCCACAAAAAAGGCCAAGGCACTTTCCGCGGTTTGGTACACCATCTGCGCTTGTTGTTCCAGAGGAATCTGAAACTCAGGGGTGTCTTCTTGCCCAAAAGTGGAGAGGGCCACCTGCTTGGAGGTCTCGTACACATACTGGGCCACGTTTTGCAGCAAATCCCCCCGAACCTCATCAGGAATGTCTTGCTGGTGGGTTTTGATAAGGGCAAAGCCCAGCCCTTCCGAAAACAGGCGAATGGTGGTTTCGGCCAAGGGGCCATCAAAACTAACCATTTGCCCGCTACCCGGAACCGAAATCGGGGCTTCATTTTGGGTAAGCTGCACCGAGACCTGCGCCATGCGCGCCAAAAAGTTAATCATCACCGGAATATCCGATTCTGGGATGCCTTCGTTTAAAAAGCGCTGCTCATACTCCTGGCACAAGCTGTGTATCAGGGCTTCGGCGTTCAGTGGTGCAGAGGAATCGGTCATGGGATGGCTTGTTCAAAAGGATCGGATGCAGTATTTATGGCAAAGACATGGCACTAAGTGGCATCACTGCCCACAAAGCGTTGCAGAGTATCGCCCATGGCGGCATCATCCATGCCTTCGGTGCCTTGGCGTAAATCATCCAGCGTGGCCTGCAGTTCTGTCATGCTCAATCCACCCGGTGAGGGAGGACTGGCTGGCAGGCCCACGTTCACGTTGGTCACGTTACTCATGGGGGTTGTCATACCTAAGGGTTGATTGGAGGGTTGCATGGGCGTCATGGTGGGCAAGGCCCCTTGTGGATACCCACCCGCACCCGTGAGGGCAGGATTATTAGCATTACTGGCGATGGCTTGTTGCTGTTGCTCCATGAGTTGCTGGGTTTGTTGCTGGGTTCGGCGCAATTCGTCTTGTTGCTGCATGCTCATCTCCCGTAAGCGATCCAGCTCAAACTGGGTAGCCCCATTGGCGTTGCGGCTACCATTGGCGGCATTGGCCACAATCAGCAACAACACAAAGGCTGCAATGCCGCCGCCCAACCACACCAACCACGACGGAATCGGTCCACCACTGCTGCCACCCTCGCTGTTACCGGTGGTAAGCCCTGCGGAGAGCGACCGCCCTTCCAGAGGGCTACCCGCCATGCTGCCGGAAAAATTGACGCGAGCCAAACTCACATTGTCCATCATCACTTTGGGACTGGCCGAATGGGCAATAAGCGACTTGAGTGCTTGTTCGTCCATTTCTGTGGTTTGGCCGTTGGCGTTGGTGGTTTTGGGGTAATGGCTCTCATCCAAGGTAACGGCAATGCTCACGTCTTCCACCATGCCGGGCAAGGTGGTTTCTAGGGTTTGGGTGCGGGTATTGCTGTAGGTCACTTCTTCTCCCACACGACGGTACCCACGATTGCCGCCGCCGCTACCCAATTGGGTCACGGTGGCTTTCATTTCGTTTGGAATATAGGTGCTGGCCAAGCCACCGGCTCCGGCGGCCTCGTCGTTGGCGTTCATTTTTTCGCTAAATTGCTGTTTACTGGCCACCACACTGGCGTTGGGGTCGTACTGTTGGGTCATGGTCTCGCGGGTGGCTTCGCGCAGCAAGGTGCTAACGGTTACCACGTAATGACCGGGCCCTACCAGTTTATCCAGCTGGCTGGCCACTTTTTGCTTCATGTACTGGTCTTGATCTTCCAGCTTGCTCCCCAACTCGTCATCGGGGCCCAGCACGCTGTTGTAGGTGGTGCCGTTGGTATCACTCACGGAAATATGCTTAGAATCCAGCCCTTGAATGCTGCCCACCACCAAGTTAATGATGGCCCGCACTTGGTTTTGGCTTAGGCGGGTGGCGTTGGGTAAGGTTACCTGCACACTGGCCGACATGGGTTGCTGGTTGTCTTTAAAAATGGAAGGCTCTGGGATAGACAGGCTAACGGTGGCTTCTTCAATGGGTTTAATTTTACGGATGAGACGCGCTAATTCGCCTTGCTGAGCGCGTACTAATTTAATGCGTTTTTCTTCGCGCGATGCAGTCAGATCGCCTTTGTCAAAGGCTTCCAGCCCAATATTTTTATCCATTAAGCCACTTTGCACCATGGAAATAAGGGCTTTGTCGCGGTCGCACAAGGTGGCGTCTTTTCTAAAAAACAGTTCGGTTTTGCCGCCTTCCAAGTCGCGACGGTCTACCACCACGCTTTCGCGCGCCAGTAAGGTTTGAATTTCTATGGCTTGGCCAGGAGAATTAATGGTGGCTAAGGGTAACTGCCCCGCGTCTAGTTTAACGCTGCACGCTTCGCCTTCGCCGCCCCCACTGCCTTTAAAGGGGTTGATAAAAATAACCAGTAAAATAATGCCCAACAGGGCCACGCCCACCCCAATGAGAATTTGGGGGCGTTCTTTGGCCATTTCTAACAGTTCTTGAGGGCTGGTCATAAGGTCAAATCATCCATCCACCGAAAAGTGCATCCGCTGGAATTGTGGGTTTAATGCCGTGGGGTTCCCTACAGGATAATGCCTGTGGCTCACTTTTCAGCTGTTGCGTGTTATTGGTTTACAACAGCCAAACCCGCTGGGCTCAACCTCAGTTCCAACAAGATGGCAGGGAACTCTCTATCGTCGGTATCGGAGTATTACAGGAGTGCGCACAGTGGGGCGAGATAAAAGACCCCACATTGGTAGGAGTGTAGCGAACAAAACCAACCTTGTGCCCCATCATTTGGGGGAACCGCCCACGGCAACTTTGCAATACTTACTATTAGGTAGTGTCAATATGTATTTAGCCCAAAGGTAAATTTTGACTCAATGAATAAACGCTTAGCCAAGTTACGCTAATTATGGGGTGACTCTTCTACTAAAAGCCGCTAGGCTAAAGGATGAACAAAATACACCATGCAACAAAAAGGCCATGTATGAGCATTTTCTCAACGCGCTTCCTTCAGTCTTCTTTTCATACACGTTTTTTTTCTGGCCTTGTTCTTCTAGCCATGCTGCTACTCCCTTTGGTGGCCTTTGCCGTTACGGGCTTTGGGCCCAACCGCTACCCCAACCCGCGTTCCACAGGCATTGGGGTGTTTTTTGCCCCAAAGGCCTGCCCCATTTATGCCACTCCCAGCTTTGATAAAGACCCCATTGAGTGGCTCCGTTGGGACGTAAGTGGGCAGGTGTTTTCCCACCAGCGCCAAACCACAGTGGACGCCCGACGCATTTTTCTGGCCTTTTATCCAGCCCAACAGATGGCTTTGTTGCCGGTGGTGAGTGACAACGGCGTGGGTTGGGCGGAAATTCAGGTGAATGCAACCCAAACCGCTTGGGTGCCCTTGCGTAGCCAGTGGAGCGAAAAAGAACGCACCGAATGGCCTACGCATTGGGGAGAATACCAAACGTGGCTAGAATTTATGCGAGACAACGCCCCCAAGGCAGGGATTTTATGGCTCTCCGGTGTGCCAGAGTTCAAGCGGTCCTTGCACATGGAACCCGATGACGCCGCCAAGCTGGTGCCCATAGAGCTAATGCGCAACGTGACGGTGCGCCATGTTCGCGGCGACTGGATGCTGCTGGAAGTGCTGGACTTTAACCGAGAAAGCCCCATGGGTTGGGTGCGCTGGCGCGACGACCAAGGTCAGCTCATGGCCTTTCCCAACTTAGCCAAGCAACGCAACCCGTATGTGATGGGGGCTCGCTAAAGGCAACTTGAGCTTTGAATAGGCATTGTTGTTTTAAGCGCAATTTTAAATTCTCTTGGCGTTTATTTCACTATGTTTAGTTTAATTGCGCCTAGGATAATAACAATGCTTCAACTCAATAGCTATTCGGCCACTCGTTTTGGTTACGGCCCAATCGATCCCTCAGATGCCCAACAAGTGCAAGATGAGGCGGAGCGAATTAAAGCTAGTCTGCCAGATGGCGGTTTTCCACCAGGAACAGACCCGACTCAGTGGCCACAGTATGTGCAAGATGTTTATAATGATATTGTCCAATTAAGTGCCGATGCTACATTTGCTCAATCTCACCCCGATATTCAAGCACAGTTGACTGCACTTTGGGCGAAAAAGAGGGCCTAGGCTTGGAGGGGGCGTCCCTCTGCTCTATGATGCGGAGAACTGTTCATCCCCACGGAGCCTCGCCATGTCTACTACCACCCCCCTAAGCCAGCACGACCTGATTGCGCTGGAAGACCAATACGGCGCCCACAACTACAAACCGCTAAACATTGTGGTGGCCAGCGCCCAAGGGTCTTGGGTGACGGATGTGGACGGCAATAAATACTTGGATTGCCTCAGCGCCTACTCGGCGGTGAATCAGGGCCACTGCCACCCCAAAATTTTGGCCACCATGTTGGAACAGGCCCAAAAAGTCACCCTCAGCTCCCGCGCCTTCCGCAACGATCAATTGCCTTTGTTTTACGAAACCCTGTGCCAACTCACGGGCTACCAGTCGGCCATTCCCATGAACAGCGGTGCCGAAGCCGTGGAAACCGCCGTTAAACTGGCGCGCAAATGGGGCTATGAACACAAAGGCATTGCCGCAAACCAAGCCGAAATTATCGTGTGTGAAAACAACTTTCACGGCCGCACCACTACCGTGGTGAGTTTTTCAACGGAAGCCGACTACCGCAAAAACTTTGGCCCGTTTACGCCAGGTTTTAAGGTCATTCCCTTTGGAGATTTGGCGGCTTTAGAGGCTGCCATCACGCCCAACACCTGCGCCTTTTTGTTCGAGCCCATTCAAGGCGAAGCGGGCATTAACATTCCACCCCAAGGGTTTATTCAAGGCGCCATTGCCCTGTGCAAACAACACAACGTGCTGAGTATGGCCGATGAAATTCAATGCGGTTTGGGGCGTGCCGGTGCGTTGTTTGCCTTTGAAGCCGATTGTACCAACCGAAGCCAATGCCTCGCAACGAAACAGTGCCCACCGGCAGGAATGCAGTGTTGTCGCCCCGATGTGGTGATTTTGGGCAAGGCGCTGTCGGGCGGGTTTTATCCAGTGTCGGCTGTGTTGACGAGTACCGAGATGATGAGCGTCTTTACGCCCGGCATCCACGGAAGTACCTTTGGCGGTAACCCCTTGGGGTGCGCTGTGGCGCGTACCGCCCTGCAAGTCCTCACGGATGAAGGCATGATTGAAAACGCCGCCACCTTAGGCCCGTGGTTTTTAAAACAACTGAAAACCATCCAAAACCCGAAAATCAAAGAGGTTCGGGGCCGTGGCCTAATGATAGGCATTGAAATGACGGAAAAAGTAAGGCCCTACTGCGAGCAACTAAAAACATTGGGTGTGCTGTGCAAAGAAACCCACGACGTGGTTATTCGACTGACCCCTCCTCTCATCATCTCCAAGGCTGATTTGGAGTGGGCTTTGGAGCGACTACACCAAGTATTGGCCTAATCAAGGCTATTTTTTACAAACCATCCTCTCATACAGTTGGTTTAAATGTGAATTTTTCAGTTTTTTTATAAAAAACCCCTCCAGAAAATAGATAGCCTCTTTGTAAAGCTTGAATGAGCTATTTTTACTATAATTTAGTCCAAAAGTACCCAGTCCTCCTCCAAAGCACTTAAGCCAAATGGTTTTGTTGCCGATACCCTACAAGCCAACCCCTTTATACCATCATCATCGATTTTATTCAGAAAATAGTTCACTGAATTCCTGGTACGTTTGTACCGTGTGTTCTGCTGAAAATACAATTAACATCATTACCCAGTAGCTATTTTATAGCTACTTTTGTTATCATCAAAAGCCTATCTACTGCAGCGTATGCAACGGATAGGAAGAGGAAGTTGTTATGGTCCATTATGGTTCGGGTGAATCACAGCCCAACAAGCTTTGGTATCAAGATTTTCCTGCTGTGGAAACGTTATTTGGGCGTATGGCTGCCATGCCGCTACCGTATCAAATTATTATTGCGGAGCAAGTGAATCAGACCATCTCTCGCTACCAAAAAGAGGCCAGTAACCGAAGTGGTGAAGAGCCTTTAAAAAGCTTGGGGGCCAGCTTGGTGATGGATATGATGAAATACCGCAACCAGCCCTTGTGGTTTAACCAAGATGCAGCCGTTCGTCAAGCCGTGATGCAACTGCCTCATTTGGGCACTCACACTCAAAGAGAGCTCTTGTTTCGCATTAAAATTAGCCTGGAAACCATTGACGCCTTTGTACGCCAATGTCAGGCAAAGCAAAGCAAGCCCGATGATCGCAGCGTGAATGCCCTGATTGAAAATGTGTTTTCACGATCCAATAGCGACATCAATCAACTTACCCAAAAAGCGCCTTAAGGCGCTTTTAAAAGGGTATTTAGGTAAAAGGGCTATTTCGTTGCCTTTTTACTCGAGTTGCCTGGTCTTAAGCAGGATAAATCGGCGTCGCATCTAATACACTCGTATTCTCTAGTGTGTAGCGGTTCAAAACGTTCCAGCCAATGGCTTGCGACAGATTGCCGCACAAACGCCCACTGATCATAGGAGGTGTGGACGTATCCCCTAAAATAAGGGGCGGCGTGTACAACTTTAATCGGTTCACCAACTGAGCATCCAACAAGCTGCCCGCCAAGGTGCCCCCGGCTTCTACCCATACACTGGTAACACCACGCTCGCACAAACCGGTCATCAGTTGGGTTAAATCCAAACCGGTGCCCGTATCAGCCACCACTAAAAAGGCGTCATCAATGTGACTCACCATCACGCCAGAGCCCACCACGCGCAGCGTCGGCGCCTCGGCGGTATCCAACACGTGGCAGTGAGGCATGGCCTCTAGCCGGTTGTGACGATCCAGCACCACCCGCAAAGGTTGGCGCACGTTGGGGTTTTTACCCACCAAGCCTTCACGAACCGTCAAGCGTGGGTTATCACTGAACACTGTATTGGCGGTGGTGAGTATCGCATCGGAGTAAGACCGGAGCTGATGAACCTCTTGGCGCGCCATGTCGCTGGTCATCCAAGCCGATTGGCGAGGGCCCAAACGGCCATCCAAAGTAGCCGCTAACTTTAAGGTCACGTAGGGCTTTCGGGTCGTCATGGCATGAAAAAACACACAGTTGAGTTCGGCACACTCCTCTTCCAACACCCCTACACGCACACTAATTTGTGCCCGCTGCAAAGCATCTCGCCCCTGCCCCGAAACCAATGGGTTGGGGTCCAAGGTACCGCACACCACGGTGCCAATACCGGCTTCTTTTAAGGCGTCGGTACAGGGGCCCGTTTTGCCGGTGTGACAACAAGGCTCTAAGTTTACATACACCGTAGCACCTTTTAAATCATCGGCGCCCAGATACCCAAGTTCTTGTGCTTCACAAACCTGACGCAAGGCATCCACCTCGGCATGAGCTTCGCCCGCTTTGGCATGAAAGCCTTCCCCAATAAGCTTGCCAGCTTTATTCACAATCACACAACCCACCAACGGGTTGGGGCTGGCGCCACCAAGGCCTCGTTGAGCTAATTGCAAACAACGGCGCATCCAAAAAACATCACAATCCTCACTCGCCAACTCAGCACTGGGAATCGAGGCGTGCCATTGAACCGGCATGGGAGCTCCTAGTTAACCAACTCTTACAAACGGCTGTGCTGCAATTGCTGAGATTGGCAATCGGATTCAAAAACGGAGTGGCATTGATCCGCCAATTGTTGGCTGTCCAAACTTTTGGTGAGGTTACGATACTGCACAATGCGATTGACAGCAATTTGGCGCGCCGCTTCCCACGGCAACAAGCTATGGCTTTTGGCATACTCAAACACATGCAAAGTGCGGTCGTAAATCTCTTCCACACGAGCCTTGGCTTGTTCAAAACTTTGGTGCTCAATTTCGCTGGCTACCATAATCAAGCCACCGGCGTTAATCACAAAATCAGGCGCGTACAAAATGTTGCGATCGTTCAACACCATGGCCGCCACATCGCTGGCCAAGGGATTGTTGGCACCGCCCGCGACTACCACTGCTTTCATGCGGCGGGCAATGGATTCCGTTAGCAAACCGCCAATGGCGTTGGGTGAAAACACATCCACGTCTTGATCGTAAATATCATCAGTAGCGCAGGTGGTAATGGCAGGAAACTGCAGCTGGGCAGCCGCCACAGCATCGGCGTTGGGGTCCGCCAACACCACCGAACAACCGGCGTTCAGAAGGTACTCCACCAAGTGGAGCCCCACCTTGCCAGCGCCTTGTACGGCTACCGAGAGTCCCGTTAAATCGTCTTTTCCCAAACGGGTTTTAACGGCGGCTTGCAGGCCGCGAAACACGCCTAGTGAGGTGAGAATAGAGGAATCCCCCAAGCCACCGTCTTCTTCGGCCAAGCCCACCACATGGCGGCAAAATTGACTCATTAGCTTTAAATCTTGGGTGGTGCTGCCCACATCACCTGCCGTAATGTAAGTCCCTTTCAGCATGGCCACGCGCTTGGCAAAGGCGGTGAGGAGTTCGGGGGTTTTTTCCTGGCCTGGCTCTAGCAAAATAACGCTTTTACCACCGCCCAAATTCAAGCCACCGGCAGACGCTTTATACGTCATGGCGCGAGAGAGACGAAGCACATCGGTGAGGGCCTCTTGCTCACAGGTATACTGTTTAATACGGCACCCACCCAAGGACGGGCCCAAGGTGGTGTCGTGGAGGGCAATGATGGCGCGCAAGCCCACTTCACGCTCGGAGCAAAACACCACGGCCTCGTGGTTGCGCTTGTGAAACTGGTGAAACAAGCCACCATCGGCCAATAGGTTGCCTGTGTGCTGTGCGGTGGACATGCCCCTCATCCTTTGTATAAACGTATTGAAATGCCAATAACGGTGACGAAAACACTATTGATCCCGTAGCCGATAAGCGACGCTACCCCGTGATTTTACCACCGACACACGTGCCAAGGCGGGTTTTTATCATGGCCTATTACGTCATCCTCTAAAAATAAGGACAATCGGCAAAGCCTTTTCTATACTGGCATCGTGCGTTAACAACCGACCATTGTTGGGGGGGTTACGCGTTATCTAAGTCAATCAACCTACCTTGGTGGGTTACGCTTGATCCCATTATAAAGCGTCGTTCGACGCTAGAACCACAAGTTGCCCATGGGGGAGCCTACCCACAAGCGCGTGAGGGCGATGATCCACGGCCAGTTAGCATCCAGCAGGGTATGTTGCTCGTCGGTGGTCAAGGTGTCGGTTAGCCATTCGGCGGTGAGGGAAGACCCGGATTGGCTATGTTGCTGCAAGGTTTTTAGGGTGTGTAAGGCTTCAGCGGATTCGGTAGCATCGACTTGGAGTTGGGCATATTGGGCCTTGCACGCCTTGGCCCAAGGCAGGTAAGCACAGTTGGGGGCCATTACTAAAAAAGGGGTATCGGGGTAATCGCGGCAAAAATCGGGTCGGTCTTCGTGGACGCCACAGCGGTTATCCGCCTGCAAAAATTTGCACCGGTAAAAAATCACGTCGGCTTCGTCGTTTTCAAAAGCGGGATTTTTTTGGGCTGCTGCCAAGGTGGCTGCTACCACACCGGGCACTTCGGCATGGGCGGCTTGGTGGGTATCATAAGGCCGCATGATGCTAAAAAAGGTGGCGGCAAAGTCATCCGTATCCCCACAGGCCTGCTTTTCTGCCAGCCGTTGTTTTAGCACCCGTGTGGGGGTACTGGGAGAGACCCCTTTGCAGCAATCGCCCGTGCTACAGCACTTGGGGCGCGGCAGGTTAAACTGGCGCTCAAAAGCGTTTTGGGGCTGAGGCGCAGGCCGCATGGCGGCTTTTTCAGGGTAAACATCCGTTGTAGGCATTCCCTCACACTATCAGGCTTTGCACTGTTCGTCATCCACTGAAGGATGAGAATATGGTAACAATAAGTTAATAAAATATTGTTTTTATAACATATTTTGTTTTTATGCCTACAGATGCGTTAACCCTTACTTAAGGCTAAGCATTGCATTGTGTGTAACCAATAACAAGTATGGAGGAAAACACTATGGTTGATTACAGAATTGGTAAAGACGTGGCCTTAGTAAACGCGGCGGCCAAACAATACACCGCCGGTAAAAAAGTACAAGTAGACAAAGCAGGAAAAGAGATGCGGGAAAGTTGGGTAGACGACATTGGGGCGAAACACACCCTTGTAACCTATACTGATGGTACACAGATTGAAGCAGAGTTGGATAAAAATGGGTACTATCATGTTGTCATTGAAAATAAAACACACAACATGGCCATTTTTATTGATAACGGTAGCAACAACGAATCCGCTAAAGATTTACGCTGCGTGAATTCTTTTAATCTATTTGATGATGGGAAGATTAATATTAGCTCTTACGCGGGATCGTCACAGAAAAAGTCAGAAATCCTTTGTAACAATGACCAATCCCATGAGGTGAACCTATGGAAGAACTCACTTAAAAAAAGTGTGGCCAACAAAGAGACCCTTAAATCCAACATGGAACAGTATCTACAGTGGTTTAAAGGCAAACAATAACCCCACCCCACCGCATTAAACACTCAAAAGCCTGCCCCGTGATCCATCACAAGGCAGGCTTTTGGCAAGGGGAGAGAGCCCCTTGGGGTTTGTTTGAGAGAAAACGCAATAACTAAGTCACTAGTGGCTCTTCATGGACATGAGGAACTTCATGAGCACTTGAATGAGCTGTTGATTTTTTTGACCACCACCGTAACCACCGCCGCAAGGCTTAGGAGCACAATGGTTTACCACAGGTTTGCGCACCGGAGGTGGACAAATGGCGGGTTGTGGGTAGGACTGATTGTAATGGGTGGGGGCATTGTACGCCGTGTTGCCATAGGGCTGCTGCGGCGCAGGATACTTAGACGGCTGGGGGTATTGAGAATTATTGTTGTTGTAAGGCCCGTTCACACCAGGGTGGTAGCCGCCAGGAATCTCATTGCCGCCTTGCTGAAATTGGCTGGGGTCGGCTTTTTTAAAGTCTTCCGGCACAATGCCGTTGGCATAACCGTCTTTACCGGCCAAGCTGGCAATTTCGTGGAAGTTTAATATCCGATCGCCATTGGGATCGTATTTAAAGCCAGTTTTATCTTTACCGCCGTAGATAAAGGTATTAAAAAACTCAGACAAATCTTTTTCGCCATGCTTTTCGGCAGACTTGGCGGTCGTCTCAATTTCAACTTTGGTTAAGCCGCCATTGTTATCGGCATCGTATTTTTTAGCCCAGGCAATGGCAGTATCAGTATTAATGCAGCCGGGGGTCGGTGTTTTGGGTTTAGCATAACCACCGTTGTAGGGTAAACCCGACTGTCCGGCACCAGCCATTGGGTGTACTTTTTTGGGGAGAGGGTTATAGCTGTTGTTATTGTTAACGGGGGGCTTGTAATTGTTGGTAGTGGGTTTGTTACCCGTGGATTGTTGATAGGTTTTGTAAGGGGCGTATTGTTGGGTGTTGTTGCTAACCATAATCTCTCTCTCAACCTCGTGGTGTGTTTTTTGCTACAAACATTTATTGGCAACAGAACGAAAGGCCACTGTTTGCCTGGTGCGGCTTACGTGCTTCGTGTGTTGTTTCTCTCTGAAATAATAAAAACAAACAAAAAGGCAGGATTGCCAAAAATCGATATAAAAACCCTATCTTTAAGAAATTTTTTAGATTCCGCCCGCTTACAATGAACTGCTCAAGTGATGCATAAAAATCGATAACAGCCTTGGCTGCCAATAAAAAACGCCCAACCTGAAAAAGTTGAGCGCGATTAAGGGGGAGGGGAGTGGAAAAATAAATAAGGAGTGAGCTAGTTAATGGGGTCATGAAATTAATAGAAAAATTGAGGCGAATTAATACAAGCCAGCAAAGGGATCGTTACCATAGGAAGCCATGGGGGAGTAAGCCGGTTGGCGTTGATATGAATCTTGCTGCTGAGGCTGAATGAGCATTTGCAATAAGGCCATCACCAGCTTCATCACCATTTGCTGCATACCACCTTGAGACGAATTGTTTTGACCGGGGTACACATCATTACCGCCATCCACGGTTTGACCGGGAAAGCCTTTTTTAAAGTCGCCAACGGAAATACGTGAATAAGGTGTAGGGCCACCCTCATCAACTTGGTTGGCTAGGTCCACCAGCTCGCTTAAATCCAAGGCGTTGTTATTGTTGGCGTCAGGCAATAAGCCCCTGCAATCTTTACCACCGCTGTTAAAGGTGTGAAACAACTCGGCCAAGCTTTGATCGATGCGCTCGGCAGCTTTGGCAGCCAAATTAATTTCAAAACGGTCGAGCACGCCGTCTTGGTTAGCATCGTAACGGGCGGCATGGGCAATGGCTTGATTGGTATCCACGCTACGGTCATCCACCGAAGGATAGCGGGGCTGATCGTAGGGCTGAGAATAGGGGGAGCTGTTCCATGAGACCATGAGATGGATTCCTCTTGATAAGAGCATCGTGGGATTAAACCCTGTATCATTATAAAAACATCCTTAAGATATAAATTGCTAATAATTTCTAAATTTCAAAAGCTTTGTTACATATCTTTATTATATACTCAGCCCCACTAAAAAACTAGGAACAAAGCCTTGTTGTAAACGCCCTCACAAAGCAATCGTATGAATTTTCTACTAGCCTAGGGTTGGTTACGTGATACGCTTACCCCTTAGAACCCCTTCGCTGGAGCCGTTTACTCTTATGGACTTTTGGCCAAATACCCTTATTTCTCCTATCACCACTAGCGCCGTCAAGGTTTTTCCTCAAGCCTTCCCGTGGCTAACGGTAGCCATTTTAGCCTTACTGCTGTGGACCGGATTGGGTCAATTGACGCTATGGGCCACGCGCCGATTGGAAGGTGCCCCCGGCAAGTACTCTAAAACCAACCCCAACCACCCCTGGCGGTACTTTTTAGCCCGATTACTTCGCCAAACCCACACACTAACACTGTTACTTGTGGCGCTGGATATTGCCCTTCTCTTAACACCACTGATTCAATTGCACTTACCGTTGCCCTGGCGTAAAGCCCTTAAGTTGGTACTGGGGGTTATTGTGTTACTACAGGCGGGGTTTTGGGGACGCTCCATTTGGTTTTTTAGCTTACAACAATATATTAATAGCAAAACCGAACCCAAAGACCGCGTGATGTTAAAAACACTGGAAGGGCCCGCTGCTTTTGTGGGCCAAATATTGGTGTGGACCGTGGTGCTGCTGGGCATTTTGCAATTGTTTGGCATTAATATAGCCACCTTGGTAACAGGCTTAGGCATTGGGGGCATTGCGGTAGCACTGGCCGTGCAAAATATTTTGGGAGATTTGTTTGCCGCCTTTGCCATTGCAGTGGATAAACCCTTCGTGGTGGGAGATTCCATTGCGGTGGGTACGTTTGAAGGCACCGTCGAACACATTGGTTTAAAAACCACCCGCCTTAAAAGCATCAACGGTGAACAGTTGGTGTTTGCCAATAGCGATTTACTGGGTAGCCGAGTAAAAAACTATAGGCCCCTCAAAGAACGTCGCCACGTCATGCTGGTGCTCATTGACTACGAAACCCCTCAAGACCTATTGGTGCATATTCCTGGGTGGATGCAAGCCGTGGTAGAGGCGGTACCCCAATGCCGATTTGAGCGGGCGTTCCTTAAAAAACTGGGCGAATACGGGCTTGAGTATGAACTGGTTTTTTTCGTTACTTCCCCCGAATTTATTGATTTTACTCACTGCCAACAAGCGGTAAACCTTGGCATTTTGGCTGCGTTACACACCAACAACGTTGAGCTAGCTCACCCCGCACCCACAGCTTCTCGCGCCGCCGTTGCCGCTTCTGTTTCTGATTAAATAAGGACGTCGATGCTTTTACTGTTGAAATAAGGATCCCCCACAGCCATGACTGACGCCTGCGCCCTGCCAGCCGCCCCAACAACAACCAGCCGCAAAGGCAAACGCTTTGCCCAGCTGGTGGCCGATGCCAAAACACGCATCCAAGAATTGACGATTCCTCAGTTAAAGGAGTGGCAAGCCAACGGCAAGGCTTTTACCCTCATTGACGTGCGCGAACCCAGCGATTATGGCGAAGGTCATATTGAGGGGGCTGTTTCCATCCCTCGCGGCTTATTGGAGCTGGCCTTGGATGACGTAGTGGTGGATCAAGACGCTACAGTGGTGCTGTATTGCGGCGGCGGTAGCCGCTCTGCCTTAGCGGCGGATACGGCCCAACAGATGGGCTATAGCAACGTGTTATCGCTAGCCGGTGGTTGGCGCGCTTGGGCCGAGTAAACGTTTCTTCATTTTTTATATACCCCTTAAGTATCAATCCCTTTAAAAGCCCCCTTGGGGAGCAAAGAAAAAGCGCTGCAGCCGAGACCGTTTTAAGGCAAGGCTGAGCGCTGCTTTGAAGGGGTGATGTTGGTAATGATGGGCTTTGCAAATTTGGGCAAATGGCATTAATAAAGCCATTGAATTGCAGCCTAGGAATAGGTGATTGGCGCAAGCCTTATTTAGGAATGTTTACGCCAACGTTACCACCTTATCAAGGGGCCCTTGGGCTTATTGGATTTGAAGGATGGATTGAAGAACGGAGCTTTGGATGGAGATGGTTTTACTGCTGGCTTCAATGGCCCTCTGAGACAGAATCATGTTGGTGAATTCTGCGGCCATATCCACGTTGCTGCTTTCCAAGGCGCCACTTTGCAAGCCGCCACGGTTTTCGTTACCTGGGGCACCGTAAAAGGTGTTACCCGTGTTAGCGCCCAAGCTGTAGTTGTTGTTACCTTCGTACAGTAAGCCCATGGGGTTGGTAACGGTAACGGTTTGCAGGTTAAAATTCATCCCTTGCATCGCTGTACCACCATTGGTGGCGGTAAACACAGGGGTACCGGCTAGTTGGCTCACACGGCCTAAATCGGTTGCCACGTTAGACACACCGTTGGCATCGTTATCCGATCCCAAGGCGCCACCTTCGGCAGGCAAGTGAACAAATTCCAAACGTGTGGCAGAAGGGGTACCCGCCACCACGGTATTGGGATCTTCGCGAACAGTGAGACGATCACCATTGGAATACGTAGCGGTAATTGCACCCGTATTGCCAATAGAAAAGCTCACCAATTTTACGGATTCAGTGGTACGGCTGGCGGCACCGGCCGTAAGCGCTGTGGTAGCAGGCAACCACGAAGCTGCCGGTGTGGCTGCAGAGCCTAAAAAGGTGCCGACAATCACGCCTGTTGCCGATAAATCTTTGGCAATTTGCAATTCGGTGGGGATGTAAATAGGCTCAACGGTTGTGGAGGTGGTACCACTGGTTTGGGAAGTACCCTGCACTTTCATACCATTGGCGGCCACCATGTTGCCATTGGAATCCAGCGTAAAGTTACCCGCACGTGTTAGTTTGGTGCTGTTCCCATCAATCAACGAGAAAAATCCGTTGCCAGCAATTTGCAAATCGGTATTGCGGCCCGTAAATTGCGTACCGCCCTGGGCAAAGTTGGTGGAAATATCCGACACCATAACCCCACTGCCGACTTGCTGTGGGTTGGTCCCCCCCAAGCCGCCACCGGGCGCACTACCACCACTGAGTGTTTGAGAGAACAAGGCGGAGAATCGAACATCCCCACTTTTAAAGGCGGTGGTGTTCATGTTGGCAATGTTGTTGGCAATAACATCCAACCGGGTTTGGTTGGCACGCACACCGGCAACGCTGGAATAAAGAGTCATTGAAGGGCTCCTGTCTCTCTCTGAGGACTACACACGGTAAATAGTTGGGTTGGGTTTAAACCTTTCGTGGCAAAGGCGATAACCACATCGACCGACACGAAGGAAGGACTAACAAAGACGATTAAGGGGTACTGGGGGTACCGCCATAAATTTCTAAAATTTGGTTGGTGGTGTAAATGCTGCCGCCCGAACGCAAGGCAAGCTGATTTCGATCATCCAGCACCACACTATCCACCCTAATGGTACTGTTGTTACCTTGGCCATCGGTAATAAGCACGTTTTTACCCACCAAACTGCTGGCATTGGCCAACTGATTGCCTTGCTGTACGGCAGTGGTTAACGTATCTAGTTTTTGAATTTGGGTAAAGGCGGCTTGCTGTTGTAAGAAGGCGCTGCTGTCCATGGGATTGGTCGGGTCTTGGTTGCGTAGCTGAATGAGCATGAGGTTTAAAAAGGCATTGGAATCCAATTCGGTATTACCCGCCGCTACATTTTTTTGGCCCTGCTGAAATTGCACCGCAGCGGTGTTGTTTTGCAAGTTTGTTAAAATGCTTTGCACGGAGCTCATACAGGCATCGTCCTTAATGCACCCTGAGGCAGGGATTTGAACACGATAGGGAACCAGATCTCTCTTGCGTTATTTATTTACGTTATTTGTTTTCTGTTTTGCGAAACCACTCGCTTAGAACCATTGGTTAAATCAGTAGGCTTATGTTTGTTGTACCCGATGCAATGCGGTGATCGACTCCGCCTGATGATGGACTTTGAGCCCTTTGACCCCCCTCTATTAAGGGGATGCCAGAGGGGGATAAGCCTTTTGGTGGAGAGGCGTATAAGGAATGAGGATTCCCCGAATGATTCGGGTGCCCTTGCCCCTGAAAGCCACCCGCCAATTGTTGGAACCATTGCTGACGATCCGCTTGTTCTTGATACGACGGACCTTGCTGAGAACCTGGGTTATTTCCTTGGCTGCCCGATTGTGCCGATTGATCGCCCGATTGAAACAAGCCACTGCCGGTAGAACTGCTACTGCTTTGAGAGGCACTGACACCGTCGGGAGCCAAAATAATGTGGATACGATCCAGCTTGACGTTTTGAGATTCGAGTCGGTGGCTTAAAGACTCCAACTGTTGGGTAAGCAACGTTTGGGCTTCTGGCGTGGACACAATAAAGCGCGCCTGAATGGCTCCTGCATCAGGGCCACCGGGTGGATTGGCTGTTAACTGTACCCGCACGCTTCCCAAATGCTCTGGATTTAAAATCAAACTGACTTGTGTGGGACGGGCCGGCGTGGGACTATCCAAATGGGCCTGTACCGTTCCATCCACTACTTGAGACACTACATTTTTGGCCACGTCTGACAAAGGCGAAAAACCGCCCAATACCCCTTGAGAAGAACTCATGGCCCCCATGGTATTTATACCGATATCGTCAGTCGGCTGATCACCACGGGCTTCGCTAAAAGCAGCACCAGAGGCTCCAGCCATTGAAACGTTTACCGCTGCAATGCCACCTGTGATGTCTGTGACGGTTAGAGGTTTTCCTACGACCAAACTTGGGGAATTGCTCGTTTGCCCATGATTCTGAACAGTCATGGACTCGCCACCCCAATGTTTGTCACGAGAGGATGAACCCATAACGTTGGTCATTTCAAAGGTTCCACGGCTATCCAACAATCGTCGCACGCCTACCGCATCAGAGCGCGGGGGAGACGCCTCCAACGACACCGATTCTGCTAAGGCCATGGTTTGCTCTGACGTTGGAGCACCCACCGAACCTTGACGCATTAGAGATTCTTTACCCCCTTCTTTATCCGATGCATCAATTAATACAGGGGGGTTCATAGGGTCACCCACCATGGGTATCACAAAGGGCTGAGGAGGCTCGTGTTCCACAACAGCGGGCTTGGTTTCTATCGGTGCGGGTGGCAACAAGAGCTTAGAAGCGGTCTCGGTGGAGGCCGAAGGCAAAGACGAGACCGCCAAAGCGCCTTGGGACTCTTCTTGAGTGCGGTTGGGCTTAACACTCTCTGCCGATTGAATCATGGGCATGGCATTCGCAACACCTTGCTGGGCAGCAATGGCTGCCATGGTATTGGCCTCATTGCTAGAAATGTTTGCAGGGTTACTCGTGACCAATACGGCAGATTGAAGTGTGTTATCAGATGACACACCCATGGATGGCATAGCGTCAGCAACCGTGTTCTCATCCTTGTCGATTTTGTCCTTTACATTCCGTTCTTTCACGTTCTCCATGAACTCTGTTGATAACGAGTCGCTACTCGAGGGTTGGCCAGACGATGCCATCATTTCTGGTGTTGAATTTACGGACACACTCTGCGGTGCATCGTTTTCTGGCATCGTGGTTTCTTCTAGGCTGGTCTCAATGCTATTTACAGAAAAATCCTGCTCACGGGTGCGCTCACCCATCATTTTGGTGGAGCGAGTAACGTAGCTGGTTCCCATGCCATGAGGAAGCAACGGCGTAGTAGCTAACAACACCAACGGCAACGGCGTGGATTCTTCCATTGGGTTGGCCGAGGTTTCATCCGTGACAGTTTGGTAGGATAATACCGAACTGCCATCAAACACGGTTGCCTGGGTGTCCAAAGAACCCGCCGGTAAAGGCACCAAAAAAGACAATGGTTCTTGACTGACAGAGAGTGTAAAGGACTCTTCGGGGGTGACTTCTTCTATTGATGCATCACTCATCATGGTTTCAGAAAAGGTTTCAGAAATCGCCTCATCATTGGGCAAGGGTTCGAATGAAGCAGCTGCCATGGACGCCCCCGTTAATTGCTGAGACAACAACGCATCAAAGGCATTGCCTCCACTCAGCGCCTCATCGCCGCCAGCGGCCTTGGTGGACGACTGCCCTGTTAAGGGAGCCATCATTTTCTGTAACAATCCAACCACCGACATGAAAATACCTTTGCAGAAGAAGCGGGGGAATGAGAAGTAAAACAACCGACGATGACAGAATTACAGCCCCATTAAACGGCTGCCATCGGCTTGGTTGTTTCGGTACAACCGTAGAGCAATTTCTTCCAGCTGTTCTTGCTCTAAATAATCTTGATGTTTGTTAAAGGCCACTTGCTGCTTTTCTTTCAGTTTTTCGAGGGTTTGTTGTTTTTGGTGGCGTTCGGTAACTACCGACTGATATTGGTTCAAAATTTCTTGCTGCTTGTTAATTTCCTGAAACCGTCGCTGTTGTTCCAGCCGCAAGCTGTGAATGTACCCTTGGCGTTGGCGTGCTTCGGCAGGGTTAAAGCCTGCTTCATTGGGGGCTCGGTGCAATTCGCTAATTTGCTCTTCCAGCTCCATCACACCACGGCGCAAAAAGGCATGCTTTTGCTGTTCGGCAGCCAACAACTGCTGGGCTTCGTCCAGTTCTCGGGTGCGCAGGTCTAGCACGTTGTCTAATCGAAACTGAAATCGAGGAGCGATGCGAATAATCTCCAAGCCAAGGGGGGTACACCACACATTCTGTCCCTGCCATGCCATAAAAACTGGCAGGGTGGTGTGTTCTCTCTCTAAACACTTCCAGGATGCTGTGATTGGGTCGGCTGTGACTACGGAAGTCTCTTTATGAAGACTGCTTGCAGTCCAACTCTGTTACCATAGCCTTGCGGCCCTCCATTGTGCCTCGGTTGGGTGGAGGATCTCCATGGGTTAACCCTTCAGTTTTGCCCCTTAAGTTTTAACGAATAAGTATTGTGATTTATTGAATGGATAGAGTGTGATGCCCCCTGCCCGCTGGAAAACCAAATGCACCCAAGGTCCTGGAACCCTTTACAACGGGGTGGTGGGGCGCAATGCCGATAAATCCCCCCAAGCCGGTAACCCCTTGGCCACCTGGCGCTGGAAGCGCGGCGATGAGCAGTCCTGCCACTGGCGGCTGGAAGGACAAGGTGAGCTACCCAGTGGCAGTGCCACCTTGCGCGTGAAGTTTTACACCAACGGTACCCTGTACGTGGAAGCCAGCAAC
Source organism: Vampirovibrionales bacterium (assembly GCA_029866025.1). Lineage (GTDB taxonomy): Bacteria > Cyanobacteriota > Vampirovibrionia > Vampirovibrionales > Vampirovibrionaceae > JARXAD01. Next base: position 308,665 of record JARXAD010000013.1, on the reverse strand, counting down.
GACGACGCCCTCACCTGCCTCCAAACAGCCCTCGGCGAGGTGGCGAAGGCACCTTTATCACTTACATCGCCTGTGGCTTCTAAAAAATCAGGCAACATACTTTCTCCTAATGCCGATGCATTATTAAGAGGTTTTGTGACCCCTTACTGTGGCAGTGATGAAAGCGGCAAGGGCGACTACTTTGGCCCCTTAGTGGTGGCAGGGGTCGCGTATCGAACCGAGGAAGAGCAAAACGCCTTGGCCAAACTGGGCGTGCGCGATTGCAAAACCCTGACAGATGCTCAAATCATTCCCCTGGCCAACGCCATTCAACAAACCTTGGGCCCCAAGGGTGTGGTGATTAAGCTGTGGGAAAACACGGTGTATAACGATGCCATTGCCGCCGGTAAACGCAAGGGAGAAAGCCTTAATCACCTCATGGCGCGCAGCCATGCCGAGGTACTGAGCCGCTTATGGCAAGAAAATCCAGAGTGTACCACCTGGGTGGTGGATCGCTTTGCTGCCAACACCATTGTGGAAAAAACCATTGCCCAAGTGTGCCCTGCCTTTGGCAAACACGGCGAAACCCTTATTGAAATCCCTAAAGCAGAGGCCATCCCCGCGGTGGCAGCCGCCAGCGTCATGGCTCGTGCGGCCTTTATTCAAGCCATGGCCGATTTAAGCCAACAGGTGGGCATGACCTTACCCAAAGGCGCCGGTAGTGGCGTGGAACTGGCGGCAAAAAAGCTCGTCTTATTACACGGCCCCGAGGTACTGCACCGCGTGGCCAAAACTCATTTTCAAACCACCCAGCGAGTGTTGTAAGTACACTACCTGAGGACGTTTGGGCGAGGCCATGCGGCCATTGTTCCCCTCGGGTACCCGTGCTATAAGAAAGTCACGATCGCTGTCTTCATTCTATCGGCGTTCGGTCAAGTTTTAAGGTCTTCCATCATGGTCAGCCCACTTGCACGATTCTCTTCTTCCATGAGCACCCCTCGTATGGCAGCCTGCAGCAAATACCCTGCCATTGGCTTTGGAAATGGCATGCAGCCAACAACAGCTTCAGCCCCGTCGAATGACCGCATTATTAATCACAATATTCAGCCGTATGTTGGCAACAAAGTAAACGCCATTGGTCAAACAGGGATGTATTTTAGAGGCAGTATTGTGGGCACCCGATTAGATGTGTTCGGCTAAGAGGCCTCTTTCACAGCATCATCCCCTCGTGACACAATAAACATTAGTAACAAATACGGGGTAAAGGAGTGATGCGTGGCGACTGTAACAAAAACTAAAAAAGCCAAAACCCACTACGAATGCGTGGCGTGCGGTTATGTTGCCGCTGCAAACATGGGCAAATGTCCCAATTGCCAAGGCTGGGGCACTATCGAAGCCACCACCCACGTGACAGAAGCGGCTGGCAATGCTACCCAAACCTTGCACCACGAACTACTCGGCTTAGGCACACCACCGTCGGTTCCCCTGCCCTTGTCTCAGGTGGTGTCCGAATCTCACAACCGGCAAGAGACGGGTTGGCCTGAGCTGGACCGTGTGCTGGGCGGTGGTTTGATGCCCGGCTCCTATATTTTACTAGGCGGCGATCCGGGGATTGGAAAATCCACCCTGATGCTGCAAATGGCATTGCGCCTTGCGCAATCCAAACAATGGCAACACAACGCTATGCAGTCTGGGAAATCCCCCACCTTGCTATACGTGGCGGGAGAAGAATCTCCGGCGCAAATCCGTCAACGCGCCGAACGCTTGTTGCCCGAAGGCGCTGCCTTGCCCGATGCCATTACTCTCACTACCCAAACAGCCTTAGAGCCTTTGTTGCAAATTATTCACCAACAGCAGCCGGCGTTGGTTATTGTGGATAGCATCCAATCCTTGTCTTCTGGCGATGCCGCCAGCCCGCCCGGTAGTTTGTCTCAAATTAAGGCGTGCGCTGCGGGCTTGATGCCCGTGGCCAAGGGGCTAGGGATTCCCGTCATTCTCATTGGCCATGTCACCAAAGAAGGCCAGTTATCGGGCCCCAAAGTACTAGAGCATTTGGTAGACACTGTGCTGTACGTGGAAGGCGACCGATATCGCCACCTTCGCTTAGTGCGGGCCGTTAAAAATCGCTTTGGTAATACCCAAGAAGTAGGCGTGTTTGAAATGGAAGGCGACGGCCTGCGGGAAGTGACCAACCCCAGCGCCTTGTTTGTGAGTGATGCGGTGGCAGGACAACAAAGTGGCAGCGTGATCACCGCTACCTTGGAAGGCACTCGACCCTTGTTGGTGGAAATCCAAGCATTGGTAGGCACCAGCAGCTACAGCGTACCCCGCAGGCTAGCCACAGGCGTGGACTTAAACCGCCTTCACAAGCTGATTGCGGTGCTGGAGCGCCGCTTGGGCTTGGATTTATCGCGCCAAGATGTGTATTTAAACGTTGTAGGCGGCCTAAGTTTGGATGACCCCGCCACGGAACTGGCTATGGCCGTCGCCATTGTCTCTAGCTTGCGAGACCGACCCGTAAATGCCGGCACCGTGATTTTGGGTGAAGTGGGCCTCACGGGCGAAGTCCGCCCCATCCGCCAGCTCCCGCTGCGATTAAAAGAAGTATCGCAACTGGGTTTTGCCAAAGCCGTGGTTCCCAAATCGGTGTCGCCTAAAAAAGGCACCGCCGATATTTCCTCCATCCAATGCGCCGAAGTCGATACCTTACTGGCGGCCTTGCCATTGTGTTTTTCATCGGCACACAAATCTACCGATTTATAGCGCGTATAATAACGAAGTATTTCTACTACTACCCGCAAAGGTTTTTTATGATGCTCTCCTCCACTACTATCACTCCCGGAACGTTATCGGAAGCCAGTATTCCCGACATTGTGGCCCAGTGGCCTGCCACCCAAGCCGTGTTTGAGAAATTTGGCATGCACACCAACTACGAAGCCCTGAAGCACGAAACCCTGTTGGCCAGTGCCCGCGTCAATCAAGTGGATGGCGATGCATTAGTAACCGCCTTACAGCAAGCCATTAACCCTTAAACGGCCTTTAATTAACCCTCGAGGCTTTATTTGTGACTCAACCCACGGCACCTTCTCAACCTGTATCGGTGGGCGTGGTGGTGCTGAATTATAGCAATGCAACAGCCACCCGAAGGTGTTTGGAAAGCCTCAAACACCTCAACTACCACGCATGGCAACTTGTGGTGGTGGACAACGCTTCTAGCGATGACTCTGGCGAAACCATTGCCCGTTGGCAAGGCGATCACTCTTTGCCAGACTTTACCTTTATTCAATCGCCCACCAACGGGGGCTACAGTGCTGGCAATAATCTAGCCATTCAGCAGCTGTTAGCCAATGGCGTAGACGCCGTCTGGATTCTCAACAACGACACCACCGTCGATCCGAATGCGCTTAAGGCATTAGTGGAAGCCTCTCAACAAACGGGCGGTATTGTGGGCTCGTTGTTGCGCTACCCCGACGGCACCTTTCAACAGGCGGGCATTCGCGTGAATGACTGGACCGGTCAGTTGAGAGGATACCCTGCCGAACGCGCTGAATTGGCAACGCAACCACTCTCCGTTGATGCCATTAGTGGTGCTAGTTGGTTGATTCCACGCACCGTGCTGGAAACTGTCGGTTTGTTGCCCCACGAATTTTTTTTATACGTGGAAGACGTTGCGTATTGCGTTAAGGCCCAACGGGCCGGATTTCCGGTCCACGTAGCACCCAACTCCATTGTTTATCACGAAGAAGGGGCCACTACTGGCCGAACCAGCATACGTACCCATTACTATTACCACAGAAACCGCGTGGCGTTGTGGTGGCAGTCCATGCCGTGGCATCAACAAGTCTCAATGGGGCTTTATACGATTTATCGCGGCATTCGGGAATCACTCAAAAATCGTCGGCTCGGTGAAGTGGGCCAGCAGCGCACGCGTGTGTTTTGGCAAGCCGTAACTGATGGTTGGAACCAGCGGCTGGGCCCTTGCCCCGAAAACCTAAACCAAACTCTCAACCCAAGCCAATCCTTTCAAAGCATTCTGGAGACCATGTGATGAGTGAAGCCACAACCTTAAAAGGCTTGGTACTGGCGGGCGGTACAGGCTCTCGCTTACGACCCCTAACGTACGCTATGCCCAAGCAACTGGTGCCCGTGGCCAATCGACCCATCTTGTGGTTTGCATTGGATTCCATCGTATCCGCTGGAGTGGCGGATATTGGTATCATCATTAGCCCCGAAACAGGCGAGGCCATTAAACAATCATTGTATGCATGGCTAGAGACCCAAGACGACGAGGTGGCCCTCACCTTTATTCCACAAGAGACCCCAGCGGGGCTGGCCCATGCTGTAAAGATTGCCGAACCGTATTTGCAGCAAAGCCCGTTCTTGATGTATTTGGGTGATAACCTCATTGATGCCGACTTAAAACCATGGTGCGATAATTTTTCTAGCCAGTCCAGCATCTCCGCGTCTATCTTGCTGAAGCCCGTAGACAACCCCTCCTCCTTTGGGGTGGCGGTGTTGGATGAGACGGGCCACGTAACCCGCTTGGTAGAAAAGCCCAAAGAGCCCCCCAGTAACTTGGCACTGGTAGGCGTGTACCTCTTTCGGCCCAATATTTTTACGGCCATCCAAGCCATTCAACCCAGTCCTCGTGGAGAATTGGAAATTACCGACGCCATCCAACACCTGATAACCAGCGGTAGCACGGTTCGTTCTGAACAACAAACCAGTTGGTGGCTGGATACGGGAAAAAAAGATGACCTGTTAAGCGCCAACCAAACCGTGCTGGCATCGTTGGCCAGAAAATCAATGGATTTAACACCAGAACTAGACGCCTCCAACACCGTGAGCGGCTTTGTGCAATTGGGAGAGAATGCCTCATTGACTAATTGCACCATTATCGGCCCCGTGGCCATTGGCGATGGCTGCCATCTTTCCAACGTTACACTGGGCCCCAACGTCAGCTTGGGTGCAAGCTCTACGGTAATCGACAGCACTCTTCGCGATTCCGTTGTACTGGATGGCTGCACTTTGAAAGGCGTTCAATTAGTGAATAGCTTGCTCGGTTACCGCTGTACCCTCACCGGTCCTGCCCAAACTTTACCGCCGGTTAGCGTCAGCTTGGCCGAGCAATCAGTGTTGCATTGGGGGCCATAGACGCTTTTTCAGAAGATTTACCCTAGAGGCGAACAAGCAAGTTACGCGTCAGGCAATCCCTATTAACTAACAGCCAAGCCCATTGATCGCGTGTGCAGGTAATGGCACACAGCTAGTGCTAGCCCATCGGCAGCGTCATCGGGTCGGGGCAGTTTATCTAATCCCAGCAAACTTTGCACCGTTTGTTGCACTTCTGGCTTTTTAGCCTTGCCGTGGCCTGCAACCGCTTGCTTCACCTGCATGGGGGTGTATTCCCCAAAGGGCAGATTAAATTGCCCCAAACGCAACACAATCACGCCACGGGCTTGGGTAACGGGCACCATGGTGGTGGCATTTTGAAAATAAAAAATCCGCTCCAGAGACACACAATCAGGACGCGTGGTTTCAATGAGATCCGCCAAATCGTTGTAGAGTATTTGCAACCGTTCAGCATCCGGCGTGTTGCTAGGCGTGGTGAGCATGCCCCAACAATTGGAGGTTAAGCTGCCACCAACGCCTACTTCCACCAAACCAAAGCCAATGCGCCCCAACCCCGGATCAATGCCTAAAATGCGCACACACACTCCTTTACCCTCTAACTCCGCGCCTTCCCTTAGTAAAGGAACGCCTCCTTACTGTACACGCCAAAACTATTTTTTAAAAGACCTGTGGCAACACCACACCCCTCCCGGTATTGTGCATACAGCATTAGGCGCCCTCATGGCCTTGGCATGGCCACCCACGGGATGGATCTGGGCCTTACCCTTGGGGTGGCTGGGGTTTACGGCTTGTATGGATACTGCAACAAACCATCCTTCTTACCCCCTTAAGCAAGGAGCTGGAGTAGGATTTTTCGTTGGAGTCGGTCTGTACGCCATACTCATTCAGTGGATGACTGGCTTGCACCCTCTCACGTGGACGGGGTTGTCGGCACTAGGAAGCTGGGGGATTGTATTGACGGGCTGGGGAGTGTGGACCCTGCTGGGTGGGGTGGCTATGGGGCTCGTGGGAACCGGTTGGGCCTATATAGTTTCGTCACAGTGGTTTCAGCAGCAGCCGGTTTGGGCAAAGCCTTTTGTTGAGGCCAGTCTCGTGGGGGGGCTGTGGGTCCTCGCTCCCAAGCTGGTGGCCGGCGTTACGGATGTCTTTATTCCCTGGGCCAGCTTGGTGGATGTCACGCTGAACGAACTGCTTCGATTTCTAGCAGGGCAATGGCTTCTCACCCATGGAGGAATCGTCGTTACCGAGTGGGTTCTGGCAACACTCCTCACAGTGCTCGCCTCCACCGTACTTCGTACCCGCGGTAAACAACGCTGGATCACGATTCTTGTGTGGGTAGTTTTAGGCTGTGCGTTTGGGTTTTTCGCGAAAGAATCACCACACGATCTATCCCATGGCTTATCGTTGTTACCAACCACCACCCTTGTTCAAGCCAATTTGCCCATTGAAGCCATTCGAGCCACCGGTTCTCGTCAGTGGATGGCGTCTCCGTATGAATCATGGCTACACAAACAGCACCCTAAAAAGAACCACCTGTTTATCTTGCCGGAAGAAGGCATTCTGCATGGCGTGGTGGATGAAGCAAACCCAACGGCCCAGGACGGCCTGAGACGGCTAACGCAGTGGGCCACTACAAACAAAGCCACGCTAGCCTTTGGCGGCACGTCATTTCGGCAAACACACGATAGCAAGCAGTATTACAACAGCTTGATGGTCATTCAGCCCCAACAGGATTTCCAAATCTATCAAAAACGGTCCCTCGTTCCCTTTGGTGAAACCATTCCCCAGTGGGTTCGCGGGCTCTCAAATCAGTGGCAACTAGAATTACTACAAACCTTAGGATTCCCCTACATTCCCCAATTGCAGGCCGGGAATAACGCTTCTACAGTGAAGCTATCTCCCACGCTGTGGGCTGCCCCTCTCATTTGTTTTGAGGTCGTCTTCCCCGAGCTACTCCCAAACCCTAAAAAACACCCCTACCAAGCCATCATTGTGGTTACTAATCTGGGGTGGATGCACCACCATCCCGCGTTAGCCGCCCAATATTTGCAAAAGGCTCGAGTCTTGGCAGCGTCACAACAGCGACCCGTGTTGATTGCTGCCAACAGTGGCCCCAGCGCCATTATAAATAGCGACGGCACGGTGGTGTGCCAGCTTCCTCCCAATACAGCAGGAACCCTCACCTTTACGCCACCCGGTAAACACACCAAAAATCCCTCATTCCCCTTATGTCAACAGCACTTTCATCCGATACGATAACCCTCGGTACCCATGGCCCTTTTAAGGTGAAATTAACGTCACGCCTTAGCCACCTGTTTGAGAAGACGGCCGTATGAGCTTTGACCTCCTAGCCACCACCACTAACCGTTGCCATCGCTGGCTTTTATTGCCGTGGCAAGGGTTAAGCACCTATGAACACGAATGGCCTCTGGGCACCCAGTGGGAGTCACTGGTGTATGGCTGGTTGCAAGGTCTATTGGCCCTTACCTCTCCCATCAATACCATTGCCCGCTACGATGCCAGCGATCGCTGGCAGGTGTCTCCGTATTTGGCTAGTAACGAGCGCCAGCAGCAATGGCACCAGTGGGCCGATATGGTCTCAGCCCGGTTTGTACTGAGTGGTAGCGTCTTTGTGGATTTAGATACGGATGAGGTTCACCTCACGTTACGCCTGACGGATAGCACAGCCACCGATTGGGAAGACGCGGATTTAGCCAATGAGAGCCTTGCGTGGAAAGTCACCGACGACGTGACCCACTGGCCAGCACTGGAACGGGAGTGGCACGGTGTAGCGCAGCGGCTTATTTCAGCCTGGTGGATCGCTGTAGGGACCCAATTTTACGATGACGCAGTGCCGTATACCCAGTGCGCCTTAACCCGTTCCGAAACCGCATTACATTCTGCCCAATATGGAGGGTTTTCCCCCTCACTGGTTCATCCAGATCATGTGATGCGTCTGTCTCTTGGACCTGCCATAGGCGCTCATCCATATGCATATCTTCGTCTCTGCCAGCCCAACCGGTCGGTGGCCGAAGTAACGGAAGATTTTCAAACCCTTATTGCCCACGATCCTACCTGTCAATGGGCTTGGTGGCGATGGGGCAAGCACATGGCGGATACTGGCCACTATGCCGAAGCCGCCAATGCTTATAGTTATTTACTGCAAGGCTCGTGGCCTGTGCCTAACCGGGCGCGGCTTGCCTTGGCCTTGGGCCACTGCCAAGCCCTGCAACAAAAAACACAGGACGCTTTGGCCAGCTGGCGTGAAGCGTTATCCCTCGAGCCTTCGTTGGCCCCTGCGGCACTCAACCAGGCCCACACGCTGGAAAGCCTCAACCGTATCGAAGAAGCTATTGAGGCGTTTCAGCACTTAGCCCAGCAACACCCCAACGATTTACGGGCCTATTATGGGCTGGCGCGGCTGTATTCTCGCTTGCAACAATGGAACGACGCCTTAACCCAGTATGCGGCACAATCTCGCTTAAGCCCTAACGACGCATGGTGTCTCACCAACATGGCCACCTGCCATTTACAGCTGGAAGACATTCCCAAAGCCGTGACCTGTTTGCAGCAGGCCTTCACACTGGATCCCGATGGGGAAGCAGGGTCGCTGGCCCAACTGGTACTGGCTCAACTAAAAGACGCCCCACTTGCGTAACCTCTGCGGGCAAGCCTCCTCATTCTTCGCTATGATGAGGGTGTTCTCGTTTGATGGCAAAGACTAGGGTGTGGCCATGGCAACAGCAAGTGAATGGTGGCTTTTGATAGGCTTGGGCAATCCAGGGCGGCAGTACGAAGGCACCCGCCACAATGTGGGGTTTGAGGTGATTGATGCCTTGGCACATCGCTGGGGAGTCTCTCTAAAAAGCGAAAGCCGCATTAAAGCCGACGTTGGAACAGGAACAGCTCGATTACTCAATGAAAAAGCCAACATCGGCCATAAAGTAATTTTGGCAAAGCCCACCACGTATATGAACCTATCAGGTGAAGCGGTTCAAGCCTTGATGAGTTTTTACAAAGTGCCACTCAATCAGGTACTGGTGATGAGCGATGACATTGCCCTGCCCGTAGGGCGCTTGCGCCTTCGCCCTAACGGCAGCGATGGCGGCCACAATGGCCTGAAGTCTATCATTCAACACGGTGGTGGCATTGGATTTCCTCGGCTACGCGTGGGGGTGGGACAACCACCCGCCGGCGGCGCTTCTCAAGTGGCCCATGTGCTGGGCGGTTTTACCGCCGATGAAATCAAATTGCTAGAACCCACCCTTGCAACCTGCTTGTTAGTGGTAGAAAGCTTTTTAGCCAATGGGGTAGAACCCACCATGACCCGTTTTAACGGCTGGGGTGAGGTGCCAAAGACGCCCAAGATAAAGCCTGTTACCCTCCAAACCCCACCCGCAATCGAATCGGCCCCCGGTGTTTCTTTAAGCCCGGATGACGTATGATACCGTTGAGTAACGGTGAGTTGGTACCCTAAAGGGGTGTGGGTGAGCGGTAGAGTGGTAGGCCCTCAGCACAACAGCAATGATCTGCATGCCACCTTCGGTGGAGTGCCTGCACGGCTGCAAAAGCGGCCTGCGATAGCCACACTAGTGCTGTTTCTGCTTTTTTTATGGGGCCACGTTCAGGCTGCCACCTTTGTGGGCATTAGTGGCTTTCATCTCGTCTCCAACAAAGGTGTCTTATCAACGTCTGCTGCCAAACAAGGCCAGCAACCTTTGGTACTTCAGTTTGAGACGGATCTCCCTCTTTCTTACAGCTTATCGGTTCCCAACACCCACACCGTGGTACTGCAACTCCACGAAGCCCGATTTATGGACGGCCTGTTTAGCAATGGACAGCTGCCTGTAGCCCAACTGCCCACGGGGGTCACGCGCGTAACCTGGATACCCCCCAAGCAACCGGGGCAACACGGTCAGCTCATGCTGGTGGGACCCAAATTGGCCCAACGGCGATTATTGGTGCAAGGCGCCACCCCCATGGAATGGCCAAACGCCCCCGACAAACCCACAGCAACCAACGTTGCGGCCTCCCCAAAAAATGCCGGGTTTTCTTTGGGAGACAGCGCCATTGTCAGCGCGGTAGCCACCACCTATACGGCTACCAGAGAATCTTCCGGCTATGAAGAGCCTTTAACACAAGGAACAACAGCCTCTTCCCGCCTTATTACGGCCCCCGAGCCCACCGGCTGGCTGGATGCCTCAACAGGGACCCTCACACCAGCCCAAGGGACGATAGGCGACGTGCTGCAATCATTGTCCAGCAGTCCCTCACCAATGGCTCCGTCCACCTCTCAAGCCACTTTCTATACACCGCCAGAGCCCGCAATGGAGCCTTTGCGGCCTCTCCTACCTTCGCCTCCAAGCCTTGATGCATTATTGGCAAGCCAACCCATCACTCGCCATAAAAGCGTTACCACCACTCGTAACGAATCATCATCATTAACCTACACCATTAAAGGCGGCGATGGCTCGTCCCAATCTGCCAAGCCGATTGTGCTGAGCGAGGCCTCCGACGCTCCTTCCGCCGAGCCAATCATTCGCAACCTGTCACCCGTTCTGCAGGCCTTCGAGGCTCAGGACTGGCCCTTAACGCATCAGCGATTGCTTGGATTACTGAAAACATCGCCCCAGCAGCCATCGCTTTGGGCGCTGCTGGGTGAATTGTATTTGACCACCCAACAACCCAACGATGCCACCCAAGCCTTTGAACACGCGTTGGCTTTGGAGCCCACCTTAACGACGCAAGGGGTGTATGTAGACCGTTGGGCAGTGAGCTTGTACCAATGGCCGGATGTATTAGCAGCGTGGAATCACTGGCAACAGATGGCACCCAACTGGGCTTCCGTTATTCAGCAACATTATTTGGCCAACACAGTGGGGGGCACGTTGGCCACAGCCGCAGGCCAAACAGAGATTGCCGCCACCTACTGGAGCCGAGCCGTAGACTTAGAGCCCACCTCTCTTGAAGCTCGCACCCAGTTGGCGCTACTGCTAGAGCTTCAACAACAGCCGGAAGCGGCCTTGGCCCAATACCAAGCGGCCAGTCGTTTAAACCCTTTGGATGACGCCAGTCGTCAAGGCATCGCACGGCTACAATCGGTGGCGGCAAACCCATCAACTACCACCACATTGGTGGGCGTTGAAGAGCCGCACACGTCGGAACCAAACAGCAACCCTTCCGCCACAAAAAAACAGCGACGGTTTCAGCCCACAATTCCGCTACGCTTCCAGCGCCCCCCGGCCTTTGATGCCGGTGGCTTCCGCCCCTTCTAGTCCGGCAACGCCGGACCTTTATAACTTGCATTGTCTTTGATTTTTCTAAATTCTCTGAATTTGAAGCACGATGTCGATTAGAGCTTAACGCACAATTTAAATTAAAAAGCCCCCTTCGGGGGCAAAAAAAGGGCCCGTTCCGAAGAACGAGCCCATACAAAGAGAGAGAAAAAATTAATGACTAAAATTTAGTTGGTAAAGCGACCTAACAGTTTGCCTTGAATATCAATAGGATCTTCATCTGCACCGTAGTAGTTAGGACCACAAGACATTACTTCAAACAAGTTTCCGGTACCAGGGTCAAACACTTGTAATACCCAAACGTTGGCATCTGGCTCGTCGTTCATCCAATTGTCTGGGGTTTTAAATCGCGTGGGGGGGCCCACAACAACCAACTTGCTAATATCAGAGGTAATTTTGATGTTGTCATCATTACCCACAAATAACTGGAATTTACTTTCCGTCGCATTGACGCCGTAGGTTACAACACCGCCGTCTTTCCAATAAACAGAGCGGAATTCGCTTTGTTTGCCAGACATAGTGTAATTAAATGTACCTTTGTTGTCCCAACCGGTGTTTAAATCAAAGGTTACTTTTTTGTTGACCTGATCCGCCATAGTGCCGGCGACATCGGTATTAAAGTGTTTGGCACCACGCGTTAGGTTGGGGTCGTAGTAAGGGCCTGTAAAATCATCAGGCAGCCATGCGGGTGCTGCCGTAGAGCCACCCGTCACCAAGGCTTGGCCTTGATCGCCTTGCAGACGCTTTTTCAACCACGCCGTATCTTTACCATCGGGTATGGTCACCATCACTTCATTACCAAAAGAATCGGTGATTTTAATTTTGTTTTCGGTTGGATACTGCACCTCAAAATCCAAGTCCTCAATGGTGGCCACATCAAACCGAATGCTATCCTGTTCGTCGAGGCTTTCAATGGTCACCTTTGAACTCTCTAAGCCCGTCAGGTTAAATTTGTTAATACCCAAGTTACCTTTAATCGTAAAGTTTTTATCAGTGCCCGTTAAGGCATAGTTGTTTTTGGTTTCGGTATCCGTTAGTACCGTTGTGCTATCGCCACCGGAACCGGTGGACAGGTTTTGGCCATCGGCACCCAATAAGCGCTCTTTTAGCCAGTCTTCATCTTTATCATCGGGAATAGTAACCGTTAGATGGTTGCCATTTTTATCTTCCATTTGAACGGTATTATCCGAGGAACTGTAATCGGTACTAAAGGTAATGTCATCCATGGTTTCCGCATCCAAGCGGATGGTGTCGCCATCGTTAAAGCTATTAATTTTTAGGTCAGAACTGTCTAAATTCCGAACATCAAATTTATTATCGCCTTCGTTGCCTTTAATCTCGTAGTTCTTTTTAGAGCCGCTAAACGAGTAACTATTACGTGTGGCCGTGTCATTAATTACCGTCGAGTCGGAAGTGTCATCGCCGGTTTCATCACCAAAATTGTCATCAACGGGCGTGTCATCAACAGTGTCTTCAGTATCAAACGGATCATCCTCCTCCAACCCATCGTCGGGGATGAAGCCGTCATCGGGTATAAGATCATCTTTATCTACCGGCACCGGTTTAGGCCCTGGTCCTGGCGGGTATCCATACGGCGGGTATTGCTGATACGGCGGATACTGTTGATATGGAGGGTATTGCTGATTAGAGCAACCGCAGCCGCCGGTATCGTACTGAAAATGAGTTGGGGGGGGCATACAACCCCCTTGTTGCCAAGAAGCGGCGCCATTAGAAGGCCACCCACTGGGCATACCGCCACCCATTTGGGGGTAGCCACCTTGCTGAGGATAGGACATGCCACCACCCATTTGGGGGTAACCGCCCTGTTGAGGATAGGACATGCCACCACCCATTTGGGGGTAGCCGCCCTGCTGAGGATAGGACATACCGCCACCACCCATTCCCAAGGATCCGGCAAGCTGTCCGAGAAGACCCATGACGCTTTGCAATAAGCCTACCGCCTGTTGAATGGTGCCTTGAGGCGAAGGCTGACTGTAGCCGCCATAACCCATCGGGTCTGCTGAGTACGTTTGTACACAGGGCTGGCCTGCCATAATGCTATTCATGGTGGGCATACCATACGCCACAATTTGTTGTGGCATGTATTGGCCGCCAGACATGGCAGTGCCCATTGGAAATTGAAGACTCATCGTCCACTCGCCTCTCTCGTTATTGGAAACTCACTCACTCTTGTTGGCTGAAAACCATAACTCTGTTTATCAGCACACCCAATTCTTAATAAAATAAAAACATTTAATAGCGTTAAATTGCTAATAAAACCTTAAGAACCGGTAAACTGTAACCCTTTGTAGGATTGGATATACAGGAATTCACCCTTCGATATCTCTTAGCCAATTAAATATATCCACAAAGGTTTTAAGCTATCTAATGGCCCATTAGGGCCTTACCCACCGGGTGGTGATAGAGCAGCGACAACAAGTACAAGTAGAGGCTAAAGGTCATAATATCGCTAAGGGTGGTAATAAAAGGCCCCCCCACACCCGCCGGATCTTTTTTAAGAAAGTGGCTATACGCATACGGAATGGCCATACCAATAAGGGATGTGGCAATGAGTGACGTTAAAATCCAACCACTTAACAACAACGTAAGCTTAATATCGTGGTAGACAAAAAAGCTGAAAAACCCAACCAGTAAGGCGAAGGTACCACCCATGGTAAGGGCCACTTGCAGTTCTCGCCGTAGTTTGGCCCCAATATTTTTGGGATGAATGAGCCCCAAAGCCAGGCCTCGCACTGAAATGGTATCCGTCTGTGTGCCCATGTTGCCTGCCAAACCCGTGAGGAGGGGCATAAAGGAGACGGCAATGACGGCGGTTTGAATGGTGGGGGCAAAAGACGCAATAATAAAGGACCCCAGCAACTGGCCCATCACCGTAATGGACAGCCACGGCAAACGGGCTTTTACCGCGTTTAAGTAAGGTCCCGTCAGCAAGTTGCGCTCGTCTACTTCATCCAAATCAATGCCACTAGCCCGGTAAATTTCTTCGCTGCTGTCTTCTTCCATCACCTCAATAATGTCATCTACCGTAATAATGCCCCGTAGAGTGTTGTCGGTATCGGTTACGGGCATGGCCAGCAGATTGTCGTATTTTCTAAACAGGTTGGCCACAAAAGCGTCATCAAAATGAATCAACGCCGACACCACGTTGGCGTTCATCACTTCGTGAATGGGCGTGGCGGGGTCTGATAACAGTAACTGCTTCACACTCAGCACACCCAATAGCTGGTGCCGCTCATCCACCACGTACACGTAATAAATAAAATCTTTTTCTTCCGTGTTACGAATGTGCTCAATGGCTTCGCCAATGGTGCAGCCAATATCTACGGCCACGTAATCGGTGGTCATCAAGCCAGCAGCGGTGTCGGGCTCTTCCAGCAATAGTCGTTGAATCGCCTGCGTATCGGCGTCTACGGGCATGCCTTCAAGCAAGCGCTGGCTGGCATCGGCGTCTAATTCTTGCAAAATATCCACGGCGTCATCGTTGGCCATGGTGTGCAGCATTTTACTGCCCATGACCGAAGGCAAGGTATTCAAGCAGTGGGCTTGCAGTTCGTCTTCTAGCGCCAGTAAAATTTGGGCCGCTTGGCCCATGTTTAGGTACTGAAAACACGTCACCGCTTCATCGCGAGTGAGGTGGCTTGTCATGGCTTCGGCTACATCGGCAAAGTGGCTTCTATTCAGTAATCGACGCAGCACCGAAGGGTTTTTATGATCTAGTGCCCGTTTTACCTTTTCATGCAGCGGCAAGGGTGCCCCCAAGGTGGGAGAATCAATGTAAGCCGAGGCGTTAAAGGATTTGGGCGACATGAGGGAATAGCCCTTAAATTAAATGGCTAATACCCTCATACAGTCACACAAGGGGGCAAACGAGGCAACCAAGTTACTTCGCTTGCACACACTTTATCATTTATTATTTGTCTTCCAAGCGTTTCTTAGCAAACTCTAGATCGTCTTTTGTAATAGCCCCATCAGCCTTTTTAAAAGAATCCATATAGCTTGCAACATCACAAATAGAGCCATACCCAACAAGCTCCGCGCCCGAAAGTTCATAAAAAGTTGATAAATCACACACGTTGGGAGCTATATCTGTAGTACGGGTTTTTTTTGAAAATATACCAAAGTAATCTAAGTTTGAATGCTTAAGCTGAACTGTTTCTTTACCTTTAGCCGTCCCAGGAATATCGTCCGGGTTTCCTTCCCAAATAGTATTATCTCCGCATTTACCAATTACAGTTTTATAACCCGTTTGTGATTGGTCGCTAAGACCAGAATCAACTGCTTGTGTATACATCTGATCCCAAAATTTAGGACCTTGTTGGGCAATAAATTCTTGGCTTTTAATCTCAGCAAGAGAAAGAATCTTATCGCCATCCCGATTAATTTTGGCAAACGAAAAATCCGAATACGCTACCTTTGTTTTATGTTTAGCAGCATATTCGCGCGCATAGGTTTCATATTCGTCTTTCGTAAGTTGATCACAGTTATTCGTGGCTTTTTGAGCCAAAAACTGTAAAAACGCATGCGATTGGTGAAGTTTAGGAATACCAGACATCAAAAATTCTCCTTAAGTTGAGTAAGTAATAATAAAAAATCAATCATTCAAAAATAATTGTATTGATATAAAAACAGGGGGGGGGTAAACGCTGCTAGTTTGTAAAAAACTGTTACACATTACGCCCCTGTGTGCTTTTGTTACACTGACAAAGCCCCACCCCAACCAAGGTTTTGCCATGTCTCTCCAACCTGCCAACAACGAACACCCTTCAACGACTCGGCCCGTGGTGACCTTGCCACGCTTGCTGGCCAAAAAAGATTCTGGCCAGCCCATCACCGTCCTCACAGCCTATGATGCCACCAATGCCCGCCAATTAGACGCCGCCGGTGTGGACATCCTGTTGGTAGGCGATTCCTTAGCCATGACTATTTTGGGACACCCCAACACGCTCTCGGTCACCATGGATGAGATGCTCCACCACGTGAAAGCCGTGCGCCGTGGCACAGAAAAAGCCTTATTAGTAGCCGATATGCCTTTTTTAAGCGTGACGCTAGGCGAAGACGAGGCCTGCCGCAACGCCGGCCGTATGGTGCAAGAAGGCGGCGCCGTGGCCGTCAAAGTAGAAGGCGCTTCCCCCACTGTGTGTGCCGTCATTCGGCGGTTGGTGAGCATGGGCATTCCGGTGATGGGCCACTTGGGGCTCACGCCACAGGCCATTCACACCTTGGGTGGCTTTAAGGTTCAAGGCAAAACTCCAGTTCAAGCCGCCCAATTGCTTCGCGATGCTCTGGTGCTTCAAGCGTGCGGTGTGTTTAGCGTGGTATTAGAGCTGGTCCCCACCGAAGTAGCTGAAATCATTACCCAAGCCCTATCCATTCCTACTATTGGTATTGGGGCTGGCCTACAGTGCGATGGCCAAGTGCTGGTGATTGACGATATTTTAGGCCGCTACACCCAATTATCACCGCGTTTTGTGAGGAAGTACGCCGACATGGCCACGGAGACTCAACAAGCAGTAACGGAGTACTGCAATGACGTGACCTCAAAAACCTTCCCCAATGCCGCCGAGTCTTTCACATTAGATGAGTCCATGAAAGAGACTGTCCTCAGTGCCATGCGCTCGGTGCTGGATGAATCCAATCTTTCATCCTCTCGGCAGCTCGCAGGAGCATCCTAACCCATGCAACGGCTGGAAACCTTAGAAGCAACCCAAGCCTTTGTGGCCGCCAACCGCACCCACACCGTGGCGTTGGTGCCTACCATGGGTGCCTTGCACGAAGGGCATCGTGCCCTGATTCGTCATGCCAAAACACTGGCGGATATCGTGGTAGTAAGCATTTACGTCAATCCCCTTCAGTTTGGCCCTAACGAAGACTTGGCCACTTACCCTCGCACCTTAGAAGACGATGCCGCCGCCTGCCAAGCAGAAGACGCTGATGCCTTGTTTCTTCCCACCGATGCGATGATGTACCCCAACGGTCAGTTAGAACAAACGCTGGTAGCCCCACCCATAAGCCTGACGAATATGGCCTGTGGCGCCAGCCGTCCGGGACATTTTGTGGGCGTGTGTACGGTAGTGCTCAAGTTGTTCAACCTCATTCAGCCCACCATTGCCGTGTTTGGGGAAAAAGACGCCCAACAACTCACGATTCTTAAACGGATGGTGGCAGATCTCAACGTGCCCGTTCAACTTATTGGCCACCCCATTGTGCGCGAGGACCAAGGTCCCTTAAAAGGCTTGGCGTTGAGTTCACGCAACAAACATTTGGTTGACACTCTCGATCAACAGGCGGCCCTGTTATTAAATGAGTGGCTTATTGCGATTGAAACGCTCGTCAAACAAAGTGGACCGATTAGCTCTTACACATCATTTGGCACGGCGCGCCAGCAGGTTTTTGCTAACATAGACCCCACTGTTGCCGAACGATTTAAGCTGGATTATCTGCTGGCGGTGGACGACGCCACCTTCCAACCCGTGGACACCCTCAAGCCCGGTGTTCGCCTGCTCATGGCAGCCCACATTGGCAGCAGTGAGAACACCGTCCGCCTCATTGATAATCGGTTGCTGTCATGAGCGCGCCCTCCTCACATGCCGTCCATTTGTTTGTGGGCGAAGACACAGGACGTCGCGATGGCGAACTGAAAGCCATGCGAGACAAAGTGGTTTCGCCTGCCATGGAAGCTCTCTGCTACAAGCGTTTAATTTCCCCCACTCTGGCGGAAGTTACGGAAGCCGTGGAGCAAGTGAGCATGGCCCTTGGCAACGTGCAATGGATAGAGATTGATGGCTTCGCCCCCTTTGCCAACGCCATTAAAGACGACGACGCGCCCGACCTAGAATCACTGAAAGCCTCGCTGGAAAACGTGGATGCAACCCAAAAACGGGTGGTGTTTATCAGCGACAAGTTTGACCGAAAGCTAAAATTGCCCAAATGGCTGGCCAGCCAATCTTTTGTGACTGTCCATGAATTTAAAGCTTTGGCGTTTTTCCAAACCAAAGAGGCGGAAGTGGCCTTGATTACCGCTGCCAAAGCGGAAGGCATTACGGTAACGCCTCCAGCGGCCCATGCCTTGGTGGAAGCCTACGGCGTGTTGCTCCAGCCTTTGCTCAACGAGGCCCGCAAACTGGCGGTGTACACCAACGGCCAACCCATCACCCCCCAAGCCGTGGCCGCTTTGTGCACTCACACCGACAACTTGTTTGAGATGCTCAACGACTGGTTTCATCAGCGCAGCGGGGGTAACGGGCTGGCTATTCTTCATGAAGCCTTGCAGCGCAAGGCGCCCCAACTGGTTTGGGCCTTGTTGGCCAATCAGGTGGAATACGCCTTTATGCTGCGCTATTTGCAGCGCCACCGCTACCACGAAACCCAGCTAGCAGAGCGATTGGGGAAAAAACCGGGCAAAATCAGCATTGATTTGCGACAATTGGAAGGCGTCAGCTACGAACGCCTCAAACACCTGCGTCTGCAGGTCACCACCTTGGAACAAGCCTTTAAAACGGGTCAACTAAGCCCCGACTTGGCTTTGGATACGTTGTTATGTCAGTAAAAATCCATGATTCACCAACACTAACGCCCCCCGTGCTGGAAAAATTGTCTGAGGTGGATGCCTTTGCGGGGCCATTTTTGCAAAAGGCCATTCACGCCCACTGTTTATCGCCGGCTTGGGTGTTCGCAGGCCCCAACGCGGTGGATTTATACCGTGCCAGCTTGAGTTTGGCCCAAACCTTGCTATGTACTCAGCGCACTTCCGATGGCTTGGCCTGCGGTATGTGCAAAGACTGCCGTTGGACGGAAGCCAACCAGCACCCCAACGTCATCACCGTCTCTCGTCACAGCGGGTTGGATGACGAAACCTTGGACAAAATCAAAAAGAGTAAAAAAGCAGCTACCACCATTGCTGTGTCCCAAATTCAAGGGCTTATTCAGCATCTGGGATTATCATCGGACACGTTACGGGTGGTGATTTTCGCCGATGGCGAGTGTTTCCCTGCTACTGACAAAACCGTTCACCGCATTGCGCCACCTATGGAAACCCAGGAAAGCCCCTTTAAGGGCCAGTGGCTTCCCCAAGGTCTCAGTCATAAGGTTCTCAGTGATTCATCGTCCAATAAATTGCTAAAAACCTTGGAAGAGCCACCCGACAACGTGCTGTTTATTTTGCTCACCCACCAAGTGGGACAGCTGATGGAAACCATTGTGTCGCGCTGTCAGGTGCTGCCCTTCTTGCCTTCCGATCACGTGATAGAGCCACCCCACCCATTTTTTGAAAGCCTGTGGGCCAACCTCATTGGCTATACGAATGCCGATGACTTACACCAAAACATCAGCGCCTTTGCCAAAGAGCACGACTGGCCCGTGGAGCGGGTGCTAGAGCAATGGATAGAATCGGCGCAAGCCCAATGGAAGCGCAGCGGCCAACTAGGCTTGCTGGAAGCCAAAGCCTTTGGGTGGCTGCATACCCGATTGTATTGGCTGGAGGCCGCCCGCCAGCAAGTGCGCGACAAAGTAAATCCTGAGCTGGTGCTTGCCCAGTTGTGTTTTCAGTTGTGCCACGGGGGTAAGTAACTTTCTTTGTAAAATTTCTTTTTGCCTAGGGACCCGCCCCTCAGCGCTCCCCCAGCAGGCTTAGCTTATACACTAGCATTTTTTCGAAAACACCTACAATTACGGGCTTTCGCCTTATTTAAGTTAGAAAACACGCTTTGGCGTGGCTTGTTCGCAGACAGTCGTTGTTGGGCTAATGCTAGCGCATTGTAAGCCCAACAAACAGCCCTTATCCACTGCCCTTGGATTTTTAAAGCTGATTTTTAAGCCCAAAACTCGGCGTTTTCGCTGACGACAGGCAAGCGCGGCAATTTACCCGCCAGCGCCGCCCCGCCTTGGGTAAGGGCAATCACGGCAATCAGGCCTTTAAAGGCTAAATCAATGTATTGGGGAATGGTACCCAACAGCAGCGTGGTAACAGGCATCAAACCCGGCATATTGAACAAACTGAGCAACGAGCCCACGGTTTGGCAAACAATGACACTAAGCATACACAGGCCAAACACCAGCAAAAAAGCCAGCGTGGCTTGCAAATAGTGGTACCGAAAAAAGTAGCTGGTGGCCACCACATGGCGACGAATAAACACCCAATAAATCAAGCCCAGCAATAAAAACACGCTAAACCCTTGTTGGCCACTCACCAAACTTTGCTGAAACAGCAGCCACCCTGCCCCCACATACAACACCAAGGCACCCACACGGGCTTTAGCACTAGGAGCAGTGGTTTTTGGGCGAAACGGGCGAATATTACCAGTCATAACACAAGCAATCCTTAATACACGGCAAAGCTAGCAACACAGCTAGCAACGGGCCTCATCCGTGGGTTTATTTTACGTTAAACTTTTAGTCGGTAGTGATTGTGTTGAGTAAACGAGCGCTTCTTCTATGCGAAAGACGCCTGAAAGGTCACCGGTGGGAAAATCATCCGACGCTTGGAGCGCCTTTTCTCATGGATGGTCTTCCAATGCGCCTGCTGGGTCACACTCGTTTGGATGGAACGGCATGGGACTTGAACAATTGGGGTTCGGTAAAAACCCATGGTTAACAGTCACGCTGGCCTTGGGGCTGGTGGCTGTTACCACCCTTGGCGTGGGGTGGTTTTCGTCCACGGTGCCCAGTGAACTAGGTACCCGTGCCAAATTGGCCTTGCTGGGAGAGCAATGGTCCGACTCATGGCGCCAGTTTCTCCCATCCCTATCCTCAGATGCTGCCCTTCAACCGGAAGGTGGCTGGTCGGTAGAAGCCATTCGCACGGAATACGCCACCCTGATGGCTACCTTGCCCCAACTGCAAACCCTTTCTTTGGAAGAAAAAAATCAACTCTCCCATCGTTGGGAAACGTTGCAACGCTTGGCCCCCGGCCTTAAACCCTTCATACGCCTGCATCGTTCTGAGGTGTATGCCGCCATTCCCAACGAAGCAGCCGCCCAGTACCAACTGGTGGCCCTTATTGCTGAAAATACACCCCTGTCCACCGAAGCCCAGTACCGGTTGGGGCAATCGCATTTACGGGCCAGTGAGTGGGACAAAGCCCAACACGTGTTTGACGCCTTGGAAACGCAATCACCCCAAAGCGACCAAGGCATTGCGGCTCACTATTACTTGGGCACAATGGCCGCTCAGCAAGGAAAAGACCCTTCGCCCCATTGGCATAATTATTTAACCCAAAGCCCCACGGGCCGTTTTGCCAACGATTGTGCGCATCAATGGCTGGCGACTGCTCAATCCAAAAATATTCCTCTTAAACCAGCCGATAAACCTTGGATTGCAACAGGACTACTGCAAGGCAAAGACGCACTCGCCTCAGCCACCGAAGCCTTGGCAGTGTTGGCAGGGGCCTCTCCTTCTGCTGAAGCCTATGCCGCTGCTGGCATAGCCTATCAGCAGTTGCACCAAACACCTCAGGCACTGGCATCCTTTCAACGAGCGTTAATGGCCAACCCATCAGAGAGCGTAATGCCAACCCTCATGGCAGCCTTGAGTAAAGCGGGCTCTTTAACGCAACAAGAAGCCGTCTTGAAAGCATCTTGGCAACAAACAGGCAGTGCTTTAACCGCAGGCGATGCGGTGTTGTGGCGCCTTAGTTTGTTGAATGAATCCCAAGCCTCCGTGTGGTTGTCTCAACTGGTAAACACGTACCCTCAAAGTCGCTATGCGCCCGAAGCCACGTGGCAATTGTGGTGGAAACAGTGGTTAGCGGCTCGACGCACAGGGCAAATTCCGGCGCAGCTAACCCAGCAGGCAGAAACCTTCTTACAAACCCACCCCACCGCCAAAGCCTCAGCCAGTATGGCCTTTTGGCTGGCAAAATCCTATGAGGCTGGCCAGGGTGACCCAATTCAAGGAGATAAGGCCAAAGCCACGTATACGCGCATCACCAAAGACTACCCATGGACCTATTACGCTTTTCGCGCCCAACAACGCCTGAATGCACTGAGTGGACAACCCGATGCCGGTTGGCAATTGCAAAAAACGCCTAATTTTAAAGACATTCACACATTGCCACTGGTTCCATTTAGTCCATCACTGGAGGAACTTAGTCTCCATGGTCGCCAAGCCGTTGAGGCACTCATAAGCATTACCCAACAAACTAAACAGCCTGTCGTGCTGGACGATGCCCAGCTGTGGCTGAAAGGGATGCCGGAATCTCCCCAAACCCAACGCACCCAAGCCGTGTTAGAAGCCTGGCAAGCCCAGTGGCAGCAACAGCCCGCTCATGCCATCCAAGCAGTGCGAGAAGCCTTGCAGAATATCGCTTCCGAAAGCAAAGACTTGTCGGCGTATCAGCCCAACCCAACAGAGCTTGGCATTCTCTACCCCACACCTTATACTCAGCTGCTCGCTGCAGAAGCCCAGCGCAGCGGCATCAGTCCGTGGCAATCCCTTGGCATACTGCGGGAAGAAAGCCACTTTAACCCCCAAGCCACTAGCAGCAGCAACGCATTGGGGCTAATGCAATTACTCCCCACAACGGCTGCCGAAGTGGCCGGTTGGGAAAAGCTACTGTGGGGCGGGGCATCGTCTCTTTATTTGCCCGAAACCAACATTCGCTTGGGCAGCCGCTATTTGGCGTATCTTAACAGCCGTTTTGAAACTTTTGGCCCGGTGTTGAGCCCCATGCTGGCGGTGGGAGCGTATAACGGTGGTCCCAATGCCATGGCCCGCTGGGCCACCCAAAACCCAGCCACTCAGCCGTGGCTAAAAGCAGACCCTGACGTGTTTGTGGAGCAAATTCCTTACGAGCAGACCCGTACTTATATTAAAAAAGTGTTTGGCAGTATTTGGGCCTATCAAGCACTCAGCCAGCCTCACTAAGCCCTTCGGCCCATAATATTTCCGTAAAAATAGACGGTTAACTACCTGCTGTTTTCGTCATGATTCATAAGTGGCGATCATGGTGCATGTTGTGGCCCCTTTCGCTATAGTGTTCTGGTGTGATTTGTTGAGTAACAGCACACAATTGCTATGGTTATTTGTTGATCATTTTGGGGCGTTTTGCACATTGGCAAACCCTCAAGGTTGACGTTAACCTCAACCTTCAATCTCTCTTTCCGTTGTCCCTATACAATCCTTTCCCTACATCCTTCGGAGGCCCTCTTCATGGCAACCAAAAATTCTAAAACCACGGTATCGGTCATTCCCAGCAAAGCCGAAAACAGCGAACGCAGCAAAATGCTGGACTTAACCCTTCAGTCCATTGAAAAGTCCTTTGGCAAGGGCAGCATTATGCGAATGGGCGATAAAACCATTGAAGCCATGAAGGTGATCCCCACGGGCGCGTTGTCGTTGGATGTGGCGCTGGGCGTGGGCGGTGTTCCCCGCGGCCGCATTATTGAGATTTACGGGCCTGAAAGCAGCGGTAAAACTACGCTGACCCTTAGTATTGTGGCGGAAGCCCAGAAGCTGGGAGGCATTGCGGCCTTTATTGACGCCGAACACGCTTTGGATGCCGAATACGCCGCCAAGCTTGGGGTAGACACTTCTAGCTTACTGATTAGCCAACCCGATACTGGTGAACAGGCGCTGGAAATTTGCGAACAGTTGGTGCGCAGTGGTGCCATTGACGTCATTGTCATCGATTCGGTAGCCGCCTTGGTGCCCAAGGCAGAGATTGACGGCGAAATGGGGGATTCTCATGTGGGCTTGCAGGCCCGCTTGATGAGCCAAGCCTTGCGCAAACTCACGTCGGTGGTGGCCAAAACCGACACCTGCGTGATTTTCATCAACCAGCTGCGCCAAAAAATTGGCGTGATGTACGGTAACCCCGAAACCACCACCGGTGGCAACGCCCTTAAGTTCTATTCCAGCGTGCGCATTGATATTCGCCGCAAGGAAGGCCTAAAAAACGGCACCGTGGACATTGGTAACCGTGTCATTGTGCGTATTAAAAAGAACAAAGTGGCGCCTCCCTTTAAATCTGCGGAATTTGATATCATTTTTGGCAAAGGCATCTCTTCCGAAGGGTGCTTGCTGGATGTGGCCTGCGATTTGGGCATTGTGGAAAAAGCCGGCAGCTGGTTTAGCTACAACAACATGAAACTCGGGCAGGGCCGTGAAAAATCCATTGAGCACCTGAACGAGAACTTGAACTTGAAAGACGAAATTGAAGTGTTGGTGCGAGAGCAACTAAGTCAACGGACAGCCGGTACGGCCCCTGTGGGTGCCCGCGCCGCCGAAGACGACGGCTTGGGTGAACTGCCCACCGTGGAGTAACCCTTACTCTGTAGCAAAAAGCCCCTCACCGCAGTAATGGCAAGGGGCTTTTTTGCAATGTATGTACTAGTCCTCTTGAACGTCTAATTTTTGGCCTAACTCCTCACGCACCTGGGCTTGTGTATAGCCAGGATTAGGGAAAGCAATAAAATAACTATAGCCCTCTACTTTGTTTTCTTCCGGGCTAATATGGTTCACGTGGGCAGTCTCTAGATTTTTTGACAAAGCAATAGCTTTCCAAGCTTCCTGCCTCGTATCGTACCTGACTTCGATACGAGGCATATCATTACCTAAGTTCTCAAAACCTCGAAAAGCGCCAAAATTAAAGGGGGGGGGATATTCATAGCTTGCTCCTGTTCTAATAATGGTGAATATAAGACAACTCAGATAAAGAGACTGCCTATCTAATAAAAGCCCCTGAGTAAAAAATTGTGCTATACCGTTAGAACTATTTTTTGGGGCTAAACACCAAGGTAAAAATACGGGCACTGACTTGGCTAATATTGCCATCCAAGTTACCGTCTTCTTCCAAATCGGCCACAAAACGCTTGGCCAGCTCCACCGCCAATACGGAGTGCTGCACTTCCCGGCCTTTGAGGCGGATGGTGCACTTCACCTTGTTGCCTTCGGCTAAAAAGCGCTTGCTGTTGCTAACCTTCACGCCGTAATCGTGGTCATCAATACGGATGGACATCTTAATTTCTTTGACTTCCACCACGTGCTGCTTTTTCTTGGCTTCGCGGGCTTTTTTCTCCGATTCGTAACGGAACTTGCCAAAATCCATCAGCTTCACCACCGGTGGATCCGCATCGGGACTCATCAAAATGATGTCCACACCCTGCTCACGGGCCATTTCTTCAGCTTCTTTACGCGAAATAACGCGAGGACCGTCTTCGTCAATAAGCCGCACCTGCGTGCACGGAAAGCGGTCGGTGAGAATATGAGGGCCTTTTTCGTTGGCCTGACGATCTTTATTGCCAAGGGTGCTACTGGAACCGGATTTACGAATGAGTCTGTCCTCCAACCCGCACAATGGGGTTATTAACTAAGGCTATTGCTCCTATTAAAGCAAAGGTAGCCCCAAATGGCAAAGCCCAGCAAAGCCGGGTTTATAAAAAAATAAATGGTAACTCAGTGTAAGTACTAGGGTTTTTGATAATTGGACAGCACTTTAAAACCCTTTAAAAGGAGGAGCAGGAGGTTAAATCGATTAAATAAGCCCCGCTATGCGGGTTATGCGGAAGGGGGGAGTTGAACCCCCACAGCCGAAGCCACATGCTCCTGAAACATGCGTGTCTACCATTCCACCACTTCCGCAAGCGCACAGCCAGTTTAGTAATGGAGCGAAAAAACAACGCCTCCACCAAACAAGCGGGCAACAGGGTGAGTAGACCCGAGGATATATTGTAACTAAAACCCTTCTGCAAACACCAGTCCCAAGTAGCCCGAACACGTAACCCACGTTAGGAGGTTACGCAATAGCCCGTGTAAAAGCTTGCCTTGCAGGATAAATATTGATCCATGGGTTCATAGCGGATGGTGCCAACTTTTCTATAATAAGTCGGTCGTCTCTCTGGCTGTTTGTCGCCTCGTCTGTCTCATCAAGTCACTTGACACAGGATTCTCGTTACCGTTCGTAACACTTTACCCCCGCAGAAGCGTTGGACTAACAAGAAGTGGCAACTCGTCGTTTTTATATAAATAGAGCTTCTTTACCCAGTATGAGATTTTGCTTCATTTAGTTTTGTTTGAGGTCTTCAGAATTTAGCGTTATGCCGCGTAAAACGTTAGCACCGCAGCCTGCAGTTGCCTCTCAAATGGCCGCTCCGCCCAACGGTCTTTCCACCCCTATGGAAACCGTGCTGGCTGCTGCGCTGGAAATGACCCTCAAATCGGCAGCGGTGGATCACACCGCTCAGCGGGTGATTACCCAACCCATTTACGAAGAAGACTCCCTAGACTTAGCCGCGTGGGAAATAACCTGCGCCCGTGCGTGCAATCAACCCTTCCCCACCCAGCCCACCGAAGCCGCCCAATGGTTGCTAGCCTTGGTGCAACGCCTGTGTGGCGCCGATGAGTTGCTACTAGCCTATTACGACGATGATCGTGCGGGATACGTGCTGGTGAACGACGAAACGTCGAGCACAGCGGCCCTCAATCCCCGCATTTTAACCACCTTCTCGGATCAATCCCTCAGTGAGCTGCTTCACGCTAACAGCGTACTGCAAACCCACCTCATGGTAGGCACGGACTTGATCGGCATGGTGGCCATTGGCCACTCCCAAACGTCTTCTGCCGCCACTGAACTAAAGTTGGAGATATTGGCCCCGTATTTGGCCGGAAAATTACTGGCCTATCGCCAACTGCAAACCAACACCCAAATTGGGGCCGTGCAAAAAACCGTGCTGGAAGTCTCCAGCCACCTGATTAAAGCCGTGGACCAAGAAAACGTACTGACCATTACCCTGGAAGCCTTTGGCCACCGTTTGGGCTTTGATCTCTGCCAATACATTCAGCGCGTGCCGGGTGAAGACACGGGCCAAGTGCTCATTGAAACCTTCCATGGCCTAACCACCAGCTTGATGCACGCCGGTTTGGAGAGCAAGCGCAAAGTGGTGCCTCAATTTACCAGCTTGCTAGGATTGTTCAAATCCGTGGCGCGGACGCAGCCGTATTTGTTGCTGCCGGGTAATACCTTGGGCAGCCAAACCCTGAAGCAAAAATTTAAGTTGACGATGCCCAAAACCCAAAGCATCCATCAAACCCTGATCTTACCCGTGCTGGATCCTGCCACAGGACGCATTCGTGGCACCATTAACCTGTACCGGTTGGCCCCGCCCCCGGTGGATAGCGCTACATTGGGCATGGCCCAAGAACTCATTGGCTTGGTATCGCTAGCATTAAGCCGCGTGGCCGTATTAGAAATGGCCCTAGAGCTAGCCAGTACCGATGAGCTGACGGGCCTCACCAATCGTCGTGGGTTTTACGACCGCTTTGAAGCGGAAATTGAACGTTCGCGCCGTAGTAAAGCGCCCTTAAGCGTGGCCATGGTGGATGTGGACTACTTTAAAAACATTAACGACACCTACGGCCACCTTAATGGCGATGCCGTGCTGCACCAATTGGGGCAAACCATCAGCCACAGCCTACGCAAAAGCGACATGGTGTGCCGCTTTGGCGGCGAAGAGTTTGCCATTTTGCTGCCCGATACTCACTTTGAAGACGCCAAAGAGTTGCTGGATCGCATTCGCATGCGGGTGGCCGACGCCCCCATGGCGGGCTTGGATGGCAAAACCATCCCCGTTACCGTGAGCATGGGCTTGGCCGGCGTCACCATTACCGAGATTCCGCCCCACACGGCGGCCACAGAACCAGTCCATCACGCCATTATTTCCAGCTCGCTGGAGCGCGCCGATGAGCAGCTGTACCTGGCCAAGCACCACGGGCGCAACCGAGTCTGCGCCACATGCCCCGCAAGCGGGGTTTAATAACCAACTTACTTCTCGGCTTCCCAAAATCTTTTATGGGCCTTCATTTTGGCTAGAAGAGGGAGAATGACATCGTTCAGAACATCAATTCCCTCGGCAGGCTCGTTATTTTTTGATTCATCCGTTGCAGCAAATTTATGGTCTCGATGAACAGAAAAGTTTGTTTTACTAACTAGTAAACTCATCTGAAGCAAGGAAGGCTTTTGCCTCTTCACCATCAAGCTCGGCACTTTTGCCTTCACTACAATCCAGATGAACAACTAATTCATCTTTAGGTATAAAATTGTTTACCGCATCTTGTGCTCTAGTAGCACTTCCAACATAAAAGCCTGAAAACTGGACCCTGTGTGTCTTCCTTTGTGTGTGGGGGGTGTAAGCAAATTTTGGATTACCCCTACATAAACGCCCCTCAATACCAAAAGTTGCTAGTGCATGGCAAACCCATTCCATTAGGGTGTTGTCTTGCCGAGGGGCCCGCCCCTCAGCGTTCCCCGCACAGGGGCTGCGCCCCTTGTGTATCCCGCAACAGATCTCAACAATTACCCTCGTGGCTTTCGGGCGTCGCCAGAACTGCGGCTGCGCTTTGCTTGCCAGCAGACAGGCGTTGTGAGGCTTGTGCTAACGCACAGTGTGCGCCTCACAACCCACCCTCACCCACGGAATCTCATCCCATCGTATATTTAGCCGATTACGCTTTGTTTAAGCAAATAAACACGTCTTGGCGTGATTACACCGCAACACGGAAAAGGGCCTGGCCGTACTCCACCGGCTGGCCGTTTTGCAGCAGCACTTCGCTTACGGTGCCTGCCACATCGCTCTCCAGCTGGTTCATCAGCTTCATGGCTTCAATAATGCACAGGGGCTGCCCCACGCTAATGGTATCGCCCACCTTCACAAAGGGTGGCGCATCGGGAGACGCAGCCGCGTAAAAGGTGCCCACCATAGGGGCCGTTACTATGTGGCCTGCTTTGGCTTCAGGAGCCGCCGCAGCAGATGCAACAGTGGTTTGTGAGGCAATAGCTGGCGTCGAGGCCGCCTGTTGAGGTGCTGCCATCATCACGGTTTGCCCACTGGCCACAATGCCAGAGACGGTTTTGATGGTGACTTTTTTGTCCCCATCTTCCACCTTAATTTCGGCCAGGTTCTGGTCATGGGCCAACTCAGCCAAGGCCTTAATTTGTTTAATATCCATATCCATAAAGAAGTCTTCCTTAAAATGAGTCTGTAAAAATTAACCTGCGCAACCCAAGGCCCAAAACAAAGCAGCCCTTTAAAAAAGAGGCTATCCAGCCCTAGGCCCGATCGAGATAGGCGTTGTTACGGGTATCCACACGAATTTTATCGCCCTTATTGATAAAGAAGGGCACGTTTACAATGGCGCCTGTTTCTAAGGTAGCTGGCTTAGTACCGCCTTGGGCCGTGTTGCCTTTTTCCGATGGCGGCGTGTCCACAATCACCAACTCCACATGGGTGGGGATGTCCACCCCAATCACTTTGCCATCGTGCTGCAACACCGTCACCATCATCTCTTCTTTTAGGTATTTAATGGCATCCACCCCAATTTGTTGCAAGCTTAAGGGCAATTGCTCATAGCTTTGCATGTCCATCACCATGTAGCTGTCGCCCTCTTTAAACAAGTACTGCATCTCTTTACGGTCGAGAATGGCTTGTTCTACTTTTTCCCCAGCACGGAAGGTTTTTTCCACCACTTGGCCCGTAAGCACGTTTTTTAGCTTGGAGCGCACAAAAGCAGCCCCTTTGCCTGGCTTTACGTGTAAAAATTCAATGACTTGCCAAATACCATTATCCTGAAGCAAGGTCATGCCGGTTTTAAAATCGTTACTGGTTACCATGGGTGCAAAGCCTCTCATTTACGCCAAAAGACCGGCCAAAGGAAGGTCCTATACAAGGGGCCTTCAACCGTTTGGGCCTATGGAACCACAAACAAAGAGGCGATACAAAAACGACCCCCACCCGGTTGGGTGAAGGTCGTTGATGATTGATTTTACAATCAGTCTTATGCGAAGTCGCCATCCTCAGTAAAGAGATCGTCTTCGGTTGACGTTGTGTCTTCCAGGTTTCCTGTCTCAAACTCGCCTTCTTCAAAAGGGTCGTCACCAAAGGGATCATCGTCACCGCCGATAGGATCCAGTTCGGGATCCGGTTTTCCAAAATCGGGGTCAACATCATCAGGCCAAGGATCGGGATCTGGGCCTGGGCCTGGGCCAGGATCTGGGTTGGGGTACCCATCGTCTGGCGGTGGCTTATAAGGCGGGGGGTTGGGGGGGGTATACGGTGGTTGCCCAGGAGGGTTGGGACCGTAAACAGGAGGTTTATTGTTAGGAGGGTTAGGAGGGTTGGAAGGAGGGTATGGATTACCGCCACCGCTCTTGCAGCTACCACCGCCTTGGCTACCGCAGCCGCCTTTTGAAGGCGAGCCGCAAGCGCCCGACTGGCTTCCGCCTTGAGACGAAGACAGCAGTTTGAGGAGCAATGGTAATAGCAGGGATAAGATTTGGCTCATACCGCCACCGCTACCAGTGCCGCGAGAGGCGTAAGGATCACTTGGAGCGCCCAACATGGAACCTAGCAGGCTAGAGAGGGGATTACCGCCACCCATGCTGGCGCCGTAGGGAGAACCACCCATCATTGGCATTCCGCCACCATAGGGGGAGCCGCCCATCATTCCAGGCATACCGCCACCCATCATTGGGGACATTCCGCCACCATAGGGGGAACCACCCATCATTCCAGGCATACCGCCACCCATCATTGGGGACATACCGCCCATCATTCCGGCAGGCATTCCGCCACCCATCATTGGGGACATACCACCCATCATTCCGGCAGGCATTCCTTGAGGCATTGCACCCACCATCGGTGAAGCAGCGGCGCCATAAGGGCTATTCATTGCCATTGTGGGCATTTGTGCAGCAGCACCGTAGGGGCTAGCCGCCATTGGGGGAGTGCCATACGGTGACGCACCGCCACCACCCATCAATCGGGCTAGTATTCCTTGCAGGCCTTGAACCACACCCATTAAGGACCCAACCATTGCGGTCAGAGACTGAATGTCTGCTTGACCAATGCCAGGTTGCTGATGGCCGTAAGGCGAGGAGGGGTATTGAGGCATCCCCTGAGGCATTCCATAAGGAGATGCAGGGTATTGCTGCGACACCGGGTACATGGCTGCCGGCTGATAAGGGAGTGCCGTATATTGAGTCGGCGAAAACATCATAGACATAGTTATTTCTCTCTCTCTTTGTTTATTGATGGTGTCTCTCTCAAACAAACCATTCATTACATTGATATTAAAATAAAAACAAAGATATATTTAAGATTGCCTTCTCCGTAATATTTTGTTACATTTTGAATGCTCAGAAAAGCCTAAAAATCCCTGCTATATCAGCGTTTTTTGGCCATGCGCAATCATAATTTTTTTCTTAACTTCTGTATTCAATGGCCATTGGATAGCATTAAGATTTTCTTTAGAATTGATTTCACCCTTCGAACCTAAGCTATTGGATGTAAAGCAATTTAGCGCCTAGGTCTTGTCAACATTTTGCCTTTGGTGTTTTATATACAGATGACCTACAGCCACCCCAATTTAGTCATCGGCCAAGTACCGGTGCGACGCCCACAACCTCGGACGCTACCGATGGTTGCTTTGGCTCGTCTACACTATTGGCTACAACGCTAATTTTGTAACAAATCCAACACACTCAACCCTCTCGGTAGCACCATTTTGGTCCCGAGGGGGTTTTCTGCGTTTGAAGCCTATTCCGCACTTCCTTAACCCTATTGTTAGCCCTTTATCTTTTTTACGAGCCATTGTTCCACCTTGTCGTCCCTTTTATCAGCCGTTAGCAGCACTCTACTCCGTAAGGCCCCTTACTGGGCCTTTAATGGCGTGTCTAACCCTGAATCCATGGCCTCTGTATGGGTTACCGATGTTTCCGATAACGTAGGTCGAACGGTAACAGGCTACCAGCGGGGCGGGAAAATTGAAGCCCTACGGTGGGGGATTTTAACGTGGACCACGGGCATTGTTTGGGGTGGAGGCGTTCCCGCTATGCAATGGGCATGGGATAAAGCCATACCTGCCCTAACACGTCATCTCGAAGCCAATCCCAACAGTTGGCTTAAATGGTTGCACCCTGCCAACGGTGTTAAATACGCAGGGCTGGATGAAAGCCTTTTTCAGCCTGAGCACACAGGCCCTCATCAGTTGCTAACCCAGCAACGCATTGACAGTTACACCCAATCCCAACTAAAGCAGCTTGAAGGGCTGAAAGGGCCAAGCATTACCGACGCCCTAAAAGCCCAAGCCAAGGTTGAAGTTACCAGCATAGCCGACCATGCTCGCCAACTGGTCTACAATGGAGAGAAAAATGTATTGGCAGGAAAATACAGTGGCAACGCTGTTAAACGTACCATTATTAGTGGTGCAGTGCCTGCTATTTTGGTTGGCATCGTTCTTCCGTTGATTATTCAAGTGCTACAACGTGGCTGGATACAAGACGAAAAAGAGAAGAAAGCCGCGCAAGAGAAACACATTGCCCAAGAACAACAAGCAAAAAATTTACTTGCCCACTGGAAGCAGCAACAAACACAGGCAGGTATTTCACCTGCCAAGCTAAACAGCCTAATCACCAGCCGGTTTGGCAATATGATGGCACCATTAATGAATACTCTACGCCACAGCACCATTGCCAATACATTATTAGTGGATGGCATTATTAGCGGTGGACGGGTAGTAACCGCCTTGAACTGGCTGGATGCCTTGGAGAATTTTTTAGAAGAGACGGGTGTGATTGCCTTTTTGTTTGTCTTCCGGAAGAAAATTCAATACGGTATTGAAGGGTTTCTTAGTAAAGGGAATAACTTTTTATACAGAGGCAAAGCCTTGTTAGCTTCGTTAGAAACCCCACAAATTAAGTGGCTCATTGAGAAAATGCACTTAAATCCATCTAAGCTGCACCATTTAAGCGATGCCACCATTAATACCAAGGGCGCTGCCGAATTCGTCAACCAGCTAAAAGCCTTTAAAGCAACCTTTGCCGATACCAACAAAATAAACCTGAACGATTACAAGCCCCACTGGCTAGAAAAAATTGTAGGCGGAGATACCGCTGAAAAGTGGGTAAAACGTTTGACAGGCAAAACACTAAACAATGGTAAAAAATTAGCCGCCTGGGAAGCCCTCTTGCATTCGGGCGACCATAATTTAGAACACTACCTGCTGAGTGACAAAACCGATAATTGGTTTTACGAACTGGCCAAAGAAGAAGGCTATATTGCACAACGACCTGTGTTTACAGCCCCCAAAGGCATGGCCAAAGAAGCCGCCAAAGCTTTGGAGTCTTA
The DNA here is from genome assembly GCA_029866025.1 of Vampirovibrionales bacterium. GTDB lineage: Bacteria > Cyanobacteriota > Vampirovibrionia > Vampirovibrionales > Vampirovibrionaceae > JARXAD01. Next base: position 275,124 of record JARXAD010000013.1, on the reverse strand, counting down.
TCAGCAGTGGGATTTTTTACAAAAGATTAAGTACGACCGGATGCACGCCTTGGCAAAAACCCTCAGCGATTTTGCCGATCGCGCCAACATTACTGGAAAGGGCGCCGTTAGCCATTGGAGCGAGGCAGAACTGAAGAACATTGCCAAACTGGCACGGCATTCTATGGGAGGCAAAGGCGTGGCCTTCCTCGTCTCCCTCATCATCTCTTCCGCCTTTATTGGCTGGATTATTCCAAAGGGGCGTCAGTATATCACCTATCTCGTCAGCGGCTCTCATGAATATCCGGGCGCCCTTAAAGACGGCCAACGCTAGGACGCCAAAGGCGCCTTTTATAAAAGTTTGCTTACTACGGGCTCACTCCTTGATGAAATGAACAGCACCCTAACAACCAGCCCCTTACAAACTAACCCCAGTAGATTACCCACGATTCAAATAATAAAAGCCACTCCGTGGCTGGCGGGTGGCCGCATGAGAGAACGGCTTGTATACTAACAAGGTAATGGAATGGATAGAGGCAACCGGCTGTGTTGCCCAATAGTTATGACGTGGCAGGTTATTTCGTGGGGCCTTTCAGTTTTTCGTCATCATTAAGCACCGATACTCCTTTACTTGAGGAGCCGTTGGCATTGCTACCTACCGAAATGGTAGCCACTCACAAGCTAAATTCACTTACGCTTGCCCAACAAACCTTATTGCTTGGCATGTTCTTACGCTTCCGAAAACAGTGGCAAGCTGCCCACCGGGTGTTTGAAGAAGCTTCTCGCCAATTTAGCGGCGAAAACAATGCCATTGGTGTGTGCGTTGCCCAACTGGAAGCCGTCTCGGTGGCCGATGGTCCTTGGGAAAAATGGACACCCCCTGGTACCAAAAAACCATCGGCGCGCCCAGTATCCCTAGAAGCGCAGCTTAAGACACTGGAAAAAAAATTACGGTCATTGCCTACCCCGTCAACCAAAGGTAAATCGGTGTATGGGCTTTCTCAGGCCGAAGCCTTGGCACGCCTGCAGCATTACCGCGGCTTGGCCTTGTACCGCACTGGCAATTACGCTGGCGGGGTGGCCTGCTTTAAAGAGGCCCTAGCACTGTGTCCTTCTCATAGTTTGGATGAAGCCAAGGTGCTGGATTCACTCGCCGTTCATTACGAACGAGTGGGAGACGTTCATTTGGCCCATGAAGCTCTCAACAAAGCGCTGGTCATTAAAAAAAAGGTGGGCTTACCATGGGAAGAAGCCATTACGGCCCAAATTTTGGGACGCCTCCACCTCATTCAAGAGCATTACCGTCAGGCCCTCCATTACCTCAATCGTGCCTTGGACCGTTGCCAAAAGCTGGATGATCGCCGTCGGGTGGAAAGTCTCTATAACACCCTACTCAAGCTTCATCTCATTCGTCGCCACACCACACCAGCCAAACAATTATTAGACACCATTGAGGCCCACTTTGCCCATCCCGATGTCACTCCCAACAGCCACGAACAACTGACAACCATTGCTAAACTTACCAAGAAAAAAACGGTCTACCGACCCAACAAAGCGGCTTTGGCACTGCACCGAGAATACGTGGTAAGCGTGTGCTATCGGGCCCGGTGGCTGTTTTTAAACAGGGATTTGGATGGGGCTCAAGCCTTGCTGGAAGACTGGGCCATCCCGTGGTTACAAAAGCACCCCGCCAAAAAGGATTTGGGCAAAGCCTATCGGCAATTGGCATGTATTCATGCCCAACGGGGCAATAACCAAGCCACGGTAGAAACCATGGGTCTGGCACTCGGCATTTTTAGAGAAACCAATTTGGTGGATGAGCAAGCCAAAACCCACTTTGAACTGGGTCAAGCGTTTTGGGCCTTGGGCGATACCCCTTTGGCCATGGAAAGCTTGCTGGAAGCTTTGAAAATTGCCGAACAAAACGGCTTGCGCTTTATGGGCCACCACATTCAAGAAACCATCCACAGCGTGGACCCCAGCAAATGGGCCGACATTGAGAACCGTCGCGCCCGCTATGAACCCATTTTTGAGCGTGAACGAACCTTGCTAGAAGCCCTCACGGCCCTTACGGAGCAAGAAGCGGAAGACGAGAAACAAGCGGCCTCTAAGCCCACACGAAAGCTTCAAGCCTTGGCAAAAACAGCCAAAAAACCCACTGCTCCTGAGCCCACCAACACCAAACCGCCCGTAGCAGCCCATTCACTTATGGCGCTGCTAAAGGTAGGGCAGGCCATGTCGGGCGAGCGGAACACTGACCACTTACTCGATATTGTGATGACGGAAACCAAGGCCGCCCTTCGCTGCGACCGCTGCACCGTGTTTTTGTACGATAGCGATCGCAATGAGCTATGGTCTCGCGTGGCTAGTGGCATTACCTCCGGGCTTACGTCGGGCAGCGCTAAAGGGGGGGGGCAAATCATTCGCTTTCCGGCGCATTTAGGGCTGGCAGGCTACGTGTGCAAAACGGGTGAAACCCTGAATATTAAAAACCCCTACGATGACCCACGCTTTAACCAGGAAATTGACAAAAAAACTGGCTACACTACTGAAAACCTTCTCTGCATACCCATGAAAAACCGGGAAAACGATATTATCGGGGTATTTCAGGTTCTCAACAAAGTGGGCGGCCCCTTTACCCGTACCGATGAAGACTTGCTTATGGCCATTGCGGCCCAAGCCAGTGTGTCCATTGAAAATGCTCAGCGGGCCGTGGACCAGAAAAAAGCCTTTGTGAGCTTTATCAAAACCCTGTCCACCACCATTGATGCCCGCGACCCTATTACGGCGGGGCATTCGGAGCGGGTGGCGAAGTACGCGGAAATTATGGGCGAAGAGCTACGCATTGCCAAAGACGACATGGAAGCGCTAACGGTTTCTGCCTTGCTGCATGATATTGGCAAAATTGGGGTGCGCGAAGACATTCTTACCAAGCAGGGACGCCTGACGCTGGAAGAATACCAACACATTCAAAAACACGCCGAATACACCTACGATATCCTTAAGAACATTCACTTTGAGCGACACTTACGCTTTGTGCCGGAAATTGCCGCCTCTCATCACGAAAAAATGGATGGCACCGGCTATTTTAGAGGGCTGGAAGGCAACAACATTCCCTTTTTGGGGCGTATTTTGGCCCTCAGTGATGTGTTTGATGCCATTACCTCGCGTCGTCATTACCGCGATCGCATGCCCTTTGATCGGGTGTTGCACATTGTACACCGCGATGCCGGTGGCCACTTTGACCCCGATGTGGTGGACGCCTTCTTTAAAATCCCTCTCTACAAACTGGGGGATATTTTGCTGGTAGAGCAACGCTTAATTAGCGCCGAACTGGACCACAGTTTTTTGGCCAAATTGCCCAACACCCTCAATGTGACCATTGATGAATTTTATCAATTGCTGCAAAAGAAAAATCCCACGAAAGGGGAGAAGCTGATTATTGAAGATTTTAGCGCTATTTATCATCGGGGTAATTTGGACACATTGCTAGACTAAAGCCCTTTTTTTAAAAGGATCTGTTTCCGTTGAGGGGCCAGCCCCTCAACACTCCCCGCACAGGGACTGCGTCCCTTGTGTATCCCGCAAGGGATCATAGCTATTTTAATTGTGGGATTTCGGGCGTCGCCAGAGTTGCGGCTGCGCTCCGCTTGCCCGCAAACAGGCGTTGTTGGGCTAATGCTAACGCATTGTAAGCCCAACAACCCACCCTCACCCACAAGATCAATACAGAATCACGCTAAACGCTAGAATAAAAACCCGCCGTTGGCGGGCTAGGCGTCATCCTCGCCAATGTAGAGCTTGAGGCCCGATTGTTTGACACCCGAAACGCTCTCCAACGTTTCTTGCAGGTGGGGCATGGCCAGTTCAAAACCGGTGACATCCACCACATAATGCAAGGATAAAAACCCACTGGCAGTGGTGGTGGTTTTAATTTCCAACACCCGCCCTCGAAACTGACCATCCACCCACTCTTGTAACACGTGCAGCGAACCCGGCTCTAACGACACCGTAAGCTTTAACCGGTTGTACACCAGCTGATGCTTGTTGCTAAACACTTTGCCCACCTTGCCCAGCACAAACAACGTCAGTAGGGCCAAGGCGGTACTGGCCATAGAAAGCACATAATGGCCACTGCCCACCAGCATGCCAATGCTGGCCACCATCCACAAACTGGCGGCGGTGGTTAAGCCACGCACGGTAGCCCCATGGCGCAACACCACCCCACCCCCAATAAAACCAATGCCCGTAACCACTTGGGCCGCAATACGGGCCGGATCCCGCACCAGACGCACCGCCATCTCGCCGCCATCCAGCAAAAATGGGGCGGACATGGCCGCCGTTTCGCCACCTACCAGGCTATCAATGGAGAGGATGGTAAACACGGCAGAGCCGAGACACACCAAAATGTGGGTACGTAGCCCAGCAGAATGGCGGCTCAGCTCACGCTCTAGCCCCACCAGTGCACCCAGGGCAAAGGCCAACCCTAGTCGAATCAGGGCTTCTGCCGTGGGAACAGACAGCCCCACAAAGGTGGCCATGGTGGAGGATGTTTCTGCCATGAGGAAAACGCCAAACACTCAACTTTTACTTTACTGGTAGCCGCTTATTATAAACGGCGTTGGCCTTTTGGGTGAAGCCTTTAGCAACAGAGGACGGCAGCACAAGGTTTAGGGAAAGCCCGTTACAAATGGAAATAAATACGCATCAGAATGTATTTAATTGTTTTTATACCTATGTAACTTATTTCTTATTTACTCTCATTTATTAGGAGCCTTTATTATGGTCACCAACCTTAACCCTATTAGTAATATTTACGCAACCGGTACAGCTGCCGCAGCCAAAATTAAAGACAAAAAACAAGCCTTTGAAGCCCACGGGGCAGCTGTGCACGGCGAAAACACCCGGCTAATGGAGCAATTTATTTTTGGCAGCGCCAAAAAAATAGAGTGGCACTTTGAGCAACAAGAAAACCATGCCGATAGCGCATTGGGAAAATACTATCAGAAGATTAATAAAGTGGATTTAGACGGTGACGGAAACATTGATGCCTATGTTAAATGCTTTTGGGATGAAAAAGGCCATATGTACGAGGTGCAAGTGGGTAAAGACTTGAGGCACCTTGAGCGCGTTGATAGCGATGCAAAGTTGGAAGACATTGATAGCCGCTTTGTAACCAGTCTCGACAATAAAACCGCTGCGCCAGCCCCTGCAGCGCCAACCAAAGCACCCGAGCCAGCGAAAAAAGAAGCCAACCAACCAATTAATTATAAACACCCACAAACCATTGAAAACATAAACACATTGGATTTTTGCGCTGAAGGCTACGACAATTTAGTTTCAAATACAGTAGAGTTATCCGCCCTTTTTCCCAAAGAAAAACAGGCAAGACTGACAGAACTTCAGGAGAAAGATGAGAAGGCCGGTAAAATCTATGATGAAAAACATTCACAGATCTATAAAAATGCAGAAAGAGACGTGGACAACTCAGCAATTCGAAAGCGCCAGAAAGCAGATGACGTTGCGCTTAGTCAGTATAAAAAAATAGCCAAACCTTTGAACGCCGAATACAACCGAATAATGCGCGCCGAAGTTAAAAAACTAATTAAGGACGGTAAACTAAGACTCGAGGACATTAACTTGATATTTGATTATAGAAAATAACGCTTGTTATAAAACCCTTAAGCCCTATTACACACCCGCCTGTGGCGGGTGCTGCAGGCTAAAGTAGCGCTCCGCCAGGTTATTAATGCTGGTGGCCAAAAAGCGGTTGTGGTGCAGCAAGCGATCCGTCTCCGAATGGGGCGCCAGCGATTCGGGCTGAGGATGGTGGGCCATCAAGGTGCGTACCGCGGCATCACTGACCAACGGGGTGACCACGGGGCGCACAGGGAACACCTCGGGCAGGTAGGAGGATTCCACTCCGGCCACAGCGGTTGGCACTGTGATTGGCAGGGCCTCATTGATAAACACCTGCAAATCGGGTCGCTGTTGCACCGTGGGCAAGGCCATCAAGGCGTAGGATTCAGGCGGGGTGGTAACGGTAGCGGCCATGGGAATGCTCTCTCTTGGGGTGGTGGGTATTGTTTCTGTAGCAGCACGTAATGTCGCCGCTTCTTCTGCTTGGTGTTGCATTAATAACGCCTGTTGTTGGGCCAAGGCCGCGCGTTGCGCTTGCAACCGCTGCTTCTTTTTTTGATCTTTTTTAGCCAACAGCGTGCGCTTACGCAGGCCCGCTTGCAGCCATTGTTGACAACGCTGCTGCTCAAAGCATATCGCCTCTACGATGGAGGTGACAAAGCCCTGCACGGACTGGACGCCACCAAACACAGCCGCCTGAAGGGAAATAACGGCGGCAATACTGGACTGCTTAAGCTCCAACAACCAAGCACTTTGGGGTGGCGTAGCACCGGAGTTTTCAACAGACTGGGCCGCGGGCAGCTGTGGAGGAACACGCTGGGTTTGCACCACGGGCACCGAGACAACCGCAGCACGCACGGCAGCCGTGCGCGTTCCACCCCGCCGCATGGCATTGGATAGCGCCTTTTCATCGGCAGCAGAAAACAGCTCGCTGTTGGCACGCCGCGCAAACAAGGTGTCCATCACGTCTTGCACCAGCAGTGCCGAAAATTGCCGTTTGTGGGGAGTCGCCACGTGCTCTCATCCATCCATAAGGTGTGGGCAACATTACAGCCGCACACAGGGGTATAATGTAAGCCTAATGCGTTTGGTCTAAAAGGCAAGGGGGCACAGGGGTGGCCTCCCCTGTTTGCAGGAGGGGGTGTTACAAAACGTTACAGTTTGCCCCCTAACAACGCAACCCGCGCCATGGTTTGGGTTTTAATCGGGTACGCAATTATACAAGTCCATCCTTATACAAGCCAATCCAAAGGACTCTTCCCCATGCTAAACCTAACCACCTTGCGCTTTGCCGCCACCCCACCCGCCTTTAGTGCCAAAACCAACCGCGCTACTGTACCCTTTGCCGCCAACGCGGATACGGTGCAGTTTGGGCAACAACCAGACGACTCCGATCTAGGAGACCCCGCAGATTATCCAAGCCCTCAAACCATCGCAAGGCTTCGCGAAACAGTTGCAGGTGGATCAGAAATGAGTGAAGCAGATCTTATTAGAGCTATGTACGGCAGCGGTACCGAAACCGAAACAGGACAAGTCAGAGATGGTCATCTGATGGATCTATTTGGTCGGTGGGAAAAGGAAAAAACAAACACAGAGACTAACGAAGATTAACTCATCCAGACGTTTCATTTATCAAGGCGCGTTCGCGCCCTAAACCTTGGAACCAACCCGCCGATAACTCGTCCTAATGATTCTTACGGATGAACCCCTCGCAAAAGGGGTAGACTTTTCTCCCCCCTACGATACAATACCCCTTCACATTCAGATGTGTGGTGGCAACACCAAGCACCCGAATGTTTATTCCCCACCCTACAACCGGAGGTGCCCATGCGTTGACCCACACCGCTTTTGTTCCCACCCACTTTGAACCCCCCGATGGCGCAAATCCTGCCGAAACCATCCCAGCCATCACCTTGGTTCCAACCGCTCCGCCTCAACTAAACGGCGCTAATCCAACTACTACCGATAGCACACACACCGTTACCAACACATTCGCGGGCCACTTCTCAACTTATACGCCTTCTGCGTTTGCCTCTGGCGGCTCGCCTCACCACCGCACCATTAACTTGGGCCGTCATTTATTGGCCGAGTTTTATGAGTGTGATCCCAACGTCCTGAACAATGCAGGACTGATTGAATCCACCATGGTAGACGCTGCCAAAAGCTGCGGTGCCACCGTGATTACCCAGAATTTCCACCAATTTAGCCCGTATGGCGTGAGTGGCGTGGTGATTATTTCTGAAAGCCACCTGACCATCCATACCTGGCCTGAATTTGGCTACGCCGCCGTAGACCTCTTTACCTGCGGCGATACGTGCGACCCCAAAGTCGCCTATCAATACTTAAAAGAACACTTTAACGCTGGCAGCGCTTTTTACAGCGAACTGACACGCGGCCTTATGAACGTGGACACCCGCGAAGTGATGCACAGTGGGTTTAACATTCGCGAAGAGTTTGCCGAAGAAGACGGCACCTTGGTTGCGCCTGTTCACGGTGTTCCCCAATCTGCAACAGTGGAGGGTTAAGCCATGACGACTCTGACCTCTGAATTTGGCCCACACCTGATGCTGGATTGCCGCCAGTGTGACAAAGATAAAATTTCCGACCTCCAATACGTCTGGAATTTTATTGACACCCTGCCCGACAAAATTGGCATGACCAAAATCACCCAACCCTACGTGTTTCCATACGAAGGATTGATTCCGGAAGACCGGGGCATTACCGGGATGGTCATCATTGCCGAATCCCACATCACCTTTCACAGCTTTGTGGAAAAAGACTACTTTTTCTTCGATCTGTTTAGCTGCAAGCCTTTTGATGTGAACCCTGTGAAGCAGATTGTGGCGGAAGCCTTTGGTGTGAAAGACATGGAAGTGCACCACGCCACGCGCGGTCGTTTCTTCCCCCGCACCGTAGAAGAGCGCCACGCGGCCACAACAGAAGCGTCCTCCGTGATTCAAACCATCACCATGACGCCTCCAAGCTTCGGCAACACCCACATCACTGAGGTGGAATTGTTGTCAGCAGTGTCGTAGCGCAAGCAGTATTGATAAATGGACTATTGGGCCTCACTCTGGCAACTGCGGGTGAGGCCTTTTTATTTTTTAGACTATCTCGACATTGTTGAGGATTGGCAACTGTACTTTCTAGACATTTGAAGCCCTCTCTGGGGGCCTCCTCCACACTGTCCTCTAAGTTGCGGAGTTACCCCACCCCAACCGTGTGCAAACCGGCCTCGCATCACGATACTTCTTCTACGGAGGATTGTATCGATGCGCATTCGTCATTCTTGGATTGGCAAAACCTTGATTGCCCTAGTAGCCCTAGCCTGCACCGAAGGCATTTTGTACGACCCTTTGTGCTGGTCGGACTCCTTGGGCAACCAGCTGGATTGGGCGGCTTCTCATGCCGTTATTAAACCCATGCCCAGCTTTCGATCCTTATCGGGGCTTAAAACCAAGGCACACTCAATGGTCTCTGCCCTTCAACCCAGCAAAATAGCTCCTGAGTTGACGCCTCCCCAAGAGTCGCCTCAAGTAATGGCCGCCGTAGCCGATTCCGTCAAATCGCCTGCCAAAGCAACGCCAAAGCACAACGAACCTCTCTCGGATCTTCGCCCGTTGCCAAAAACGTATCAAGCCAGCAGTGTGCTTGAGTCCCCCAAGGCCCCCGAAGCACCGAAAGGCATGGCAGCACCGGTAGCACCTACAACGCCAGCCATTGCGGTAACACCCACCACCCCAGCGATGGACCCTGCCCTAATGCAACAAATGATGTTGATGACCATGTTGGGCAATGGGGGCCTGAATGGCAACAACGGAGGAAACAATGCCACCAACACCGACCCCACCACGGCCATGATGAACAGCATGATGGGTGGAGACTCTAACAACAACAGCAACGGCTTTAACCCCACGGCCCTAATGCAACTCATGCAAATGCAGCAAGCCAACCCTGCTGGCAGCCCTAATGGACAGCAAAACATGGACCCCGAGATGATTCAGACCATGTTGATGGGGCAACTGATGAACAACATGGACTTTACCGGCAGCAATAAATCCAATGATGACCGCTAACCCCCAAGGGGGTTTTTACACTGAGATCAATTCAACCCTTGTAATTAATTTAAAACTTAAGCGCTGCCCACAAAAAAGCTGGTGACGTAATTAATCAAGCGGCCAATGACAAAGGCCACGGCTAGGTTGCGATGCAACGTAGGGCTTAAAGTCACTTTTTTAAACAACTTCATGCCGGTGCTGATCAGGGCCACATACAAAATCACCACGCCAATGCTCACAATCACATGAAAAAGCAACAGGCCGGAGACGCCGCCCACCACTTTTTCCACGGCCAGTCGGTTAAATTCCAACCACACCACCATACCAAGGTCTAAGGCAAAGGCGCTTAGCATTAGCGGTATATGAATGCGGTTGACCTTACGGTATTTCAGGCCCAAGGCAATCAGCACCAGCACCAAGGTGGAGAGGAGGGGGAGGACTGTGTTGTTATCCAAAGCGAAGGGTGCCAAAGGAAAAGTCATAAGGGGATAGCCTGATTTACCAAAATAAAAATAAACCACTCCGGTATTAAACCGTAAAGGAGCCCATAAGGCATACCGAAAGGTATAGGCCACAGATTTAGCAACAAAAAACAGACGCTTACCAAGGATGTGGGCGTTGCCACAAGGCGAGGCTTTTGAGAAACTGTTTTATTACATGATCACGTCTCATAACAAATTTTTACTGGGGGCCGTTGGGGCCATTTCTCTGCTGTTTATTGGCGGAGCCATCCTGCTGTTTAATCAGTACCAGGGCGTGTTAGAGTCGTCTTACAACCGGTTTGGCGGACTGGTAACCTCTATGGTGGCATCCAGTGGCGCAGAACAGCTGCAAGGTGGCGGTCCGCTTCGTGGCATGGGTGGCGCCACCGCCCAAGTCCGCATTCAACAATTTGTGGATCGCTTGCTGGACGACCAAAGCGATTTGGTGGGTGTCTCTTTTTACGATGCCCAAGGCAACCTGCTTTACGAAAACCAGCGCCCCAACGCCGAAGGCATGAAACACATTCGCACCTTTAGTGCCCGCATTGGCAGCCCCAGTTCTGCAGGACAAGCCTACCTGGGCTCGGTGAATGTGGATTTATCGGGAGAAACCATTCAACAACTGGCGAGCGGCACCCGTATGTTACTGGTGCTGGTGTTTTTGTGCGCTTGGGGCATGACGATTTTAGCCGTGAGCGTCAATGCGTGGCAGCTACGCCAACATTTACAACGCTTGCTGCAAGGCGTTAAGCGCCTTTCTACCGGCGATTTTGGCTACAAAATTGCCGACGAAGACTTGTGGGGCGAATTGAAAGCCTTGGCCCAATCTTTTAACGATATGTCGGTGCGCTTGCGGGTGTACGAAGACCAGAATTTGGACACCATCACCATTGAGCGCAACAAGCTGGAAGCGGTGCTCCTCAGTATTGCCGATGGCACCATTGTGTGCACCAGCGATGGCGACATTGTGCTAATGAACGCCAGCGCCTGCGCCCACCTATCCATTGATCACGCCGAGGCCATGATTGGCCGCAACCTGACGGAATACCTCAGCGTCGATGGCAAAAAATCCTTTGAGACCCTGCTGGATGAATACAAACGCCATCGTCGCCAACTGAGCAGCAGCGCTCCGGTTGGAACGTTTTCGCGCCAAATTCAGTTACCTGAAATTACCTTGCAGGTGCTGGTAGCCACCATTCAAGATGCCGAAGACGAAGACTTGGGCTTTGTTATTACCACCCACGATGTGACGCGCGAAGCTCAGGTGGATAAAATCAAAACCACCTTCATCTCCAACGTTAGCCACGAGCTACGCACCCCAGTGACCACCATTCAAAGCTACGCAGAGACCCTGCATTTGCATGGCGATGACTTGGATGAAGCCACCAAGGCCGAGTTTCGCGAAACCCTGTACCAGGAAACCGACCGCCTCAAGCGCATGGTCAACGACATTCTGGATTTTTCACGTCTGGAAGAAGCGGGCGACAAGCTGGAAAAAACTCCGCAGGACATTACCCCCATTATTAACCTGACGGTGCAAAGCTTTAAGGTGCTGGTGCAGCAAAAAGACTTAAGCATTACCACCAACATTGAGAGCAACCTCCCGCTGGTCACCATTCACAGCGATACCATTGAGCGCGTGATGCGCAACCTGCTAAGCAACGCCATTAAATACACGGAAGAAGGCGGCCGCATTAAGGTTCGCGCCGAGTTGGTGGACGACAAGCAACGTGGCCCTGCCATTGAGGTGACCGTGCAAGACACGGGCATTGGGATTCCCAAGCAATTTTTGGGCAAAATCTTCGATCGCTTCTTTCGCGTGGAGAATGCCGTGCACACCATACGGGGCACAGGCTTGGGGCTGCACTTAGTGAAAGTGGCCATTGAGAAACACCACGGTGGCCGTGTGATGGTGGACAGTGACGAGGGCAAGGGCAGCACCTTTGGCTTCCGCCTGTACCTGGATGACGCCACGGCGCCTGACGGCGAACAGATGATCAGCTGATTAGTTATACTGCATAAGCTTGGTTTAACGGCTTCAATACTGCGGGAAGATTTTGAAAACGAGCCCATAACTGGGTGTACATGGCCTGTTGCTCTTTTAGAACTTTTTGCTTGGTGTAGTGGTTGTTCAACAATGGAATAGACAGCCCCATGCACACCGTAGTTAGCACCAAGCCCATCCAGTAATTAGCCTGTGCCGCCCGATACGACACATGCTTGGCTTGATTGCCCACCTCGGCAAACACCTGATCCAACGAACGAGGCACCGGTAACACCCCTTTCCGCTCATACAATGGCGTCGTTTCTCCCTTACGGGCCAACCAGCGTTGCAAGCCCAAGGCGCCCAAACCCGCAAATACGGTATCACCAAAGGCAAAAAAGAAGTCCAAGGTACACGCCTTCACCAAATGCTCGCGACGCTCATCCCCATCTCGGGCGGCCAATGCCCCACCCAACACGTAATTAAAGGCGCTATACCAAATAAACGTCCACTTGCTCATAAAAATCGTATCGGCATAGTTGAACACGGGCATGGCACGTTTTAACTGCCCCAAAAAGCCCTGCCCCACCTTCGCTGGGTTTTTAAGAATCCCTGCCATGAGCAACGGTAACCCCACAATGGAAACACCCCACAGCCCCAATGATTGCAGCATTCGGCTTTTTTTATGAGACTCATAATCCTTGGTTTTTTCATCCCTAAATTTATCGGTGGTGTAATTAAGTGTGCCCGAAAACCCCTTTTTACCCGACAACCATGGCGTAATGTAATTTTTAAGCCACAACTTAATTTGTGCATTGGAGGCCATGAGTAATAAATCCAAGCCTAAAATCAGTAATTTCCCATTCAGCGCACGGCTTCGAAAGGCTTTTCCTTTATTGGGGTCGCTTAATAGTTTCTCTAACGCTTCCGCTGATTCCAGCCCCAAGTTATGGGCAATGCGCTTGACTAATAGGGGGTCACGGACCGCTGTTTGCGAGGACTCTAACCATTCAAAGGGGATTTGCAACGGCGAGTGTTTTCCCAAACGCTCTACCCATTCCACAGCACGCATGATCCCTTTTTGTTTTAAGGGAGCTGGCGTTACTTTGGGTAAACCAAAAGGTTCAAAGCGTTTTTGATACGCATTTAAAAACCATCTGCCTAAAACCACAGGGCTAAGTACAGCCACCAGTAACCAAAAACCATGATCCAGTATTTTTTCTGCCCGCTCAAATTTGTTACGGGCCGTCATCATATCCGAAGGCAAATACCCCCCCAGCTCAATGAACTGGCGGTTCAATACTTGGTTTTCTTCAAACAACACCGAAAAGGGCCGTTGAGCAATGGTGGATAAGGATGCCAACCGAGCCTACGCTCCCTATAACAAAAGGACGTACCTATGCAACATGGTAATAGCTTTAAAACGCCTGAAGATTCTCAATTGCCTCACTCTTCCAGCGTGCTTAGGTCGCCTTCCGGCAGGCCCAGCTCGCGGGCTTTCAGCAGGCGCCGCATAATTTTGCCGCTCCGCGTTTTGGGGATGCTATCCACCAGTGAAATCTCTCGGGGCATGGCGTGGGCCGCCAAGCGGTGGCGCACAAATTGCTGAATATCATTGAGCAACTTCGTTTTCGCCTCATCATTCTCAGGCAAATACTCGGTTTTAAGGGAGACGAAGGCTTTCACCACCTCTAGGCGTTCGGGGCACGGCTTACCAATCACCGCCGCTTCCGCCACCGCCGGATGCTCTACCAGCGCGCTTTCCACCTCAAAGGGGCCCACCAAATGCCCTGCGGTGTTGATGACATCATCATCTCGCCCCACAAACCACACGTAGCCGTCGGCATCCTGCCACGCACGGTCGCCTGTTAGGTACCACCCGTTTTGAAACTTGCTCTGGTAAACCTCCTCCCGGTTCCAATAGGTTTTAAACAAGCTGGGGGCGCTGGGACGCAGCGCCAAATGGCCTTCTTCCCCCTCGGGCACCGGCTCCCACTGTTCATTGAGAATGCCAACAACAATGCCAACAATGGGTTTACCCATGCTGCCCGGCTTAATAGCCATGGTGGGCGTATTTACCACGTGCATACACCCTGTTTCTGTTTGCCACCACGTATCATGGAAGGCATGGCCCAGTGCCTTTTGGCCCCATACAATGGCTTCGGGATTGAGGGGCTCTCCCACACTGCACAAATGGCGAAGAGAGGATAAATCATACTGTACCGGCAAGGCTTCGCCCGCCTTCATGAGCATGCGAATGGCCGTGGGTGCCGTGTACCACACCGTCACACCATGATCCTGAATCAATCGGTACCAATGGCTAGCATTAAAAGGGGCTTCCGTTACCAATTGGTGCACGCCCATGCTCCATGGGCCAAACATGCCGTAAGCCGTGCCTGTTACCCAGCCGGGGTCGGCGGTGCACCAGTACACGTCGGTTTCTGGCTTTAAATCCAGCACATACTTGGCCGTGGCCCACTGAGACAGGATGGCTCCATGGCGATGCAAAGCTCCTTTGGGTTTACCCGTGGTACCGCTGGTGTAATGCATCACGCTACCGTCATCAGCGGTGGTATGAACGGTTTTGAACACGTGGGATTGGTTGGCAATGCACTCTGCGTAAGAAACATCCCCCGGCTGGCGTTGCCAACCCGTGGTCGAACGGTGGTCCACCACAATCACGTGCTTTAGGTTCGGCAGCTCATCGCGTACCCCATCCACGCGGGCTTTTAAAACAGGGCTGGTAACGATGGCCACCGCCCCACTGTCACTCAAACGATCCTGCACAGCATCGGGCCCAAAGGCAGCAAACAGTGGCCCAGCAATGGCACCCAGTTTTAAAATGCCCAGTATTGTCCAATACAATTCGGGGATACGTTCTAAAAACACAAACACGCGGTCGCCCTTGGTAACCCCCAAGGATTGCAAGCCATTGGCCACGCAGTTGGCGTGTTCATTCAGCTGGGCAAAGGTGTAGGTCTCCAGTGCACCCGTGGCGCTTTCCCACGTCAGGGCAGTGCGGCGCTGAATCTCGGGACTGTGGGCTTCTAGCGCACACCACGCTTTGTTCACAAAGCCAGCGGCATCCAAGCCCAAGGCCGCTTCAGCACCCTCCCACATGGTTTGGCCGGTAAAGCCCAGTAAATTAGGGCGCAATGCCTCCGGTATGGCGGCCCAATCTTTGGGTGCAATGGGAGCAAAGCGCTCCACGCCAGCGTTTACGTCCAGTAGTTCAGCCATCATCAATCATCCCAACGCCCAACAAATTCGTCCGTCTATTTTAGCGTGAATCCGCTACAATGAGGGGATGACCACCCTAACCGCAGCAGAAGCCACCATTCAAACCGATACCACACTCGCCCCTCTGTTGCGGGCCACAAACGTGGTAAAGCACTTTGCCGCTCCCACTCCGCTTTGGGGTAAAGTCGCTCCACCGGTGCAAGCCGTTCACCATGTGTCTTTGGCTATCTATCCCGGCGAAGTGGTGGGGTTGGTGGGAGAATCAGGCTGTGGAAAATCCACGCTGGGCCGGTGCTTATTACAACTTATCAGGCCCACCAGCGGCCACGTGTGGTTTGAAGGCAAGGACCTAACCACCCTCAACGAAAAACAGCTGCGCCCCCTGCGCCAAGGCATGCAAATGGTGTTTCAAAACCCTTACAGCAGCCTAAACCCTCGCATGAGCATTGGCGAAACTTTGGCTGAGCCCTTTCTCATCCACCAAAAAGCCTTAAGGCTTTCTACTAAAGAGATTTTTCCCAAAGTGTCGGCCCTTCTAAACAAAGTGGGCCTTCCCACCAGTGCGGCAGATCGTTACCCCCACGAGTTTAGCGGTGGCCAACGCCAGCGCATTGGCATTGCACGCGCCATTGCCCTCAATCCTTCCTTTATTGTGGCGGATGAACCTGTCAGCGCCTTGGATGTGTCGGTGCAAGCGCAAATTTTAAACCTGCTGAAAGACTTACAGGCGGAAACCAATTTAAGCCTGTTGTTTGTGGCCCATAATTTAGCGGTGGTAAAGTACCTAAGCCATCGGGTAGCGGTGATGTACCTGGGGCAAATTGTGGAATTGGCCTCGGTGGATGACTTATTTCATCGTGCCGCGCACCCGTATACCCACGCCTTATTGGCCGCCGTGCCCGACCCAACCAAACGAGGCATTGCCCCCAGTTTGCTGGAAGGCGATCCCCCCAGCCCTTCGTCGCCGCCCAGCGGATGTCGCTTTCATCCCCGTTGCGCCTGGGCTACCGATCGCTGCCGTACCGAAGCCCCCGTGCTTCGAACCCTTCTCTCTAATTCCGATAATGCCAGTCCTTCATCCATACTGTTGCCCAATGAAAAACGGCCACTTGTGGCCTGTCATGAGGCCGAAAAAGTTCTTGCCGCTGGAGGAAAGTACGCCTAGCCATGGTTTCTTCCAATCGCAACGCCGCCAACGACATTGCCCGTGCCAAGAAGCTGGCCACCCTGTTAGACAGTGCCTTTGAAATTCCCTGGATACGTACCCGTATTGGGTGGGATGCCTTACTGGGATTAATTCCCGGTGTGGGCGATGGGTTGGGAGCCGTGTTGGCGCTATACCCACTGTATGTGGCGGTGCAATGGAACCTCCCCGCCCCCGTGCTTAGCCGCATGATCCTCAACATTGGCATTGATACCCTGGCGGGGATGATACCCGTGGTGGGGGATATTGTGGATGCCGGGTTTAAGGCCAACGTGCGCAATGTGGCCCTGCTGGAAGACGCCCTAGCCACCCACACGCCCCCCAAAGATGTGGTGATTGATGTGTGAGTGTCCACCAAGGCACTTTTTAAGCTTTAGACAACTTTAATTGCATATACACCCAGAACCCTAACGTAAGATCATGACATGCCACTATCACCCGTACATTTTGCCGGATTTTTTCGTACTCATTCTAATCAGGGGAATACTGCCACTATAGAAGTTAAACCCGATCGAAATGGTCATCTCAAGGCATATAGTCCTAACGGAGAGGTTGTTGGCATACTAGAACAAGTTCCTTTAGATAACTCATTCATCGCCATTTCCAATTTAGAAAACCATGGCAAAGACCGGGAAACTTCAAAACCATTAGCAGATGAAGTCGTCTATACAAATATTGGCTCTATGCTTTTATATGAAGCTAGCATAAAAGCCCCCGAAGACACCCATTTCCAATTAGGTGCAAAGCCATCATCTCGCACGTTTTACGAAAAATTAGAGTTTGTGGAAAAACCAGCAGGCTCTGGAATCTTTTACAACTCAGCAAAAAAATTAATGGGGACCTTAAAAGGGAGATTAGGCATTGAAGAATAAACAAGCCTTGGCGTGCGTTAGCTATCCAGCCCGGTGTGGACGTACCCACGACGCTCCAGCTCACGTTTGATTTTGTCGAGGCCCGACTGGACAATACGAGAAATACGCGAGGAGGAAATGTTGAACTCTTCCCCAATTTCGCGCATGCGCTTGTTATGGAAAAACCGGGCTTCCACCACGGCACGCTCACGTTCCGGCAAACGACTAATGGCCTGGCGAACAATCACCGCCATTTCGTGCAACTCGCTGCGTTGCTCGGGGGTGTAGCTGTCATCGCGGATTTCTTGAGGATTCTCCCCATCCATCATGCTATCGACGGATAAAATGGTTTCATACACGGCTTCCCGCACATGATCCGACGACACGGGAGCATCATCGCTACCGCCATCGTCACCCGACTCCGCGTTATCTCCGCTGGAATTTTCCCGCGCCGACAGGCCATCCCCTATCACACCCGACTCCTCGGCATCGGCCGCCGAGGTGGTCTTAAGCGAATACCACTTGTAGCGCAGGCGCAATTCGTTGCGAATGGCCCACTTCATGGCCGTGGACAAGTAGGTAATGTTAAATTCGGTGCCGGGGTTGCTCGTCAGCATCACATGGATGGCGATGGCGCCAATGTTCACCAACTCGCTGTAATCAATCAAATGGTTGGGCAGGCGGCTGTATTCCACGCGCGCC
Organism: Vampirovibrionales bacterium; assembly: GCA_029866025.1. Classification (GTDB taxonomy): domain Bacteria; phylum Cyanobacteriota; class Vampirovibrionia; order Vampirovibrionales; family Vampirovibrionaceae; genus JARXAD01. Next base: position 256,984 of record JARXAD010000013.1, on the reverse strand, counting down.
ACGGTTTCAATCAGCTCCACATAGTCTTTCACCGTTTTTTGGACGGGCTTTTCCGCAGGAGTGGTTACCTCGGGTACAGGAGTAGCGTCAGACATAGGCAGTTCCAAACACGCAGACCGGCTAAACAGCGCAGCCTATCATAAGCAATAAGGGTTCAGGGTCATCATACACGCCCAATCATACATGTATAAGGCTGTTTGGCCTATGGTTTAAAACACAATTCCACCAGATACAGGGGAACTGGTACCAACCAAGCCAACCGAAAGCGTCTATACCGTTATGGTAAGGTAAGACGGCTCCCCATGCGTGGGCATTTTTTCCCATCTTGGCAGGCAACGCCTGCTTTTATTATTAAGAGATATGACAACAGTGATAGTCGAATTAGCACCCATTCACATTCACGGGGCTTTATGCGGGTGAGAGAGACTACCCACAGGATTAAAGCATGAAGCTGCACACCGCCCCACCCACCGTTGCCTTTGCCGCCGCCCCGAATGCTCAGCAATTGAACAGCACACACATTGCCCCTCGCGATTGCGTGCGTTTTGGCAGCGCCCCCATCAAACTAGCCACCATTACCGCCGCAGAAATTGCCGCGATTAAGGCGAATCCTATTCAGTCCATAAAGTCTGCCATTCATGAGTGGGGTCATGGAATTCTTGCCAGTTTAGAAAAACGTTTAACAATCGATAAAATAGCCAACACGGTTGAAACGAGAAGAGGAGGCCATTCCAGTGGGATTTTACAAGTAAACAAAAGCTCATTTAAAAACTTTACGAACGATGTAGAGTGGGCAAAAGTATTTGCCTTAACCGGAGCAGGCGGCCGTGTAATTGATGACCTACTAATAACCGGCCAGAAACATTTCAACGACCTGATTGCTAAAAAAATCACTCCAAAACAGTTTTATAAATTACGTGGGGGTGGCGATGATTACGAAAGCTTGATTATTTTGCATAATGAAGTAAAGGGCTACAATTTTGATAAGGGAGATTCATTCTTTACAAAAATTGGCAAACGAATAAAAGAAGCCTTCAGTATCGTTCGTGGGTGGATTAATCCCCACAAGGAATACAAACTGATTGTGGATTGGACCCAACAAAGCCATGACCTATTAAAAAGCATCCCAGAAGAAAAGTTATTTAGCCTTGCCAAAACCCTAGACCAGCATAAAACCATTGAAGGCCACGAAACGATTGAGCGGCTGGTAAAAGAAGCCTTAGGCAACCATTACGACACGCTCCAAAAGCAGTTCAATACTCTGGTTGCCAGCTAGTTTGGGGTAAGCTAAGGGGGTTGTTACCCACTCCTTAAGCCCACGTGACCTATGCAAGCCTCCCTCATCCGCAACTTCTGTATCATCGCCCACATCGATCATGGCAAATCCACCTTGGCGGATCGCCTGCTGGAAACCACTCGCACCATTGCTCAGCGCGATATGAAGGCGCAAATTTTGGATACCTTAGAGCTAGAGCAAGAGCGCGGCATTACCATTAAGCTGCAAGCCGCCCGCATGAAGTACATTGCCAAAGACGGCCAAACCTACATCCTCAACCTCATTGATACTCCCGGCCACGTGGATTTTAGCTACGAAGTCTCTCGCAGCTTGCAAGCCTGCGAAGGCGCCTTATTGGTGGTGGATGCTGCCCAAGGCATTGAGGCCCAAACCCTTGCCAACGTGTACATGGCCATTGATAAAGACCTTGAAATTATCCCGGTGATTAACAAAATTGACTTGCCCGCTGCCGAACCCGAACGGATTCGCGGCGAAATAGAAGAAACCATTGGCATTGATTGCTCGGAAGCCATTCTGTCCAGCGCCAAAATGGGCATTGGCATTGAAGAAATCTTGGAAGCCATCGTTCAAAAAGTACCGCCTCCTACCGTGAAACCCGAAGATCCCTTACGGGCCTTGGTGTTTGACAGCTACTTTGACCAATACATGGGCATCATCACCTATATTCGTGTAGTAGACGGCACCATTCGCCGTGGTGACAAAATTCAATTTATGGCCAACGAAAAAACCTACGAAGTGGTAGAAGTGGGCACCATGGCCCCCGGCCGTGTGCCGGTAGACGTGCTGACCAGTGGCGAAGTAGGCTATATGGCCGCTAGCATTAAAGAAATGGGCTACTTTGTAGGGGATACCATCACCCACCAAAACACGCTAACCACTACCCCCGCTACGGAAGCCTTGCCCGGCTACAAAAAAGCCGTGCCCATGGTATTTTGCGGGATGTATCCCATTGATAACGACGACTACGGCAACCTCAAAGATTCTCTGGACAAGCTTAAGCTAAACGATTCCAGTATTACTTATGAGCCAGAAAGTTCCGAAGCGTTGGGCCACGGCTTTCGCTGTGGGTACTTGGGCTTGCTGCATATGGAGATTGTCCAAGAGCGCCTGGAGCGCGAGTATAATCTCGATCTCATCACCACCGCCCCCAGCGTTATTTATAAGGTACACACCAATAAGGGCGAAATTATTGACATCGATAATCCCGCCCTTATGCCAGATCCCGTCTATCGGACCGGTATTGAAGAGCCTATTGTGAAGGTGGAAATTTACACACCCAAAGAATTTGTGGGCAGCCTGATGGACTTGGCCCAAGACCGCCGTGGCGAATTTATCAGCATGGATTACTTGGATTCCAAGCGGGTAACCCTCAAGTATGAAATCCCTCTCAACGAATTGGTCACCGACTTTTACGACCACCTCAAATCGCGCAGTCGCGGCTATGCCAGCATGGACTACCATTTTGAGAAATATCAAATGAGTGATTTGGTAAAACTGGATGTGCTGGTGGCCAAAGAACCCATCGACGCCCTAAGTGCCATTGTGCACCGCACCAAAGCCCATACCTTTGGCGCCCTCCTCACAGACAAGCTAAAAGAGCTCATCCCCCGCCAAATGTTTGAAATTCCCATTCAAGCGGCCATTGGGGGTAAAATTGTGGCCCGCAGCACCGTCAAAGCCATGCGCAAAAACGTGCTGGATAAGTGCTACGGCGGCGATATTAGCCGCAAGCGCAAACTGCTGGAAAAGCAGAAAAAGGGTAAAAAACGCATGAAGTCCTTTGGCTCGGTGGACATCCCCCAAGAAGCCTTTATGGCGGTTCTCAAGCTCAATGACGACAAATAGGGGGCGAACGCCCCTATTTAAATTACCTTTATGATTACAAAGCAATAAAAAAAGCGGCCCTAGTTAGTAAAAACCAGAGTCGCCCTTTTGCATTATCACCAGGCCTAGTTAAGAGTTACCCTTCGCAGATATCGTAAATGAATTGCTCACGAACAATTTTGCCGTTTTCGACGGTGTACAAAGCAATTTCTTCCATTTACATGCGCTGGTTGCTTTGCTTATTCGTCATGTCCATAGAAAACTTAACAGCAAGGTCTTCTAAGGTCATTCAAGCATAAGGGCAACAAAAAAGCGATCCAAACTCGTTAGAGAATGAATCGCTTTTTGTAAAATAAATTCTGGCAGAGAGCTATCTTTCCAGGCGGTTACCCACCAAGTATTGTTGCTGCATGTAGGCTTAACGGTCGTGTTCGGAATGGGAACGGGTGTGACCCTACTGCTTAACCACCAGAAAACTTGTTGTTCATCGGTTGGAATGGTTATTCAAACCCGATAACTGCATCGATCAGCGTGCTTGTACTTGTCGTATTCCTAACCAAAAGGCTGGTTCATTTATTCTAAACAATTTACAGGAGAAGCCCTCGTCCTATTAGTACAGCTCAGCTACACATGTTACCACGCTTCCACTTGCTGCCTATCAACCTGATTATCTTCCAGGGGACTTACTCCGTTGACCGGATGAGAGATCTTATCTTGAGGTGGGCTTCGTACTTATATGCTTTCAGCACTTATCCGCTCTGGACATAGCTACCCGGCGTTTACCCTTGGCAGGATAACCGGTACACTAGCGGTCCATTCGTCCGGGTCCTCTCGTACTACGAACGACTCCTCTCAAATCTCTAACGAACATGCCGGATATGGACCGAACTGTCTCACGACGTTCTGAACCCAGCTCACGTGCCGCTTTAATGGGCGAACAGCCCAACCCTTGGGACGTACTACCGCCCCAGGATGCGACGAGCCGACATCGAGGTGCCAAACCTCCCCGTCGATGTGGACTCTTGGGGGAGATCAGCCTGTTATCCCTATGGTAACTTTTATCCGATGAGCCACAGCGCTTCCATTCGCCACTGCAGGATCACTAAGCCCGACTTTCGTCTCTGATCGACTTGTAGGTCTCTCAGTCAAGCACCCTTGTGCCTTTACACTCTTCGGCTGATTTCCATCCAGCCTGAGGGTACCTTTGGGCGCCTCCGTTACTCTTTAGGAGGCGACCGCCCCAGTCAAACTCCCCGCCTGCCACTGTCCGGTGCCCAGATATTAGTGGCACACCGTTAGATCGTCAACTTTTGAAGAGTGGTATCTCAAGGACGACTCATACGAGACCGGAATCTCGTAATCGAAGTCTCCCACCTATCCTGCGCGACACAAATCAACGATCAATAACAAGTTAGAGTAAAGCTCAATAGGGTCTTTCTGTCCTGGCATATTTAGGCCGTATCTTCACAGCCATTCCTATTTCGCCGAGTCCCTCTCCGAGACAGTGCCCAGATCGTTACGCCATTCGTGCGGGTCAGAACTTACCTGACAAGGAATTTCGCTACCTTAGGACCGTTATAGTTACGGCCGCCGTTCATCGGGGCTTAGGTTCAAAGCTTCGACTTGCGTCTAACCTCTCCCCGTAACCTTCCGACACCGGGCAGGCGTCAGCCCCTATACTTCGTCTTACGACTTAGCAGAGACCTGTGTTTTTGGTAAACAGTCGCCTGGGCCTCGCCGCTGCAACCCTATCACGCTTCGAGCCGCTTGTGCTCTACACGCTACCAGGGCACCACTTCTCCCGAAGTTACGTGGCTATTTTGCCGAGTTCCTTAGAGAGGGTTATCTCGCGCACCTTGGTATACTCTACCATCCCACCTGTGGCGGTTTACGGTACGGACAACATTTATTCTGGCTTGCGAAGCTTTTCCTGGCAGTGTGGTATCTGTGTCTTCGGCTCCGTAGAGCCTCCTCGTAACGCCTCACGTCTTAACGCCTGTGCGGATTTTCCTACACAAACTAGCTACACGCTTAAACTAGCACTTCCAGTCGCTAGCACACATAACCTCCTGCGTCCCTCCGCAGCTCCATAACGAATAAATATTGGTTCAGGAATATCAACCTGATGTCCATCGACTACGCCTTTCGGCCTCGCCTTAGGATCCGACTAACCCCACGCGGACGAGCCTTCCGTGGGAAACCTTAGGATTTCGGTGCAAAGGATTCTCACCTTTGTTTTCGCTACTCAAGCCTGCATTCTCACTTCCATTTCGTCCACAAGTCCTTATCGGTCTTGCTTCAACCTACAATGGAACGCTCCCCTACCCACACAACAAAAGTTGTATGCCACAGCTTCGGTCAACTGCTTAGCGCCGTAAATTTTCCGCGCATCATCTCTCGACCAGTGAGCTATTACGCACTCGTTCAAGGGTGGCTGCTTCTAAGCCAACCTCCTGGTTGTCTATGAGATAACACCTCGTTAATCACTTAGCAGTTAGTTAGGCACCTTAGCCGATGGTCTGGGCTGTTTCCCTTTTGACAATGGAACTTATCTCCCACTGTCTCACTGCTGCACTTCACATTACCGGCATTCGGAGTTTAACTCGATTTGGTACCCCGTTCTAGGGCCCGCACCGAAATAGTGCTCTACCTCCGGTAAGAAACATGCAACGGTGTACCTCAATACATTTCGGGGAGAACCAGCTAGCTCCGAGTTCGATTGGCATTTCACCCCTAACCACAACTCATCCCCGAATTTTTCAACATTCGTGGGTTCGTACCTCCACGACGTGTTACCGCCGCTTCACACTGGCCATGGTTAGATCACTCGGGTTCGGGTCTATCGCATGCTACTTAGGCGCCCTAGTTAGGACTCGCTTTCGCTTAGGCTCCGGTGCAAAACACCTTAACCATGCAACACACGATAACTCGCAGGCTCATTCTTCAACAGGCACGCCATCACCCCATTAATGAGGCTCTGACTGCTTGTAGGCACACGGTTTCAGGTTCTATTTCACTCAGCTTCTCACTGTTCTTTTCACCGTTCCGTCACCGTACTGGTTCACTATCGGTCGCAAGTCGTATTTAGCCTTACCAGATGGTCCTGGCAGATTCACACGGAATTTCACGTGCTCCGTGCTACTCGGGGACATCAAAACGAGACAAGAGGCTTTCGAATACCGGGCTATCACCGTCTATGGCCTACCTTTCCAGGTATGTTCTTCTAACCACTTGTTTTATAACTCGTTGCAAAGGTTACAGCCTCTGCTATTGAGCCCCACTACCCCAAACGTGCAACACCTGTAAGCTATCACACACGCTTGGTTTAGGCTCTTCCCATTTCGCTCGCCGCTACTTTGGGAATCCCTTAATTGGTTTCTGTTCCTCCGGTTACTAAGATGTTTCAGTTCGCCGGGTTATCTCCTCATGCCCTATGTATTCAGGCATGGGTACGTAGGGTTGCCCCATTCGGAATCCCACGGATCAAGGCTTATTGCAGCTCCCCGTGGCGTATCGCCGCTTTACGCGTCCTTCTTCGTCGACTTGCACCAAGGCATCCACCGTGCGCCCTTGGTCACTTCACCAGATGCTTAGATAAGCATCCGTTACGCTTGATTTGAGTGTAACGAATTCAAAAATGAATCCTTCCTCTCGGTTATAATAGGAATATTATTAGGACAAGCAATAACAGAGATATGGTGAGGTTTTTACCTGCAGCTCACAAGTGAGCTTCTGGCTCAAACAACACCCTCGTGTTATTTGCTGATCGATGCAATTATCAAGGTTCGGGTTCCTTCGTCGCACCGCCTGCAAGCAGGTGTGTGTTGAAGGGAGATTGATTATGCGAGAAGCAAAGTTTGTCGTCAAGTGGGTTGTTTGTAACAGTTTGTTTCAACTGTCCTTCACAAAACCTACTTGGTGATGTCCTTCGCGTCGTGCGTTCATCAACCGGGTCTAAGATAGTGACACAAAGACACTTGCTGACAACCCCCTTTTTTAACCCGTTTTCACTTGTATTTTTGTAGCCACTCTCTAGCATTGAAAATACTGACGAAATGAATGGATACTTTTTTGATTTACAGAGTCAACTTTCCTATTTTCTCTTATCTAATACGCCCTGTACAGAGAAGAACTTTTAACTGGCAAAACCGGTGTGTGTGCCTTACGCTTCTATCAGTTGTTTACCATTATTGGGAGATCGTCATCTCATGACCACAACACTCGAATCGCCGACTTTACAGACCACCGCTCTTCATGCATGGCACCAGGCCAACGGCGGTAAATTGGTACCCTTTGCCGGTTGGGATATGCCTCTACAATACGGACGTGTGTTTGATGAACATGCCGCTGTGCGCACTGCCGCCGGGTTATTTGATGTGAGCCACATGGGCGTATTAACAGTAACGGGCCCCACCGAAGAGGCCGCTGCCCGTTGGATTGATAGCGTAGTACCCAACGCCATTGCCCCCTTACACCCTGGCCAAGCCGTGTACAGCCAGTTCCTTAATAACCAAGGTGGCATTTTGGATGACTGCATTGTGTATCGGGTACCACAAGCGCCTTTATCGGAAACATTTAAACCCTTTACCCAGTACTTTATTGTGTGCAACGCCTCTAATACCAGTGCCAACATGGCGTGGTTAAAGCAACACCTCACGGCCGGTATTCAACTCACTCAGGTGTCTCCTACATATGGGCTCATGGCCTTACAAGGCCCCGCCTTTAAACAAGTACTGGCTTCGGTGGGTGTTGCGGAGTCGTCGATTCCGGCCCGCTTTACCGTAGCCGAAACCACCCTGACTCTACCCTCAGGCAAAACCGCCTCGGTGGTTGTGTGCCGCACCGGCTACACCGGCGAAGATGGCGTGGAGCTATTGGCCCACCAAAAAGACATGCTGGCCATTTGGGAAGGACTCCTAGAGTCTGGAAAACCCTTGGGGCTGTTGCCTGTTGGCTTGGCCGCACGAGACACCTTACGTACCGAAGCCGCCTATTCCCTCCATGGGCATGATATTGACCCCACCATCACCCCACTGGAAGCTGGCTTGGGTTGGTCCGTTAAACTGGAAAAGACCACACCTTACATTGGACAACACGCCTTACAACAACAGGCCAATGGGCTCACGCGTCAGTTTGTATGCCTCAAGCTGGATGGCAAACTCATTGCCCGCCAGCACGATGCCATCACGCTAGAAGACGGTACTGTCATTGGCGAAGTGACGAGCGGCACCCAGTCACCAACCCTTGGCTACCCTATTGCTATGGGGTTTGTGGAAAAGTCTAAAGCCCCAGCCCTGAACGAAAGCGTCTGCGTGCTCGTCCGCGGCAAAGCCATACCCGCCACACGGGTGAAGCGGCCTTTTTACAGCGGCCTATAAAATCCCATCCAATGTTGCATGATTACCACTGGGGGGCTTGTCGTTCATGCCCTATTCGCTGGATAATTTGTAATAGAGTTTGAGTCCGCATCGTCGGACGGATAGCGAGCGATTTTTTACACGGTTGTTTATTGTTTATAACACTGTTAGCCACTGGGCTAGCAACGGTCTTATCGGAGGACTTATGGTACTGGCACTCGTAGACGCAATTCCTGAAGACGCCCTGTTAAACGAAACCCATGAATACGTCCTTTTGGATGACAATCGCGCACGGGTGGGCATTAGCCATTATGCCGCCGAAGCCTTAGGCGACATTGTGTATGTGGATCTTCCCAGCATTGGTGACAAACTAGACAAAGGTGATAGCTTCGGGTCGATTGAATCTGTGAAAGCTGCCAGTGATTTGTACATGCCTATTAGTGGTGAGATTGTGGCCATCAATACTCGCCTAGAAGATGAACCCGAGCTGGTAAACGACAACTGCTATGGCGATGGCTGGATGATTGAAATTCAACTGACGGATGTGAACGAAGCGGAGCAGTTATTGGCTCCCGCCAAATACGCCGAGTTTGTGGAAAACAGCCACTAACCTTGGCTATTAAGCATCTGCATCAAACCCGTTGTTCTTGTATCGGCGGGTTTCTGTTTTTTCGGCTTGTCTATTTTCTTTTTTAAGCTTACAAACGCCAAAGGAGACCCACCTTCAATTACGGTGAGTCTCGGACAGGCATAGGCGATTAATAATTGAACTAATTGAGGCTAATTGAGTTATAATTGACCGTAATTTAGGAGTAATTAACGGTAATTAAAACCAATAATTGAGATTTAATGAACCATAATTTACTTTAATTAACAGTAATTGAGAATAATTAAAACGTAATTAGCACTAGTTAACCATAATTCATCATAATTAAAGGGTCTTCCCCACCCATAGCCGAATAATCGCTTCTATCGGGTGTTTAGCACTATTAAGCTCCCCAAATCAAGGCTTTTAAAACCTTCAAGGGAGACAACACTGTTTCTACTACGCCACGCGCCAACGTCATACTGCACTCTTTTAAAATATGATGACTCTGCGCTGTTAACGCCTCATCTTTACTTTTAATAAAGGCCGCTAAGGCTAATACTGCGGTTAAAACACCCACAATGCCCACGGCAACCTGTAAGGGGCCCACAATCAAGCAATCCAACGCCAAGCGAATCCGCTTGGGATGACGATTTGCCAGAGGAATGGCCGTAATCCCTTCAGACGAAGGAGACTCGTGAGATCGAATTGCCATGCGCTGAGACGAAGGCGGCTGCGTCACTCGTCCGCCACCACTGCCACCCGACAAAATGGTTTGACGACGCTGACGTTCTTCAATTTGACGAATCAGTTCGCCTTCCGTACCCCCATCAAAACGACGGGTATCGCATTCCAACACCAAATTATTCAAATCCACCGATTGTTGACGACGCTTCATAAAACAAATACTCCTCCACAAAATCACGACACAGGGACACATTTCTAATCGCTCGATAGCCCACACAACACAGCGCCCTTTAACCAGGTGTGTTACGCAACACTCACGCTTAGAACCGAGTGTTTACCGTAGAAGTTAAACATCTCGTGTTTGCATAAAAACAATTTATAGGGTTTCGATGCCGTTTTGTAACTCAACTGTTACGCAGGGCGCTTGCGCCCTTCATATAGGGCTTTTTTGAATGTGGCCTAGCACGCATTGCTATTGTCCCTTATGATTAGCGGGCAACCTCTCCAATTTTTCCCATAGTCTCTACTTTAGGAGCTCCGTCCATGCCGTCCACCCACACTCAGCAAAGCCTTCCGCTCAGTTCTCAACGGGTATTACTGTTTGCTGCCCCCGATTTTGAAGACGCCGAGCTGGTGGTGCCCTACTACCGCATGCTGGAAGCCGACGCCGAGGTGAAGGTAGCGGGGCTAGGCGACCGCATTTACAAAGGCAAGCACGGCTACCCTATGCCTACGGACGGCACCGCGGAAGACTTTGTGGTGGGCCACTGGGACATGGTCATCATTCCCGGCGGGTGGGCTCCGGATAAACTACGCATGAACGAAGCGGTCCTCACCATTGTGCGCCACGCCGTAGACCGCGGCTGCCCCGTGGGTGCTATTTGCCATGGGGGCTGGGTGTTGGCCAGTGCCAACGTCATCAAAGGGCGCCGCGTAACGGGTTACCGCGCCATACGAGATGACATGGTGAACGCCGGTGGCCTGTGGGAAGACAGCGAGGTGGTGGTGGACGGCCCCATGATTACCTCTCGCACCCCAGCCGACTTACCTGCCTTTTGCCGTGCCTTGCTTGCCAGCGCCACCGCCCGCACTGCCGCCCAGCCAACAAAAAGGCAGCTTGTTTAGGGGCTAGTAGCCACAATAAGATGCTGATGAGCTAGCCCATCAGCAAGCGGTAGGGTTGCTCCAGCAGGTTCTTGACGTGGTTAATAAACCGCGCCCCATCAGCGCCATCCACAACCCGGTGATCGCAGGATAATGAGAGGTAAAGAATATCGCGCACCACAATCTGGCCATCGCGCACCACAGGCCGCGGCACAATACGATTGATGCCCAAAATACCCACCTCAGGGAAGTTAATAATGGGGATGCCAAACAACCCCCCCATAGAGCCAATGCTGGTGAGGGTAAAGGTGCCACCCGTCATATCAGCAGGCGTTAACTTACCGCTGCGGGCTTTTTCTGCCGTGGCTTGAATGGCCGAGGCAATGCCCCAGAGGTCCAAGGTTTCCGCATGAGGAATCACCGGCACCACGAGGCCGTTGGGCGTATCGGTAGCAATACCAATGTTGTAATAGTGCTTTTCCACCAGCTCGTTGGTGGTTTCATCCAAGGTGCTGTTCAGCATGGGGAAGGCTTTAAGGCCCGACACAACCGCCTGAACAATAAAAGGCAGGTAGGTGAGCTTAATGCCGCGTTGTTCGCCATCAACCTTCACCTGGCTGCGAAGCTTTACCAACTCCGTCACGTCAATTTCTTCCACATAGGCAAAGTGTGGCGCCTTGTGTTTGGACAGCGTGAGATGCTCGGCAATTTTTTTGCGAATGCCGGAAAAAGGCTTCCGCTGTTCCGTTTTGCGAGCCACCATCGAAGGGCGACTGGACACCGCAACATTCCCGCCCGCAGCAGCGCGGCGCACATCATCGGGCGTCACACGGCCACGTTCGCCTGTTCCTGGCACGGAGGTGAGAGCAACACCCATAGTGGTGGCCAGTTTACGTGTGGCAGGGGCCGCCAATACTTTGCCCAATGCTGTGGTGGCTATCTTTTCTGTACGGGCAACACCGCCTGCCATCCCATTCATCAAGCCACTCATAAGCGCTTGCGTGGCACACGAAGCCACTGGGCTTGGGGCGGCAGCAACTAATTCTTTGGAAGTCACCTTTGACTCGGTTGAAAAAGCCGGCTTGCCGGTGGTGTCTATCACCGCAATCACCGTACCCACAGCAATGACGTCTCCGGCAGCGCCCCGCAGTTCGGTAATCACCCCGGTGCATGGCGATGGAATCTCCGCCGTCACCTTGTCCGTCATAATTTCCACCATGGCTTGGTCTTCTTTAATCGCATCGCCGGGTTTAACCAACCACTGAACGATTTCGCCCTCAGCCACGCCTTCACCAATATCCGGTAGCTTAAATTCCAATGCCATACCAACCTCCAACCGGCAAACCGGTCTAAAACCTGAGTTACTGCTTACTTACTGATAGTTCACCACATCCTGAATGGCCAAAAACACGCGCAACGCATCGGGTACGTACAATTTTTCCAGCGTGTAAGGGAAAGGCGTATCAAAGCCAGCCACCCGAACCACCGGCGCTTCCAAGCTGTCCAAGGCGCGTTCTGCAATCAGTGCCGCAATTTCCGACCCATACCCGCAGGTTTTAGGCGATTCGGTTACCACAATGGCGCGCCCCGTTTTTTGCACCGATTCAATAATGGTGGCTTCATCCAAGGGGTATAAGGTGCGCAGGTCCACCACTTCCACGCTCACACCCAATTTTTCGTGGGCTTTTTCAGCCGCTTCCATACACACAGGAATCATGGCACCGAAGCTAAACAGGGTCACATCGGTACCGGTTTGGGCAATGCGCGCAGGACCAATGGGGATGAGGACTTCATCATCAGGCACCTCGCCCTTTACGCTGCGGTAGATTTTTTTGGGCTCCATAAAAATGACCGGATCATCGCCACGAATGGCGCTGGCCAAGAGGCCCTTGGCATCGGCAGGGGTGGATGGAATCACGACTTTTAAGCCGGGGGTGTGGCAAAAATAAGCCTCGGGGCTTTGAGAATGATACAGTCCACCACGGATTCCGCCTCCATAAGGCATACGGACGACTACGGGGCAAGGGTATTCACCACCGGAGCGGTATCGAAACTTGGCCAGCTCCGAGACTATTTGATCAAAGGCGGGGTACATAAAGTCGGCAAACTGAATTTCGGGGACGGGTTTGAGGCCATACAAGGCCATGCCAATGGCTACCCCAATAATACCGGTCTCGGTAAGGGGCGTACTAAAGGCCCTTTGCTTGCCAAAGCGTTTTTGAAGCTCACTGGTGGCCCTAAACACGCCTTCATTCAGGCCCACATCTTCACCAAACACCAGCACGCGGTCATCGCGGGTCATTTCTTGCAGTAAGGCATCATTCACGCCTTGGAGGAGGGTTTTCGTTGCCATATCTCAGTCCTTTGAGAGTAGAAGATTAAAAAACGAGACTAAAGGGGGAATTCACCCTCATTTTCACGAGGAAATTGGGACTCTCGCGCCATAAACTCATCGCGCTGACGGGCCAGTGCTGGTGGCACTTCCGCATACACATCATCAAACAGGCTTTCCCATGTGGGTTCACCCACGTTTTCGCTTAAATTGGTATCATCCACCATTGTTTGTTCCAGCTCTGTCCATAGGGCTTTGTCTTGGGTGTCATCCCACAGGCCCCAACTTTCCAGCTGTTTTTCAAAGCGCCCAATGGGGCATGCTTTGTTGGCCGCCTCTTGTTCGGCAGCATCGCGGTAGCGGGTAGGATCATCCGAGGATGAATGCGGACCCATGCGATAGGTGTCGCACTCAATGAGGGTAGGGCCTTCGCCCGCTCGTGCGCGATTTAAGGCCTCTTGGGTGGCTTGATGCACGGCCAGCAAATCGTTGCCATCAATTTTAATGGAAGGAATGCCGTAGCCCACGCCTTTGAGGTGCAACGATTCGGCCGCGCATTGTTCTTCCACCGGATGGGAGATGGCATAGTGGTTATTTACAATGTAAAACACCACGGGGGCCTTTTGAACGCCCGCAAAAGTCAGCGCCGCGTGGAAATCATTGGAGGACGTGCCGCCATCGCCAATAAAAGTAACCATCACCGCATCATCGCCCTTGTATTGGGCCGCCATGGCAGCCCCAACGGCATGGCTTAGATGAGTACCAATCACGCTAGAGAGGCTGACGTAGTTAATCTCTTTAAAGCTGTAATGCACGGGCATTTGGCGGCCCAGGCATCGATCGTTGGCGTTACCGTACAGTTGGTTGGCCATATCGGTGACGCTTACACCACGCTGCAAAATCATGCCGTGTTGGCGATAGGTAGGGAAAATCCAGTCCTGTTTTTCAAGGGCAGCCGCCACACCTACTTGGACGGCTTCTTCGCCGGTAGACACCACGCAAAACCCAATGCGGCCCGAGCGTTGCAGCTTCAGCTGCCGCTCATCAAAGGCGCGAATAAGGGCCATGCCCTTGTACAGGTCCACCAGCTGTTGGCCAGAGTACCCTGAAGGCAAAGCGGGGTTGGGCTTTTCGGTTATCTTAGGGTCGGTCATCTTAGGGTCGGTCATCTTAGGGGTCTTGGTTACCATAACAAAAGGTCCAAAAGCACGTAACAAAGGGGTCAATAAGCGTATCGACGGGTGTACAGAAAGACTTCAAAGAAAGCAGCTTCTACCCGCACCCAACCTCTTCAGCGTATCGGCCACACGCCCCCAACGCAAGCCCGCCAAGGCGGGTCTATAAACGGACCTAGGCATAAATCACAAACAAGATGGGTTTTTGTCGTTTAGAGTTAGCTTGATCCTGTGGGTGAGGGTGGGTTGCTGGGTTTACCATGCGCTAGCATTAACCCAGCAACGCCTGCCTGCGGGCAAGCATAGGGCAGCCGCAGCAAGGCGACACCCAAAAGCCCACAGTAACGGCAGTAATGATCCGTTGCGGGATACACAAGGGGCGCAGCCCCTGTGCGGGGAGCGTTGAGGGGCAGGCCCTTCAACAAAACTTCTTTAGCACCAAGGTTTAAAACGGCTATCGTTAATTAGCCTCGTTGAATAATCTCTTGCTCACCTTTGAGCAAGCGGGTCATAAAAAACTCGCCGGCACGGTAAGAACTACGCACCAAAGGGCCCGAGGCACAGTATAAAAAACCATACTGGTCTTCGGCTTCCACGCGCCAGGCTTCAAAGGCTTCGGGAGTGATGTATTCTTCCACCGCCAAATGTTTGGAAGTGGGCTGCAAGTACTGCCCCAACGTGAGGATTTGAACGTTGCTGTCGCGCAAATCTTTCATAGTTTGGCGTAATTCGTCGGCGGTTTCTCCCAAGCCCAGCATGATGGAGGATTTAGTAATAATGTGAGGCGCTGCCGCTTTAATGTACGCCAGGACATCCATCGTTTGGCGGTACCCCGCACGACGATCCCGAACGGGATGCGTCAGACGCTCTACAGTTTCAATGTTTTGGGCAATCACGTCGGGCTTGGCGTCTATCACCAGCTGCAAATGGGCTTTGTCGCCTTTAAAATCAGGGATCAGCACTTCCACCAGCGTTTCTGGGCTCAAGCGCTTCACTTCGGCAATGCATTGGGCAAAGTGGGCAGCGCCCCCATCGGGCAAATCATCGCGGTCCACCGAGGTAATGACCACATATTGCCAGCCGGCTTGAGCAATGGTGGTGGCCAATTTTAAGGGCTCTTCCGTATCCAGCCACCCGTTGGGGTTGCCGGTTTTAACGGCGCAAAAACGGCACCCACGGGTGCAGGTATCCCCCATAATCATAAAGGTGGCGGTACCCACCGTCCAACACTCGCCAATGTTGGGGCAGCGGGCCTCTTCGCACACGGTAGCAATGCCCGTTTGACGGGCTTGTTCTTTAATCCAATGGTAGCGTTCGCCGGTAGGGGGGCGCACCTTTAGCCACGACGGCTTAGCCAGCTTGGGTAGGGGTGTTGCATCCATGGCAGGTGAGCTCACACAGGTTGTCATTCGTAAGGCCCTCTTATAGGCAGCTATAGGCAGCGCAATCGTAAGCCGCCATTGTATGCCACCAACAGCCCTTAATCCTAGCCTTTATTAAGCCCATTGCATGTCATTGAAACAGAAGCCATATCTTAAGGTATGAGCCTACCGCCGAAACCCCTTAATTTTAAGGACGCTCATCATCATAAACTCTTGAAGCCCCAGCTCCATCTCTATTGCCACCCATTCATCATAGCTTAAGGCCAATGCACTGTCGGGCTGCGTCATTAAAGTCATCACCTCATTGGTTTTTTGTTCCCATAACGCTACTTGTGCATCGCTGCAGGGGATGATAAAAGGCTCTATTCGCTGAAAAGGCTGCGGTACCAGCTCTCCAAATAAGCTTTTATAACGGCTAAGCTGCTGGTGCGCCTGAACAATAGCCACACGAGCCTCATCCATACTCGACAGTCGCTTAGCAACAACCAGTGCATTTTGTCCGGGTACAAGCTCTTCAAGAGTGGGTTGCTTATCATTCGCCACACTCTTCATAAAGGAGTCCAAACACGTTAAGCAAATCGGTTCTTTCGAATCGGGGCTGCTCTGCCTGTTACGGCAAACATAGCAAATTCCAGCCTTCCAGTATTTTAGGTGGCGGAACTTTTTAGACGTTCCCAAACGAACATGGATGGCCTCCACCAGCCGTTCCCAATCCAACCCCGTGCTTTTAGCCACCTGCTCCAGATTCAGACTTTCAAAGTCACGAATGAGTCGGAAATAATAACTTTCATATAAATGCTGCTCTCGAGACTGGCAATTGTTGCATATCGTCAGATTGTTATGACTGACGTACGGTTGTTTGCATCGCCGGCAGTTGGCCAGGCCCATCGTTTCAATCCAATCCAATAAATAACGCTTTAAAACACGCAACGCCCCTTAAGCCATTGCTCTTGGCTTTACTATCGGCAAAACGCTCTCAATCTTTAAAAAACAGCCGCTTTTAGGGCGCTTCCTTAAACGTGGGTAGCCAACCACTGCAAGGCTTTTTGAAGAACCCACTCAGCTGTTAACTTTTTATCGAGGGTTTCTCCGGTACCCGCTCCGTGAATGGCGCGCAGGCCTTGGGCAATTTCTTGAGGGTGATACCCCAGCGATAGTAGCACCGCCTCGGCTTCGGATGCGACATCCGCAGGCAAGGTGTGAGCCGGTAAAGGCATGGCCGTACTATCCCCTAACAGCGCTACAGACTGCTGAAAAGTAGCAATTTTTTCTTTCAGCTCTAATACAATTTTTTGAGCCAGCTTAGGCCCCACCCCTTTGGCCACGGTAAGCGGCTTGGACTCATTGGCCACAATGGCGCTGGCCAACTCGCTAACACTCAAGGCATCCATAAGCGCCAAAGCCGTGCGTAAGCCAACCCCACTGGCTTGTTGAAGCAAGGCAAACAAGTCTCGCTCGGTAGGAGTGACAAAGCCCACCAACTGCAGCAAATCTTCGCGCACGATGAGCACCGTGAACAGGGTGGTCTCCTGATTGAGAGAAGCCTGCAACGACGGAAGCGAACGCTGAAGCACCAGGCACTCTAGCCCCATGCCATTCAGATTACACACCACATAAGGCCCCTTAAAGGGAGACGTACCAACGTGGAGAAGGGTGCCTGTCAGTTGATTAATCATGCTGCTATTGTAGCGGGTTTAGTGGCATCCACGCAAAGTATGTATTAAAAAAGCCACCTGAATTCAGGTGGCTTTTTCATGATGACTCAAACTTAACCCGCAGTAGGAAGGCCTAAGTGAGCATTCACATAAGCATCACTATACGCCATAGCCGTTAATGGGTTATTAAGGTTCGCTTTAGCCCCCATCACCTCTTGAAACTGCTTGTTAAACGCTTCTGGATCGGGCAATTGAGCGATAAAATCACCCACCCGTTT
This sequence comes from Vampirovibrionales bacterium, assembly GCA_029866025.1. Taxonomy (GTDB): domain Bacteria; phylum Cyanobacteriota; class Vampirovibrionia; order Vampirovibrionales; family Vampirovibrionaceae; genus JARXAD01. Next base: position 239,307 of record JARXAD010000013.1, on the reverse strand, counting down.
GCTGGCCACTTGGCCAAAGCCAATGTCTGCACTTTGGGCAAGGTGATGGCGCAACGCATCAGGATTTTCTTGAAAAGCTGGGAGAACAGACGATTCTTCTTTTTTTTGATGCGCCTCGTGAGGGGCTGGAGCGCTGGAATCTTTGTGCGTTTTATTAACTTTGCCCGCACTATGATGACCAAATTGATTGCCGTGAATATTACCAGTCATTGTCAAAAACCTCTTTAATCTCTATCGCCTGCTACCAAACAAAACCGGCATGGGCCCAACCTCACATTGGGAACTGTCCACCACCGGGGGAACTATAGTTTGTATCGACCATTGCTTCACCCCCTGAAGGGTTCAACGCCGGTCTTGCCAATACTGTTGGATTCAATCCACTGTTTAGAATGCATGTGGGACCATTAAGAACAGTTTACACATACTAAAAATAGTATAGCGCTGGATTTAAAAAGAGGCAGCTTTCGTCACTTTTTATTCATATTGGTGGTGGAGAGCAGCCCCCCCTTCTCCTCTTCATGAACGACGGTTTTATGACACGAAAATCGACGAACCCAATCACCCAAAGGCTTTTAAGCCAACCCGAGACTTTAGAGCAACGGGCTTAATTTCCTTTGTTTATTGGATACCCGTTTGCCACGTGCTGGGCTACGGTGGAGGTATGCACCCCTATTGGCGTGCCACAGGTGGTGATAAACAAACGACGTCAATCAATAAGCAACAGAGAGACAGGACACCCAATCGGTGCCAATGCCCATTAGCATGCAGCAAACCCTACAGCGTGTGGCCCAATTGCAAGCCACCCTAAAAGGCATGCGCGCTAAAGAGACAGCCTCTGAAGCACCTATAAGCACAGCAGCACCCACCCAAGACTTTGCCAACGTGCTGGAATCGGCCCAAACTCTCAGCCCTGCCGAACGTAGCCTAGCCCCCACCGGCCAAGTAAAGCAATGGATTGAAGCCCTGGGCCAAAAGCACGGGGTGGATGCCAAGTTGCTGGAATCTGTTGTGGCGACAGAATCGGGCTTTAACCCTGACGCTATTTCTTCCTCGGGTGCTCAGGGATTGATGCAACTAATGCCTAGCACCGCCCAAAGCCTGGGCGTTAAAGACGCCCTTGATCCTCTCCAAAACCTAGACGGTGGCACCCGTTACTTAAAAGAACTTTTGACCAAGTATCAATCAGTACCCAAGGCCTTAGCCGCCTACAATGCAGGCCCCGGCGCCGTGGATAGAGCCGGTGGTATCCCTCCTTACGCAGAAACCCAACACTACGTAGACAAAGTAATGACCCGCTACCAAAAAGCCTTGTAAGCACCATAACCAAACATCTTACCTGTTACAAACCATTCCCTTATAAAGGCCCCCTTGGGGGCAGAGAGAAACAAACAAAGCCTTTTATAAAAACCCGCCGATGGCGGGAGAGAGAAACCTAAAGCCCCTTAATAAACACCTCCTTGGAGGTGCAGAGAGACATTCGATGATTCGTGGATTGTACAGCGCCGCCAGCGGCATTACCGCCAACCTGATGGAAAGTGACATCGTGGCCAACAACTTGGCCAACGTCAACACCACCGGATTTAAAAAAGTAGGGGTTAACTACAACGCCTTTGGCGAAATGATGATGCAACGCATGGGCCCCGGCGGCACCCAAAACATTGGGAATGTTAACAACGGCGTGGCACTGGCGGGTAGCAAAATTCACTTTGGCCAAGGCCTACTCAAACCAACGGGTAATCCGCTGGATGTGGCCATTCAAGGCGACGGCTTTTTTAGCGTGCAAGATGCTGAAGGCAATGCCTTTTACACCCGCAATGGCTCCTTTACCCGCAGCGCCGATGGCACCTTATCCACCTTGGATGGCCACACCGTGATGGATGCCAACGATGCGCCAATTCTCATCCCCGCCGATGCCCGAGATATTACCATTGGCAGCAACGGCGCCGTTATGACCAATGGCCAACAGTTGGGTCAACTCAAACTTTCTAACATCGATAATCCTGACACCCTGGTGGCCCAAGGAACATGTTTGTTTAAAGGCTCCGCCGATACGAAAGTCTCTACCGAAACCCCAGCCAATTCATCCTTGGTTCAAGGTTACCTGGAAGGCTCCAACGTCAACGTGGTGGAAGAGCTCATTCGCAACATTATGGGCTCTCGCCGCTACGAAACCATGCAAAAAAGCATCAATTCCCAAGACGCCTCCCTCCAGCTGGCCGTCAGTCAAGTCGGTCGCTACAAATAAGGCCCGAAGGGCCTTTATTCAACTTTCATTTGGCGTAAACATCCCTTGATTTTTCGAAACAGAGAGAGCAAAGCATTTCCCCGTAAAAGCCGCCTTGGCGGCAGAAAACACCTGAACCTTTCCGAGAGAACACCTAAACACTTTCCCCGTAAATAAGCCGCCGTGGCGGCTCAAGAGAGAGACCGACGATTATGATGAGAGCCCTGTATTCGGCCGCCAGTGGCACCTTGGCCCAGCAATTTAATATTGACGTGATTGCCAACAACGTGGCCAACGTCAACACGGCTGGCTTTAAAAAAGTCCGCACCGAATTTCAAGACCTACTAAGCCAAACCTTTAAGGCTCCCGGCGCCCTCACTGCTCAAGGCACCACGGTTCCTACCGGCATTCAGGTGGGTTTGGGTACCAAAGTATCGGCCACCCAACGGGTGTTTTTACCCGGCTCCGTCAATTTAACCGGCAACACGTTCGACATCGCCATTCAAGGCGAAGGGTTTTTTCAAGTGTTGATGCCCAGCGGCGAAACCGCCTACACCCGCGATGGCAGCTTTAAAATGGACGCCAACGGCTTGTTGGTTACCAGCGATGGTTACCCCATGTCTCCCAACGTCACTGTTCCCACGGATGCCACCCAGGTGGTTATTTCGGGGGATGGCAGTATTTCGGTTCGCCAGCCTGGCAGCAACACCCTTAATGCCGTCGGCAACCTTCAACTAGCCCGCTTTGCCAACCCCGCCGGCTTGGAAAGTGTTGGCCGTAACCTGTTTATGGAAACCCCCGGTTCCGGCACCGCCTTACAAGGCCAGCCCGGCCAAGGCGCTTTTGCCGCTACCAACATTCAGCAAGGCTCGTTGGAAGGCAGCAACGTTCAAATTGTGGAAGAACTCGTTAACCTCATTACCGCCCAGCGCGCCTTTGAAGCCAACAGCAAGGTCATCTCCTCCGGCGACCAAGCCCTTCAAACCATCAACAACATCATCCGCTAGGCCCCAAAGGGGCCTTTGGTTACTTAGTTTTGTCGTCAATCTCTTAAGTCACTGGTTTTGGCGTTAACGGCCTAATCATCTGGGTTTTAAACACATACTTACTCAAGGCCTTCATGAAAACACCTCTCCCACTCTCGGAACATTCTATTCATGCCGTCCATCCCAACTGGTTTCGCTGGCTGGATCGTTTGCTATGCGTGGCCATAGCCTTTACCATTTTTCAAGTTACTATCGGCGGGTTGCTTCATGGTGGGCTCACCCTATCTGCCCATTCTGCCGAGCCCAACTATGCTAGCGATTACGGAACGACGCCCCACCTTGAAATAACCGACGCCTTGTTTAACGAGCAACCCGCCCCCCAAGCCCTTGCGTCTTACACCGCTCAAACCTCTCAGTACAGCCCGGCGCCTGCAAAAACCGCTGGCATCCCTAAAACGACCCCGGCGAAGCCGAACGCCTCCAAACCCACACCGACAAAAATTGCCACCAACACGATGACAGCCACCCCAAAGGTTGCTCCCATTCCAGCACCCGTTAAAAAAACCGTCATTACCCCCCCCGTGGCAAGTGTGACCCACGCCCTTTCCAAGCCGATTCCCAAAGAGATGCCTAAAAAATCTCCCCCTGCGCCCACAGCTCCCATTCCTGTGGCAGCTGCCGCCGTAGAAGAATTCTCCCTCGATATTCTTCCAACCACCCCAGCCAAAACCACCACCCACAACGATGACTTGGCAGTGATGGTTCCTCAAAAACGAGTGGAATACGCCATTACCGCCCACGTTAAAGCCATTGCCCACAAACAAGGTTATTTTTTACCCGCCACCGATACCATTAAAGTAGAATTTCCCTACATTAATCCCACCCCCCTCACATTTTTTGAGGTGGGTCTGGATCCCAACGCTGTTCAAATCCAAGTCAACTCCAGCCTCGATCAGTTTTTTACCCACCAAAGCATGGCCAAATTAAAACTGTCGACTCCCCAAGGAGAAGCGCGCACCATCGCCATCCCCTTTAAAGTGACCCTTACCCGACCCGTTTGGGTGGTGGGCACCACCCCCATTGCCCCCAACCAAACCCTTCAAGCCAACCAATTTAAAATAGAAAAACGAGAGCTGACCCACGACATTACCAGCGTGATTACCGCCCAACAGCCCTTAACAGGCAAAGCCGCCCGACTCATGCTCAACCCCGGTATGGTATTACACCAATACCAAATCATGACCCCCATGATGGTGAAAAGCTACAGCCAGGTGCATATGGTGATGAGCGCCCCCAACGGCGTCCACATGTTACTGGAAGGCAAAGCCATGGAAGATGGCCGCATTGGAGACCGCATCCGCATCCAAAACAAACTCAACCCCTCCAAAATCTACACCGGTGTCGTCATTGGCGACAACCGGGTCTCCGTCAAACTCTGAGGGGCAACGCCCCTTTATTAACTTGGTTCTAGCGTAACCTGCTTCACCCCGCCGAGTGGATTAACGACTGTTTTAATCAGCAAGAGAGAAACAAGCCCATGAAAAAACCCATCACCACCACCGTATTGCTAGCCCTTGCCGTTAGTGTGGCCATAGCCGCCCCTAGCCATGCCGAATCTCTCTTTAGAGCCAACGCCAGCGTCCAACAAGAATCCATGGGGTTTACCCCCGCCTCTTACTTTACCCAACCCATTCCCAAAGCCGTCGGTGATATTGTCACCATTCGGGTATCGGAAATAACTACTTTTAATAATGAATCCTCGCTGGAAACCGACCGCAGCCAAGTGATTAACGAAAACTCCTCTGGCATTATTAACCGCATACTCACCAACATTGGCATTACCAAAGTCAGCGCCCCCTTGCTGGATGGCGTAAACACCAACAACGAAATGAGCAGTACCGCCAAGGCCAGCCGCACCAGTGAACTGACCGACTCCATAACTTGCCAAGTGGTGGAAGTGCTACCCAATGGTAATTTAATGGTGCAAGGCCAAAAAGTGGTGTTTATTAACCGAGACCGCACCAACCTCACGGTCATGGGCATCGTCAATCCCTTCTTTTTAGACGATATGAACACCATTGCATCCAATCGGGTGGGTAACTTTCAGCTGTTAACCGATGGCAAAGGTGTGATTAGCCGCCAGCAAAGCGACGGCATTTACAACAAGCTCTATCAATTCTTCCAGTAGGCTTATTTGAAGGACAGTCCTCTAATTATTCAACTGTTTAAAACCTTGGGGCCTTACGGCCAATACGTAGGGGGCACCTGCCCCCTACAACCCCCGCCGGGGGGTTCCGAATCCCCCCGGACCCCTATCGGTATCCAAGCTACGCTTGGAAGGCTTCGCTTACTCTAAAAAATTTTTATAAGGTAGATTCTGTGGGTGAGGGTGGGTTGTGAGGCGCACACTGTGCAAAGTACAAGTCTCACAACGCCTGTTTGCCAGCAAGCAAAGCGCAGCCGCAACTCTGGCGACACCCGAAATCCCACAGCATAAATAGTCATGATCCATTGCGGGATACACAAGGGACGCAGTCCCTGTGCGGGGAGCATTGAGGGGCGGGCCTCTCAACAAAACAGACCCAACAATCTATCTTAAAATAATTGAAGCTTAAGCAGCAAAAAGGCGTGAACCTCCAATCTTAGACGTTCACGCCAAATCAAAATTTATAAAGGCCGACTTGTCGGCTAGGCGGCGGGTTGGGTTTGGAAGAGCTGATGGAGTTCGCCTTCTAAATTGGTGCCCACGTTCTCAAAGGAGGCATCGGAAAGCTCTTTGGCCCACTGAAAGCACACGGCAGCTTCCAGCATGTTGCCTTGCAGGCGGTGCACACGGCCCATATTGTAGTAAGCCATCGCATACTCGGGGTTGCGGTCAATGGCTTTCTCAAACAATTTTTCGGCCATATCCCAGTCGCCCATTTCATCCAAGTAAATCACACCCAGGTTGTTGTAAGGCACGTCATACGACGCATCGGACTCGATGGCCATACGGTAACAGGTCATCGCGTCGTCTTGATCGTTTTGCATCCAGCGCAAGTAGCCAATGCTGCATAGCAACAACGCATTGCCAGGGTGGTATGCCAACGTGTTGCGATACAACTGCTCGGATTCTGCCAATTTGTTTTGAGCATACCAACGCACCCCAAGGCGCACCGCATAACCCACATCATCGGGGCAACGGGCCACCGCGGTTTCGTACAACGGTTCAATGGCATCGGATTGAGGATTCACCTGCTCGTAGCATTCCGCCAAGGTGGCGGCCAACATGCCTTCTTCGCGGGGGTTCTCCACATGTTGCAGGGCTTGGCGGTACAAGGCCATGGCCGGTTGAGACTCCCCTGCCAGCCAATAAATACCGGCCCGAGCGCACAAGGCTTCCACATGATTGGGCATGATGCTTAAGCAACGGTCATAGCATTGGGTGGCCTCGCTGGCCTGGCCCAAGGATTCTAACAAATGCCCCAAGCGTGCCCAGCCACTGGCGTTAAAAGGCTTACGGTACAAACTTTTACGGAACCAGTACACGGCCTGATCCACATTGTACTGTTGTTGATACAACACCCCCAAAGCATCCATTAATAGCCCAGAGCCCGGAAACCACTGGTGCAATTGGTGCAAACGGTCTAAAAATTGCTGGCGAGATTCCGCCGAGGAGTCCAAGCGCTGTGCATGGCGTACGGTTTGGAATACGTACTGAACCAATCCCATAAAAGAAGGCTGTTGAGGTACTTGGGATTGGGGAGCTATCCACTGTCCCCACTGGGTAACAACCCACTTGGGCAATAATGCCACAGCACGGCCCAACCATGTTGCCTGGTGCCGTAAGGAGGTCTCTTGGCCCCATCGGCAAGCAACTAAACGGGCTTGGCCTAAAATAACGGCATACTTTAGTCCGTCATGGCCCACGTTTGGCAAAGCACTGGCTAAGTGCTGCCACGCCTCTTCTGAGTTTCCGCGACGTTCCGCCAAAACACCCTGCAACGCCTGAGCCGAGGGATAGGAGGCTGAATGATGAACACCAAACTGATACTGATACTGCTTTAAAGCCCACTCGGCTTGCTGGGGTTGCCCCATAAAATAAGCAGCCCATCCTGTCATTACTAAGGTTTCGGGGCAATCCACACCCTGTGATACGAGAGCAGGAGCCTCTTCCCACCACTCAGCCAACGTATTACTGGGTTGGGTAGGAGCAATAAAACTAGCCATTAATTCAGGTAATTGTGACACTCCTGAGTCAGACGATATGCCAGAAATAAAAGACACACCGTTCTTCGTTACCATTCCCGAAACTGACTGTTCCATAAAAATCACATCTCTCGCGTTATTGGCAGGACATAAAAAAAGGTTGACTCTAAATACGAGTCTTAAATAAGGATAAAAAACAGCTCCTTCTCTAAAGAAAGAGCAGGCTCATCTTAAGCTTCGACGCATTGCGAGTCATTCTGTTGTTTTTATAACTATTTTGTTACATTAACTCCCCTGTGAATATATACAAACTATAAATCTCAAGCCCTTCCGTTTTTCTCTAGTTTATTTTTTTCAATCTATTACTAGAGAATTTTATTTTTCCTCATTTAAATTGTAAAGAAATGTTACAAAAAGCATATCTTTTAGCAATCTTTCTGTTTCTAAATTGTTTATTCAAGTATCCAAACCGGGTGGCTTAACTATCTGCTTCACCCCTTCCAAACTCAGCATCCATACAGCACATACATACATAGGGAGTCCGATCGATGTGGAATAACCAATACGCTAATTCTTACCGTGGCTACAACGTGGCTCAGCCTCAGTCGTACCAACTGCCTGTAAGCTATGCCCGCCCCCAATACAGCCCACAACCTACAATCTACAATAACAATAACTTTTTTGGTGTACAGCCCCAAATCCTAATGCAGCTACTGTTTAGCATGCTCGCAGGCCGCAACAACTACCAAGCTCCCAGCAGCTATGCCCAACAGCAATACCCTTCCACGCCTTGCCAACCAGAGTCTCCTTACCAGCCCTACCCTCAAGAATATTACCCTCAGCCCCCTGTCTACAATTGCCCCCCCAAAGATGGCCTGAATGGTTACGACGGTAAAGATGGCATCAACGGTAAAGACGGTAAAAATGGTTATGACGGTAAAGATGGCATCAACGGCAAAGACGGCAAAAATGGCTATGACGGTAAAGATGGCAAGGACGGCATCAACGGCAAAGACGGTAAAGACGGCGTGTGCTGCGATAAAGACGAACAAATTTGTGTCGGAATCTACGGCGACCCCACCGTGAAGATTAACCCCATCAATGGCCAACACTTCGCCAGCACCCTCACCAATGGTTTCGATTCCAAAATGCAAGCCGGCAAAACCTACACCTTGTTATCAGACACCGCAACCAACGGTAAGAAATTTGAAATTAAAAACGTCATGGGTGATATTAACGGAGCTGCCAACGCCGGTGGCGTTGCAACCAGTGCCTCCATTATTAAAAATGGCGATTACACCATTGAGATTAGCAGCGGCGACAAGCCCAAAGCCGTTGTTAAAGATGTGGCCAACGCTGTCATCAAAACCATTGAACTGAGTGAAGCCATTACCAGCTTTGAATTGCCCGACAAATCCGGTGTGCTTAAACTGGTGGATGATTTGCAAGACGGCGTTGACCCTGCTGTAAAAACCAAAGGATTCAAGTTTGAATCCAAAATGGTGGGTACCGAGTACGAAGCCGCTTACATTCCTCGCACCATTGACTTGAAAGATGGCAAAGACGGTAAAGGTTACTTACTAGAAAGCACCTTCTGCGAAGTAAAAGCAGATTCTGCTAAAGGTGCCAAAGGCTACAAGTTCGAGCTTCCTGTGGGCGGCGTTAACGTCAAACTAAGCGTTGCCGACATGATGAACTCGACCCAAACCTCCGGTGTTGCCGAATTCGTCAAATTCCTCGAATCAGGCGACGACAGTTTCGTGGCTTAAACCTCCTCCATTTACTTCACTAATCTTTACTCCCCTCCCCCTCCGTACTCCTACACCCCTTTTTGTATGGTATCGGGCACCTCCTCCAAGGTGCCCTTTCTTTTTGGGCGGCTTTGCCGCCCTTATACATGAAGATATGGGTACATTAAGGTATGGGATTCTCAAGACCGCTGTTGGTATGATGTGAAACTTATGGCACGTTTAACTCCTACCCAACACAGCCCTGTTACCCAATCGCTCATTCGAGACAAGGCTTACCAATCCACCCTACGCCACGACCTACGCAGGCAAGGGATCCGTCGCTGGGTGCATCAACTGGCTTCCTTATACGAAACACTTGTCTGGAAACCCCAATGGGCTTCTCAACCATTAACAGAAACGTTGCCATTGTCCGTGTGCATCATCACCATGAACAGCGCGGATCGCATTGCCCCCTTACTTCAATACCTACGCCCGTATGTGGCTGAAATTGTGGTGGGTGTGGATAGCAAAACCACCGATACCACCTGGCAGGCCTGCGAAGGGCTGGCCGACGAACTGTTTACCATTGAAAACAATGCCGCGACGTGTAACGGTGGCCTAAAAGCACTGGTGGATCATTGTCATCAACCGTGGATTTTACGCCTGGACGACGATGAATTTCCCGAGCCCCACGTGTGGGAACTGCTACCAGGGCTTATTCACCAACAACGCTTTACGCATTATAAACTTCCTCGTCTCCACCTTACCCATGCGGAAGCAGATACCCTTTACTGGAGCCCAGATGGCTACCTGTACCCAGATTTCCAGATGCGATTGTTTAAAAACGACCCCACCTTGTTAAGGTTTCCTGAAGCAGTGGGGCACACCAGTATTGGTTGTGCCGGTAAGCGTGGCAAAATCAATACGGTCAATTTGGTCCATTTAAATTTGGCCATAAACCCGCGCCATAAACGAGAAGAAAAATTAGCCAAATACATTCAGCGGCATCACGGCCAATGGGTACACCCTATTAACGAACATGCCTTATTGTTTGAAGATTTTGACCACAAAGAAATCGTGTACACGTATTCAGATAAAACATTTCAGGCGCTACTGCGCAAAACCATCGCACAACAACGCCTAAAATTTTTATCGTAAACAGTTTAACGCAACGGGTGATTAGGGAAATTCAAAGTCCTCATTATCACCGTCGGTGTCGTCTTCCTCGGTATCGGTGTCTACATCCGTATCAAAATCCTCATCCACATCGGTGTCGAAATCATCCGTCGACTCGCTATTCCCAAAGGGATCATCCGAGTTGTCAGTCTCACCAAAGGGATCATCCTCTGTGGTGTCGTCATCAACATTGGTAATGGTTAGGCCATCCACCGTTTCAATAACGGAAGGAGGTTGTTCCGTTGAATACGGATCCTCTCCATCAAAGGGGTCCACTTCCGTTTCAGGGTAAGGCTCACCGCCAATGCCTGGGTCAATAGGAATCGGTCTACCGATAGGATAAGGAATTTCACCACCAATGCCTGGGTCAATAGGATAAGGGGGTTCTATTTGTGGGTAAGGGCCACAATGAACTGGCTCGGGCTGTGAGGGAACATCATAGTACCATCCAGGGTAAGGCCCTGGGGGCATGCCACAACCATAGCCAGGAGCACCACCACCATAAGCAGGTTGACCACCGCCGTATTGAGGTTGAGCCCCGTAAGTAGGTGCGGCACCATAAGGAGCCTCGGGTGGGATACTACCATAACCAGGATTTTGGCCGTAAGAGGGCTGTTGTCCAACGCCATAAGAGGGTTGAGCCTGGCCATAGGCAGGCATGCCCCCACCGTAACTAGGCATTTGACCATAAGACGGTGCAGCACCATAAGCAGGTTGGCCACTGCCATATTGAGGCTGAGAGGCATACGGGCTACTAGCCGCTGGGGCAAACTGTTGCATGGGGTCTTGTTGCGGGCTAGCCATCGCTGGTGAGTAACCACCACCCGCGCCCATGGGGCTACCACCACCGTAAGATTGGCTTGGTTGCCCACAAGGCTGCCCTTGTTGTTGGCCTTGAGCCGACGCAATGAGCTTGGTGAGCAAACCAATAACAGCCTGCAACAGCACCACCATGGTTTGAATCATGTTGGCCGGTGATTGCTGCTGTTGTTGCTGGGCATAGCCCTGTTGCTGCCCATACATAGATTGTTGAGGCATACCCATCGACATGGTTTGCGCCATTTGGGGGGCGCCCAACTGACCGCCCATAAAAGTGGCATTTTGCATCATTTGGAAAGGAAAACCGGATAAAGCCATAATAGTTATTCTCTCTTTCTCACTCTCTCTCGTATTGTAAAAAACTAGTTTGCAAATTCAAATATTAATTTGTCTTACTTAAGGTACATCTGGAATGTTGTATTCTGTCTTAAACTCTTGAATTGTTTTTGTAGGCCACCCTGTTGTAAAGGGGTCGTAATAATAAATTTTATTTACCCCTTTTAGGGTCAGTACATTGTAGTTTATATTGCCATTGTTATTAGCGCCTCTCAAATACACTTTCCAATCACCATTGGCCAGCGGAGTAATTCCCTTTATACGGTCTGTAACAGAGGTGTTTGAAGGCTCCATCTGAAGAACATCATTATCATCTCCAATAATATCTAAAATATTACCACCACCCTCGGTAGCAGATGCAGCAATCTGCCGCACAACAAAATAGTCACTTCCTTCACCGAGATTAACGGTTCCAGTATTACCCGTACCATGCAAATCGATTCTATCATTGCCTTTGCCCATACTAATATTTAAATTATTGTTTTTTGCTTTCGTAAAAAGATTCACCCTATCATAGGCATCTGTCCCATTAAAAATAAGGGTATTATGTTCCGTACTATTTATGCTGCCGAAGTTAAATAATTCAGAATTACTGGCTGTAATAGTATTATTATTTCCATCCACATTAATTGTATCAACTAAGCCACTACCCCCATCTATTGCCAATGTATTACCGGTGCCTTTTATATGGTTTATGTCGTCACCATCACCACTATTAATCGCAAGTGTTTTATTATTCACTTCAACGGTTAATGCATCGTTGCCATCCAGCAAATCATATTGAATATAAGGATCCGCATCTACAACGGTTTTGGTTAAATTATTGCCAGCCGTATCGGTAAACGTCGTATTGGGACCCGAAATTAAATTGCCTGGAATATTGTACTGAGCTTTGTAATCGGCAATGGCAATACTATTGTTGCCATCGGTGGTAATTTTATCGATGCCATTCAGCGTAAAGGTGTTGTTTCCTTCCGTTTTAATCACCCAACCCGTCGCCGTTTGAGAAATATCTTGCACGACAGGCGCAGTGCCTTGATTCCAGAAGGCTCTAAACTTATCGTTGGCATCCCCATTAAAGGTTAAAGTGTTGTCTTTGGTTACCACATTACCAGCATTGCCATTGTGACGAATACCCACTTCTATTTGATCGGCGCCAGCACCTAAATCAAAGGTACCCGTATTGCCCGTGGTGGAGTAAACCGAAACAATATCATTGCCACCCGCCATGTTACTGGTCCAACTGGTACTGTTTCCTCTTAAATCAATACGATCGTTAGCGTCTGTACCCGTATAATGATAGGTATTATGAGAGCCATAATCACTCATCGTCTCTACTGAATTAACGGTTAACGTATTGTTCTGTCCATTTCCATAACCGGTCAGAGTATCTATGCCTTCGTCTCCATTGACCGTAGCCGTATTATTGTTTCCAATCACATCAAAAACATCGGAATTATCACCCCCATTCACAACGAGGGTATTGCTATTGCCGGAGATACTCAGATTATCTTCTCCAGCGCCTGCATTTACAGTTAGATTTTTACTACTGGACTGAACCGTTAGTTTATCTTTACCATCCAACAAATCGTACTGGGTGTAGGGGTCTGCATCCACTACGGTTTTGGTTAAATCGTTCCCAACAGTGTCGGTAAACACCGTGCTTGGGGCTCCCGTAGTGCCGGTTGTGCCGGTGGTTCCGGTTGTACCAGTAGTTCCGGTTGTACCAGTAGTGCCGGTTGTACCAGTGGTGCCGGTGGTGCCGGTTGTGCCAGTGCTGCCTAAGGGGGGGGAGGTTGCTACGGGCGAAGAGAAGTTGTCTTCGTCGTCGTTGCCAAACTCATCGTTGTCAAAAATACCCTCATCCGTATCAAACGGATCCTCTTCATGGGTGGCATCCGTCACCGTTAGACCATCCGTGTCCACCGGTTTTTTAGGTTTAACGGCGGGTAAGTCTTTTATTGGCGGTTTAACAACCGGCTTGTTAACAGGATTTTTATAAATGTTTTCTTCCTGCTCTCCAGGCAATGGGTACTGCTTATTGGTGCAGGGCACCGGTATTTCTTCCGAAGGCACATCATAGTACCAACCGGGGTACTGATGCTGTGCATCAGGGCCCAGGGTGGGATACCCCTGTTGAGGAATGGGTGGCAATGCACACGCATTCTGGTAAACGGACGACGATGGATTTAAATAATCCAATACGCCTTTAATTAAATTAAAAACACTCGCAACCGGTACCGAGACCGTCGGCTCGGCCTGTGGACCATTGGGCCCAGAATAGGGAAGAATCACCTTGCGCGAAGGGGCCACTGGCGCGGGATAGCAATTGGTCATTGGTTGGTTATTAAAATACGATCCCATAATCTTTTTTCTCTCTCTCTCGATAATCCTACACTCAAAAATGATTCAATAAAGGACACGACAAGGCCTCAGCACCCTGTCGACAAGATAAACGTCTTATATATATAAAAACGAGCTACAAGAGTAATGTGATCGCTTTTTCATTAAGAAAATCTTGCTTAAGATTCTGTTTATAATGCAAAAAGAGGCTAAATATTTAAAATTTCTTTTAAACGGTGCCTTTGGCACCCCTAGCGGCGGCTGCCTTCCGTAATGGTAAGGCCCAACGAAGTCAGGTAATGAGGCGGAGTGGAATTAAACCCTATACTATTGATGACCCCATGCACCCGCTGCCGCAACGCTTGAGGGTAGGCTTTTAGATAGGGTAAATCCCCCTGAAAGCGTTGTAAGGCCGTGGTGGTCCACGCCGTTTCTGCAGCCAACATCATACGCGTACTAATATTCAGCCAGTTTTCACGCTGAAATGCCACCTCGGTATGGGCATTTTTCTGGGTCACGACTATTTCTCGCAGGCCACTTATCAAGGATTTTCCCGCCCCAACCGCCCCTACCAATAAGCCATACCCTAGCAATAAGGTGGGGGTTCCTAGGCGCTTCGAAATAGCAGCCAACGCCTCCAAATCATACGCCACCACACTGGTGACCATGCTTTTTTTATTCGCCGCTTGAGTGGTGCTATCAATAACGGCTTTTAAACGCCCCCAAGTTTGAGAGGCACCCGATAACAACAGCCCCACCACAGCACCAAACCCAAAAGGAAACACCGTCGCAAGAACATTCATCCAATCGGGTGTGTTAAGCAGCGGCGGAGAATTATTTGTACCAAAGGATGAAAGATGTTTGTTGATACCAACGCCAAAGGGTACACCAATGGGTCTTGGCTCCAGCAAATAATTTTTACGATGTTCCTTATTTAAGGCATCTAGCGAAGGAATACCGGCCCAACGCGGATGATACGCCGCTACATTGGACACCCCTGCTTCGGTAAGAAAACCAGCCAACGTATTCCAGGTTCGTTCGCGTAACTGTTGCAATAATTGTTCTTTGCGTTGAATACTTTGCTGATACGTTGTGACCAAGCTTTCTAAGGCACGCTTACGAATATGGGTCTCTTCCGAACGCACCCAGGTTTCTTGTAGGCCCTCCACAAAGGCACCGCCCACAACCCCCAACACGCTTACGAGGGCATACAGTGCCACCACTGGTTTCATGGCTGGGTCTACTGCCAAAATAGCCGTGGATAAAATAGGATTTTGAATGGTATTAAACTGGGTATATTCTAAATCATGGCCCTCATTAACGGATTTTTCTATTATCCCTTTTGTTGGAGTGATTTTGGCTTTGGTTAATTGAAGGGCCTCATCGGCCCCTTTAAACAACCAACGCCCAATTGGTTTTCTAAAAACTAAGGGCAAGGCCAAACCGGCCGCAAATAAGCCGGCTGCCCACACTAACCTGGCTGGTGATAAAAATCCTTGAACGCCCAAATCCACATCGGCGTTATCCAAAGGTTTCAAGGCTGTCTCACTGGGTTCAAAGGATTTAACGCTCTCTGGGCTGTTACCAAATTCCCGAAACGGTGAAGCATGCCATGAGTTGGGAGGCTGTTCGTTTGGCGATAAAGCAAAACGGTGAAAAGCTTGGTTAACAGACGTAAGCGGCAACGACACAACAACACCAATAAGAAAAAGAGCAACAAATGCAGAGACCCGCGACAAAAGCAACGGCAAACTGAAAGGGAGATTCAATTAGATTCAGCGACCTGTGCGCGCAGAGCTGATTCTCGATTGAACAAGGGAAAGCCCTTTGTCTGGAGTAGGCGGCGTTCTGGCTGCTAAGAGATGCGATGGCAAAGCCAATCATCCTCAGGTCACAGTGGCGGCACCGCGTCGGAATTGCACCGACTGTCCCACCCGTCTCCACGAGAGAAATAATTAAACCCTAAACACACGCTTAAAACGACACCTGTAAAAGTATCAACGCCCAAATCGTGATATTATTCCGTGGTTAGCTTGTTGCTATCCACACACGTGGTGTCTCTATGCCTTTACGTTTTGATTGTTCCAGCTTCAGCGGTGTCTTTGTCAGTTTACTTTCGGTGTTGCTGGCCATTACCATTATTTTTGTGGTGCCCGCCACCTTTTGGATGGTGCTATGGAATGCCGTGGTATTTGAAGGGCTGCATGGCCCTTTTATTGCTTTACACCAAGGCTTATTGCTATGGCTTGCCACCCTGATTGTATTAAAGCTGGTATTGAACCCCCAAATTGTGGTGGTGTGGGATGAATGGGACGATGAGGATGCCCCCAAGGGCACATCGAACAAACTACCCAAAACCCCAAAACCACCCAAGCTTTAATACCCATCATAAAACCCCAACAACCTTGCCGCACTCGTTATAACATTGTGGACGGTAGGGCCAGTGTATTTAAAGTAAGCTTTGCCCTTTTTTTAAGGCTTCTTTTACTTGCCCATCGAATTCATCGTTTACTGTAAACATCGCCTGTGAAGAGACGTCATGGTTTTCCTGAAGGTGAAGGGCCTTGTTTTTTTCGTTCAAATCACGAACGATACCCCCTCACACACGGTCCATTTTTTTGATTGAGCCGCTGCTCTTAAGCTGAAAGGTGCCGCTAAATTGGGTTGTGTTCATTCATCAAATCCTCAGAGATTATTTCATAGGGTATCGTATTCACCCACATACCCGTAATAAATCAGCGGTGCCTTTTTGAGATGAAAGTGCTTTACATTTATTAATAGAAAGAGCGCTATTGCGCCTCTTGAATAACAGCCACTTCTGCCACCACATGCCCGCCCAAGGGACTTGTTGAATCGGGCAAAATGGTCAACCAATGGGGCACACGATACCCGCCCCGGCCATCCACACGAGTGGCTTGAACAATGACCCACGATCCTTTTTCCACAAAGCGCACGTTTTCATACAGGCTACAATCGCCCGAGGATTTAGCCACAGACATTAGCTGCCGAATGGATTGCTGGTACTGCCCTGCCGGAATAATTTCTGTAAGAGAAGGACCGTTCCCTCGCTGATGCTGAATTTGCACCGTGGCTTCATCAGCATAAATAGTGGCTAATTCTGGGCTGTAAGAGGCCTCGTAGGCCTGATAAGCCTCCCATAATTGCTTAGCACGCTGTAATGACAAAGATACTGGGGGCGTGGCTGGTGTTGCAGCCATTCGGGCGGAGGGCACAAAGGTAGAAGGGGAATAGGGCGCCAGTGAAAATTCTTCAGCAGCAGATGAAAGGCACAAACCAAGTGCCAATCCCATACTGAAAGGCAAACAAGCAACATCTCTAAGTCTGAGAGAACTTGCCCATTGCCCAAGCCATTGCGTGTCAGTCATCCAGTGCATGTGTTTAGCATACCCATACAAACCCACGGAAGGAAGAGGGAGGCATTATCCTAAAACTTTAAAAAAGTGTCTATTGTGTTTTGATTAAACCAAAACCCCATTCAGACAATCCCTCAGCCAGCACATACGTGGTAAACTTAGTAAAAGTAATATCAACGCACAGCGCCGCTGTAAGGAATCTGGCCATGCCCCAACCCACCTCCTGCTTTTTATCCACCGATCAATTGGTCATTACGGGTGGACGCCCTCTGCAAGGAACGGTTCGCATTGGGGGTGCTAAAAACAGCGTGCTCAAGCTTATGGCGGCAGCCCTACTCACTCAAGAAACCGTGACCCTGACCAATGTTCCCACCATCTCCGATGTCACAACGATGGCCAATGTGATTAGCCACCTAGGGGTTACCGTTACCCAAGACGGAGATGAACTCACCATTAACGCCAACAAAATTACGCGCAACGAAGCCCCCAACGAACTGGTAACCAAAATGCGTGCCAGCTTTAATGTGCTGGCACCGTTACTTGCCCGCTGCGGAGAAACGCGCGTATCGCTTCCCGGCGGGTGCTCCATTGGCAAGCGCGGGGTAGATTTACACATTAAAGGCTTGGAAGCCCTGGGTGCCGAGATTGACATTGAACATGGCATGGTAGTGGCCAAAGCCCAACAGCTGGTGGGTGCCGATATTGTGTTTGACCTACCCAGCGTAGGCGCCACGGAGAACGTCATGGTAGCTGCCGTGCTTGCCAATGGCATGACCCGCATTGCCAACGCAGCCCAAGAACCAGAAATTATGGATTTAGCCGACTTTTTGAACGCCATGGGTGCCGACATTACAGGCGCGGGCACCAGTGAAATTACCATCCATGGCGTGCCTCAATCTGCATTGCACGGCGTGCGTTATGCCGTGATGCCTGATCGCATTGAAGCCGCAACCTACCTCATTGCCGGAGCAGCCACACGCGGTACCGTCACAGTGGAAGGTGTTCGTCCTGCCCACTTGCAAGCCGTGTTGGCCAAGTTAACGGAAGCGGGCTGCGACATTACCATGCCCACCCCCACAGCCCTCACCATTAGTGCCCCATTACGATTGGAAGCCCAAAACATTACCACGTTGCCTTATCCTGGCATCCCTACCGATTTACAAGCACCGCTGATGACCCTGCTGGCCACGGCAGAGGGAAGCAGCGTTATTAAAGAAACCATCTACGAAAATCGCTTTAACCATGTGGGCCAATTACGTAGAATGGCTGCTAACATTGAACAAGATGGTAATACCGCCATTGTTACGGGCGTTGAACGCCTGTCAGGCGCTTCCGTAAAAGCCACCGATTTGCGTGCGGGCGCTGCCATGGTGATTGCGGGCCTGATGGCCGATGGCTATACCACCATTGAGAACCTGCATCACCTCGATCGTGGTTATGAAGGCCTTATTGGGAAAATTCGTCAACTGGGCGGCACCATTGAGCGCCGTATGGGCGGCGTGGATACCAGCCTAGCCCATTCCGAATAATCCACTGTTTGTCGGACGACACGGGTGTTCATACGCTGTACACTGAGCGCTTACCCCTCTGTCTTACTTTGCGAGAACCGTTATGAGCCCAACCGACTCAACACCCCAAAGCACCTCTGCATCCTCTACCGAAGAAGACCGCAGCTACCAGCGCTGGTATGACCAAGACCCCGTGCTGATGGAAGTGCTGGAACTCCTGCGCTCCTTTCAAAGCGATGTGCGTGTGCAAGCGGAACTGTTTTTAGAAAAAATTGAAGGCCAAGTGGGCAAAGAGGCATTGGAAGAGTTTTATCGCGTGTCTCGCCCAGAAAAGTTTGGCAACCGCTGGTACGATAAAGACCCCGTGATTTCTCGTGCAGTGGAACTGCTCCGCGTGGTCCCCCCCGATGCCCAACGCCAAGCCGCCATGCGATTTTTAGAATCGGTAAAAAAGCAGGGCCTTAGCAAAGCGGTAGAAACACCCAACACTGACGCCTAACCGTTACCTCAATGAACACTGATTTTTCTGTTGAGACCGCGCGTTTACTAAACAAGGCGCTAACCTTCTTTCAAGCGGGTCAGTATTTTGAGTGCCATGAATGGATTGAAACTCAACTCTGGCTAAATGAGTTAGACCCCCAGCAAAAGCGGTTTTATCAGCGTCTTATTCAACTGGCGGTGGCCCAGCATCATCATGCGAATAGCAACCCACGAGGCTATGCCTTGCAACAACAAAAAGCCCTACACGGTATAGAGCAACACACCCCACCGCAACACCAGTGGTTTCAGCGGTTTGTTGTGGAGCAACCGCTACTGTAACTCAGGTTCTGGTATACACAAATTACCGTTGCGGACTAACGTCGGTTGTATTGCTGCACAAAAGTGTGGAGCCACTGCAAAAACGAATCATACTTTGACTGTGGGCGGGGTGCTGGCGTGGTAGGGTAAGGCTTGGGCAGCGGGGGTGCCGGTTGCGGCGGATTGGGCGATGACTGCCCCTTACCTAAAAATCGTTGCCAGTCTTTTTGGCTTATGTCATTGGAATTGGTGTCGCCAGCACGCGTTAACTTTTGGATTTCAGACAGCTCGATGGTGCCGTCTTCAGGGGGCGAGTCCATGCTGTACATTTCGCCAGGCAGGTGAGCGCGGTTGGCAATTTTATCAAAATTCACCATCAGGTTACGGGCCGCTTCTCGTTGGGCATCCAGTTTGGGATCGGCCACCAAGGTGCGAATACTATCCAGCTGATTTTGATAGCCTGCCAATTCCTCGCCGGTCATGCGGCCACTCATATCCACATCGGCACCGTTAAACACTTGCCGATAAACCGAATACGCTAAGGTGCAATGATTGGCATTGGGATAGGGAGGGAAAGGCAAACCACCCGTAATATGACTACTCATTAACTCTCAACTCTCCTTGCGCGTTTGTTTAATTAATCACTCTATATTTTATTAAAACATTTTTATACATTTAATTGCCTATGTAACACATTGTAAAGCTATTGCGCAATTTACCCCTTTAGATTGTTTTTATTATTTTATAATTCATCTTGTGCATTGTGTACTTATTTAAAACACGTGCCGCCGTAGAGAAGAGAATCCCCCCATCTAGGAGAGCAAATACTATGTCCATGTTTGGAATGAATCAATTTAGCGGCGGCTTTAATCAGTTTGGTAATGGCCAAATTGGAGGTGGACAGGCCTTTTTTGGTTTACCCATTGGTCCTAGTGGTGGTTTTAATAGCTTTGGTGGTTTTGGCCCCGTTAATCCAACCTTTCAAGCCTTTAACCAACTGGGGGGTATCGGTGGCTTTCCTGCCCAAGGACCTTTTTTCAATGCTTTTGGGCCTACCAACAACCCTTTTCCCTACATATTAAGCAACTGGACCGGTCAACCTTCTTCTCCAGGCCCTGTCACTTTTCCAAGCCCATTATTAGGTGCCTTTAGCCTTTTCCCAGCAAGCTCACCCGATATGGTAAATATTTTATTAGGTTTAACAGGTGCCAGCGGCGTTAATATTGCTGGAACAGGTCTTGTTCCTCCCAGCTTATTTAACGGCTTTGGTGGAGGCAGTGTTATTGGCGGCGGAGCCGGGCCTTTTGGCTCGATATCTGGCCTTTTTTAAGATCCTAAATCAGTTTCATGGAAGTCTTGACCAAACCCAAAGTGTATTGGGCTTCATCTCGCATATGATCCCGACCTGCGTTTAAAATAGCCTGCACTGCACCCATGTCTTGGGCAAATTCGTTGCGACGGTGGCGCATGGGGCGCAGCCACTCGTTGACGATTTCAGCCAGCTGTTTTTTACAATCCATACACCCCCGAAGCGCTTGGCGGCATTCGCTATCAGCCAAAGCAATGGCGGCTTCATCGGCAAACAATTGATAATAAGGGAAGACGACTTCACAGTTGTTGGGATCACCGGGATCCGTTTTTAAAATACGGTTGCGATCCGTGATGGCAGTTTTAATTTTCCGTGCCGTTTCGTCATCGGTATCACTAATCAAAATACCGTTGTTACTGGATTTTCCCATTTTATTACCGTCCACACCTTTCACCAACGGTGTTTCAGTGAGCAACGGCTTGGGCTCCGGCAAAATATCCCCCCCATACACATGGTTAAAACGGCGGGCAATGTCTCGAGAAATTTCCAAGTGAGGCAGCTGATCTTTACCTACGGGCACAAATTCGCCACGAGGCGTTAAAATATCCGCCGTTTGCAACACAGGGTAGCCAAGCACACCGTAGTTACATTCGCCACCTTTTAGTAAATCTTTCAGAGTCGGACTCCCTTCCAGCCAGGCCTTGGGCACCAGCATGCTCAGTAGCAAATGCAACTCAGCAATTTCGGGAATATCCGATTGCACATACAACGTGGCCTTGGTGGGATCCACACCCACCGACAACCAATCCAACACCATTTCCAATCGGTTTTGGGCAATATTTTCGGTGGCAGCGTACTGGGTGGTTAGCGCATGCCAATCGGCCACCATAAAAAAACAGGTGTGAGTGTCTTGCAACAACAACCAATTTTTTAAAACGCCCAAATAATGGCCCACATGCAACCGGCCCGTGGGGCGCATGCCCGACATGACGCGTTTCTTGGTTTGATCCAGTTTATTCGTCATGGTGAATTAATGTCCCATTAAAACAGTCGAAGGCGCCATCCGAGGGGAAACCACAGCAGAGTCACTCAAAAATTGCTGGCAAAATAAGTTCACATTCAGGAGAGACCAAATCAGCAAACGGCGATTTACCTTGCCGTCCAAATGCTCATTAATCAGGGTTTGAGTCGCATCAAAATCCAAATAGTCGTAGATAGGGGCTTTGCGGTTACCCAAGCTACGGCGCACAAAATCCATGCTTTCCCCCTTAAACCAGCTGGCATCGGGGGCGCTAAAGCCTTGCTTGGTACCATCGGTAATTTCGGGGGCCACCCACTGCTCTAGCGCCCTGCGCAACAACAATTTACCGTCTTTGGTTTTTTCAAAATATTTATTGGCTTTGGCGGGTTCGTTTTCGTTCAGGCGCACCACATCAGCCAAATTGCCCAACTTCAGGTGCACCGGCAGCTTCATAGCAAAGTCCACTAAATCGTTGTCCAAAAAGGGCACGCGGGTTTCTATGCTGTGGGCCATGCTCAGCTTGTCTTCCACCACCAATAGGCCCGGTAAAAAGGTTTTGGCCTCAAAATAAAGCGAGGCATTCACGTAATCTTCTGGGCGTTGGAGTGCTTTGGGGCGATTGATAAACACGTCGCGAAAAATATCCCGCGTCCACACGTTTTTTACATCGCCCGAAATGGGAGCAAATAGCTTTTTCAGCTCACTATTATCCGCCAAGCGTTGCCAAAACACATAGTACTGATCAATGTAATGTTCAAAATCATTATTAACCACGGCCTGGTAATAACGCCATGGGTAGCCGCCAAACAACTCATCGCCACCCGTACCACTGAGTACCACTTTGTTAAATTTACTGGCCAGTTGCGCCGCATAATAGTTGGGATAACTCTGCCCTACACGAGGTTCTTCCAAGTGATAGGCCAGTTTGGGCATGCAGCGTTCCATATCCCCAGCCTTGAGGACCATCTCGTAGTGCTCGGTTTTGTTCAGGTACGACGTCAGCTCGGCGGCGCGGCGTTCGTCAAAAGCCAGCTCTAAACCACTGGCACTGTGCAAATCAAATCCCACGGTAAAAGTATGCATGTAAGGCAACTGTTGAGCCGCAACCGCCGTAATACCGGAGGAATCAATACCACCACTAAGATACGCCCCCACCGGAACATCACTAATCAACTGGCGCTGCACCGCTTGCTGAAACAACCGCTTGAGCTCTTCTAAATACTCGGCATCGCTTTTAGGATTGTTCGGCTCTTCAAAATGATAATCCCAATACCGCTGGGGTTCTGGCATCTCACGACCACCCAGGGTAAAGGTGAGGGTACAACCTGCTGGTAGTAGGGAGATGCCTTCAAATAAGGTGCGCTCCGTAAAAAAGTTTTGAAAGGTAAAATATTCCAGCAAGGCTTCTTTATCCATGGCAGGCGTGCCTTGGCCATAAGCCAAAATGGCCTTGATTTCACTGCCGAACAGCAGGGTCGTTCCTTGGGCTGATTCCTTTTGGGTGTAGTACAGCGGTTTAATGCCATAACGATCCCGCGCTAAAAACAGTTCTTGGCAGCTGGCATCCCACAAGGCAAAGGCAAACATGCCGTTAAAGCGTTTCACACACTCTTTGCCCCATTGGGCATAGGCATGGAGCACCACCTCGCTGTCGGTGCGCGAACGAAACTGATGCCCCAACGATTCCAATTCCAACCGCAGTTTTTGGAAATTGTAAATTTCGCCGTTGTAGCACAGCACGTAGGGAGATTCAGCAGCCCCGTCCGGGCTGTAAATCATGGGTTGATGGCCGGCCGGAGACAAATCAATAATGGCCAAGCGGCGATGGCCCAAGCCCACACCACCATCCAGATAAAAGCCTTCGCCATCGGGTCCGCGGTGAGCAATAGCGTCCGTCATACGACGCAAGCGTACCGGTGACACCGGTTCGCCATGACGATGAAAAACGCCGGTAATACCGCACATAGGGGGTTAACCTTTTACATCTTAAGCGTTGGAATCAATGGCTTTGAGGGCTGCAATGACGCGATCGTAATCCTCGCGCGTCATGCGGTTGTGGAGAGGAATGGCCATGGTTTGGGCGTCGCACCACTGGGCACCGGGAAAGTCTTCGGGTTTCAAGCCAAAGGTTTGGGCGTAATAGCCCAACATATGAACTGCATGGGTACCGGGGCGCGTGGCAATGCCTTTGGATTGAAGGATTTCCATAATGGCGTTACGGGGCATGGGGGCTTGCGCTTCATCCACGCCACACACAAAGGCTTGCCAGGCATGGGTACCGCCCATAGGCTCTTGGGCCAAGCGCAACCATGGAATCGCCGAAAGCTGTTCGCGATAATAAGCCGCCCACTCACGTCGTTCGGTAATGAGTCTATCCAATTTACCCAGTTGCACCACGCCCACGGCACCTTGCAAGTCCGTCATGCGGTAGTTGTAGCCCAGCAAGTTAAATTCAGGCAATAAATACGGGCGAGGTCCATTGTGGCGTTGCTCTTCCGAAATTTCCGCGCCATGATTACGCAATTTATCCATGCGCTCAAACAGGGCGGTATCGTTGGTGGTCACCATGCCGCCTTCGCCGGTAGTAATGGATTTACGGGGATGAAAGCTAAAGGCGCCCGCCGTTCCAAGACCACCGGAAGGGATACCTTTGTAAGTGGCTCCTGCAGCGCAAGCGGCGTCTTCCACAATGGCAACAGATTCGGGCAACACAGCCTTAATGGCATCCATATCGGCACACAGGCCAAACAAATGCACGGGAATAATGGCTTTGGACTTAGGCGTTAGCTTTTTAACTAAGTCTTTGGGGCAAATATTAAAGGTAATAGGGTCCACATCCACTAAAATGGGGGTGGCACCACAGTAGAGAACCACATTGGCCGTAGCCACCCAAGTAAAGGCCGGTACCAGCACTTCATCGCCGGAGCCAATGCCCAAGGCAGCTAAAATGAGGTGCAAGGCTGTGGTGCACGAGGTGGTAGCCAACGCATGCTTCACCTGATGCCGCTCTGCAAAGAGCTTCTCAAACTCGGCCACACGAGGCCCTTGAGTGAGCCAGCCGCTATCAAACACGGCTTTGGTGGCATGCCACTCGTCGTCTCCCAAGCTGGGCAAGGCAATATGAATGGGCTTTTCAGCAATAGTAGCGTTAGACACGGGCAAGCTCCTTGGTGTTATGGACAGCATCGTCGGGAATACCCGCTTCACGGCGGCGTGCCTGGACAGCCGCCCGGTCGTTATTACGCCAGTCAATTAGGGCCTGCAAACCGTCTTTCAAATCAATGGTCCACTCAAATCCCAAATCGGTGCTAGCAGCTTTGGGGCAACCAATGCGATTGGTGACAAAGGTGAGGCCTGCTGGCTCGTAGTGAATACCCAGATCCGAACCTTTGAGATCCAGCAAGAGCTGGCACAGCTCTTTGAGGGATGTGCCAATACCACGACCCACGTTGTAGTTTTGGCCACTGGCATTGGCCTGCATGGCCAACACGTTGGCGCGAGCAATGTCTTCCACGCTAATAAAGTCGTAACACTGACTGCCATCGCCGTACAGAATAGGTTTTTGGCCGCTCTCAATGCGGTCAATGATTTTGTGCATCACGGCAATGTAGGCGCCGTGGTAGTCTTGGCGAGGGCCGTACACATTCATGTAACGCAGGCCCACCCAGTTAAAGTTATAGCGCGCCCCGAGCGACTTAAAGAAATGTTCGCCGGCAATTTTGCTGGCCCCATAAAACGTATCGTTGTTGTAGGGATGGGCTTCCGTCATGGGCAGCTCAACCGCATCGCCATACACAGAAGCACTGGAGGAGTACACAATTTTAGGAATGGGCTGGTTAAACTTGGCAGCGCTATCAATGGCGGCTTGAATAACGTTGTAGGTGCCTTCCACATTCACTTTAAAGGCGGTGTCGGGGTATTCGTGGCACTGAAGGAGCCACACAGCGGCCAGATGAAACACGCCATCCATGCCTTCCATGGCTTTGGTCAGGGTGTCGCGATGGAGTATGTCGCCACCGTCCCCAAAAATATTGCAGCGGGGGTTGGCCAAGGCCATTTTTAAGTTATCGGTGCGGCCTCGAGAGAAATTATCGTAGATGCGCACTTCGCCCGCACCGGCGGCCAGCAGTTGATCCACCACATGAGAGCCAATAAACCCCGCCCCACCAATGACGAGAAACCGTTTGCCCGCAATGGAAACCGATTTTGAAGGAATTTGAGACACAAGCCGCCTGCCTTTCAATGCGTGATACAGATGGGAAAAACAGGGCTATTGTAACGTAAACACGGCCCAGAGTCGGTAGTATTCACTACAAAAATCGCAGTGTTACAGAAATCAAAGCATTGCGCTTCAAAATTTATGGCAGCCTGGCAAACGCTGTCGATAACGATGGCTCCCTTTACTTTGGGTAACAACAGAGGGGGCTACCCACTCTGTAATCCATAGGCGTAACCCATAGGTGTAATCCATAGGCAATTTAAAAATTGAATTGCGTTTATTCAATTGCCCTTAAATGATTTTTAGTTACTCTATAGCAACAACAAGCATCTTTTTGGGTAGTTTGTACTACATTGTTATATCGTTTCTTTTACAAGGAGTCTCCGACCATGATGAACCTGTCCCCCATTCGTTTTGCCTCCGCGCGCCCTCAGTTTGGGGAAAAAAAAGACCCGCCGAAAATCAATACTAAACCTAAAAAAGCTAATGCTGTGCTTGTTAAACCCGGTGAAGTAGTCTCAAAATTTTTTGTTAGGGAAAATAAACCGACTGTCGTTGTAAAAAAAACAAGAACTTAACACCCGTGTTATTGGGTACACCAAAACGCCGGGCAAACTGGGTTTGCCTACAAGCCGTTGGCGTAAACTCCAACTGGCATAGCAGGCCCGGCTACATGGGACGCCAACCAGCGCTTCTACAGGAACGCGGCTTCAGAAGGCCTGCAGAGCAAGCGTCCCAATAAAAAATCATCCAGGAACACCTGATCCGGCCAGGATAGCAAAACCATAACAGCTGAAGTAATAAATGCACAGCAAATAACTTTTACGATCCGGCAACGCCGGTTTTATGCTGGTTTATGGCGTAAACCTGGATACTATGTGGGTGAAGGAACAAAGAACAAAGGTAATGCTTTATTTGCAATGCGGTTTGGCTTAAAACAAGTGGATGATTAAAATTGATACATTAATTATTGGGGGCGGCATTGTGGGCTTGGCCACCGCCCACGCCTTGTTGCAACAGCAGCCGGGCTACAGTATTGCCGTGGTGGAAAAAGAACCCGAACTTGCCCAGCACCAAACAGGACGCAACAGCGGGGTTATTCACTCTGGGTTGTATTATGCCCCCGGCAGCCTAAAAGCCACCTTGTGCGCCACGGGCCGACACATGATGGAAGCCTTTTGCACCGAAGAAAGCATTGACTGGCGGCGCTGCGGCAAACTCATTGTGGCCACCACGACCGATGAACTCCCTCGGCTCCAATCCCTCTATGAACGAGGCTTGGCCAATGGTTTGGCCCTGCAACAACTGACCAGTAAAACCGCCTTGCAACAATACGAGCCCCACGTAACAGGCTTGGCAGGCCTATGGGTGCCAGAAACCGGCGTGGTGAATTATGCTTTGGTGGCCCAAGCCCTAGCCAAACGCATTACCGCCGCAGGTGGTACGATTACTTTAGGCGCTACGCTTACAAAATTAGTGGAAAACCCTGATGGTCTTGTGGTTACCACCGTCGAAGGCCACGAGTTTCACTGCCAGCGCGTTATTAACTGCGGTGGGCTGTATAGCGATCGTTTGTTTAAAACTTTATCTGGGGTTAAGGAAGCCAAGCACTTCACTCAGCCGTCCTTGGGAGGGAGCGGGGGGAAAATCATCCCCTTTCGTGGCGAGTATTACGCCTTGTCGCCCGAGGCAGCGCCACTGGTAAAGGGGCTTATTTACCCCGTGCCAAACCCGCAGTTTCCTTTTTTGGGGGTGCATTTGTCTCGCAAAATAGACGACACCGTGAAAGCCGGCCCCAACGCCGTGTTGGCCTTAGCGCGAGAAGGCTACACGAAAACCAACATCAACCTGCGGGACGCATTAGACGCCCTGACCTACGAAGGATTTTGGCGCGTGGCCCTTAACTACACCGCCGAAGGCGTGCAAGAAATGCTGCGAAGCACCTTTAAACCCTTATTCGTCAAAGCCTTGCAGCGGCTGGTACCCGAGGTGCAGTCGCATCATTTAACACCGTATCCTGCGGGCATACGTGCCCAAGCGTTACGACCCAATGGCAGTTTGGTGGATGATTTTTGGATTGAACATCAAGGGCGAGTATTGCATGTGCTCAATGCGCCGTCACCCGCAGCGACGGCCAGTTTGGCCATTGGGCAGTATGTGGCGCAGCAACTTAACCCGCACTCGCTTTAAGGCTTGCCGATTCTCGCTTTACCGCCTCGTAGCCTTCCAACGCACAATCTCTCGCAGTGGTGTGATCCACGATGGGGTAGGGG
This sequence comes from Vampirovibrionales bacterium, assembly GCA_029866025.1. GTDB lineage: Bacteria > Cyanobacteriota > Vampirovibrionia > Vampirovibrionales > Vampirovibrionaceae > JARXAD01. Next base: position 211,003 of record JARXAD010000013.1, on the reverse strand, counting down.
TAGGTTTTTCCGAGCGTGACTTTGGCTTTCAGCAACTCTAGCGGCGGCGCTTCCCACGGACAATGAATCCACTGGGCGGATACACCCGCTAACTCGGGCACCCAACGGCGAATGTAATCGCCTTGGGCATCAAATTTTTTGCTTTGAGTAATGGGATTAAACACCCGAAAGTACGGCGCCGCATCGGCTCCACAACCGGCAATCCACTGCCAGCCCAAGGTGTTGTTGGGCAAATCGGCGTCCACCAAGGTATCCCAAAACCACTCGGCGCCACGCAACCAGTGGATGCGCAAATGCTTCACCAAAAAGCTACCCACCACCATCCGCAGCCGGTTGTGCATCCAACCCGTGGCCCACAACTGGCGCATGCCTGCATCCACCAAAGGATACCCCGTTTGGCCTTGCTGCCAGCGCTTTAACTGCTCTTGGGTTTCCGGTAAGGATTCATCGGCCCACGGGTAGGCACTAAATTCGGGGCGCAAGGGCTGAGTGGGCGTTGTGGGAAAATGCACCAACAAATGATGTGCAAATTCTCGCCACACCAGCTGGCGTAAATAGCCCTCTTCACTACGGTTCAGCGCTCGCCCTTCATTGGCCACCTTGTGGCGAACAGCGTCAGCAATCTGCCGTGGTGAAATTTCCCCAAAATGAAGGTAGGGCGATAATCCCGACACACCCTCACCAATGTCTAGCGCGGGTAGGTCCCGTTGGTCTAAATATTTTGAAAGGCCGCCCGTTAAAAATTGATTGAGCACCTGCGGAGAGCCCTGTTCACCCGGAGTCCAGGTGGTACCCATGGTGGTATCCCACGAAATAGTGGGCAACAAGCCCAGCGCATCCACCGACTCCGACATAGGCCAAGCACTCGGCGCAGGGATAGCGGAAGGGGCAGCCAGCACCTCGGCACGGGGTAGGGTTAAAGCATTTTTATAAAAAGGGGTAAATACCTGATACGCCTTGCCTTGCAGGTTTTTAATAGCGCTTACATCCAGCAAGTGGTTGGCGTTGGGCACTACGTGAAGAGAGGCACCTGCTTGTTTCAAAGCCTCTTGGATGGCTGTGGTTTCGGTAACAATCGCAGGCTCCAAGCGTTCATCCGTAACCACGTGGGTGGCGCCCGTTTCGGCTACCAAAGCCAACAAGGCTTCTTGTGAGGTGGGAGCCGATCGCACAATCAACGTGGACCCCTTGGCTTGTAGCGATTGTTGAAAGGCCCCCAAACTGTGATGCAGCCACCATCGACTGGCCGCACCCCGTGGCCAAAGATCGGAGCTATTTGTGGGCCACACAAACACGGGAATCACGCCGACTCCGGCAGCATTTGCCAACTCCAACGCCGCTACCAACGGCGGGTTATCCGCCAAGCGCAAGGTGTTGCGCACCCACCACAGTACCGGAGCCACCATACAAACCACCGCCACCCAATAGACACCAAACAGCCACTAGTGTACCGCAGCAGTGTACCGTTCGGTAGGGCCGCGGGGCAGCCTTTGGTAAACCAGCACCATAGACGTTGTGGCAACATTTAGATAGGCTGAAGGGGTAGGGACATAAGGGACAGCGCATGACCACCGAGCCAGCAACCGCCGACGATGACGATTTAATTTGGCACTACACCAACGCCGAAGGGTTGTACGGGATTATTGGCCACGAAAAACAAAAAAATTTGGTCATGCATTGTACAAATGTTTTGTTTTTAAATGACAGCAAAGAATATTATCTAACCTTAGAGATTGTAAAAAACGGCCTTAAAGAAAAATATTGTGATAAACCAATGGGACTTAGACGAAACTCAATTAGTAGAATGATCAAAAAACTAGAAGAACTAAATACAGAATTAAAAGAATTTTTTTCTCCCTTTATCGCTAGTTTTTGCGAAGAAGGAGACAAATTGAGCCAATGGAGAGGTTACTGTTTAGGGGGTGGTTATAGCCTTGGCTTTTCAAAGAGTTCACTTCAAGAAATAGAAAACGACGGGAAATTACAACTTAATTCCGTTTCTTATCTAACCGAAATAGATAGTCCGCCCAATTTTTTAGATTTCTTTGACGATTTTATTAACAGCTTTGAGACGTTAGTTCCAGATTGGGACTACGATCCTGTATCTATCCCAAGGGGAGGCTTAATGAGTTTTACAAACTTACCAAAGAATAAAAGCGTTGAAGAATTAAATGATGAAAGAACTCAAGTATGGGTAATGGAGCTTACTTTATCTACAGCCTTTTATAATGGTATTTTAGAGTTAATTCCATTTTATAAACACCTCTCATTCCAAGAAGAAAATGAATGGAGAGTAATTTATACAGATATAAGTGACCCTAAATTCAAACATACTAATAATATTCTCAAACCGTATAAAGAGCTGGAAATCCCCAAAGCCGCCTTAAAAAAAATCATCATTGGGCCAACTAATAATGCAGAACTTTGCGAATTAGGAATAAACATGTTTTTGAAAGATCAAGACCTTGAATACGTTGAAGTTAAACGCAGTGAAATCCCATATCGAACTCACTACTAGCGAATAACAAACGCCCAAAACATTTAGTAGCTATTACTGGTATTCGCGCTACGGTGTACTCAACCGGTAATTTTTACGCTCTTTTTTCTGGGAGAAAGCCATGCTTTGGTCTATTTTTAGCATACTTATTATTTTGTGGTTACTTGGCATCGTGTCTGGCTATACCATCCAAGGGTTCATCCATATTTTGCTAGTATTAGCCATTGTAGTGGTGCTTATTCGCATTATTCAAGGCAAAAAACCACTGTAAATAGCTGCAAACAACTGTAAACCATTCGGCTACTTGCGGCTGTTCAAGTACTTAATCACACCCTCGGCAATGGCATTGGCGGCCGCCTGCTGGTTACTGGTTTTGGTAAGCTGGTTGCGCTCGGCGGTGTTACTCACGTAGCCCACCTCACACAAAATGGCGGGGTAAGGGGTGTGGTTAATAACGTAAAAGCGGGCACGGCGCACACTGCGGTCGGGGCGTTCCTGACTATTCACCATGCTGGCGTGCACGGCATCGGCCAAGGGGCGGCTGCGGTCGTGGTAAAAGTACGTTTCAATACCGTTAATGGCGGGGTTGGTACTGGAGTTGTGATGCACGCTCACAAAGGCATCGGGGGCTTGGGCGTTGCTAATTTCGGTAATACGTTGCAAGGTTAAAAACTCATCGGTGCTCCGGGTCGTCACCACGTCCACACCCCGCGATACCAAGGCATCGCGCAGGCGCAAAGCAATGGCCAAATTAAGATCTTTTTCTTGCACGCCGTCACGGGTGGCACCGCCATCTTTGCCCCCATGGCCCGCATCCACCACCACGCGGTATTTACCCGACCCCCGCACGGGAGGCGAGGCTTTTTGGGTCAATTCGTTGGGAGTAAGGCTCAGCAACAGTGTTTTGCCACCGTTTTGGCTGTCGGAACGAATTTGAAAAGCGTCGGCATTTTCTAGCAGCAACACAAACTGGCTGTTGGGTTGACCCGCCACCAAGGGCCGCACTGCCATGCTTTGCACATGCGGAAAACGCTTGGCATCAAAGCTTACTTGGCCGGGCTCTGCCGCCACATTCAGCAGTTGAATCACCACCGCATTGCCATCCTTCACCCAACGGTGCACCAAGGGCCCTTGGGTATTCAGGCGCAACTGAGTCACCCCTTGCACCAAATCCAACCCAATGGATTGAATCCCTGTGGTATTACCGGTGTTGTTTTGTGAGTTTGGATTGGTAGTGTCTGCGCTAATACGGGCCTGCTGGCCTTTTTGCTCAATGGCAAAGCGCTCCGGGTGTTCCGTTTCAATCACCACGCGCACGGTGGCATCTTCAAACTGGCCCACACGAATTTGACTGGTGCCCGGCTCATCAGAAACCGACGTGGTACCCTGCAAGCTTTTATCCGCCAAAGTGGCGGGAGAGAAATCCACCACCAAGCGGCTGGGGCTTTTTAATACAAACCGTTGGCTCAAGCGTAACGGCTGTGAGCCTGGTGCCGATTCCAACCACAACGCTTGCTGACGATACCCCACTTTGGTAATGAGGGTGGCACCCACTTGTTGTGGAATGGCCTGAGACACTGAATTGGACAATACAGGCTTGGCCGGTTCCATCGGTGTTGGAGGAATGGTGGGAACGGGGGACAACCCTTCTTTTTTATCTTTTGTGCTTGGGGAAGCCTTACCAGAGATTTTAACGGGCACTTGGGGCGGCCCACGTTTAGAAGCCTTAACAGGAGACGATTGAGACGCCACCGCGGACGGTTCTTCCGATACAACTCTGGCCGTGGCACCCGCAAACTGAACCGTTAAACGGCTCAAAGCTTCGATGTTAGCAGCAACGATCGTTAACCGTACAGAGCGGTAAAACAGCCCCTTCGACTCTTTAATCTCAATTTTTTCCACACCCAGTTTTTTACGTTGTTCTGCACTCAACACCACCCCCGGAATGCCACCGGCCTTGAGTTCCGCGTTGGGTAAATCTACCACCAAACGGGTGGGGTTTAATAAGCGCAATGTGGCAAAAGGCGCATAAGCTTCTAAGGATTGATTGGCACGAATCACCAAGCCACCTTGGGCATCCATCTGCACACTTTCCACCATCGTAGAAATCGCCGCGTGAACGGGCACCCCAGATAACAAAAGCAATAATCCCAAGGCAACAGCACCCCAAAAACTCATCGTCGTTTTAATTTGCCAAAACCCCTTCAAGTTAATACAGCCCTCCCGACTGGCCTAAATTTGAGGCTGTTCCTTGATAGGCACCGCGCAACATTTGGCCCAATTGTACAGGGTTGTTGGATTGCTCCATGGCTTCTTTGGGATCAATCCAGCCTTCTTGCACCGCTCGGTAGAGTGACAAATTCATACTCACCATTTCGCCCATTTCCGTTTCGCGGATGAGATCATAAATTTGTTCAATTTGATTTTGTTGAATGTAATCCATCACGGTGGGGGTAGCCGTCATCACCTCCACAATGGGTACGCGGCCGCTGTTATCTTTTTTAGGCAGCAACCGTTGGGAAATGGTCCCCCGTAAAATGTTGGACAACTGCATCCTCACAGGCTCACGCTCGTGGGGCTGAAAAATATTGATAATGCGATGAATGGTTTGCACCGCATCCGAGGTGTGCAAGGTGGAGAATACCAAATGGCCTGTTTCTGCCGCATGGAGGGCAGCTGCCACCGTTTCTCGGTCTCGCAACTCTCCAATTAAAATCACATCTGGATCTTGCCGTAGCGCGTACTTCACCCCGCTGGAAAAATCATTGGTATCCACCCCAATTTCTCGCTGGGTTACAAAGGATTTTGCCGACGTGTGCAAATACTCAATGGGATCTTCCACCGTAATAATATGCTTGGCACGTTCCTTCACAATCACATTAATCAATGATGCCAGTGTGGTGGATTTACCCGACCCTGTCGGACCCGTTACCAAGACCAACCCATTATTTAGATTGGAAAACCGACGTACGATACTGGGCAGTGCCAAAGCCTCCAAACTGGGGATTTCCATGGCCACAATACGCAGCACGAGGGCCGGGCGGCTCAATTCGTAAAACAAATTGGCCCGAAAACGCGCCAGATTGGGAACCCCAAAACCGTAATCCACTTCTTTTTGATCATCCACCAGTTTCAGTGATCGGGCTGGAATGGTTTTTTGAACAAACTCGTACAACAGACGTTCGGTAACCGGAGCCATGGCCAAGGTTTGCATGGCCCCATACAAGCGCACCATGGGAGGGTGCCCCACATGCAAATGAATATCGGACGCGCCTTGAGCCACACTTTGGCGCAATACGGCTTCCAAGTCTTCAATCACCAAAGGTTTGCTGGCCAAGGCGCTCATGGGGTTAGGAGCTGCCGCCCCACCACCGCTGGTAAACAACCCCGAGTTGGGCTGCCCTGATGCCGATGGCTGAGGAGCATTGCTAGACATTGACTCTCCCTTTTTCGGCCCCTTGCAGCAACGTTAATGAGGAATCACTCTCCACCACCCCAAAGGGATGAACCGCTTCGGTGGCTTCCAAAATCTCGGTTTTTAAGTAGGGCTGCAACACGGTAGGCACCGCCACGCGGTAACGGCCTTGGGCATCGGGAGGCAGTTGGTAGTTTTCCAAAATCGCCACCACGGTACGACCAATGGCCAAGCCCGAGCCATTAATGGTGTGACACCACTCCAATTTGTTGGTGGCTTCTGAGCGGTATTTAAGCCCCGCCCGACGGGCTTGAAAATCACCAAAATGGCTGCAGCTGGAAATTTCTCGATACGCCTGCTGGCCCGGCAACCACACTTCCAAATCAAAACACCGTTGTGCCGAAAACCCCATATCCCCCGTGCACAGTTCCATGGCGCGATACGGCAATTCCAGCAATTGCAAAATCCGTTCGGCATCGGCCACCAGTTTTAAATGCTCGGCCTCAGCCTGTTCTGCCGTGGTGAGTTTCACCAATTCCACTTTGTCAAACTGGTGCTGACGAATAAACCCACGCGTATCGCGCCCAGCACTACCGGCTTCACGCCTAAAACAAGGTGTGTAAGCCGAAAAACAAAAGGGTAATTGGCTTTCTAGCAGTACTTCATTGGCATACAAATTGGTGACGGGTACTTCCGCCGTCGGAATAAGGTACAACGCATCATCTTGGCAGCGGAACATATCGGCTTCAAATTTAGGTAGTTGTCCTGTGCCCTTCATGGCGTCCGCATTCACCAAGTACGGCGGACGCAATTCTTCGTAGCCCAGTCCTTCATGGGTATCCAGCATAAAGTTAATCAGCGCCCGAGACAGCTTGGCCCCCCAGCCACGCTGCAAGGTAAAGCGTGATTGAGCCACTTTGACACCGCGCTCAAAATCCAGCATACCCATGGCAGGGCCCAAATCCCAGTGGGCCAAGGCATCTTTTGGAGCACGGTTTTTTAACTCATCTCCCCAACGACGCACTTCCACGTTAGCGTTCTCATCAGCCCCAACAGGAGACTGCATCGACGGGATATTAGGAATATCCAGCAACAAAGCATTTTGCTGAACCTCTAAGGCATCTTTGTCCGCTTCCAATATTTTAATGCGTTCGGCGATGGCTTTGGTTTGAGCCATGAGTTCATCGGCGTTTTCGCCCTTGCTTTTTCGCTGCCCCACTTCTTTAGACAGGGCATTGCGCTGGCTCCGCAAGGTTTCTTCTTCTTGCAGCAAGGCCAAGCGTTGGTTGTCCAAGGCCACAATGGCATCCACACTTAAATGAAGTGAACGACGTTTTAAGCCGGCATTCACCGCCTCAGCATCCTGACGAATCCATCGAATATCCAACATGGCACTGTCTTTCAATTGTGTTTATGAACAACGTTAAGGCATAAAGCCCCATAAGGGTAGCGAAAGTGATTTATTATAGCCTTTATCCACGCGGCGAGGGAGCCCTTTACGGCTGGGCGTGTCTGGCGGCCCCATCGGGAACACCGGTGGTTAAGCCGCTGCTATCCAGACCAAACATGCTGCCCCAAATCAACACACCAATCCCCGCCAATACTAGTGCAATCAGCACCGTATTGAGGCCATACGCACATACTTTGGTAACCACCAACATCAGGCGTGTTTTTAGGGAAATGTGAGCCATCAGAACCAAACCTCTCTAAGCCGCTACAGTGGGCGTGGGATGCGAACCTGCCATCACCTCTTTTACACTAAAAGCCATACGCTTCTATTGTAATGACCCACTAGACACCAGAGACCCCTTAAACAGGGGAGAGATTCTACTTTCCATGACACTGCACCCAAGCATTCGCCTTCGTTGGACCGTCTTAACAGCGGCAATAGTAGGTATGGTTTGTCATTGTTTATTCATTCCGCCACTTCAGGCCCAAGAATGGAGTGACTCGGTGGATTGGAACTTACCCACCGGCAACGAAACCCTGGAAACCCCTTCAAATGAGGCACAAAATCCCAACTCACTCGCATTACCCCAATCGCCCCCACCGGCGTACCAACAAAAAGGCTTTCAATTTAAAAATCTCTTTAAGAAAAAAGAGCCCCCCGTAGATGTGGATAAACTGATGCAAGTGGGGCCTCGCCAGTACGCCGACACTACGGGCAGCCTCCTTCGACTCTTTGCTCCTGTTTGCCTCAATGGACTCACATTGCCCTCAGGCATTTACTTGGCTCAATTGCAACGCGGCGCTACTGCCACCGCAGCCACCGCCGTGCTCAGCCAAGCAGGAAGAACCCTTATAATACTGCCGCTAAGCGGCCAACCCTTTGCCACCGACGCAGCAGTCACAACGCCTACCGTCTCGATTCAAGACGGTCGTCTCCTCATTCAAGACAAAACCCACGTATGGGTGGCCGATTTTCCGGCTTGCCAAGCAACACGCTATTAGGCTTAGTCGTGGGTCTCTATAACCGAAGTTAATACAGCTTGTGACCAATAAGGCGTGAGCATTGCCATCCGCTCGGGCGCATGGACCGACCACCAACCCACCAAGGCTTCCAGGGCTGTGGCATGGCGGTGCACGGCTTGATCTTGCTTGCGGGCTGTTTTGGTTGAGACATTTTTAGCGCGACGAACCCAGTCTTTTTCAGAATCGGTGAGTTGGGGCTCTATTGCAGTAAGTAAATTGGCCTGATACGCCGCTTGAACCCGAGCAATGGTGGCAAAGTGTATGGCCTTGGGTGTGAGGGCTCTCTGAGCTGCCAAGGTTTTAATAGTCCAACGGCGCACGGCAAGCTCATACACCGCATCCCCTAAATACGCGGCAATGGAGGGCGCAAAGGTATCGGCCTCCAAAGCAGCAAGAGCGATCGAGGTTTCGTTAGACACGGGCAGCCACAGATTCGATAGAAACACTGGGCGCTTGGTAAAACCACGAGGAACCATTGGGCGAATCTTGCACCTGAACGCCCAGGGCGGTAAGCCCGTTACGAATGGCATCGGCAATGGCCCACTCTTTGGCTTGTTTGGCGGCATGGCGCCGATTGAGCAAGCCATCAATCCGGCTTTCCACAGCCTCACCATCGGTCAGGGGGAGGCCATAAGCTCTCATCAAGGCATTCACCCCCATCACAACCGTTTCGGGCAAGGCCTTGCCTTCAAACACCAAGGGGATGGAAAATCCTAGAGTCACAAACACCGTCCATACAGCCATCAAGGCCAACTTAATGGCAGGTAGGTTGTTGGGATCGTCGTGGTGCTTGGTATTGAGGGTAGCAATGGCGTCATCCAACGCGGCCAAGGCACGAGGCGTGTTTAAGTCATCACTCATGGCCGTTACAAAGGCCTGAACGGTTGAGTTTTCTTTATCCAGCGTCCACGGGTCTAGGTGCAAGGCGACGTCTTTCACCAAACCCAACGTCTCACAAGCCGATTGAATGGCGCGATGGGTTTTAGCCATACGGTTAGCGGCAGCTTGCAAGGCATCGGGAGTAAAATCCACGGGCATGCGGTAGTGGTGGGCCAACAAAAAATACCGCAAGGTGTTGGAATCAAAGTGCTGCAACAGGCCCCGCACATTGCTGACGTTGCCCAGACTTTTAGACATTTTTTCGCCATCAGTCGTCACAAAGCCGTTGTGAAGCCAAAAGCGGGCGAAGGGATCGTGGCCTGTCCACGCTTCGCTTTGGGCTATCTCGTTTTCATGGTGGGGGAACATCAAATCCGCACCACCGGCGTGAATATCCAGCTTTCCGTTAAACAAACGCTGGTTCATGGCGCTGCATTCCATATGCCAGCCAGGGCGGCCTTTCCCTTGGGGGTTGTTCTCTGTTGTAAAAGGCGATTCCCAATAGTTGGGGTCGTCTTGGGCCACGTGCTTCCACAGGGCAAAATCCAGCGGGGATTCTTTCTCCGGGTCTGCTTCCACGCGGCCACTAGAGCGCAAATCTTCTAGGGGCTTTTGGCTCAGCTTGCCATAATCTGCCTTGCTGGCGGTGCGATAATACACGGTGCCATTGCTGGTTACGTAGGCGGCGCCTTTAGTAATGAGCTCTTGGCAACCTTCAATGATGGCCTCCATGTGTTCGGTGGCTTTGGGTTCCAGGTTTGGAGGGAGCACATTCAAGGCCGCCATGTCGTCATGAAAGCGCTGGGTAAAGTGTTTCGCCACTTCGGCAGGCGATTGGCCTGTGGCAGAGGCTTTGGCCAAAATCTTGTCGTCCACATCCGTAATGTTGCGGGCGTCTTGCACCTCGTAGCCCCACGCTCGCAAGGTACGAATCAGCACATCCCACGTGATGTAACACCGCGCATGGCCCAAGTGAGCATCGTCGTACACGGTGGGGCCGCACACATACAAGCGCACGGTGGGGGGATGCTCGGGGGCAAAGGCTTCTTTGCTGCGAGACAACGAATTGTATAAGGTAAGGGGAGGCAGGGTTTCCAGCAAGGTCATCACGATTTGTAACAATTTCTTATACTAAAAGCGGCACCCTAACACCTTATCCCATTCAGGGGCGTGTATTCAAATAGGGAGCAAGCTCCCCCTTTATCATTTTAAACCCCCTAACCCCTCGGAGATTTCCCCATGATTCAATTTGGACAAGCCATGCCCGTTGTTGTTTACGTTGACGGGGAAATGGCAAAAAATGAAGCAGCGGTTCCCAAAGGCGCAGACAAAAAAATTTATAATTACTTGCTTCAAAACCAGGTTGAAGGCTTAGCTCCCATTAAAGAAATTGAAAAAGACAAAATAGACTATAATAAGGGTAACTTAACCGATCATTATAAGTGCGACATTTTTATGACTCATAGGTTAAATGTTCAGCCAAAAGAAGATACATTTGCCTTCAAAATATTAGCAACCAATGAAGATTACGAGGATCATCATAAGTTTAATAAAAATCCGACGAACGGAGCTAATATAGACCAAAATTTATTTCTTAAAGCTAAAGGCGAATTAGAGGTATTTTTAAACGGCGATGGCGACGTCATAGAGGTTAAATGCAACCCCAAGCAAACCGAGTTTCAAAAGCAGCGAGAAAAAAAGGTGTTACCCTTTGTTAAATAATAAAGGCAAATAAAGACTTTTAGCGGTCTTTAATAAGGCATGGTTTTTTCAGCAACACCTACCCCCACATTCGCCCCGCTGGCTCCCCCGCCGCGGGGCGTTTTGTCTGCATTGCCCCCCCAGCCTAGTGCTCCTGGGGTGCATAAAGATCCCCACCCTGCCGATTTTTACTCGCCCCTGTACGCCACGGTGGCCCTACCCAAAAATTTTCCCTTGGGTGCACAAGGGCTGGTGCGAGACAGAGAAACCGCCCGCAGGCTAAAAGAGCAAGCCAATACGGCCCAAACCCACCGAGACTACCGCAAGGCCGTGGGGCTCTATCAGCAAGCCCTGCGTTACGACCCCACGTATACCGACCTGTGGTTTAACATGGCCCACACTTACATTAGCCTGGGAGAAGCTCCCAGCGCCATTTTGGCCTTTGAAGAGCTGCTACGCATTGACCCCACCGATGACGAAGCCAGACAAAATTTAGCCGAACAGCTGCAAACCGAAGGGCTTTGGACGGAAGCCATTGAGCAGTTTGATACGTTGATTAAAAAAAGCCCCCGGTTGGATTCTGCCAAGCGGCAACGAGACTATTTGGCCTTGCGCTTGTGGGCCACCCAAAGCGGACTGCCATTAGACACGATGGTGCAACGGCTGGGGCAAGCCAACCTACAGCAAGCGCGCTTGTGGGCCACGGCTTTTTGCACTCAAACCCAGCGACCAGACCTGCTGAGGGCCATGACCCGCGTGGTATGCCACTTTGCCCCCACCCAAAAAGCCGACAATGTGCCCAACCTAGCCGAATATCGCTACCACAACACAGAGCCTGCCATCCGTTTTGACCCCGCCTTGGCCTTTGGCCACCCAGCCGTATTGGCAGCCTATTGGATTCATGAAGGCATGCATGCGTTGGATAACGACCCCTATACCTCCGTAACAGAAGAACAAGACGGCTACCGAACCAAAATCGAATTTTGGGCTTGGGCCAAAGATTACGTATCCTCCTCAGGACAAGAGCCTATGAAGGATACGAATTTGGATTATTCCCTGGGTTTATGGAAACAAAGCCCCGAAACCTTGGATGAGCGAGTGGCCCGCCATTACCGCATGCGCGACCCCCACATTGCAGCAACCTCCCCCAATCATCCCACAGCAGTCGCATCTCCAGTTCCCACACCCTAACAACATAGTCCATTAGGGAGAGATGCGAGCCATTTGGACACTCCTCTGATTCGGCATTTCATCGGATTTTCTGAAAGCGGATTCCTTTGGGACCCTATTTTTCAAAAATCCGAAGATTTACACTGAACCTTTCGGTTTCATTCAGGCTATAACAATGCTATCCAATGGCTTATAGGAAACACCTTTAGCCATGAGCCCCCGATTGAAAGCCTATTTAAACGTACTTGGGAGATCCTAATCATGAACCTCGACACCTTTATTCAGGGAATGCATCAAATACTGAGCGAAGGTTCTTCAACGGCTCTCGGTGAGAGGTTACAAAACGACTTAACTCTTGACGAATGTCATCAAAAAACTCGTTTGGCAACGTATCCAAGGCGCCTCGCTTTACCAACTCCACCACCGCCAGCACCAAGTCACTCATTGCGTACTCGTCCACAGCACGCAGTGCCTTCAAGCGCGATTCACTAAAACACCCAGAAACAAATAGGGGCGTTGCTGCCAAACGCCGCAAGGTATCATCCTTAAAACGACGGCGCCCGTGAATGAGATTAGACAACGCCTCTTGAGACATTGCCATTTGAGAGGCCAACGCTTCTAACGTGACCCCCTGACGCACCAAGAACAATTGAATTTCATGGCCCAATAATGTATCCGAAGGTTTCATGGAATAAACATCTCTCGCGGAGTCAACTTACAAAGTCTATACTATTTCGATATTGAAAAGTATATTTCAATAGTGCTATAATTGCTACAATCAATTTTTATTGACGTTCAATCACCACAATAGGTTCGCAACCTGTTGGACTATACCCAATATCTGTAGAATCACAAACTGGAGAGAGAGCTAATGACACCATTACGTTTACGGGTCGCAGAATTGGCAATGGCTCATCGTGGCTGGACCATGCGTCTGTTGTCAGAGCACTTGGACGTGGATCACCAAACCGTCATGTACTGGAATCAGGGGCGAGCCTTTCCTCGTTTACCCATGATGCTTACTATTTGTCACGCACTGGGCTGCACACTGGATGAGTTGGTGGACGAATGCCCCAAAAAACCCTTGCCAGCAACCGCCCTAACATCGGCCGATACCCAGTATCCCTTAGCATCGTAAAGGCTTGGAGCATCCTTTGTAGGCGATTATTGTAAGAATTTTGGGTGCTTTCTGCGTATGATGGCAAACTGTTCATAATTATTGCCACCCCTTTACCCATGTTTAGAAATTCTCATTATGCCATCCTCCAAAACCTTTCGTGCACGCCAACAAGCCCCCAAACAGTCTAAAACCACCACCGTTAACATTGAAAAATTGGTGTATGGCGGAGACGGCTTGGCCCGCATGGACAGCCAGAACCCCGAAGACCCTCGCAAAGCCATTGTGTGGGTGGCCGATAGCATACCGGGTGAAACCGTAACCATTGAAGCCGCAGCCACCAGCCGTTCCAAAAAAGCGCCACTCAAGGGGATCATTCAGTCCATAGAGGCTCCTTCGGTCCATCGTGTTCAGCCCACCTGCCAGCATGCCCTTGCCCAAGCCCCCGAACGCTGCGGTGGATGCCAGTGGCAACACATGGATACCCAAGCTCAACTGGAGTGGAAAGGCACCATTGTTGCCGAATCCTTTGAACGACTGGCCAAATTACCCAACGTGACCATTAAACCCACCTTGGGCAATTCTCCCTGGCACTACCGCCACACCATCACCTGGGAAGTCGTGACCTTACCGAATGGCAACTTACGTTTGGGCTTCCATCAGCGAGAATCTAATACCACCATTGCCATTAGCGAATGTCCCATTGCGGCCCCGCCTTTAGAAGCTTTGTTAAAGACCATTAATAATCAACCGGAATTGGCCAACGAGTTATTGCAAGGGATTCAGCGCGTCAAAGCTCGTGCCACCGATGAAACTACCATTTTGTTGGGGTTAGAGCCGCGTACCGACGAAGAACCGATTGACACCTCCTATGAACCCAACACGGTGGCTGAAGCCCCTCAAGCAGAAGTATGGGATTCTACCCAAGCTTTGGAAGTCTTTCAAACCTTGCGCGAAACCCATCCCAATTTAAAAGCCTTATGGCAGTTGATTCCCACTGAAGATGCTCCCGAAGGTTCCGAACCCCAACTGTTGTGGGGAGAGTCTGTTGTAACCACCCGCCTGCAAAACATAGAGTACAGCATCTCACTCCCCCACTTTACGCAAGCCCAACCCCAAGGCACCGAACAGCTACTCACCACTTTGCATCAAGCCATTGCCAGTGTGATGCCCACCGAAGCAAAAACTACGGCTGGCAAAACCATTGTGTGGGATGGCTACTGCGGTATGGGCCTGTTTGGCCTAAGTATTATGGCCAGCCCCTTGGGCGCCCAGTTTAGCAAGGTCATTGGCGTGGAAGGCGATTTAACCAGCGTGGAGCTGGCCAGCCTGAACAGCGCTCAATTGGGCATTAGTCATCGCAGCCAATGGCACGCCCAAGCCGTGGAAGACTACATTGCCGACTGGTATTTAGAGGCTTCTTTGGCCGAAAATCTTGCCCCCAACCGAATCACCATTGGCATTATTGATCCCCCCCGCACAGGCGCCAAGCCCGTAGTGCTGGATTGGCTGGCCGAACACACCGACAAGGCCATCATCTACATTAGTTGTAACCCAAGCACGCTGGCCCGTGATTGCCGCCACCTGACCGACAACGGCTGGCAGCTCGCGTGGGTTCAACCCGTGGATTGTTTTCCCCAAACCTACCACATTGAGTGCGTGGCGCTACTGACCCCTGCACCCAAGACCGAAGATCCCTCGGCTCCTCACCTGCTTCGCTAATCCCTCTGCTTGAAGACCCACCTATGGGAGGATGTTTCGTCCTGAGAAACTAAGGATGATGGGGGGCGTTCATGGTGTAGGTTAGGACGGTATTGTCTTGGCGCTGCAGTGTGGTCTTAGAGAACCGTTAGAGTGCCCTTGTTAAGGGTTTTATGAATCCAATCGCGGGGTTGTCCCATGTAACAATCTCGCGTGTCGACACCTGTAGCAATTGAAGCTTGCCACCGGTTTTGATACGGATAGTAGAGGGTCGCCCTCCATCGCTTCAGATTACCCATTATTTCTCTGGTATCTCTCTTAACTTTTCATTCTTAGCAAGCAGGTTAGACACCCACATGCGCTTTTTGCCATCGATTTGCCGCCGATTCCTATCGACTACGCCGTCCTTACAAGGATTGCTATTGCCTCTACTACTGGTAGTAGGCCTATGGTTGCTCGGTTCTCCGTCGTGGGCCGATTTTTCCATGTTGGACTTGGCCACTCAGTTTGAAGAAGGCTTGTCTCGCCCTCTCTTCCCAGATATTTCCCTCTGGTTGCCCTTCTGGCTGCAAATTGCCATCTCGGTGGTGTCATTGGTTGTGATGGCCGTGGTGTTTAGCACGTGCCAAAAACAGCGCTCGCTTATCATGCTGGTCGTCATTGCTCTGATGATCCGCTACTTGTTGTGGCGTACCTTTGAAACCCTCACCTTTAAAACCCCCGAAAGCACCGTGGTGGGTTACATTATTTACGGTGCTGAGTTGCTTTCGTTTGCAACGCTATTGTTGGGTTATTTTCAAATGGTGGGCGAAACTAATCGCCCTGCCAAACCGTTGGCCGAAGGCCAAGCCCAGCCCAGTGTGGATGTGTTTTTGTGTACCTACAACGAACCCATTAATGTTATTTATCGCTCTTTGGTGGGCTGCCAAGCCTTAAACTATGCCAATAAAACCGTGTATTTGCTGGATGACGGTGACCGCAGCGAAATGGCGGATTTAGCCCAAAAACTGGGCGTTAAATACATTGCACGAGACAACAACAAACACGCCAAAGCGGGCAATATGAACAATGCGATGCCCTATACTACAGGTGAGTTGATTGCCATTTTTGATGCGGATCATGTGCCTGCCAGCACTTTTATTAAAGACATTGTGGGGTATTTTAACGATCCCAAAATGGCTTTTGTGCAAACCCCGCAGCATTTTTTCACACCGGATCCGTTCCAACGTAACTTGGTATCGGAAGACGTGATGAACAACGAACAGGATCTGTTCTTCCACGTGATTGAACCGGGCAACGACTACTGGGGGGCTGCCTTTTTTGCAGGCAGCGGAGCACTCTTTCGCCGGTCTGCACTGGAAGACATTGGCGGCTTTGCTGTGGAGACCATTACGGAAGACGTTCACACCGGCTTGCGTTTGCACGCCAAAGGGTGGGAGTCGGCTTATTACAACAAAGATCTCTCTGCCGGAATGGCGCAAGATAGTTTTGGCGATTTTGTGAAACAGCGCATTCGCTGGGGCCGCGGCATGGCGCAAATTCTGTTTTTTGATAATCCCTTGTTTGTGGGTGGTCTCAGCATTGCCCAGCGCCTGTGCTACTTTGCCGGCATTTGGTATTTCTTTTTTGGGGCCGCTCGTCTCGTCTTTTTGTTGGTGCCGCTAACGTATTTGTACTTTGGCATTAAACCCATTGATGCCGGTATTGTGGAAATCATCACCTTCTTTGGTCCTGCCTTTTTGGCCAGTACCTTTGGGTATACGGTGCTGTCTCATGGTTTGCGCCACACCTTTTGGGCAGAAGTGTACGAAACGGCCACCTGCGTGTATATGTTTCAAACCAACGTCCTCACCATGCTTTTCCCCTGGCGCGCCAAGTTTCAAGTAACGCCTAAAGAAGGCCTGAACGAAGGGATGTCTTTTAACTGGGCCATCGTCTTCCCCCAAATTGTCATTGGCTTTTTGATTGCCTTTGGCTTGGGCTTTGCCGTGGTGCGTGCCATGGCAGATCAAGCCATGCTGGGCGGTATTCTCACCAACGTGTTCTGGTCTACCTACAACTTGGCCCTTATTATTGGAGCGGTGTACGTGGCCCAAGAACGCCCCCAGTTCCGCCTCTCTCCTCGTATTTATCGGCAAGTGCGCTGCGAATTGCGCTTGCTGGATGACTCCATTGCCGTGGGGTACACCACCAACATTAGCGAAAGCGGCTTGGCGGTCGTGTTTGATCAACCCATCCCCATCTCCGGCACCCTCAGCCTTAAAATTCTCGATTGGGATTTGGACGAACTAAGCGTATACCAAGTGCAGGCCGTTCGTAGCAGCCGCGATGACAATGGCCGCTTCTACGTGGGCTTCCGGGTTGTGAACCGGTCTGATGAACAGCACCAATCCCTGATTCGTCACATGTTTAGCGATGCCCGCGTGTGGCGTAAATACCACCGCGAAAGCACTACGGGTAAATCCTTCGGTAAATGGCTATCCACACCGCTGCGCCTAGCTCAAACCAAAGAAAACGCCTCTCGTCGCAGAACCCTTCGTGTGCGCCAAAACCTGCCCTGCGCCATTTTAGCCAATGGCGAACGCATTCAAGGTTTCTCGGATCAGATTAGTGAAACCGGAGTGGCTGTGGTGGTGCGCGATGGTGCCCAGCACCTAGAATTGGGACAAACGGTGGAGGTTATAATGGATTGGAGCCAGCAAGATGGCGCGGCCAACGCTGCTCCACAAAGCGTGCGCGCCGAAATTAAACGGGAAGTGCCGCTGGGCGGTGGACAAACCCTGTTTGGTATGAATTTCTCGGATCTGTCCAAAGACGAGCGTCTCATCATCATTCGCAATTTATATCAAGAGTCGGAAGACATTGTGCGCGTGGCTCCTGTGATTGCCATGCAAGTGGCCACCGAATTGGTGGTGAACGGCCAACGGCTGGATGGCGTCACCCAAGAAGTGAGTGAAATGGGTGCGGTACTTCGTTTACGCAACGGCGGCCAAAGCTTACGCTTGGGCGATAACGTTACCGTAACCTTTGACTGGCCAACCCAAAGCGCTGGCGCGGGGCAAAAAACCACGTATCAAGCTGTGGTTAAAGATATTGCGGAAGCCCCCGATGGTTCCCCCGGATTAATCTTGGTGTACTTTAAAAACCTAGATTTACGGTCTCTAGACGTATTGAGCCACTGCCTACACCAACCCGCGGCTTAACCAATATCATACATTTCCATCAAATCCTTATGAAGGCTTTTCCATTGTAGGAGTAGGCCTTCCTCATTGGGCAGACACTCTCTATAATATATGGCAATAGTGTGTGTTCGTGTGGCCAGTTTTGCACAAATTGGGCACCCAGTGCTCCATAAAGAGTTAGGATTGAGATTCCATGACAGCCATTGCCGGTTTTTCTTCATCACTGTTACGGAACACAACCAGCCAGTGGGTGACAGCGCTCACCCTTGCCACCACGGTAGCCCTTACCCCCATCAGTGCTTGGGCTGTTCCGGTAGAACCCTCTCAAGCATCCACCTTTGCTCAGGCCAAAGCCCAGTATGACAAAGGGGATATTCAAGCCGCTCTGGAGGGCTTTCAAAAAGTAGCCGGTGCTTCTGCGGGTAGTGATGAGGCCAATCTGTGGTTAGCCAAAGCACTTATGAAGCAAGGCGGCGAAGAAAACTACACCCAAGCCAAAAATTATCTCATCCAAACCCTAACATTTAATGCCGACAATGCCGAAGCGTTGATGCACTTAGGCACTATTACAGGTTGGGATCCCTCGCGTCGGTCGCAAGCCATTCGCTTGCTCACTCGTGCCTTGGAATTGAAGAGCCAATCACCGGAAGTGGCGAAAGAATCCGTCAACATCACCCGAAACTTGGTCCAGCTACTCATGTGGGACGGACGCTACACCGATGCCGCTCAGTTTGCTGAACCTATCCGCCAGGAATTTGCCAAAACACCGGCCTCGCAAGCGGTGTACGCCAGCTTACTAAGCCATTTGGGCAAAGCCCCTTTGGCCGTGCCGTTGTATGAAAACTACATCAAGCCTTTTGATGTCCAGCCCCCCACGGTCCAAAGCCTGCAATGGCAGCTGGACTATTTATATGCTCTTCGCTATGCCGATCAACAACCCAAAGCCCGCCAGTTGTTTGGCAAGGTGCAAGCGGGTGTGTTGGCCAATGGCGATGCCAACCTACTCAACAGTTTGGGTGGCGTGGCCTATGACCTGAACGAATTTATGACCAGCATTGCCCTGACGGAAAAATTACCACCCGAGATGAAAGTCAACCACGACGTGCAACTGCGCAACGCGCGCGCCCACATTAAACTGACCCAATGGCCTGAAGCCATTACGACCTTTGATAACTTGTACCAATTGGGCGAAGTAACTGCCGACGAAAAACTAGAATTTGCCGAAGTCTTTCGTGGGCAAAACTTGCCTAGCTCTAGTTTTCCTAAAGCTAACTACATTGATGGCTTGTTTCGCGACGTGGCCAGCAACCCTAAGTACGAAAACGATGCGGATATTCAGCCACGCCTGAAAGCCTATTTTAACAGCCAGAATGCCAATCTAAGCAATAAGCCCACCGTCGTTACCACCACTACCTCCGCCACCACCCGTTCCTCTTCTTGGGGACCGGCCACGGGGCAATCGTCTGCCACCACAGAAATTGGTATTGTAAAACCGGGGGCCGGTCGCAGTGTGGTGCAGCGGCCTATGGTTAATACCACAACCCGCAGCACTGGTTTTTCATCAACCAGTAGCCCTGCCATTGTAGAGCGCGAGGGTGCGTGGGGGACCCGGACGGAGACCCAAGCCACCAAAACCCTGGTTCCCACCTCTTTGGATAACGACCCTTGGACCGTAGAGCAAGCCACCAGTGCTCCGGGGGCAGGGCGAACCACAGTGCAGCACCCCACCGTTAATGCAGGCTCTGCCTCGTCGTGGAAAAAGTCCAACGCGTCCGCATCAACCGCAGCCATTGAACCTTACGAAACACCAGCTCAAAAAACTTATGCCAACGATCGAGTGCGCATTCAATCGGATTCGGGCGAGTGGGCCAATACAGCTCAAGCACCCATCAAAAAAACGACGTTTAACGAAAATAGACCCGCGCCTCAACCCACTCACAGCGATGGTACTGCCAGTAGCCGTATTGAAGAAGCCAAGCAGCTGTCGTATGACCGCCAATACAATAAATCCTTTGCGCTGTTTGATGGCGTATTAAAAGACGACCCAGCCAACCGCGATGCCCGTTTGGGTAAAGCAATGGCCTTGTTGTACAGTGGCCGCAAGTTTCAAGCCAAAAGTATCTTAAGCCAACTGCATGAGCAGTACCCCGGCGACCCCGAAATTACCACCAGCCTGGCAGAGATGTACCAAAGCCTAGGCCGCCAAGACAAAGCCTTGGAGTTATTGCGAGATTTAGAGCCCGGTGGCATCCGCTCCAACAAACGCTCTGCGGCCCCTGCTGAATACGCGGGCCGTTACCAAGGCTTTGCCGCTCCCATTGACTTTTCCATCGACAACAGCAAGCAATACTCTGCGTCGGCAACCACCACCAGTGAAGAAGCCCAGCAAATTGAATCCGACTTGGAAGCCCTTAATGCTGCTCTTAGTGCGCTAGATACCTTGCAAAGCCAATCGGAAGACGATTTACAGCAGCTAAAAGGCCAAGTTTGGGATACGCGCCAAAGCATGACGGAAAGCAACGTTATTAATGTGGCTTTTACGGAAAGTGATGCTGCTACCAGTAAAACGGGGCGTATGGTACCGCGTTTGGTAGATACTGCCACCCCCTTGCAACGAGAAGCGGACGCTTATTTGTACGGACAAAGCATGACAGAAAGCCAAGATCCTAGCGCCCAAACATTGCCTCCGTATTTAAAAGATCGCTTAAGCAATTTGCAAAATCAATTGTATTCCGATCTTCGGCCTGAGCTGCGCACCGGCTTTGCTTATCAAATTCAAGATGGCAACCGGAACCTAAACAAACTGAACATTTGGGAAGTGCCTACTCAATTAAGCGTTTCGTTATTGCCTTCCTTGAGAGTACGTGGTGGCATTACGCCCCAGCGCTATTACCTGCCCAAGGGGAACATCTCCCCCAAAAGCAACTTTGGCTTGCTGTACTCCATGGGTGCCAACGCCAAACTGGGTGATCGTATTACCGTGGATGGCGATGTGGGCTTGTTGCAACTCACCACCTCCGATGATTTGGCCTTTAACTACCGCGCTCGCTTGATTCTGGATCCGTGGGATCGGGTGCGTTTTCAGTTGGGCTCCAAACGGTTGACCTTGGCCAACTCACTCCAATCAGTGGCGGGATTAAAAGCCACCGCCGGATCCTTTGATGGCGATAAGCTGGGCCCTGCCAACGAAACCTCCATTTTTGCAGAACTCAACCTGATTCCTTTTACCAATGTGGATGTAAACGTACTGTACGAGCTGGGTTTTATTGGTGGCAATAACATCGATAGCAACACCAAAAATCAGGTGTTTGCATCCGCAGGCTACACCCATCGCTTTAATGAGAAACACTGGGCCCGTTTGGGGTATCAATTTTTATGGATGAACTTTGATAAAAACACCACCAACGGCTACTACGACGTGACCCAGTTTGGGGGCACGTCTCCCGTGGTGGGCATGAATCCTTCCATTGCAGCGAACCCCGGCTTTGGGTTTGGCGGCTACTTTAGCCCAGACAACTTCTTCCTCAACGCCATTCGGGCAGACTACCACGGCAGCGCCTTTGACCGATTTATGGAGTACCAATTGGGCGGCAGTATTGGCTTGCAAAGCTTTAGCCAAGGCAGCGGTATTACCGATAGCTCTCCCAACACGGTAGCTTACCAAGCCGACGCAGCAGTACGCTTAAACTGGACGGATTGGCTCAGCAGCTATGGTCGTTTTGCCCTGTTGGATAGTGGCGGTGTGTTTACTCGGTATCGCTTTGAAGGTGGTCTCATCTTACGGCCTTACATTGAAGCGTTATCCCCCGTGTTTGGTGAAAAAACACCCAAGGATGACAATTTCCGCAAGCAAGACAGCAAATTTCCCTTCGCCTACGATATTCACAGCAGCTATTACTAACCCCATTTTTCATGACTGCTGCTACAAACAAATCAAAATCGGCGTGGCTCCCATATCCATGGGGGCCTTTGCCGTTATTACCGGCTCGGTTTGTGGCCCGCCCCAATCGTTTTATTGGTGTGTTTTGCTGGGATGACGACCCAACCACCACCTTTACAGCCCACATTGCCGACCCCGGCCGACTGCAAGAGCTACTCTTGCCCAACGCTCGTGTGTGGGTCGTGGACCACGGACTAGACACGCATCGAAAAATGCGCTACTCCATGCCGCTCGTGCAAAGTCAGATGCAAAGTGCAGAGGGTCATGTGGTCTCCATATTTTCTCGATTGCCCAACCATGTGTTTACCACTGCCATTAGAGCAAAGCTCATCCCCGAGTTTTTAGGCTATGAGCTGATAAAAATCGAACCGAGCTGGGAAGATCCCATCTCGGGTGAAAAAAGCCGCTTTGATGCCTTGCTACAATCGCCAAACCATCAAAGCCCTGTGTGGGTAGAGGTGAAAGGTGCCAGTTTGGTGGAAGACGGCGTGTGCCAGTTTCCCGATGCTGTAACTAGCCGTGGAGCGAGGCAAATACGCCAACTGGGAGAAATGGCCTCACAAGGTATGGAAACGTGGGTGGTGTTTATCGTGCAGCGCCCCGACGCCGTGGAATTTAGGCCCCACTGGCAGCGCGACCCGGTGTTTGCACAAGCCTTGCATGACGCTGCCAAAGCTGGCGTAAAGATATTAGCCCAACCCCTTACCTTGGATATCAACCAAGGGTTTCGTTTAGAAGCCTCCATTCCAATACGGCTTGAGCCTTAAGTTATAAACACCCGTACTGTATAGAAATACGAAAATAATCTGTCGGTACTTCAGAAAATTCTACGCTTGTTGCGAGGTTATTCTAAGAATAAGCGACAGTTATTGAAAGGCGGTCGTGGCTAACGATAATCTCTGAAGCCAGTGCTGTTTTTCGCTGGGTGTTAAAAAACTGGCCTGAATACTGTTACGACAAAGTTGGATGAGGTCACTGCTAGTAAGCGACAGTGCATCAGCCGTTTCTACCAAATTTTGGTGCAAATACCCGCCAAAATAGGCAGGATCATCACTACTAACCGTTACACACAACCCTTGATGTAGCAGGGTTTTGATTGGATGGTCTGCCAACGAATCAAACACACGCAACTTCACATTGGACAAAGGACACATCGCTAACGGTAATTGTGTTTCTTTTAAAAATTGAATTAACTTAGGATCTTCTGTACAACGCACCCCATGATCAATGCGTTTTACTTTCAGCAACTGAATGGCTTCCCACATATAACTGGCAGGGCCTTCTTCACCGGCATGGGCCACTGTTAAATAGCCCTGATGGCGGGCTTGTTTAAATACCGCTTCAAATTTACTTGGGGGATGCCCTGCCTCAGACGAATCCAGCCCAACAGCGGTAATCCAGTGTTTATAGGACTTTGCTTGTTTGAGAGTTTCAAAGGCAGCCGCTTCGGGGAGGTGGCGTAAAAAACAGAGAATCAATCGAGAAGAGATGCGTAACTTGCGTTGACCTTCTTGCAGCGCTGCATGGATGCCATGAATCACCGTATCAAAGGAAATACCACGATCCGTATGGGTTTGGGGATCAAAAAATAGTTCGGTATGAACAATGCCATCTTGTTCGGCATGCAATAAATAACGCCACGTTAAATCGTAAAAATCTTGTTCGGTTTTTAACACCGAAGCCCCTTGGTAATAAATATCCAAAAACGACTGTAAGTTTTCAAACTGGTAGGCGGCTTTAATCTCATCCATAGATGAATAGGGGATGGCAATTTTATTACGCTCCGCAAGCGTTAGCATGAGGTCAGGCTCTAAAGTCCCCTCAATATGCAAATGCAGCTCTGCCTTGGGCAGGTGCCTTAACCATGTTGATGTTACATCATCCATCCAACCATCTCCTTACAGCTAAACCCAGTGTAAGAGAGATAACTGATGGATGGAATACGCTTTGAAAACGAGTTGTTAGAGAAAATAATGGTGCCCGTTAAAAAAAGGTAGAAAGGTAGCTTGCCAACTACATCCGGAACACACCTTGGGTGTGGGGCTTAATAGGGGCATTGAGGCTGGCCAGTAAGCTAAGGCCCACCACGGTGCGGGTGTCTTTGGGGTCGATGATGCCGTCATCCCACAATCGGGCGGTGCTGTAGTAGGCACTGCTTTCGGCCTCGTATTTATCCAGCGTGGGTTGTTTAAAGGCGGCGGCTTCGGCGTCCGTCATCACCGGTTTGCCTTGGGCTTCCAGTTGGTCTTGCTTAACGGTGCACAGCACGTTGGCGGCTTGTTCGCCCCCCATCACGCTAATGCGGGCGTTGGGCCACATGTAGAGGAATCGTGGGTTAAAGGCGCGGCCACACATGCCGTAATTGCCCGCACCGTAGCTTCCGCCCACCACCACCGTAATTTTGGGCACGTTGGCGTTGCTTACAGCCATCACCAGCTTGGCGCCGTCTTTGGCAATGCCGCCGGCCTCATAGCTTTTGCCCACCATAAAGCCGTTAATGTTTTGCAAAAACAACAACGGAATACCCCGCTGGCAGCACAGTTCAATAAAATGAGCCCCTTTTACGGCGCTTTCGCTAAACAGCACGCCATTGTTGGCCACAATGCCAATAGGCAAGCCCCACAACTTGGCAAAGCCGCACACCAAGGTGGTGCCGTACAGTTCTTTAAACTCGTGGAATTCACTGCCATCCACGAGGCGAGCAATGATGGCCTTGATGTCAAAGGGTTTACGGGCATCGGCATTGACGATGCGATAGAGGTCTTCGGCTGGGTAAAGGGGGTCTTTAACGTCGCTGCGCTCAATCACGCTGCTCCAACGGTTGGCGCTAGAGCGATTGAGGTTTTCGGCCACGTTACGGGCCAGTGCCAGAGCGTCTTCGTCGTTGTGGGCGTAGTGATCCGTGACGCCACTGGTGCGGCAATGGACGTCTGCGCCGCCCAGTTCTTCGGCAGTAACGGTTTCGCCCGTGGCGGCTTTTACTAAGGGAGGCCCCGCCAAAAAAATTGTTCCTTGGTCTTTGACAATAATGGATTCATCGCACATGGCGGGCACATACGCGCCACCAGCGGTGCAACTGCCCATCACCACAGCAATTTGAGGAATGCCCTTGGCCGACATGCGGGCTTGGTTGTAAAAAATTCGCCCAAAGTGGTCTTTATCTGGAAAAACTTCCGCTTGCAGCGGCAAAAAAGCGCCGCCGCTATCCACCAAGTACACGCAGGGCAGATGATTTTGCTCGGCAATTTCTTGGGCCCGCAAGTGCTTTTTTACCGTCAGTGGAAAATACGTGCCGCCTTTTACGGTGGCATCGTTGGCCACAATCATGCAGGGTTGACCGTGAATGTGGCCAATCCCAGTCACCATGCCAGCACCCGGCGCGGCATTGTCGTACATATCCCACGCGGCTAAAGAACTCAGCTCCAAGAAGGGGCTGCCGTCGTCTAGCAAGGCGTTAATGCGGTCTCGGGCAATGAGTTTGCCACGCCCTTGGTGCTTTGCAATGAGGGTCTCGCCACCGCCCAAAGCGTTGGTTGCCAAACGCTCTTTAAGCAGTGCCACGTGTTGAAGCATCGCGGCTTCGTTGGCTTTGGCAGTAGCGTCTTGGGGGTTGATGGGCAGTTCCAAGCAATCCATAGCAGTCCAGTTCCCTTTGATTGTTTGAACAAGCGGTTTGAATCAATAGTCCCCTTAGTTTATGGTAAACAGGCATTTTCTACCGTTGCTTTTGCTTTTGTATTGGACACAGCCATGACCACCACCTTAGAAACCAGCACCGCCCTTGCTGAACCAACACTAACCGAACCCACCCTCACACCAGCCGTGAGCGTTAACGCCGCTGGCAAAGTGAACCCCGTGTTTAGCTTTCCCCCTGAGCAAATTGACTTTGCCCCGCTGGAAATTTGGGAAAACAAATACACCGACCGCGACACCACCATTATTATTAACGTGCCGGAATTTACCAGTGTGTGCCCCAAAACCGGCCTGCCCGATATTGGCACCATTATTATTGAATACATACCCAATGCGCTGGTACTGGAGCTGAAAGCCTTTAAATACTACACCCTGAGCTACCGAAACTGCGGCATTTTTTACGAAAACGTCGTCAATAAGTTCCGCGACGACATTATTGCCGCCATTGCCCCCCGCTACCTCAAAATCAGCGCCAATTTTACCCCCCGAGGAGGCATTTCTACCGCCGCCATCGTTGAATATCACGCAAAGCGTGATTAATCAATTGGATTGGGCCTAAATCTTTAAAAATCATCGGGTTTAAAGAGGTTTCCTATGAGCTTTGTTTCTACAGCCGCCTTGGCGGCCACCATTGTGGACTATGCGCCCCAGTATCAGGCGGATTTTTATCGCCTAAACGAGGCGTGGATAGCGCCCAATTTTGGCCTAGAAGCCGAAGACATTGCGTTTTTGTCGGGTCCTCAAGCAAACCTTATTGATGGCGGCGGCGCAGTGTTTATGATTTATGAGCCGCTCAATTAAAGACTATTTGTGACGAAAGCTCCGAATCACTCGGTTGCTTTGACGCTTGAGGCCTTTGGCTCCCTTGGCTTCAAGGTCTTTAAATAAATCATTCATTAGAGGGCTATAGTGATTCCATTCACTCGTTCCAGTTCGCGAAACACTAGAGCCACTATGGGTCATCAAGGCAATCAGCCCACCCACAACAAAAAGACCAATGGTTAGCACCGTATCCCACTCGTTGGCGTTGGCCTCCACCTCTTTTTGAACCTTTACCGTCTCTTGGGGAATAATATTCACCCGTTGGTAAAGGTCGTTCATTTGGGTTTGTAGCCCTGAAACCCTAGCGGGCAACTACTGCCATTGGGCCGGAATTGCATTGGTTTTAATAGCGGTTTGGTACCGTTGGTTCATGATGCGTTGGGCTATCAGTACCGTGGTTAAATCGGCCATAACAAATCTTCTCCATCAAAAACGCACACAACGCGTTGAACTGAGGCTGGCGAAGCATCAGGGGTAGTCGTTGCCATCGCTTTAGATGAAGGGGCTTACAATGGGAGGAAGGGAATCGCATGGGAATAAAAGGATACCCATTGAAGTGATTTCTGTCATGGGTATTTTTGCTCAGGTGCTTCTAATCCTCGCCCTATTTTCAGGCAATTCGCAACCTTCAGTCACCTTTACAACATTAGGGTTGTCGTAAATGGCTTTCGCTACCGGGAACCCAGCGTCTGGTTTACAATCTAAACAATGGCAAGACCATTTTTAACCCTTGGCTATCACCTTCAGAGGACCTATGCGTTTTTTAGCCACCCACTACCGTCGCCCCTTTCTGGCTCTGTTGTTCATGGGATTGCTGGTCTGCGTTAGTCATGGTTCTTTAGCCTTTAGCTGGACTCGCCCCACAGCGCCTTCCCGCTTGGCTACCGAAGCCGAGCCCTGGCCAGTCCGAGATTTTCTGCCTCCCATGGCCACCATTAACCCCCAACTCCCCACAGAATCCGCCCAATCCACCGTTGATGAGAACAGCGTGGGACCAGCCAACCCGAACAGTGAGCTGGAAGTGGTGAGTTTAGCTGCCGTTACCACACCAGTGTTTACCACTCGCCCTGCCATTACGCGTTTGGAAAGCAGCCTGGGTGCCAACGAAGACGACGCTAGCCGTGCCTTGGCCGCCTTACAACAGGGCATTGAGGACGATGATTTAAAAGCCTTATGGGACGCCACCGTAGAGCGAAACGCCGTCATTCGGTTCTCCCTTGAAAAGCTGTCTGCACCCGATGAAACCCTACAAACCAAGCAAAGCAGTGTTTTCTTACGCCGTACCCTCAGCACCATGATTTCGGGAGCCACCATGGCCAGCATGATGCTGCCGGGCGGCAACGTGGTGGGGGGCTACCGCAACATGGGCATTATGGCCGGCGGCGACGCCTTACGGAATTTAACCAGCGGCGCTACCCAACCCCAAGGGCAGCGCCTCTCGGCTACCGAAAAAATTCAACTGGCAGGCTTGGTAGAATCTCTCCAGCGCGATGTTTTGCAACATTATCACGATTATAAGCGGACCCTAAGCGCCTTAACCCTAGCCCACGAAAAAACTACGTTGGCGCAACAAGCGTATACCCAAGCCATGGCGGTGGGTAAACAGCAATCCAACAGTCCTGCCACCCCACTGATGCTGATGAGCAACGGTGCCGCCTATTATCAGGCCCGCTTGTATGAAACCACGTTGCAGCAAGAGGCCCAACGCCTTCGTCTATCTTTGGAGCGGATGGCAGGGGGTAACGTCGTCACTGGGCTTAGGTTAATTGCCAACCCCAACACCCCAACAGAAACCGCCTCTTCTGAACGCTCTTCTGATCCAGAACCAACGTCTTCCGGTACGTTAACCACCGTAACGCCTGTTGACACCCAAAAAGGCTCTATCTAATGTCTCGGCATACGCGTCCTTTCGTAGCCAACGCCATTATCCTGCAAGGGGTAGCCGTGGCCATGCGTCTTGGCCTGGTAATCGCTTGCTGCTGCACCTTACCGGCATACGCCATTCTACCCTCCTTGCTGGACGTTCCCCCGGAGATGTTGGTGAACGAACCTCCCGTTACCAAGACCACCAAAACACCCAACGCGTCTCCATCCAAGGTGATTCTCCACAAAGCCCCAATTGTATCGGTGCAAAAGCCGCTCCCCATAGCACCCCCCGAGCCAGCTTCTGCCATTCCTCTTACGGCAAACCAACCATCGGTAGCAACCACGCCCACCGATACCACGCTGGCCACAGCCATGGCCACCCAGCATCAGGCCATTAATAACATGCTGCGAGATCAAGAAGCCGACTCTTTGGCTGATGTGGGGGTATTGTGGCAAACCGCTGTAGAACGCAGCGGCACCATCCGTTTTGCCATTGAAAAGCTGTCGCGCAAAAACGCCGTGGGCGTAGACCCCAACGATACGGATTTTTCCAAGCGTCTCATTCAAAGCTTGGCCCGCGTGGGTGGCGCTGCCAGCACCATGATGACAGGCACACCGGCTGGCTTGGTGGGTGGCAGTATTGTGAATGACCTCGTGCAGGGGAACCCCAAGCAATCGCCCCTGAGTATTGTGACGGACGCCGATATGTTGCTGTTGGCCAAAGAAGTGGAAGCGTTACAAAGCCAGCTGCTTACCAGCTATTACACCTACCGCCATGCCAAAGAGCGCTTGGCCTTAGCCCAGCAAGGTCAGCAAGAAATCCAACGCTACCAAGAGCTGTTGAACCCATCGGATTCGGGCCACAAAAGTGACCCACTGTGGGGGCCGTTGGCGGGCACCCTTACGGCAGGGCTGGATGATGCCTTGATTAAAACTCAGCAAGAGTACCTCTCTGCACGCCAAAATTTAAGCCTGCTGGTGGGGATGGAAACCTTGGAATCCATGGAGAAGGCCTCTAAAAGCACAGCAGCCGCCACAGTAGGTTCGCAAAAAACCAACAATTAGCCCACAACACACCGTTAGTTGTAACAAATTATTACAGAAGCGCCATAACAACAGGGGCACGGCGCAGGTTTTAGTATTGATGGCCTTTTAAACAAATAGTTAACCTTTATTTCTCCCTCTCACTCGCCTCTCATCAACAGGAGTTTTCCCTCAATGAACATCGCCCCCCACCCCGCAATCCAATTTGGCGCAGTAGTAGAAGTAAACTTAAAGAAATATAAGCAGGGATACGGATCGGATAAAGCTGCTTTAGAAGAGGCTATACTGGAAGCCTTTGCAGAACCAGAAGTGGCTAAGCAAGTTAAAGGGTTGCCATTTGACCGACTTACTATTACAGCTACCGGTTAAAATGATTTATTTATGAGTAAAGATGGGGATATGGCGGAACTAATAGAGGGTGACAATACTTGTCCGCTAGATAGACTTGCCCAAACGATTTTAGAAGAGTTGGGACTTAAAAGCTTTCAAAAATCGCCCATAGAGAAAAAAGTTGCTTTTTTGAAAATTTTTATTCCTCGGTATGTAATGGGATTAAAAAAACAAAACTCAAAAAAAACGATCCCGCCCGAGCTACAAGCTCAACAAAACATTGCTGCATTGACTACACTAACAAGAATGACACCTGCTCAGTTAAAAAAGCTCTCTACTGAGCAGTTTAACAACCTTGAAAAAGCCGTAGAGAAAGGAAAAAGTACTCTGGATGCAATACGATTATCTATTTATAAGGTTAATCAAAAAAGTAGGCTAATTTATAAACAATAAAATAAAAAGCCGCCCCAGCAATTGTTGGGGCGGCTTTTTAAATTGAGAGAAAACTAAGCAGGCACCGCTTCTTCAGCAGGGGCCTCTACGGGTGTTTCAGCAACCACTTCTTCTGCGTTAGCAGGAGCATCTTCCACTTTAGGCTCTTCTTTAATTTCAATCTTCGCCGCTTCTTTGGCGGCTTCTTGCTTGGCCTTGGCTTTTTTAGACAAGCGTGGCTTTTTGGTGACAGGAATCACAAACAGTTCGCCGCTTTCGGGGGCTTTGTCAATCAACCGTTTGGCGGTATCCGACACTTGGGCGCCTTTGGCAATCCAAGCCACAGCCGACACCTTGTCCAGCTTTAATTCTTTGCTCATGGGGTTGTAGTAACCCAACTCTTGAATAGGTTCGCCATCACGACGATTACGGCTATCCGTAACCACCACACGGTAAAACGGGTGTTTTTTGCGGCCTTGGCGTTTCAGGCGAATAATGACCATGAATAAAAATCCTTAGAGGCGGAACAGGGGATGAACTCCCCATTAACAGGTAACTTAAGAGGACTTATTGTTATACGGTAAACACAGCCCTGCTTCAAGTAGCCCTTCCCTAAAACGCCAAACAAGGCAAAAAACACCCTACAAGACCGAAACCATTCGGTAGTCATTTCGCCAATAGGTCTCACCGGTCTCGCTTTCTCCTACCTGCGTGTCCGTTTCTTCAGTAATCACAAAGCCATGGGCTTCATAAAAGTTTTTGGCTCGATTGTACCGGTTCACCATCAACATCAACTGAGAACACCCCAGTTGAACCGCATAGGAGCGAAGCCAAGCCATGAGTTGAGACCCAATGCCTTGCCCCGTTAACTGAGCATCCAAATACACCTTATGAATCATCAAGGTGGCTATTTCACCCTGCTCAAGTCGTTCCGTCGCCACAAAACCAAGAGGAATTGCGGTAACAGCATCCTGAGCAATCCAAAATGTCTGCGGACCTCCATCCAGATGCTGCCTTAACACCGCATCCCCATATTCGCGCTGCATGTCAAAGCGGATGTGGTCATCTGTTAAAAACGCTTTAAAGTGGGTTTCCCAACTGCAGCGCACGGTAGCTTGGATAAAGCCAATGTCTGCAGAGGTTGCAAAACGGCATGTGATCAGACGGCTATCCATACACCACACCCTAAGCGCGAAGGGAGGATAGCCCGCCCCACGTTAAACCTAAGCATTAGACCTCGGCAATAATTCCAAAACTGGCAATCATCACCAACAAAATAAAAAACAGGAGAAAAAAGAAGATTTTATTGAGGAACAGGCTTACATCCTGTTGTTTGGTATCGGCACTATTGACAGGCTGCTTGGCCATGGGTCATACCCTTTATTGTTAAGAAAGAGACAAAAAACTAGGAAGCGGGTATGGAAGACACTGTGGATTGAAAGGACTCAATCAGTTCACGGAACTCGTCATACTCCACAGCCGAAAGCCAATAGGCCTCAATACGGCGTTTATCAACGGTGGGCTTTAGTTTGGGCATACGCTGTCCCAAAAGGCGCTCTTGCAAAAACTTGTTGCCTTCCCGGTAGTGGCAGTCTCCAATGCGGCACCCCGTAGCAAAGCAGCCTTGGGCACCATTTTTCAAGGAAGTCTCCATCATGAGAGGCTGAATAATACCGCTGCACGGCACCAAAATGATTTTAACGCTGGGATCATCTAACAGACGCCCGTCGGCATTCAACCGATCTTCCAGCTCCACGCTTCGCTCGCATACCAACCCAATCAAACGGATGGGGGGCAACGCCTCAGCGGGGGGAGCCGCATTTACCGACAGTGTTTCTGTAGCCATCATGGCAATCACCTAATCAAAGCAATGGGAAAACAAATACAACAAAGAGAACTATGCCGATGCCAACGACTGACCTGCCAAGGCCGCTTCAATTTCAGCCAGAACGTCTTTCGATTCACAACGAGGAATATCAATGGCTTTAAAAGCACAGGCACCCACGCACAAGCCACAATTAGCGCAATGCTCTGGGTTTACCGTTGCCAAACGTTTAAAGCGGCTGCCATCATTGCGGTCCACCATGGTAATGGCTTCATAAGGGCAATCGTTGTAACACAAAGAGCAGCCAGTACAATTGTCCGCCACCACACGAGCAAACTGGCCGCGAAGCGCCTTTTTTTGAAGATAAGGCAATACAAACAAGCCCACAGGAACAGCCAGCACCATTAACCAAATCACGCCCATGTTCCAGCCGGCCAAGGCCAATTGTTGGGGCCAAGCATACAACCCATCCAGGTGAATGGATTTAGCAACCACAGCGAAGTCTGGAGGGGCCATATCACCCAGCACCACCGGCGCGGCACCGGCCACCAGTAGCAAACCACCCACCATCATCAGCACCAAGGCCAGTGGGGCATCAGTCACAGGCCGCGTAATACGCAGGTAATGCCACCACAACAAGAACATCATCAACAACGGAATGCCCAAGTGGAGCACCAACATCCGGGTGATGGTGTAATCCGTAATCAAGCTCGATCCGCTTAAATCCGTGGCCAGCATAAAACCAGCCAAACCAGTCCCGATCACAGGAAACGAGCGCAACAGGTTAATGGTAACGTTGGTTAAGGCAACAGCATCTTGATCCCAAATCAGCATGTAACCCGTCAAGCCCACTAAGAAAAGGACCGTGAAAAGAACGATGCCTGAAATCCAGGGAATAATGCGATATTCACGATAACGATCCGTAAACCACACTCGGAACAAGTGGATCAGAACAAAAATCATCATACCGTCCGCCGCATAGCGGTGAATAGACCGGATAGCATTCCCAAAGGGAGCCTGATAGGTGATGTATTTCATACTGGCATAAGCGGTAGACAGCGTGGCCTGGTAGTACACCAGCAACAACAAGCCCGTGAGAAACAGGGCCCATAAAAACAGATTCGGCAAGGCGCCGTGGTAATAAAGCGGGTTGTATTTTTGGGTAAATACCTTGTTGGCCACTTTTTCCAGGGGCAACACGAGGCTTTTTTGAATGGCTTCTACGTAGGTCGTCATATAGGCGGTCCTGTTTTCCAGAGGTCGAGCATTAAAACGAGAGAGAATTGAAGCGTTAGGCGTCGGTATCCGAGCCTTTGAGAGTGGCAATCTTGTCTTCACCATCCAGCAACACCAAGGCGATGGCTACCAAAAACAAAACAGCGCCAAAGCCTACACAATAAGGCTTTAGGCCTGCCGTAATCATGTGACTAATGGCAGGGAGTTGAAGAGTGGCAGCAGAACCCAACGAGTAGATACTGGCAAAATCCAAGGTGGCTGCTGTGTTGGTTTGCAATTCGCTTACCACCATTAAGGGTAAGCCAACAAAAACGGCACCTAAAACGCACAACACAGCCACAACGGTTTTAAGAGGAGAAGTCATACGGTCGTTTCCATTGAAGACAAAGACACGGAAGTAGGAGCAGCCTGAGGAGGAGCTGCCAACGAATGGCGCATCAACTGCCAGCGAACCACCGATTCAAACCAAGGAATCGTATTACGAATCGTTCCTTTACCCCATTCTTTCGCGTAGCCATCATACACAAGCACCGACGTAGCGAGAATAAAAGCCACACTAAACCCAGCCAGAGAAAGACCCGATCCCATGCCTGGGGTTAGGGTAAAAAGCTTAAACTGTTGCAACCAATGAGACATCAACAGCGAATCGGCAATAAACACAGCCCACCAAACCACCTTGGAAATTCCCAAAGAAGCCGTGTGGGTATCACCCGCAGATGTGGTTGGTACGGAAGTCACTACGCTTTAACCTCCGGTAAGGTGCCACCCATAGGAATGGGGTTTTTACCCGTAGTTAGCATCACCAATCCACCCACTAGTGCTTGCAAATAGGCAAACCCAGCCCAAACAAAGTTCCAGTAAAGGTTGGTCCAGTTCAAGCCTTCCGAGGTCATAGTACTTTTAATGGCGGCTGGAATAACGTAAGCGGCATTGTGGAGCACTTCCGTGTTGAACCAAATGGCCAACCACGGATCGGCTTGCACGTGCCAAAACCATAGGTAGAAAGTAGCCGACACCAGGTTAAAACCAATCCACACCGCCATAGGGAACCACTGACGATACAACGACCAGTGCCAAAACTGACCAATGGTAATAAACAGCACCATGCTGGCGTACCAATACGGCGGATCTCGATCCAAGTTGGCCTGGTTGGCGATAATCAGCAACGAGAAGACGATGAATTGAATGATGGCCATAATACAAATGCTGGTAGGAATGGGACGTTTCCAAGGGTTACGTTCCGGTCCCCAATCCAAAAACATAATGGCAATGGTCACAAAGGGCACACCCAAGGTCCAA
Organism: Vampirovibrionales bacterium; assembly: GCA_029866025.1. Taxonomy (GTDB): domain Bacteria; phylum Cyanobacteriota; class Vampirovibrionia; order Vampirovibrionales; family Vampirovibrionaceae; genus JARXAD01. Next base: position 176,382 of record JARXAD010000013.1, on the reverse strand, counting down.
ATCGTGGCCCAATAAGGATCCATATACTTAAGCATTTGATACAGCGCCAAAAAATACCAATCCGACAAAATCGGCAGGGGTGTGACTTCTGGATTGGCCCGTGATCCACTTTCGGCAGGGAAAATAATGGCCACAAAGCAAATCATACCCACCAACAGCCACTTTACGCCTGTGGTTAGGTTAATACGCTTTAAACGATTCTTATAGAAATAGAGTTCGGTCACAATCAACAAAAGCACCGACAACGCAAAGTGCAAAGCAAAAAAGCGTGTCATGGTGGCCTGGCCAATGGAACTACCGCCCATTAACGCCTGAGAAGTAGTGACCCCTTGGTGGGTTACATCCCCAATAATTTTAGTAACCGATCCAATGAGGTTGGGTAAAAACCAAGTGCGCCCATTCACCAACACATTGCCTTCCCACGGCCAATACCAAACTTTGGGCATGATATCGAGGTAGGTGGGGAACGTGGCAAAAACCTTGGTGGCCCAAAAAGCACGTTGGTTCCAAATTAGTAAATAGCCGCTAAGACCCGAATACATGGCCACTAGCAATAAAATAATGGAAAGAATAAAGGTAAATTCACCTTTGTTTTTATATTCTGCCGTAAACCACATGCGGTATACCCGCAGGGTGGCAGCAATAATCATGGCGTCTCCACCATACTTATGCATGCCGCGCAGCACCGAACCAAAAAAGTTTTCGCTAAGAACATTAACCGAGTTGTAGGCCTGATCGATGGTGGGCAAATACACGGCAATCAATAAAATACCCGTCACCAAGACAACAACCCACGCCATGTAAAACATGCCGCCCAGCTGATACCAAGGCGAGTCTTTTTGAAGAGCCACTTTGGTCTCATCAAAAAAATCAATTTTTTCCAAGCGTGACTTGATAAAATCAAAAATTTTCGGCACTAATACCAGAGGATTTAGCTCGGCAAGAAGCTGTTGGCCCTGAGCCTTTACCGTATTTTGTAGAGATGTAATAACAGCCTGCATAAAGCTAGCTAATGCCTCCGGTTTCAACCGCCACAATCACCAGTTCATCTCCGCGAATATTCCACTCAAAATGGCGGGGCGGACGAGGCGCAGGACCACTGACCACTTTTCCCATTACATTTTTTCCGTCTACCAACTGCCCTTGCAGCGGATCATACACACTTAAGTGGCATGGGCAGGCATACAGAGGGGTAGCAGCCTGCGCATAGTTATACTCTTTGGCTTGTTCTGGCAAAATATAGTTAAACACGCAGCCCATATGAGGACAAATACGACTCACCACCGAGAAATCCATCTGCCCGTCTTTATCAGGCATACGTACCACAAAACCAGGAATACGAACCGATTGAAACTGCTTAAAGGTAAATTCTTTGCTGCGCTGGCCAAAGGTAAAAGTTTGAGAATCCCACGTTTTTACAAAATCCGATAATTTAAATACCACTTCTTTTTCACGCTGAGGCTCATCGCCCGGAGTAAAAAGCCCTTTGCTACCACTGGTTTTTAGTAAACCATTACTGGTATCCACACGAGTGGCAGCCAATGGGCCCAAACTGGGCCTTAAATACCGCAGCAAAGGAGAAGCAAACAAACCCAAGCCCCCGATAACCGGGAGGCTGAGTAAGAGTTTCAGAAAGGCTCTACGATCCATCACGTCAAACTTTCAACAAAAGGCAACCGTATTACTGGTGAGATCCATTAACCCAAGACATATTGGATTTTTGGTTATCAAAATAGTCCGTGGTGTGCTTCCCACGGTAATCAAAGTGAACCACTTTGGTAACCGGAGGAATGAGGGGATTGGTATAAGGTTGATCCGCCTTAGCAGGCACCAAACCAGAAGGGGTTGGCTCATCCACGTCTAAATCGGGATTTAAAGCTAATAAACGCACGTGTTTTACCAGCATCCACAACAGTTTTTCATCAAACACATATCCGCTGTCTTTATCTTGGTTGCCTAGCCACGCGGGCATACCCGACGGGTAAATGCCTTCCACCAAATACTGGAACCACTGGGCATCGGTCCGGTTAAACACACGATCGTACTGAGTAAAGCGCGCCGGAGCCGGATAAAAAAGACCCGTATGAACCTTACCACCGTTTAGCTCGTGCTTACTGGGGTGACCGGTGTGCAAAGGGCCATTGGCATGCCCTTTTTTGCCATGACACACGGCACAGTTGGCACCATACACCGCAGCAATATCAGGGTCATTGCCCGTCGCGGCGTGCTGAATATCGCTAGCGCCAGCCAAGTGCCGTGCATAAAACAACACGGCCCAACGCTCATCACGCGATAATTTATCGCGGAAGGAAGGATGACTACTGGCCAATACAATGGTCTTACGCGTGTTAGTCTCTTGCTTGAGTGCAGGCGCCTTACCGGTGGTTAGCAAAATGTACAAATCAATGGGCGTTGCGTATAAAAAATCTTTTTGAACTTTAGGCTGTTGGAAAAAACTTGGAGCGTGGCAAGCCGCACACTGAGCCACAAAAATTTCTTTGCCCTGCTTTAGAGAGGGAGGGCGCGAAGGATAGTCAAAATCCAATTGGGTCTGAGCCGAATCCAGCACGGGTGCCGCCGCCAAGCGAGCATCTTTAACGGAGGTCGCTTGAGTACAGCCTGTTAGGGAGAAAAGAAGAGCTACCCCTGCCAGCATCACTGTTGCTTGTAAAAATCGTTGAGCCAACATTGAATCAAACCTTATTGAACATGCTCATTCAAAACCAATAACCATTAATAACCAAAGAGAGGGAGCCATGATACCGACGCCCAACAAATAATCAAACCAAAAAACACCCACAAAAACCAAGGCACGTCCGTTTCGTTAACCACAAAGTCCTCGTTGGCCTTTGTGGTGCTATCGGCGGGGGCAGCTGTTGTTTCACTATCTGTCATAAAAACTATCTCCAAAACGTTGAGGTAAACACCTCTTATTTCTATTAATCTTCGTCTTGCAACATGGCAAACTTGGTATCATCCAGGCCATCCAGCTTGCCGTTACGAGAAGCCCAGAACAGTACGCCCAAGCCTAAAATAAAAAACAAGCCGCAAATGGCAAAGGAAGCAATGTATCCAGGACCGAGGCCCGTGGTTAAACATCCAGGACAATTCATTAGTGGGCTCCTCCAACAGCAGCCTTAAAGGTGGTAGGTGCGTAGGCTTGGAACGGATCATTTTGACCTAAGCTGTTTTTGGCTGCTTCAATCTGCCAATAGTTCATGTCCATTTTATCAGCACGATCAATATCATCCATGTTTGCCACAGGCGTTTCGGCATCTTGAGGGAGTGTTTTTAAATACGCCGCCACATACGCCATGCTCTCATCGCCCAAGGTTTTGTACCACCGAGGCATCCGCGTGCCGGGCACGCCTTCCGCCACCCGCCAGAACCAAGTCGCATCATCATACGAGCGATAGAAAGGACGGGTAAAGTTGGCCGGCTTTTTCTGCATAGAAATACTAACCGGGCCGTTACCGCGGCCTTGGATACCGTGGCACTGGGCACAGTTTTGCATATAAATACCGCGACCAGCATTGGCAGCGGCCGAAGAGTTCACATCCACCGATTCGGCTACCAAGTGGTAGCGATCGCGATATTCCTGAGGAGCCGCCACCCAAGCCGGTGGCTTACGGCGCTTACCCACTTCTTGCAGGTACGCCACGAGGTAAGACATTTCTTGATCATTAAGGTAGCTAAAAGCTGGCATAATGCTGCCGGGCTTCACCACTCTAGGGTTCATATGATGAGTCCAATGGAAGGCATCGGGATATTTGCCACCAATATTGCTTAAATCGGGGCCAGTTCGCTCAGTGCCCAGCACGTGAGGGGTTTCATTCACGTAATCGCCAGCCTTTACCAGCTCACCCATTTCTCTATCTTGATACCGAGAAAACTGGGTGTGGCAGTAAAAACAGCCTTCACGACGATAAATTTCGCGGCCCTTAAACTGGGGAGACCCTTCCACATACACATTGGCCGCCCTGGTCGCTTCGGGCTGAAAAGTGCTGGCAGGCAAAATGGCCGTCACGTAAATAATGGTGAGAAAGATGAGAGCCACAAAGCCGGCGGCAATCAGGTAGTTAATGTTGGGACGCATAGAGACGGGGCCTCAACTGATAGAACGGGTTAAACCAAAGAAACAACGTTAAACAAAATCAATACCGGTGGGCGAGTGTGGAGCAGGCTCCGCATCTTTGCTAAACACCGTTTTGTAAATGTTAAACAAGAAGAACACTTGGCCCAGCGTGATCATCACGCCCGACAAGAAGCGAACCAACATGTAGGGTTCTTGCTCAAAGGCCCACTGATCCATGGCAATGGAGAAATGCCAGCCCGCCGCCTGAATGAGGCCAGCGATGGTGAGAGAAATCAGCATGAGCATCCAGCCAATGAGGGTAAGCCAGAAGTGAAGCACCGCCAGTTTTTTGCTGTAGATTTTTTTGCCCGTTACCTTGGGGATGATGTAATACGTGGCAGCAAACACAATGAAAGAAAACGTCGCGAGCAAGGCCAAGTGAGCGTGACCCACCACCCAGTTACTAAAGTGCAAATACCAGTTAATAGACCGTGTGGCCTGAAAGGGCCCCTGAATACAGGTAAGCAAATACGCAATACCGGCTGAGATTACAAAACGCAAGGGAATATGATCTGCGGCCAGATACCACTTGTGACGCATGGTCATAAAAAAGTTGGTAAGCACCGTGAGTACCGGTACCAACAAAAACACACTGCTAATAACAGCAATGGCTTTGAGCCACTCTGGCACCGGCGATTGCAAAATATGGTGGGTTCCAGTGGGTGCATAGAACATCCCAATAGTCCAAAAACCAATCATAGAGAGGGTGTGACTATAGAGGGGCGCACCCGTAAAACGAGGGAGCAAATAGTACAAAATACCCACACCGCCCACCGTAAACCACATGCCCAAAATATTGTGACCATAGAACCAGTTGGCAATGGAATCATTCAAGCCCTCAAAGGAAACAAACACCCGGTTACCAATAACGTACACCAGAGGGAACCAGAACAACGACCCCAAAATGTACCAAATAGACACATACCATTTTTTTTCTTCGCCCGTAAGAACGGTCATATAACCATTCACACCCAACGCCAGCAAAGCCGCCAGTACTAAAATATCAAAGCACCAACCCAGCTCCGCATACTCGCGGGCCTCGGTAAACCCATTGGTAATGCAAAAAATACCAATACCTACCACTAAATTCCAAGCCACCATAGTGATGTTGGCAAAGCGCTCGTTCCAAATACCCTTGCGGCGAACCAACACCGGTAAAATATAAAAGTAACACCCTACGTAACCCATGGATAACCAGCCGAGGGTCACCATATTGACGTGGGCTGGCCGCAAGCGCCCAAAAGACAAGTTACCAATACCTGTAATCAAATCCGGCCACACCATTAAAGCACCGGCCAATGTACCCAAGGTGACACCGATGACCAGCCAAAAAATGGCAGAGACTAAAAAATTGCGACTGGCGCTGAAGGGTTCGTTACTAAATACTTCAGCCGTAAGGCGGTTGAGCCACGCCATAAAAGTCGTTCCTTAAAATTCATTGATGAAATCAATCTATCCAGTAAGCCTCTCATTCCATTCGCTCCGCGGGATGGAATGAGCGCATCAAGCAGGCAACAGACACGCCAACCCCTTGAATACGACCCTACTCTGACCGAAAGCGCACTATTGAAGGCTGAAAGCACCTCATTAGCGCAATCTATCGATAGAATGAAGTGGCCTTATTGTGCGCCAAGAGATCGCTCGGGGCAAGGGGGGTTAGACGCCCCTTTGTTAGGGTGCACTCCGTAGCGCATCCATTCCTGTAAAAGTCCTTTACAATAGGGGGCACTTCTTAGAAAGGTTCCCATGTCGCTCCTCCAGCAACCGTCATTACCCCTTTCTGGCGCTGGCACACAAGCCGCTTTGCAGGTACAACACCTTTCCATTGGCTTTCCTCGGCCAGAAGGAATGTCGCCAGCGATTTTGGATGTGTCTTTTGACTTGCAGCAGGGAGAAATTTTGGGGCTGGTGGGTGAATCGGGCTGTGGCAAAAGTTTGACAAGCTTGGCTTGCCTCAACCTAGTGCCTTCGCCGGGCCAAATCACTGGCGGTAGTGTTCATTTGTTAAATCCTGCCAAAGCGTCGGAGAATCTTCTGCTGCTTTCGGGCAATGAACTTCGCAAACGACGCGGTGCCCGCATTGCCTACATTCCCCAAGACCCCATGACCTCTCTGAATCCTGTCTACACCATTGGTGAACAAATTACGGAAGTGCTGCTAGCCCATCAGCCACTATCAGCCAAAGAAGCCAAGGTCAAAGCCATTGAAGCGCTTGAGTCGGTTCGAATTCCATCGGCAGCAAACCGATTTGATCAATACCCCCATGAATTTAGCGGCGGCATGCGCCAGCGCGTGATGATTGCCATGGCCCTGTGCTGCTCACCAAGCGTACTGATTGCCGATGAGCCCACCACGGCTTTGGATGTCACCGTCCAAGCCCAAATTTTAGAGCTCTTACTCACCCTTCGTGCCGAACGCGGCATGAGCATCTTACTGATTACCCACGATTTGGGCGTGGTGGCCCAAGTGTGCGACCGTGTGGCCGTCATGTACGCGGGGCGTTTGGTGGAGACCGCTACCACTAACGACTTATTTGCCAACCCTCAGCACCCGTACACCCAAGGCTTGCTCCATAGCATCCCCACCTTGGCCCATACCGGAACACTGGAAGCCATTGAAGGGGCTCCACCCGCTGTGGGAGAGATTCCCCTAAACGCCTGCGCCTTTGCCCCCCGCTGCCCCAAGGTCGTCGACCTCTGCACCCAAGGCGTCCCAGTACTGGAAGCTAAAACCACACCCAACCATCGAACGCGTTGTGTGGTGGCTTAAGCGCCTTAGTTATTGGCTGAGACGGGGCTCTGCAACCGAGCGAACAAAGTCATTTACTTGTTGCTGATACTCATTCGAAGGCGCCTCTATATTTTTTCTGCCCCCCAAATTTGCCGGGGCTGATGACCGTCGGCCTAATGAAGCCCCTCGGCCCGTGGCGTCCTGAATGTTCATAAAAAGAGCCTTATTTTTTAGCACTAGGCTAGAGCCTTATTTTTTAGCACTAGGCTATAGTGTAAAGTGTTCGAATCGTACCTTCTTCAATAGTACCGCTAGCCACTTTTTTGCCACGGTCATTCACTGCTTCATATGCAAAAACCTTACCGTCATCGCGCAGTTCCTTATCCACCTCAAAGTTCGTCTCTGTAGCAGGGATTAAGCGAATATTGTTCAGATCCAAATAAAAATCATCCCCCTCACCTGGGGGGGGGGTATAAGTGAGATTCATCCCGATTTGTAACTCAACCTTGGAATCAACGGTACCAAATCGGGGGGTGTACGAAGCAAAGCGATTGATCTTCATAAAGCCATCTTTCTCGCAAAAGCAAAACAACTACAACTTACTACCATAAGCCCCCTCAAAATGCCGCATTGCCCAAAACCTAAAGAACGTTACCGTTCGTTACAAGCGGCCCTAAATAAAACAACGCCCCCAAACCCAAGAGTGTGAAGGCGCTATCTCTATGATTCATTATCAAAGACCGTCTTAGACGGTTTCCACCAGCTCATCCACAGAATCTTCCACCACAGCAATGGCCTCATCGGCATCCATGGTTTCGGTAGAGATGCCTTGGTACTCAACCTCAGCCGTGTTGGTATTGTCCAAGCCTTCCGCATCGGCCACCGCTTCCGTCACCGCATCCGAAGACGTCTCAGGCGTTTCACCTTCAGCAACTTCCGTGGGGGTGCCGTAGTACTGCTCATAAATATGGAGGGGCAAGCCTTCTTGCTCAATGATGCTTTGGCCTTTGATGTCTAGCTTGTAGCCCGTTAGCTTGCTGGCCAAGCGAACGTTTTGCCCACCACGGCCAATGGCCAAGCTCAGCTGATCATCGGGAATCACCACGAGCGCCGAACGGTAATCGGGGTTGGTGTAGTCAATGTAAATGGTCATTTGCTTGGCAGGGGCCAAGGCATTGCCAATAAACTCCACCGGATCTTCTGACCAGCGGATGATGTCGATTTTTTCGTTTTTCAATTCGTTCACAATGGCTTGAATCCGCGACCCGCGGCCACCAATACAGGCACCCTGAGGGTCCACGTTGGGATCGTTGCTGTGAACCGCCACCTTGGTGCGCTGTCCGGCTTCGCGAGCAATGCTTTTGAGTTCCACCACGCCATCTTCAATTTCCGGCACTTCCAGTTCAAACACTTCACGCACCATTTGAGGATGGGACTGGCTCACAATAATTTGGGGCACACGACCTGTGTCGCGCAAATCGGCCACATACACGCGCAACTTGTTACCCACGCGGTAATATTCGCCATCCAGCTGCTCACGAGGCGTCAATACCGCTTCGCTTTTGCCAATGTTCACCACCACGTTGCGGCCTTCAATACGTTGCACCACGCCCGTGGTTACTTGGCCACGCTTTTCTTCGTATTCTTTTAAAATCAGCAGCTTTTCCGCTTCGCGAATACGCTGGGTGATGACCTGCTTGGCAGCCTGAGCCGCAATGCGGCCAAAGTCGTTAGGGGTAACTTCAAATTCTAAAATATCGCCCACTTCCACGTCGGGCTTTAGCTTTTTAGCGTCATCCAGCAGCATCACGGTGTGGAGTAGGCCTTCTTCTTCCAACTCTTCGGGAATTTCGTCCACAATCTCTTGCTGCTGAAAAATCCCAATTTCGCCGGTGCGCTCGGTGAGGTAGCACACAATGCCTTCGCTGTTTTCCATTTTGGCGTAGCGTTTGTAGGCCGCTACCATCGCTTCTTTTAAGGCATCCATGGTTACATCTTTGGGAATGCCGCGCTCGCGCTCCAGCAATTCAGCGTTTTCCAGTAAAGCGGATCCGATTTTTAACATGGGGTGGTCTCCTTAAACAGGGATGGTTAAAACGGGGAAATTAACGTTTACTCGCTTACCACGGCAGTAGCCGTGGGCTTTTTGAGGGGCGGATTAAGGCACACCCGACAGGTAGTGGTCAACGCTTCGATTGGAAAGGTTTGGATCTCACCGCCAGATAAAGTGAGAGTAACCGTTGTGCCATTGGCAGCTGTTAACGTTGCCGTAGGCAAGGAAGGGAGTTTCGCAGATTTTTTTGTGGGTTTGCCCTTGCCTTTGGCCGGAGCATCCGCTTCTGACAACGGCATTTGCTCTTCTACCGTGACTGGCCAACCTTGATAAAAGGCAAATTCCAACGGCGTGGTGAGTTGACGAAACACACCGGGAGAGGCCACGTCCAAGTCGTAGGCCAAGTCGCCCAGCAGCTTGGAAAATTCGGGTTTCTCTAGGGTTTCAGACACCCACAGGCTCACAGGCTCGCATTCGGCCAGCGTCACACTAGGCAAATCAGCAATGGTCACGGGGTCCACGGTACCCGTTTGGTAGCCTGCTTGGCGATTGGCCAAACTCACCACCCAATGCCAACGGCCTAAGTTCTTTTTCCCGCCGCCCAGTTGGGCTTCCCATTCCCAGCCGGTGTGTAAGCATAATAAATGGGCCAACGCAGGCACCGTCAGCAAATACTCGTTAAGCGCCATCAGTAAAGCACTGGCCGCCTGCTGTTGGGCAGGCGAGGGAGTTGGCATGGCGGCTACGGACAAAGGAGAAGACATAAAAGAGCGTTAGGAACCCTAAAAACCTAAAAAAGTGGGCACCTGTTAAAAGGTTCCCACTTTTCAGTGTATGAAAAATGTAGTCCCTAGTGTACCAGCCAAATAACGCTTCATCAAGCACGGCAAGGGGTGTTTATTTTATTAAGGGGGTGTTTAATTACTGACACAAAGCCTAAACACCACAAATTAGCCATGTTGACGCACTAAACCGAAACAATATAACGGGGTGTTACAAATACAAGTCGCCCTGATCGTTAGCTTCTGGGTTCCACACGGCTTGGTGTTACAATCACGCCACACGGTAGCGCTGCTTAACGATGGATTGTTATGACGCCAACATCTCCTGCCTCTGCATCATTGGTTTCTCCTTCGTGGGAGAGCCTTTCGGCTGATGTTCTTATGATTGGCAGCGGCATTTCTGGCTTGTTTTGTGCTTTAAAGCTGGCAGATGCAGGCCAAAAAGTACTGATTATTACCAAAAACGCCCTGACGGAGAACAATTCTCGCTACGCCCAAGGGGGCATTGCAGCTGTATTGCCCGATAGCGACGACGACTCCCTCCAATCCCACATTAACGACACCCTGGACGCCGGCGCAGGCTTGTGCGACCCGCACGCTGTGGAAGCTATTTTACGCGACGGCCATTTGGCCATTGCCGACTTAATGCTATTAGGTGTGCCCTTTGACCGCGACGAACGGGGCCAACTGGCCTTAACCCTCGAAGGTGGCCACGGGGCCCGACGTATCATCCACGCCGGAGGCGATGCCACGGGACGCCAAGTGGAACTCACCCTGACGGATCATGTGGAAAAACACCCCAATATTCGATGCATGGCCTATTGTCAGGCAGTATCCCTGATTAAAAATGATGCCAATGCAGTAATAGGCGCTGCCGTGGTTAATCGAAAATCGCCCCAGGCTTATGTGGTAAACGCACAAGCCACCATTTTAGCCACCGGCGGCGCAGGACGACTGTACACCCAAACCACCAACCCAGCAGGCGCTACAGGCAACGGCTTTACGCTGGCTTACGAAGCCGGTTGCACCTTGGTGGACATGGAGTTTGTTCAATTCCATCCAACCGCCTTTGTAGCCCCAGTGGATGGGCAACCCCAAACCCAGTTCCTCATTTCCGAAGCCGTTCGCGGTGAAGGTGGGCGGCTTACCACCCAAACCGGGAAAAGGGTTTCCACCCACCCCCAAGGGGATTTGGCCCCGAGAGACATTGTAACGCGCGCCATTTATGACGCGCTAAAAAAAGAATCGCCTAAAAATAAAGACTTTGTGTGGCTGGATATTAGCCACCAGCCGAAAGCACTCCTCGAAAAAAGATTCCCCAGTATTGCCAAGGCTTGTTTAGGCTTTGGCGTCGATATTTCAACCCACCCCATTCCGGTAGCCCCGGCCGCCCATTACATGATGGGTGGTATTCGAGTCGATGGCAACGGCTATACTGGTGTCAAAGGCCTGTATGCCATTGGCGAAAGTATTTGGACCGGCCTGCATGGCGCCAACCGTTTGGCCAGCAACTCTTTATTAGAATGCGTTGTTGGGGCACGCAATGTGGCGGTGCTGTTAAACCAGTCGTTTCAAGCCATGCCGTCCATCACTGCTAAAGTAACCTTATTAGAAACTCACCCCACAGACGCCCCCGAAACCCTGAGGGCGTTACGCTGGGGAAAGACTCTCGAACTTCAAGCCATAGAAACCACCTTACGCCAACTAATGTGGGACTCGGTGGGTGTCATTCGTAACGATGCCGGTTTACGCTTGGCCTTACAAGGCATTGCGGCTTTAAAGCAGCAATGCCTGTTGCAAAACCTTCATCACACCTCTCCCAACGGGGTAGATGTGTGGCAGCAATTGATTTTGGCAGACGTTATGACTCAATGTGCTTTGTTACGCACAGAAAGCCGTGGCGCCCACTACCGAAGCGATTACCCCAACGCATCTCTCACGCCGTACCACACCCTCTGCCTGTTGGGTGAAGCGCCTCATCAAGTGGCGTTATCGCCTCAACCCATCCAGGCCTTGTCGGCCGCCGTGGCATGAGTCTCACCGCGCAGGACTCATGGATAGACGCCATCCTCGCTGAAGACTTGGCTTGGGGCGACTGCACCGTTACCGGGCTAGGTGGACTGCCCCAATTCGGTACCGCCACTCTTAACACCCGAGAAGACCTTGTGGCAAGTGGGATAGACGTAACCGCTGAACTGTTTAAACGTGTGGATCAAACGCTTACCATCGTGCCCCATGCGCATAACGGTGATTCCATAACAACAGGCCAATGCATAATGACCATCACGGGCCCTGTGGGGTCGCTACTGATGGCGGAGCGGGCGGCCCTGAATACCTTGCAACATTTGTGCGCCGTGGCCACTCATACTCAGCGCTTTGTAAAAGCCATGAATAATTGTGGGTGCAAACTGTTGGACACCCGAAAAACCACCCCTGGACTGCGTATGCTGGAAAAAACCGCCGTGGTTCATGGCGGAGGCCACAACCACCGCATGCACTTGGGCGATGCCGCCATGCTGAAGGATAATCATTGGGCGGCCATGGAAATCTCTATTGAAGAAGCCGTAACGCGCCTTCGCCAATCGCTGTCGGCATCCCAAAAATTAACGGTGGAATGCGATACATTGGAACAGCTTTCTCAGCTATTGGCGTTGCCAGAAACAATTCGCCCCGACAATGTGTTGCTGGATAACATGAGCCTGGAACAATTGCGCCAAGCTGTGGCCATGATCAACGCATTGCCTGCCGGTGAACAACGCCCCACCACGGAAGCCAGCGGCGGCGTAACCTTAGAGACTATTGGGGCCATTGCCCAAACCGGTGTGGATCATATTTCCACCAGCCAAATTACCGTGGGCGCCCCACCGGTGGACATTGGGATGGAGTTGACGTTGGGTGTAAACTAGACGCAATTACCACTTCTAAGGATTTTACCCATGCGCTCCATTCAATCGGTTTCTACCACAATGCCGCCCGCTGCGTTAAAAAATAGTGCGACTCGTTTTGATTCTGTCAATGCAAATGACGTTGATACCGTAACGTTTGGAAAAGTTAACGACGACTATTTCACACGCTATACGCCCAAAGGTACTCACTTGGCTTTCGCCCTTTTACAACCGCATCAGGGTTTATAACTAGACATATATTCCAAAATTATGAAAAAAATAAAATTGAGAAAGAGCAGAAAGAGTTTAAGGAAATAATGAAACCTCACTTAGTAAAACCTTCACTCTTTAACCCCTCGATAAGTGCCTAATAAGACTTCTAATTACGCATGCCTTCTCCCTTTATTAACGAAACAACCAAGCCTCTTGTCGCCCTGCAAGGCCAGCGGAACGGGTATATTCAGCTATCCACACCCACACTAATTACCCGCTACGCCGATCTGCCTCCAGCATTATTTACCGCCGCTACTGCTTGGGCAGCTGCGCTAGAATCGCTGGGTGCCAAAAAAGTGTATTGGCTAATGCTGAGTGAGGTGGAGCCCCATTTGCATTTACACCTCTATCCCAACTGGTACCCTCGCTGGGCGGACGACACCCAACGAGGCACCGCCTTGTTTGATGCCCGAAATAACGACCCTCAACCGGCATGGGATGGCGCTGCCACGGATGCGCTGGAAACGTGGGCAGCAACGCACAACGTTCATCTCCTATAAGCCAAACTATTTTAACAGCCACCAAACCAAAGCCCCCCTATCCAATCCCCCCTTGGGGGGAACATTAAAGCTTTCTTAAGCGAGGGGCTTTGGGCCGTTTTATGCGCTACAGTAGGGTTACTGTGTCTTGAGAAACATCTTTAGGGTGGCCAGCCGCCTGCAGATCCAATCACCAGCAGCTTTTTAAAACCGTCTAATTTTTCATCGTTATTATCCAAACAGAATAGGAATATTCCCATGAGTGACCAAAATAACCAAAAGGCTAGCAGCAAAGTCGTCGGTATTGATTTGGGCACCACCAACTCGTGCGTGGCCGTGATGGAAGGTGGCAAACCCACCGTCATCCCCAACGCCGAAGGCGCCCGTACCACCCCCTCCATCGTGGCCAAAAGCAAAACCGGTGAATGGCTGGTGGGCCAATTGGCCAAGCGCCAAGCCATTCTCAATCACGACCGCACCATTGCCAGTAATAAGCGTCATATGGGCACCGGCCACAAATGGAATATTGACGGCACCGACTACACGTCTCAAGAAATTAGCGCCAAAATTTTGCGCAAACTAGCCGATGATGCCTCCACCTATTTGGGCGAAAAAGTCACCAAGGCAGTCATTACCGTGCCAGCCTACTTTGATGACAGCCAACGCCAAGCCACCAAAGATGCCGGTAAAATTGCAGGCCTCGAAGTCCTTCGCATTGTGAACGAGCCCACGGCGGCTGCCTTTGCCTATGGTTTGGAAGAAAGTAAAGATCAAACCATCCTCGTCTTCGATTTAGGCGGCGGTACCTTTGACGTAACCGTGCTAGAAATGGGCGACGGCGTCTTTGAAGTGAAATCCACCCACGGCGACACCCACTTGGGCGGCGACGATTTTGATGATCTACTCATTGCCTGGTTGGCCGACGAATTTAAAAAGCAAGAAGGCATTGACCTAAAAAACGACAAACAGGCCATGCAGCGTCTCAAAGAAGCCGCCGAAAAAGCCAAGTGCGAGCTTTCTAGCGTGATGGAAACCAGCATTAGCTTGCCCTTTATTACGGCGGATCAAAACGGCCCCAAACACTTGGAACTCACCTTGTCTCGCGCCAAGTTTAACGAGCTGACCCGCGACCTGATTGAGCGCTGCCGCAAGCCCGTGGAACAAGCCCTCAAAGATGCCAAAGTAAGCACCAGCGACATTGACGAAGTGGTGTTGGTGGGCGGTTCCACTCGTATCCCTGCCGTGCAAGAGCTGGTTCGCCAAATGACGGGCGGCAAAGAGCCTCACCAAGGCGTGAACCCGGATGAAGTAGTGGCCATTGGTGCTGGCGTTCAAGCCGGTGTATTGGCTGGCGAAGTGAAAGACATTGTGCTGCTGGACGTGACCCCCTTGAGCCTCGGTATTGAAACCCTGGGCGGCGTGATGACCAAATTGGTGGAACGCAACACCACCATTCCTGTGCGCCGCACCGAAACCTTTTCCACCGCTGAAGACAACCAAACCAGCGTGGATGTTCACGTGCTACAAGGCGAACGCCCCATGGCCCGTGACAACAAAACCCTAGGCAACTTTAGATTAGAAGGCCTGCCTACGGCTCAGCGTGGCATTCCTAAAATTGAAGTGACCTTTGACATTGACGCCAACGGCATTGTGAACGTCAGCGCCAAAGATCAAGCCACCGGCAAAGAGCAAAAAATTGTCATTACCAGCAACACCAACCTGAACGATGACGAGATTGAGCGCATGGTGAAAGACGCCGAAGCCCACGCCAGCGAAGATGCCGCCCAAAAAGAAGCCGTGGAATTGCGCAACAATTGCGACAGCCTTAGCTATAGTGTGGAGCGCCAGTTGGCCGACTTGGGTGACAAAGTGCCTGCCGCCGATAAAGACAAGATGACCACCATCATTAACAACTTGCGCGAGGCCGTAAAAAACAACGACACCGCCCAAATGAAGACCCTGCAAGAAGAGCTGCAAACCGCCGCCTATGCCCTCAGCACCCAAGTGTATGAGCAAGCGGCTGCCGCCGGTGCTTCTGCCGAAGGTGGTGCCGATGCCGGTTCTGCTCCCAATGACGACGTGATTGACGCCGAGTTTAGGCCCAGTGACGAGGCCACCCCCGCCGGTGCCGCCGTGTAGCACGTATTCGCTCTAGCAATCCAAAAGCCCCTCAATCCACGATTACCATGGAATAAGGGGCTTTTGTTTTAAAGGTAATTTTGCTGCTTTAAAAAATGTTGTTTGGCCAATTTATCCATTTGTTTATCGGTGTGCTTGACGGGTTTCATTGCAACATTAAGCAAGTTGCCAACAAGCGGAATTTTTGATTTTGTTGGGTACTCAAAATATCCTGCGTTCGCTTGTGGGTAAAGCTCATTCATCTTGTCGCAGTCTGCTTTTGTACCATGAACAATGTTGTACACACCATGAGGAATGCTGTACACAAAAGCATCTGTCCGGCTGTCATAATTTTTAAGGGGACACGCGCCAGAAAAATTATAATCGGAAGTTCCTTTAGGGAAAGGCCACTTATAATTATTGGCAATCTCCGTTGTGAAATTTAAACGCCTATCAAATTCTTCATCTTTAGCACCATTGAAAAGCGCTTGTTCATTGTAGAGGATTAAGCCACTAAAACGAATCATCTTTATTGAGTCCTTTCGTTCTGAGTAAAAGCAAGTTTTGAGTAACCTTACTTCATTAAAAACGCCTAAAAATAAAAGTTGCTAACCATTGTTGCTACAATACCAACTAACAGAAGCCTTTAAGGAATACCCCCATGCCCTCCATTCTCCTCGCAGCTGACCACGGCGGATTTACGTTAAAAGAAGCCCTCAAAGAACACCTCACCCAGCAAGGCTTTGAGATCATCGATATGGGCTGCCACAGCACAGATGCCGTCGACTACCCCGCCGTCACCCAAAGCGCCTTGCTTCGCCTGCACGCCGAAGGCATTGAATCCGGAGCCATTAAAGGCATCCTATGCTGCGGAAGCGGCGTGGGCGTCTGCATTGCCGCCAATCGCTTTGTCTTTGCCCGCGCCGTTTGGGCCAACGACGTGAGCACCGCCCTGTGGAGCCGTCGCCACAACGACACCAACATTTTATGCATGGGTGGGCGCGTCACCGCCGCCCCCCGTGCCGCCGAAATTGTAGACGCATGGCTAGCCGAGCCCTTTGACGGCGACCGCCACCAACCCCGCGTGGATGAGCTATCCGCAGTAGGTCAAACCGTTCGCTGCTAAACAATAAGCGACGTGCGACAATGCAGCCGTTCGTGGGCGTTATCGGTTATCTCTCAAAAAGGACCACCGAAGCTTCGGGCTGGCAGCCACCGGTGACAGAAAAAATCGGCGCCGCATGCAGCCGTTCGTGGGCGCAAATACCGTGCCACTATTGGCACGCCTAATCGTTTCGCAATCCACCCAACACCAAGCCAACGCTACGGCTGCGGGGGTCACGGGGTTTCCCCGTGCCGTTGAGGGGCTCGGGGCCAGCCGGAAGGCCCCGACGGGGGTGCAAGGGGGCAGATGCCCCCTTGAAGAAAAACGTTCCAACCATAAAGCAATCGAATAGGGCTTTTGCTAAAATAACCCCATTAGGTTGAGGAGCACCCCATCATGGCGTTGTTACACCAAGTCGATCCGGCCATTGAGGCCATCATCAGCGGCGAATTGAGCCGCCAGCGCGACACCCTAGAGCTGATTGCCAGCGAAAACTTCACCAGCCCCGCAGTGATGGAAGCCATGGGCTCGGTGCTTACCAACAAATACGCCGAAGGCCTCTCTGCCAAGCGCTACTACGGCGGCTGCGAGTGGGTGGACCAAGCGGAAACCCTAGCGGTGGAGCGCGCCAAGCAACTCTTTGGCGGCGACCATGCACCGGATATTCATGCCAATGTGCAACCCCACAGCGGGGCGCAAGCCAACTTGGCCGCGTTTTTGGCGGCAGGCCTAAAGCCCGGCGATACGATTTTGGGGCTGGATTTGTCTCACGGCGGACACTTATCTCATGGTTGCCCTGTGAATATTTCGGGTATTTACTATCACAACACCTTTTATGGCGTGAATGTGGACACGGGCCGCATTGACATGGAGACGGTGCGCCAAAAAGCCCTGGAATCCAAACCCAAGCTCATTATTTGCGGGGCCAGCGCGTATTCCCGCACCATCGATTTTGCCGCCTTCCGCGCCATTGCCGATGACGTAGGGGCCGTGTTGTTGGCCGATATTGCCCACATTGCAGGGCTTGTGGCCACAGGGCATCACCCTAGCCCGTTTCCCCACGCCCATATTGTCACCACCACCACCCACAAAACCTTACGGGGCCCACGCGGTGGATTGATTATGAGTTTAGAGCCCTTTGCCAAAGCCATTGATAAAGCCGTGTTTCCCGGCATTCAAGGTGGACCGCTGATGCACGTGATTGCCGCCAAAGCCGTGGCTTTTCACGAGGCGTTGCAGCCCAGCTTTAAAAAATACTCGCAAGCGGTGGTGGATAACGCCCAAGCACTGGCCCAAACCTTGATGAGCAATGGTGTGGATCTCGTTAGCGGCGGCACAGACAACCATTTGATGTTGCTCGACTTGCGGAGCTTAAACCTAACAGGCAAAGAAGCCCAAGCCATGTTGGAAGAGGCTGGCATGACCGCCAACAAAAACACCATCCCCAACGATCCTCAAAGTCCTTTTGTTACCAGTGGCCTGCGGTTGGGCACCCCCGCCCTCACCAGCCGTGGCTTTGGCACCGCCGAATTTACCACCATTGGGCAACTCATTGCCGGTGTCTTAAAACAGACCGTAACGGCAGAAAGCGCCCGTCAGTCTGTGGCTCAACTATGCCAGCAATACCCACTGTACCCAAGCATTGAGGCTCACGCCCCTCAACTGCAAGCCGTTTAGGTTGATGTAAGTTTTTTTACATGCTGTCTCTTTTTGCTTCTGCCAGTTCGCTTCCATTACCCACATTGCCGTTACCGCTGGGTGGCGTGGAAGTTCCGGCATTGACCATTCAATATTTACAATTGCTGGGCTTTTTTAGCGCCCTCATTATCTCGCTGCTGGTGGTACCAGCCATTACCACCTGGGCCACCCAGGCCGGATTGCTGGATGAGCCCGGCGGCCGAAAAATTCACGCCCAAGCCATTCCACGCTTTGGGGGTGTGGGGATTTTTTTGGGATGGCTGCTGGGGTTGGGAGTGGTGTGTTACAGCTATGGGCAGTATCCAGCGTGGCATACGGGCGCTACCGGCATGTTGGTGGGTGGCATCCTGATGTTTTTGTTGGGGCTGGCCGATGATAAGTGGAACCTATCGCCCTACGTTAAGCTGGGCGGGCAGTTTTTGGCGGCATTTGTGGCCTACAAGCTGGGGGTTCAAATTACGGCCTTGGATTTACCCTGGGCCGTGTGGATTAAGCTGAACGCCCTCAGTATGCCCATTACCATGCTGTGGCTGGTGGGTATTGCCAACGCCGTCAATTTTATTGATGGGCTGGACGGGCTTGCTGGCGGGGTTTCCACGCTTTCGGGGCTAACGCTGGCGGTGGTGGCGGTGTTTACCAATCAGCCGTTGGCAGCCATTATGGCGGCGCTATTGGCGGGGTCATCGCTTGGATTTTTGGTGTACAACACGCATCCGGCCAAAATTTTCATGGGGGACAGTGGCTCGTTGTTTATTGGTTTTATGCTGGCAGCCATTGCCATTACGGGTGTGTTGAAGACTCAAATTGCTGTGATGCTGGTGCCTATGGTGATTTTATCCGTGCCCATTTTGGATATTGTGTATTCCACGGGGCGAAGGTTGTTGGCAGGCAAAAGCCCCTTTGTGGCGGACGCCAGCCACTTGCACCACCGGTTGTTGCAATCGGGGATGACCCAAATTGGGGCGGTGAGTGTGATTTACGGCGTGTGTATTATGAGTGGCATGTTGGCCACCAGTTATGTCCACGATCTCGAATCGTACTTGGTGCTGCTGGGGGGTATGGCCCTGCTGTGGTTTGCACTGGTAACCTTGCGGTTTAGCACAGCCACGTTGCCTGAAGGTGGCTTGCCTACAGAAGAGTGACACGCCAAGCCATGCTTATATACTTTCAGCTAGCGTAAGAACCAAAATTTTAGATGTTTACGCCACGTGCCATATATAGGCCCAGCTAGCTAAGGGCTGGCAGCCACCGATGTCACAAAAAATCGGCGCCAAGGTGCGCACCACGTATACCGGGTTCCAGTGGAGGGCCGCATTTTTGTGGCCGGTCGGGGAGTTCCAAAGAGGGGGACAACGTCCCCTTCTTTGCTGGGGGCGTGGGGGACAGACGTCCCCCACAGTGGCGAAGCCCCAACACGCCTTGGCGTGTTTATTTTTACCGAGATACTGCGTAAACCCCGACAATTTAGGGCTACTGACACCTTGTCTCAGTATATAAACCCAGCTTGCTGGGCGATCGTAAAAGTTATTCGCTATGGGCTTTTTACTTCATCTGTTATAGTGATGTCATCCTGGACGAATCCGGATTTCGTTTTCAGTAGAAGCGTTGGCTGGCTTGCCGCATAACCGGTTTGCCCGCCCCGGTGGGCAAGGCCAGCGCTTAGGCTAATTTTCTTCTTCCCACCCCTTACGTCCCATCACCCATCCCGTCAAGGAGACTCATTTTTTAGCAGCCCATCACCGCTAGATGCTTACGCCCAATGCCAGTGTAAAAGTCCCGCTTTACGGGGTGCGTTAGAGCAGTTCGCGTAGTTTGGGTAGCACCAAGGCCAAGGCTTCGGGCAGGGTCATGTCAAAACTGCACCCGGCAGCAGCGGCGTGGCCCCCTCCACCCAAAGGTATCAGCACTTCCGCCACATTAATGGAGGGTTTATCGCTGCGCAAGCTGGCTTTGACGGTACCGTCGGGCATTTCTTTAAAAAAGGCGGCCACGCTTACCTCACGCATTTGGCGCAGGGCATCCACCACCCCTTCGGTGTGTTCTTCCAAGGCCTTGTATTTACCCAACTGAGCTTGAGTGACTGTGGTCCAGGCAAATTGATTGTCCAACTCAAACGTCGCTGCTGCCACGGCTTCGCTAATAAGTAAAATTTGCACCTTGGGTCGGTACTCAAAAATATTTTTGTAAATGGCGGTGTGGTCACAACCCGCTTCCACGCACTGGGCCGCCAAACGGTGGGTATACGGCGTGGTGCTGGAAAACCGAAAGCCGCCCGTATCCGTCACCAAGGTCGTATAAATGGCAGACGCCGACTCAGGCGTAAGAGCCACACCCAGCTGTTCCATCCAATGGGCCACCACTTCGCCACTGGCGGCAGCGTCGTACATCAGTAAATTAATATCGGCAAACAGGGTGTTGCTCACATGGTGATCGAGATTGATAGTGGTTTTTGCCGCTTTGTAGCGGTCGGCGCAGGCTCCCAAACGCTCCAAGCTACCGCTATCGCACGATAAGGCTACATCGTATTCAGCCAGCAAGGTCGTATCGGTATGAATGTTCTTCACACGAGGCAAGTCGGGAATCACGCACAAATACTCGGCAGGCTCGCCGTCCATCACGCAATCCACTTGCTGTAAGTGAGGAAACGCCGCCTCACACAAGCGAACCATTGCTAAGGCCGATCCTAAGGCATCCCCATCGGGGTTAACGTGGACCGTGACAAACAGGGTTTTGGCTTGGCGCAAGGCCTCCGTCGCTGGTCCAAACAAATCAGCAGGGCTAACGGATGCGGCAACAGCGTTGTTCATGGCGACAGAAGGGTGCATACAGGCAATCAATAACTATCAATAAAAGGGGCAGGAAAGAAGGAAAAGTCGTATAATCGTGTCATTCTAACCCGAAGGTACTGCCACCACACGAGAAAGTCCACCATGTCCTCCATTCACACGACGCCCTTTGCAGGGGTCAGCGATCCGGCAACCCAAGCATCCGCCCAATCCATTCCTCCGTGGGAAACCCTGTTGGCCGTAATGGCCCAACTGCGCCACCCCACCGCCGGTTGCCCGTGGGACTTAAAACAAACCCACGCCAGCCTTAAAAAATACCTGCTGGAAGAATCTCACGAAACCCTGGACGCCATTGACGCCGTAACAACCCAACCAACGGCTGAAACCATTACTGCCTTTAAAGATGAGTTGGGGGACGTTCTCCTTCAGGTAGTGCTGCATGCCCAATTAGCGACGGAAGCCGGTTGGTTTACCGCCGATGAAGTGGTACAGAACCTCACGGAGAAGATGATTCGGCGCCATCCTCATGTGTTTTCCAATACCGATAACACCATTGATTCTGCTGACGCCGTGAAAGCCCAATGGAGTGACATTAAAGCCGCTGAAAAGGGAGAAACCCAAGCAACTACCAGCGTCCTGGATGGGATTTCCAAACATTTACCGGCGCTGATGCAAACCACCCAACTGAGCCGCAAAGCCGTCAAAGTGGGCTTTGCCTGGCCCAACGATGACAGCCTCTGGGAGTGCGTGATGAGCGAAGTAGCAGAATTTAAGGCTGAAACAGTAGAGAAAGATCCCAGCCGCATGGAAGACGAACTGGGCGACATCTTTTTTGCCTTTACCAGCTTGGCTAACCATTACGGGCTGGACGCCGAAACCGCCCTTCACCGAGCCAACACCAAATTTACCCAGCGTTTTACAGTAATGGAGCAGTTGGTTGCCACCACCATGCCCAACCGAAGCCTACAATCCCTCTCCACCACCGAGTGGGACGACCTATGGAAAGCCGCCAAGCAGCAACTGGCTTGTAACAAAACCACAACAAAGTAGCAGTATTCTTGCGTTCTACTTTTTTATGCAGTTGGAACACATGGCACCCTGTGTTTTGGCGCACTAAAGAAGAGAGACTATATGAGCATTGCTTTTTCAAACCGTTTTCGTCCCTTGGTGGTTTTTAGCGAAGCGGTTTCAAAGTTATCTACCAAAGAATTTAGGGGCTATTTAAAGCAAATTGCCGATAGCTACCAAAAGTCCGATCGAAAAATCGTTGTCGATAAGCTAGGAGAGCTTGATCTTCGCCCTGGTACCAACATGCTAAGGATTAAAAGCCGCTTTAGCCGCTGGCTAGAAGGCACCCAGTTTTGGTGGAATAAAAATATCGCCCACTTCAAACAAGAATCTATTTCTTCTTACTTCAACCGAATGATACAAAAAACCGAGGGTAAAAAAACACCCCTATTTGAAGAACTAGCCAAGCATCATCATAATCCTAAAACATTTGATGCCGAACTCGTGGAATTATACTCGCGGTTTGGGTTTAAGGATTTTGATATGCTGACAGATATGAAGAAACTAACCAACGAGCAAGTTGTACAATATGATCGTCAAATAAAACAACTTTCATCTAAATATTTTGGCGGAGACGAAGGTGCTATTAATCGATTAGCGGGTTTATAATGTTACAAACCCGCTGACTGGCCCCTTTATGCTGGGCCAGTACCACTTGAGCTCGCGCCACGGAGGCCTTCGCCTCTTCAGGGTTCTCCAACCACACCGCTACTTGAGCCACCAAGGCATCGGCAGAGGCTACTTTTTCGCACGCTTGAACGGCAAGCAACTCCGCCTCAATGGCGGCAAAGTTAGTCATACAGGGCCCCACAAGGGTGGGTATGCCCACGGCCAAGGGTTCCAAAGGGTTTTGTCCGCCATGTGGGATAAAACTACCCCCCATCACCGCCAGGTCCATCAAACGGTACAACGTCGTCAATTCCCCAATGGTATCGAGAATTACCACGTCTTCTTCAACAGCAGCCACACCATCCCATTGAGACCGTTGTGCCACCGACAGTCCCTCGTTCTGAACCATGGTGGCCACACAATCACCACGTTCCGGGTGGCGCACAGCCAACACAAAACGTAGGGCAGGGTATCGTTTTTTCAAGGTCGCCAAGGCAGGCAGTAACACAGCTTCTTCATCCAGTGGTTCACCACCCCGTGTGCTGGCAATAACGATCCAAGGGCGGGCTTCATTCTGGCTTGACCCTATGCCTAGCATCTGTTGTAAATTTTCACGCAAGGCACTATTTTCGGTCGGAGAATAATCCCACTTTAAGTTCCCCATCACGGTAACGTTGGCAGCCCCCAAAGCCGTTAGCCGTTCTGCATCCCCTACCGATTGCGCCAACACTGCCGAGAAGCAACGAAGGACAGGGGCCATTAGCCACTTCAACCACCGGTAGCCACGGTACGATTTGGGGGACAAACGGCCGTTGATTAACACCATGGGAATAGTGTTTAAACGCCCAGCCAACAACCAATTAGGCCACAGTTCCGTTTCCACCACCGCCAGCAATGCTGGCTTCATATGGGCAAACGTAGAAGCCACGCAAAACAATAGGTCCCAAGGGGCGTAAAAAGTGCGATCTTCTCCACACAGTTCTTGCGTCAGGGCCTTGGCCACTACTTGCCCCGTAGCGGTAGTCGTTGAGAGCCATACTTCATAATCGTTTGCTAACAAGGTGATTAAAGGGCGAAGGGCATTGACTTCTCCCACCGACACCGCGTGGAGCCACAGCCGTGGTTTGGGCGATGGTTGATTCCAGCGGACTAGGCGTTCAGCGGAATAACACCCCAATTTTTCTTTCCATCCCACCGAAAGCTTGGCTCTCATTTTTTTAGAGAACACCAGAAGGATCACCAGCACCTTCCAACCCGCCATGATCAAGGTTAACTGCCCTGCATTATAGAGCCACCACGGCCAGGCTTGGCTGCTAATTCCAAACCCAAAACCCCCACGAGGAATCTCGTGAGGGTTGGGAATAGGGTCAATCATTGGTGTCATCAACAGAGCCTAAATGTCGTCATCGGCATCCAGTTCGTCATCCAAAATGGCCGCCATATCATCAGCGCCCTGTATAGAAATAGACGAATCATCAATGAGCAACTGACCAATGGTTTCTTCGTTGATGTCAGGCGAACCAAACATGCTTTCGATTTCTTCCAAAATAGCCGATGGCTTACGCGAACTGGCACGAGACAAGGACGCCAGCGACAGATCCCGCTTGGGCTCATCCACCACCTGATCAAAGGCAGGGAAGCCCGTACCGGCAGGGATCAGGCGACCGATAATGACGTTTTCTTTCAGACCACGCAAGAAATCTTTCTTACCGCTCACCGCTGCTTCCGTTAGAACCCGAGTGGTTTCTTGGAAGCTGGCCGCAGAGATAAAGCTCTCAGTGTTCAAGCTGGCCTTGGTAATTCCCAACAGCAATGGGGTTCCCACAGCCAGTTGTGGGTCTTCTTTGCCACTGTTGGTCACCACGGCATTAGCAGCATGCAGGTCTTTTTCATCCAGCAATTCACCTGGAACCAAGGTGGTATCGCCGCTGTCTTCCACACGCATTTTTTTGCTCATCTGACGAACAATAACTTCCACGTGTTTATCGGCAATTTCTACGCCTTGGGTCCGGTATACCTTTTGGACTTCATCCAACAGGTACTTGCGAACGGCCACAATACCGCGCACTTCCAGCAATTCATGAGGGTTGATGGAACCATCGGTAATGGGTTGACCCGCTTCCACGGGATTCCCGTCTTCTATTAAAATATTGGCGCCCAAAGGAAGCGTAATTTCTTCACGGCCATTGTCCGTTTCCAAATAAGCCGTAATGGTTTCATCTTCCGTTTTTAGGTGCAGTGTTCCAGCAGAGTGAGCTAGCACCGCAATTTCCTTCGGCTTACGGCCTTCCAGCAACTCTTCAACACGGGGTAGACCTTGAACGATATCCCCGGTTTTTTGGCGTTCAAACACCAACAAGGCCAGTAAATCACCGCGCTGAATGAGTGCACGGTTTTCCATTTGCAACTGGGTACCGTTACTAATCAGGTAGGGACGACCCGTGCGAATGGTGATGGATTTCGCATCCACCGCTTCCACACGACCGGAAGCTGGGGCTACCACTTTACCATCCAAATCCTGGCCTTCGCGCACATAGCTGCCTTTTTTAAGGCTTGTTTTGCCTGTGGCTACCGTTTGCAAGTGAGCTTCGGTGACCAACAACACACGACGTACGTCTTTGCCTTCTTCGCCGGCATTACCCAAGCTAACTTGGCCAGGTGTTTTGGCTAACACCAAGGTTTTTACCAACGGCGTATGAGGCTTAATGGCTTGACCATCTTTCACCAGCAAGTGGGTTTGAGTGGCGTCTTTGGTGGCCGATAGATCGTTGGCCGCATCGTGGCGAATTAACAGGTTTTCTAGCACCACAATTTGCAGTTGGGCTTTTTTGTCTTCACCCACAATTTCCACCATGCCCCGCAGGTGCTCTAAGGGTCCCGTCATTTGCAGAACCAAGCTGGTACGAATGAGAGACGCGCCCTCAATTTGACGCACCCGATCCCCATTGGCGTATTGCAACTGAGTCAGAGGCACCATACGGATGTTATCGGAACCGCCATTGGTAAAGGCAATATCGAGATCACGAGGCTCCACAAAAAAGGCTTGCGCAGGACGCAAAATCACTTCGGCGTATTCAAACTGGCTCGTATCCAGATTATCCAAATCCAAATCATCGCCGGGCTCATCCATTTGGAAGTTCACAGTGACGAGGCATTTTTCATCGGCCGTAATGCCAGGAGCCACTTCCGTGCCGGCTTCCACAATGGCACCATCGTCCACGTTCAAGTCGTTTACATCATTCACGCGGAAACGCTTGCCAGGACGCACAATAATTTCGCGGATAACGTCGTTTTCTTCCACAAATTCAATAATACCGGCAATACGGGTCATAATGCCTTTGACGACTTCTGTTCCGGCATCCACGTAATCCCCTGTTTCAATGTTGGGGATTTTCAGCGAAATATCTTTGCTGATTTGGTGCACTTCTTCCGGTACAAAGTACACAGTGCCAGGCTTGGTAATGATGCGCTGATCATCGACTTCCACGTCATCGTAAATGACCTGACCGCTGGAAGGGGTAATGACGGACTCATCCACAAGCTCGGCAATAATGCTGCCGCTTTCCACCAAGGTGTTGTCGGGGGCTTTAATGACAAACACTTCGTCGGTTTTTTTGGTTTCCCACAAACGCTCTTTTTTGGTTTGCACCAACTCGGCATTTTTGGGCTCAATGCTGGCAATAATAATGGTTAGCTCTTTGCCTTCCACAATATTTTCCACACTGTCTTTGTTCATTTTAATGGTTTCGGTTTTTAGGCTTTCGGGAACACGCACCTGGCCACCATGCTCACTAATCAGCATGGATTCTGCCAAGATGGCGCCTTCTTTTATGGTTTCGCCGTCTTCTACCAAGTGCTTGGCACCGGCAGGAAGCGAATACACTTCGCCACCCAACACCCAAATGGTGCCGCTACGGTTGGCGGTGCGGGTAATGTTGGCTTGACGATCGCGTTTTTCATCGGCCTCAAAGCCATCGTAAAACACTTCACCACCATAAACGGTATTCAAGTCTTTCGTGACCCGCTCTGTTAAACGAGCGGTGGAACGAGCAATGTAGGGATCAATTTCTGCCACCAACTGGCCTTTGGCTATTTCATCGCCTTTTTTAAACACGTGCATGGTGGTGTTAACAGGCAAACGTAGTGCCTCGGTACCTGATTTGGTTTTAAGTTCCAACTCCGTATCACGCAAGGTAATGTAAACGTTTTCACCGTGACGGGTGCGGTATTCACGCACAGGCACGTCTTTCGTCACAATACCGGTATGGGCTGAGTGAATAAAATCACGGCCTGCGGTACCACTCACAGCACCCCCCGTGTGGAAGGTACGCATGGTGAGCTGGGTTCCGGGTTCTCCAATACTTTGGGCCGCCATAATCCCAATGGCTTCACCAATGTCTACTTTTTTGTTGCTGGTAAGCGACCAACCGTAGCAGGTTTGGCAAATACCAAAACCGGTTTCACACGTTAGAGCCGAACGCACGACGACTTCTTGGACACCGGCGGCCACAATGGCTTCGCCCGTCACCAAGTTCATAACTTTGCCCGCTTCAATCAGCACTTCGCCCGTGGTGGGGTGTTTCACATCAAAGGCCGAGGTACGGCTCACGATCCGATCTTTGAGGGAAACAAGTTCTTTTTCCCCTTCCAAAATGGCTTGCAACGGAATCCCTTTGGAAGTGCCGCAATCTTTTTCACTAATAATCACGTCTTGAGCCACGTCTACCAAACGACGGGTCAGGTATCCCGAGTCAGCGGTTTTTAAGGCGGTATCTACCAAACCTTTACGGGCACCGTAGCTGGAAATAATGTATTCCGTAACACTCAAGCCTTCACGGAAGTTGGTTTTAATGGGCATATCAATGATTTGCCCTTGGGAATCGGCCATCAGGCCACGCATACCCACCAGCTGACGCACTTGGCTCACGTTACCGCGAGCACCGGAGAAGGCCATCATGTACACGGGGTTCATGCGGTCAAAGCCGTCAATCACCAATTTGGTGAGGTTTTCTGTGGTTTCACTCCACGTATCAATAACCTTGGTATAACGCTCTACCTCGGTAATTTCGCCGCGCACAAAGCGCTGGGTGGCTTCCGCCAGTTCGTCGTCGGCCTTTTTCAGCAAATTCTTTTTCTCTTCGGGAACCGTCAAATCTTCAATGGAGATGGTGACGCCGCCCTTGGTGGCGTACTTAAAGCCCAAATCTTTCAAAGCGTTGGCCAACAAGGCTGTTTTGGCGGTACCAAACTCTTCATAAATACTGGATAACAGGATACGAAGCCCCTTTTTATCCACAATTTTATTAATAAAGGGCAATTGCTTTTTAACGGATTCTTTTTTGGTGGGCGCTTTTTTGGTGGCAGCAGGCATTAGAGACGGACCTCAGAAGCAATGAAACAGGGAAGAGCTTGAAATAATGGGAAAAAGGAAGAGCGGTTTAAGCTCTTCCCGTAAGAACATTAAACAGTAATGGCTTGGCGCACCGTCTGGTTAAAGATGATACGGCCGGCCGTGGTTTCCATCAGGTCACCTTCGTCATCACGGACACGAACCTTGGCATGCAACTCAATAAGGCCTGCATCGTAAGCAGACAAAGCGTCATTAAAGTTGTAGAAGGTCATCCCCGCGCCTTTGGTGGCTTTGGGGTTGTCAATGGTGAGGTAGTAAATACCCAATACCATATCCTGAGACGGCGTAATAACAGGCTGACCCGTGGCAGGAGCCAAAATGTTGTTGCTGGCCAGCATCAACAAGCGGGCTTCCGTTTGAGCCTCAATAGACAACGGAATGTGAACAGCCATTTGGTCGCCGTCAAAGTCGGCGTTAAAGGCAGGACACACCAAGGGGTGCAACTGAATGGCTCGGCCACGAACCAAAACGGGTTCAAAGGCTTGGATACCCAAACGGTGAAGCGTTGGGGCCCGGTTGAGCAACACAGGGTGGCCCTGAATCACTTCTTCCAATACATCCCACACCAAGGTTTCTTGGCGCTCAATGCGTTTTTTAGCCGATTTAATGTTTTGACTCTCGCCGATTTCAATGAGGCGATTGATGACATGGGGCTTGAACAATTCCAAGGCCATCTCACGCGGCAAGCCACACTGATGAAGCTTAAGCTTAGGACCGACGACGATAACACTACGGCCTGAGTAATCCACCCGTTTACCCAGCAAGTTTTGACGGAAACGACCTTGTTTCCCTTCAATAATGTTGCTAAGGGACTTGAGAGGACGATTGTTCGGGCCCACCACCGTACGTCCACGACGACCGTTATCAATGAGGGCATCCACGGCTTCTTGCAACATGCGTTTTTCGTTACGCACAATGATTTCAGGCGCGCCCATATCCAGCAAGCGACGCAAGCGGTTGTTGCGGTTAATCACACGACGATACAAATCGTTCAAATCGCTGGTAGCAAAGCGGCCACCATCCAACTGCACCATGGGGCGCAAATCGGGGGGAATAACGGGCAGCATGTCCATCACCATCCAGGCAGGGTTGGTGTTGCTGGAGATCAACGACTCGACCAAGCGCAAACGACGCAGCAACTTGGTGCGTTTTTGGCTGGTAACCGAGGTGTTAGCGACTTCTTCTTTCACTTCTTCGTACAGCACGGGCAAATCCAGCTTTTGCAGCATGGATTTCACGGCTTCAGCACCAATGCCCACTTCAAACTGGGCATCTTCCAATTCATCAATAAGGCGATCGTACTCGTCATCCGTCAATAACTGACCGGCTTTGAGTTCTGTGTTACCGGGATCCAACACAATATAGGCGTTGAAGTAGATAACCTGTTCCAGATCCTTCAGCGCCATGTTGAGAATGAGGCCCAAGTAACTTGGAATGCCTTTGAGGAACCAGATATGACTGACGGGAGCCGCCAATGCAATGTGGCCCATGCGAACCCGACGCACTTTGGCTTCGGTGACTTCAACGCCGCAGCGCTCGCAAATAATGCCACGGTGACGCACACGCTTGTATTTGCCGCAGAAGCATTCCCAGTCTTTGGTGGGTCCAAAAATGCGCTCGCAGAATAGGCCGCCCATTTCCGCCTTTAGGGTGCGGTAGTTAATGGTTTCGGGTTTTTCTACTTCACCGTGAGACAGGTCCAGAACACGTTCTTCAGACGCAATGCCAATGCGGATGTAGTCAAACTGATCGATATGGGATCCACTGGTAGCCACGAAGGGTCTCCTTATTTTTCAAAAATGTGTTCCAAATAGGTGCTATCGATGAAAACGATGAGGCCTTACTCAATACCGGCCAAGAAACTAACCAAGTTGGCATCGGGGCCACCGGTCAACTTTTTCTTCTTGGCAACCGAGGCATCTTGCATTAAGTCCACTTCCACGTCAGCCATATCCTTGGCTTGCTTGTGCACGCTCACATCCAAGCCAATGCTCTGGAGTTCGCGCACCAATACCTTGAAGGATTCGGGGATGCCAGGGCGTGTCAGGTTTTCACCCTTCACAATAGACTCATAAGCACGACTACGACCCGTCACATCATCGGACTTGATGGTGAGCATCTCTTGCAGAGTGTAAGAAGCACCGTAGGCTTCAAGAGCCCACACTTCCATCTCCCCAAAGCGCTGACCACCAAACTGAGCTTTACCACCCAAGGGTTGTTGAGTCACCAAGCTGTAAGGACCGGTACTACGGGCGTGAATCTTATCGTCCACCAAGTGAACCAGTTTCAGCATGTACATTTTGCCAATGGCAACGGGGTTATCAAAAGCTTCCCCGGTACGGCCATCGTACAAAATAGACTTGCCATCTTCGCGAACAAAGTCTTTGCCGGAAGACGCAATGGCTTCTTTCAGTTCTTTGTAAACCGACAAGCGCGAGGATTCGTCGCCGTACATTTCATCGAAGGGCGGTACTTCGTAGTTTTTGTTGGCCAACCAACCGGCCAAGCCCAACAGCACTTCAAAGGTTTGGCCCACGTTCATCCGAGACGGCACGCCCAGAGGGTTCAAGACGATATCAACCGGAGTGCCATCGGGTAAGTATGGCATGTCTTCCAACGGTAAAATTTTGGAAACGATACCTTTGTTACCGTGGCGTCCAGCCATTTTATCGCCCACACTCACCTTGCGTTTTTGGGCAATGTACACACGCACAACGGTGTTGGCGCCAGGAGGCAATTCATCACCTTTTTCACGATCGAAGACTTTCACGTCCACGACGCGACCCGTTTCACCGTGAGGAACGCGCAAGGAGTTATCACGCACGTCTTGGGCTTTTTCAGCAAAGATGGCACGCAAGAGTTTTTCTTCGGGAGGACGCTCGCTTTCCCCTTTGGGCGTGATTTTACCCACCAAAATATCATCGGGGTACACACGCGACCCAATGGTTACGATGCCGCGCTCATCCAAGTTACGCAGGGCATCTTCACCCACGTTGGGCACTTCACGGGTAATTTCTTCCGGTCCCAACTTGGTGGTACGGGCGTCAATTTCCAGTTTTTCAATGTGGATACTGGTGTACACGTCTTCATGAATGAGTCGCTCACTAATGAGGATGGAATCCTCGTAGTTGTAGCCTTCCCAGGGCATAAAGGCACACACCAAGTTACGACCCAACGACAATTCACCTTGGCAGGTGGCGGCACCATCGGCCATGATTTGGCCTTGTTTGACGTCATCGCCTTCCGTCACAATGGGACGCTGGTTGAGGCACGTATCTTGGTTGCTCCGCATGTACTTCATGAGGGTGTAGTTTTGGGTTTTGCCATCGGCGGATTTCACACGGATTTCATCACCCGTCACCTTGGTAACGGTACCGGCTTGCTTGGCGACTACTGACATGCCGCTATCTTGCGCCACACGTTTTTCCAAGCCCGTGGCCACAATAGGACGCTCAGCGGTAACCAAAGGCACCGACTGACGTTGCATGTTCGAACCCATCAAGGCGCGGTTGGCATCATCATGCTCCAAAAAGGGAATCAAGGCCGTGGCCATGGACACAATCTGGATGGGCGAAATACCCACGTAATCCACCAATTCAGGCTCCGAAATGGTAAATTCCCCACGATAACGAGCAGGAATATCGGATCCTAAGATGCGGCCTTTTTTGTCCCGACGAATGTCCCCAGGAGCAATACGGAACCGATCTTCTTCATCGGCAGACAGGAATTTAATGTCTTCGGTAACAACGCCTTGGTTACACACCCAATAAGGGGTTTCCAAGAAACCATAATCGTTCACACGAGCATAGGTGGCCAAAGAACCGATCAAACCCGCGTTAGGACCTTCCGGAGTTTCGACGGGACAAATACGGCCGTAGTGGCTGGGGTGAATATCACGCACGGCAAAACCGGCGCGCTCCCGAGCCAAACCGCCTGGCCCTAAAGCCGAAATACGGCGTTTGTGGGTCAATTCTGCCAATGGGTTGGTTTGGTCCATAAACTGGGACAATTGCGATGAGCCGTAGAACTCGCGGATGGCCGCCAATAAAGGCTTGGGGTTTAGCAAGTTGCTAGGGGTCAGGGATTCTGATTCTTGCAGCGTCATGCGCTCTTTAACAATGCGCTCAAGACGGGTAAAGCCGACGCGGAATTGGTTTTGAAGCAATTCGCCCACCGAGCGAATGCGACGGTTGCCTAAGTGATCGATGTCATCCTCTTCCCCTTCATCAAAGTGAAGGTTCATGAGGTAATCGACGGCTGCCAAAATATCTTCGGTGGTGAGGGTACGGATAGAATCCGACACAGACAGGCCGAGTTTTTTGTTCAGCTTGTAACGACCCACACGACCAATATCGTAGCGTTTGTCATCAAAGAAGCGGCTTTCCAGCAAGGCACGGCCACCACTTACGCTTGGCGGATCGCCAGGACGGAGCTTTTTGTACACCTCAATCAAGGCTTCTTCCGTGGTTTTGGTGGTGTCTTTGTCGAGGGTTTTGCGCAAAAACTCAAAATGACGGAAACGGTTTTCCATCTCACTGATGGAGATGCCCAAGGCCCGCAACAAGGTAGAAACAGGGATTTTCCGGTTTTTATCAATTTTAACGTGGACAATGTCGTTGGCATCGGTTTCAAATTTCACCCAAGCCCCACGGTTAGGAATCAGGGTAGCGTTAAAGGTTCGCTTGCCGTTCAAAGCCATTTCTTTTTTAAAGTAAATGCCGGGCGAGCGCACAATCTGACTAACAATAACCCGCTCAACGCCATTGATAATGAACGTGCCGCGCTCGGTCATCATGGGCACTTCGCCAATGTAGGCTTCTTGTTCTTTAATTTCACCGGTGTCGCGGTTTACCAAGCGCATCATAATGCGCAACTGACGCGAAAAGCTGGCTTC
Source organism: Vampirovibrionales bacterium (assembly GCA_029866025.1). Classification (GTDB taxonomy): domain Bacteria; phylum Cyanobacteriota; class Vampirovibrionia; order Vampirovibrionales; family Vampirovibrionaceae; genus JARXAD01. The sequence goes on along the minus strand of JARXAD010000013.1, from coordinate 143,357 downwards.
GTTCAGACGGGCTTCCTGCTCGGTGTAGCGCGGCTTTTCAAAGGTGGTTTCTGGCAAGAAATACAGCTCCAAGCGGCCCGTATAATCGCGAATGGGCGAGAAGGAGAGCAACTCTTCTTTTAGGCCATCGCGCAGAAACCATTCAAAGGATTTTTTCTGAATTTCGGCGAGATCATGAAGTTCGCTTAACGGCAAGGGCTCTAAGCCCTGTAACGTTTCGCGCGGAATTAAGTTATTGGAATTGCGCGTGGAAAAAGGACGAGAAGGGGACGTGCGAGCCATCGAAAAACCTCGTTATCAATCAAAACCGGCCGAAGGGGACTGTTGCAAGCACAGCTGGGTGCTGGCAACCAAAACGATGATCAGGGGAATAGAAAAACATTTAAAAAACACGGACGAGAGGCAAAACCTTGGCGGATAGAGGAAAGCCGGCTGCCCTAAACAGGACAGCCGGTGTCTCATTCTTAGCCAAGTGAGTTACTTGATTTCAACCGTGGCACCCACCGCTTTTAATTTGTCAGCAATTTCTTGGGCATCTTTTTTGCTCAGGCCTTCTTTAATGGGCTTAGGGGTGTTGTCCACCAAATCCTTGGCTTCTTTCAGTCCCAAACCGGTTAAAGCACGCACTTCTTTAAGCACGTTAATTTTGTTGTCGCCAGCGCTGGTTAAGATCACCGACACTTCGGCATCTTCATCAGCAGCGGCAGCAGGGGCACCCGCACCACCGGCAGGAGCAGCGGCAGCCACAGGAGCGGCGGCAGTAATGCCAAACTCATCTTCAAACGCTTTTACCAAGTTGGCAGTTTGCAAGAACGTAAGGGTTTTAATCTCTTCGAAAATTTTGGTTGTTTTGTCGTCTAAAGTAGCTACGGACATAAGGTGAGTCTCCATGAGTGAACGAAAATAAACAGAATAATAGGGGCGTTAAACCGTTGCAATGGCAATTGATCGGTGTGCTACGAAGCGGCTTGCTGTTTTTGAGCAAACTGATCCAACACGTTGACCAACGACCGTTGGGGGCCGCTAATGGCTGCAACAAGGCCACGAGACGGAGAAGCGATTCCACCCACCAGTTGTGCTAACAACACTTCGCGAGACGGGAGCTTGGCTAACTGATCCACATCAGCAGGGGACAAAGCAGCCCCATCCAGCACACCGCCACGAATCACGTTGTCTTTTTCTTTTTTGGTTTCTTTTAAAAATTCTTTCATGGCCTTTAAGGGGGCCACTTGGTCTCCATAGCCATACAAAATGGCGGTAGGGCCTGCCAAAAACGGCATCATGGCTTCTTTGTTGGTGCCGGTAATGGCACGACGCAGCAACGTGTTTTTGGTGACAATCAACACGGCATCGGTTTTGTACAGTTTGCGACGCAGCTTGGTGATTTCCGCCACCGTTAGGCCACGATAATCAAACACATAAGCCACGGAGGCTTTGTTGAGGGATTCTTCAATCACCACAACGGCTTCTTTTTTTTGAGGCAAGGCACCCATGATGGTTAATCTTTCTGGCGATGTTTTAAAAGCGCTGGCCTTTGGAGGCCAAAGGACGCTACGAATAACAGAGCCTTATAGAATAGATCGTCAAGGGGGCTTGTAAAGGGGGAGGACCGATCCAAAGGGTGTTTTCCATTCATTTGTCAAGTTTTTTGTTACATAGGGGCCACAGGCCCCCTTTTTATACTGGTTTATAATGGGCTCGTGGGTCTGTTCGGACACGACTTGTGCAGGAAGTAGGCCTCCCATGACGACACAAGGGGGCTAGGTTTTAGACGCAATACAGCCTTCAAGATAAGGCACCAGTAAACGCCCCAACTGGGGCTTGGGGATAAGACGATACGGAATGGGGGGCAGCATGGCAGGGTCCGCCCCGCTCACCATGGCCAAACAGTCGGAAGCATGACCCGCATCCAACAGTTTTTGGCCCAGCCAATCGCCGGTGTAAAGCCCCTTAACATTCCAGTCTAGCAACACCACATCGGGCATTAACGCTTGGCACTGGATCCACCCGTCTTCCGCATCATTGGCCATGCCCACCAGTTCTACGCCAGGCACGGTGGCCAGCAGCTGACCCACCCCCTGCTGCCACAGGCGTTCGTCTTCCAGTAAAAAAACGCGGAGCGTCATCATCAAATCCCCAAACTGCCCCCATCATAGCCCAAGCCGAGGAGCCTCATCACATAACCGGGGTGGCTTTGAGTGTAATGCGGGGGGGCTGTAAATAGGTAGGCGTCAATTCTTCCCACGGGGTAAACATGGGCTGTAACATGGCCAGCCGCCAGGCGTGCAAATCGGCTGCGGTGGGCTGAGGGCTGGCATCATCAAACATAGCCGCATGAGGGTTGGCGGCCAACACCATTTGCCACTCATCATTGGTAAACCAAGCAGGCTCTACCTGCCAATCAACAGAAGAATCCACGTTGATAGAGCCCACCGCTCCATACACCTCATTTCGGCCCGCCTTCATACTGACGGCGATTGATGCTGGGTCACACCGTCGTTGGCTTGCCGACCACACCCGTAGTGATAACCCATCCACCGCAATAAGATTGGCCCCTCCAAACTGAGCGAAGGTTTTAGCCACCAGCACACCCGTGCGCAGCCCGGTAAAACTGCCAGGGCCCGTCACCACCATCACGGTGGTTAGATCCATGGGGTTGACGCCGTGCTGCTGAAACATGGCCTGAATAAGGGGCAATAATACCGCCGAGTGATACCGTTGCGACGTGTTTTCTGAGGACTCTTCCGCTACTAATACGTTGTTGACGCTAAGGCCCAGCAACAAGGTTTGGGTCGTGGTGTCTAAATACAAACAGGTGGTCATACCCTTGCTGTCTCCGATAATTCATACGCCACGTCAGGAAAATTGACCGCATAGGGTGCCAGCAAAAGAATCTGTCCCCAACGTTCATTAAGGGGCGTAAGGGCTAAAAAGCGTTTTGGCTCTTCTGCCTCATGGGTAACGTCTTTAACCGAGAAAGCCAAACGTAAGGTTAAAAACTCGCTTAAAAAGGCTGCTTCGTCGGCCCACTCCACCGCCACCACGCCATCGGCAGATTCTAGTGCGGGCAACAACTCGGGAGCCAAGCTATCGGCCTGCTGGCAGCCCAGGCGGTACACATCGGCATGGGTCAGTGTAAAGAGGCCGAGCGCTTCTGTCTTGGCGGCATATTCATGAACTAACACATAGCTGGGACTGGTGACTCGATCCACCACGCCCAAGGCCTTGCCCACGGCTTGCATAAACGTGGTTTTACCAGCGCCCAAGCCCCCCACCAAGGCCAAGGCATCGCCCAGTACCATGTGGCTGGCCAGCCAAGCGGCCACGGCACGGGTATCATCGAGAGAGTTTAATTTCAGGATTAACGTCATGGAGCCAATAACCACTATTATAGAAGAGGAGCTTGCTCCCCCCCTATTATGGGGAAGAGTCTCTGTGATTGAAAGATACTGCCATGACGAATGTACCCGAATTGCCCAACACCGACTACATGCGCGAAGAACCCGTAAGTTCCACCCTCATTCATCAAGGGCGGGTGGTGGGCTTTTACGATGACGTGATTCGCCTGCCCGATGGGCGCACCAGCCACCGCGATATCCTCAAGCATCCCGGAGGGGTGACCATGGCCCCCGTGCTGCCCGATGGCCGTGTGGTGATGGTGCAGCAATGGCGCTACGCCACGGGACAGGCGCTGTTGGAATTTCCTGCTGGGAAGCTGGACACCTTGCCTACGGGCGAGAAGGAAGACCCATTACTAGCCGCCCAGCGCGAATTAGCCGAAGAAACAGGGCTGCATAGTGAGGACTGGGAGTCCTTGCCCGCCATTTACACAGCCCCTGGCTTTTGCGATGAGCGCCTGTGGTTGTTTATTGCCCACAACGCCACCCCCTTGGCCAACAACCCCCACAACCCTGATGACGACGAGCTACTAAACGTAGTGACCCTAACAAAAAACGAGGCCTGGGGATTAGCCAGAGCCTCGTTGATTGTGGATGCCAAAACCATATGTTTATTAGGGTTTTTAGGCGTTTTTGCTTAGGGATTACCATTAGCTGATGTTGGAGAAAGTGATTGTTGGGTTTGGCTGGTTTGTTTAGCTTTAGCAAGCTCCTGACCAATTAGGCCGCGTACAAAGTTGACTTCATCGGCGTAGTCGCCAACAAGGCCGTAATCAATTTCGAGGCTCTTTTTAACATACTGCCTTAAAATAGCGGTTTCCTGGGCCGTGGTTATTGTTCTGCCTTTCTTTTCGGCAACAATGTCTTGAATGAATTTTTTGGATTGATTCGCTTTGGGTGCATTAGAGATATCAATATCAATCAAGTTTTGGTCCGGATCAGCAATTGCTGTCAGTCTGTTAAATTCAGCCCGATGAGACGCTTTGTCTTTATCTTCCAAGATGTCGAACTCACCACGAGTCATTGTGCCAAAGGCATAAGGCTTGTAAGTGCTATCCACGTGGCTACGCAACTGTTGGCTTAACCCGCGGTTAGCATTGACCACCGCTGTTAAGTGATTTGAACGCTCTAACACGGCAGCCAAAGCAATCGCATCTAATTCGTCATGTAACGTTGTTGAACTATGGATGCGACTATAGCTACCACCTTCTTTAGCCAAAATCTCATAGTTGCCACGGCCAGCAGGCTTACCAAACAATGCTTTTAAAGCATTGTACTCGTGTGTGAAATCATTACTCAATTGTAGTTTTGCTTTATTATCCACGCCTTTTAATGTGGAAATGACAGCGTCTCTTTGAGCATCTGTCAATTCAGCAAAGTGCTGCACTAACGCCTGTGTGGCGCGTTCTTCACCCAAGGGGGCTTTGTCCAATTTTTGGCCCGTTAAACGAGCAATCAACACTTTTTTCAAGGTGTCATCACTACCCAAGGCAGCTTTTACCGCAGCCAAGGCCTCGGTAGTGGCGGCTGCGTTAGCTGCTTCCACTTTAGCATCGACGGCTGCCGGAGCAGGAGCGGTTTTACCATCCACAGCTTTACCATCGGGGGCAGCACCAGCAGGGGCGGCAGATCCTTCTGAGGGGGTTTCAGCAGCACCGCCACGGCCCACGCCAAAGGCGCTCAATAACCATAGCAAGGGGGCCAACGCTAAGCTAGCACCCATCGTAACGGGAGCTAAAGGAACGCTGATAGCAGCCACAATGGCGGACGCCCAAAAGTTTCTAAGGGGGTTCGGAAAGCCGTCACCTTTAAAACTGTAAGGGACTTTTGCAGGTTTCTCTGGCTTTGGCTCTTCACTATTGTTGCCAAATTTTACGGTGTTACCTAAGTGCAGGGTATCCATACCGCTAAAGCGGAGGGCTTGGGGGGCAGTGACATTACCAAATTTGGCAGCTTGGGTTTGGCCAAAGCTCACCACGTTGGATTTGGGCTTAACATCGAGTGACATGGAACGGATGATCCTTTCAGAGAGAGGGCAACAAAAAACGGAACAAAAGGAGAGAGATTTATGGGGGGGGGTAGCAAGGTCTACCTAATATGCTTGTGTATTTGTATTAACGCCATCAAGGTGAGGTGTTGCTAGCTGGCGCACCTTTTGTTACAAAGGTTTACAATTAATCCGTGCAAAGCCTATTCCTCACTGGGTTATACCGCATACAATACCTCCATGGTACCCCCTAAGGCTATAGCATGAGGCGAGCATGGGAATTTTAACACCTTAGGAGACACACCCCGCTATGACACGTTCCCCCATTTATGTGGCGCTGGATGTGCCCACCGCTGACGACGCTCTGGCCATAGCAAAGGCATTGGCCCCCCCCAGCATGGGCGGCGAACTGGGCTTTAAAGTGGGCTTAGAGCTTTACCTGCGTGAAGGCATTGGCATTGTGCAGCGGTTACAAACATTGTGTGCGGCCCCCGTGTTTGTGGATCTCAAGCTGCATGACATTCCTGCCACGGTGGAACGGGCCAGCGCCAACTTGGTGCACCAAGGCGTTCGGTTTTTTAACGTCCATGCCCAAGGTGGCCCCGAGATGATGCAAGGAGCTCGTGCTGGGGCGACAAAGGCCTTGTCAAACATGGGCTCTTCCGAAACCGTTACTATTATTGCCGTCACCCTCCTCACCAGCTTGTCGGCTAGTGTTCTTGCCTCGCACCTAAAAATCACAGACTCTCCAACGGATTACGCCGTGCACTTGGCCCAAGCATCCCAAGCCGCAGGGTTGGATGGCGTGGTGTGCTCTCCTTTGGAAGTGGCTGCCATACGCCAAGCGTTGGGCCCTCAAGCCTGTTTGGTGACTCCGGGCATTCGCCCCGCAGAGAGTGACAGTGGCGCCAGAAAAGATGATCAACAACGCATTGCCACCCCACAACAAGCCTTGGCCAACGGCGCCAGCATGTTGGTGATTGGCCGCCCCATCACCCAAGCCGCTGATCCGTTGGCAGCGGCGCAACGCATTTTAGATTCTTTAAAAACCCCTGCAACATGCTAAAAGTAGTGTACCCACTGGATGGTTACGGCTGCCCCGCCAATCAAACCTTTGCCTACGGCTGTGTGTCACCCGGTTGGGCTCTTACCCTCAATAGGCAAGCGGTAAAACCCATTTCGCCTCAAGGCTTTTTTAGCGTGGTGATTCCCTTGACCGATGGACTGAATACCCTTCATTTTGTGGCCACGTCGCCCAATGGCCTTGAACAAGGGGAACAAACCCTAACGGTTATTGGGCCAAACAAAGCCTTTAAACCGACGCTACCCAGCAAGCCAACAACCCCGCTGTTAGAGCAATCCCCCAGAGCTTGGCACCGAAGGATTGAGGATCTGAGAATGGTATTGGACGCCGGCCACGGCGGCAGCGAGTTGGGCACCATCGCCCCCACGGGTGTGCCGGAAAAAGATCTGAATTTAAGAGTGGCCCTAGCCATTGAAGAGGCTTTAAAACAAGCCGGGCTGACCCATGTCTTTCTCACACGACGAGAGGATAGGGATGTTTCATTGCAAGCAAGGGAGGTTTTTGTTGAAGAGTCCAAGGCACATCTATCCCTCAGCATTCACCACAACGCCCTGCCCGATGACGCCACTCCCTGGAAACACGAGGGCACCAGTGTTCACTATTACCATCCGTATGCTCAGCCACTGGCCCAACTTTTTTTAGAGACTCTAATAACAAGTACCGGCCAACCCAACGATGGCGTCATCCACAGCAGCTTTGCGATGACCCGCCTACCCCACACGCCAGGACTGCTACTAGAATTGGGCTACACCACCCACCCCAATGATGCGGAACGCATCTTGGCTCCCGATTTTCCCCAGCGGGTGGCCGCCGGTATTGTGTCCACCGTTATAGCTGCCCCTATAGAGTTCCTAGGCCAAGCCGTTGAAATAAAGTGACTGAACCCTAGTCAAACCCAAAATCTTCAGTAAAATAAGAGGATCTCGCTATATAAAGCCTGCTTTGCAGGTCTCAGTAGCTCAGTTGGATAGAGCAGCCGCCTTCTAAGCGGCAGGTCGCAGGTTCGAATCCTGCCTGAGACGTGCAAGCATGTTTTATGTAATTACAATTGGCGTAACCCTCACGGCAAGCTGTGTTTATCGTTTTTACACCCAGCTAACCAATAAATATCCTTCAATTTTTATCAAAGCCCCCTCAAACAACAACGCCCCCTGAAATTATCCAGAAGGCGTGTTGAAAGTGATTAAAAAATGATTAGAGCATTTCGCCCCAGGCGGCCAAGCGTTGGGCCGCAATGGCTAGCTCGGTTCCTTTTTCGGTAAGGGCATAATCCACACGGGGTGGCTTGGTGGCAAAAGCTTGACGGGTAATCAACCCCGCTTCATCCAATTGCTTTAAGCGAATGGACAAGGTTCGGGGAGAGATGCCAGGAATATCGGATTCCAATTCGCCGTAGCGCAACACGTTGTGCTGATACAGACGATCCACAATGGCCAAACTGTAGCGGTCACCCACCACATTCAAGGCTTTATCAATGGGCTGCTCGGTAGAAACGCCTTTTTGAATGGTCCCTTTGCGGGGAGTCATTACGGGGGCATGAGACGGGACGGTTGGCATGTCTTCCAGCGTGCTGGCGGACAAGGATGGGGTGGTTCGAGACATACGATGAAGTTCCTCTTCTACAAAAACAAACGCTTAAAAACGACGGTTACCAACATTTAAAATGCCACTTAATGATGGGGGAGCGGTTTCTTTACCCTCAATACTAATCGATTGAAAGTATACCACACAAACCAAGCTGGCAACCCTTATCCAAAGGGGTGCAACAGCACCTCAAAGTAATGCATACTCTATTGCTTCAAAAGATATCATCGTAGTCATCCAGCACCGTAATAAATTCAGGCTCTGGGGGAGGGGCCGGAGGCATCAAGGGAGGCGGGGGTAAAGGCAATGCTGGAGATAGCTCTTTCGGTGAGGTTACCTTAGGCGTTGGTACCAATGGAGCCACAAAGGGTTGCAATGGCTGTGGAGTAGTCGGCTTTAGAGACACCGGCGGTGCTGGTGGTATGGGTACTGGTACTGGCACTGGTACTGGCGAAGGAGGAGCCGGGGGGGGCTGGAAGTTCTCACGGGGAGGGGTATACGGCAAAGGCGTGGGTGGTGACAACGCCGGTGGGGGAACAGCATTGGGCAGGTATTTATTCAAAACCGACCACAGTTCTGGATCCAGAGATGGAGCGGCTTCGCTTGCCACAGAGCGGGAAGAAGAGTAAGGAGAATAAGAGGGTTCTGCAGCAGGAATGGGTCGATAAGCGGCAGGTTCCTCAGCAACGGTGGGAGGCATTGTTACAGCAGGGGGAGCAGGAGTAAGAATGGGCGGAAACACGCGCTCGGTGATACAATCCAGGCAGGCTTGCAAAATCGCGGGATGACGCTGCAAAACATCACTAATGGGCTCGCCTTGCGGAGTCCGTGTGGGTTCAAACCAGCTTTGGCTTTGCCGGTCATTGGCATCGGGTGGGTGCACTTCTCCGAGAGAAACAGACCCTTCGCGGGTAGCACCTACCAGCAAGTAGCGTTCCCACACCGAAACCAGCTCAATGCGTGTGTGCTTGTGCACCGGGAACGATTGGAGCACCTCGTAGGGCCTGGGTTCTTGAGAACCCGCGGCAAGGATTGAAGGCGTCGAAAGGCGAGAAGGTGGTATTGCTTTTCGAGAAGGCCGAGACGCCTTTGGCAAAGGGTGATTGGGTTCTCTGGCCAATAAAGGCAACAGTTTGGGAAACACCCACTTAAAAAATGCCAGTACCAAAGCCAGCACTGCAGCAAGGGCCAGGGCCATTCGAAGGCTATCTTTACCTTGAATAACGGGCTTGGATTTTTTAAACAACCGATCCAGGCTCACGCCATCAAAGGGGTCGGTGGGCTTATCGGTTGCAACCGACGCTGGAGCCTCGTCTTTAAAGGACGCCTTGGCATGAGGAAGGGGTTCAAAATCCAAGGATTCGCCAGCAGCACCCCCTTCATCCAAGGCTGAATTAGGGGTTTTTCCAGCAGGCACCTCTTCCCACGGGTCGGTAGGAATTTCGTAAGGTTCAATGCTCTCTACCGTTGCCGCAGCAGGGGCAGCATGAACACCGGCGTCAAAACCGAATCCCGCAAACACACCCACGGTGCCTAGCAAAACAAAAGGAACAGCCACCTTTGTAAACAGCACCTCAGCATCCCCCCGCTTACACCAAAGCGCGGAGAATAGGGATAAAGGAGCCGAAGAAAAAAGCATCACAAAACAAAAGGCGAATGGAGAGGAACGAAGGCCTATTATTATAGGTGGGTATGGAGCGCAAAGGTAAGGCTTACAGAAGGAGACGCAAAGGGAACGGCTATAAAAGTATGACCGATTCCCCCCCCAACAACTGGACCGTAACGCCTGCCGGTTGGGTATACAAGGTACGGGCCTTGTTGCTCCCCACCGATTCTCCTACCACCGGTAGCCCATGCTGAGCCAGCAAGGCTTGCACGGCCTGAATATTACGACTGCCTATATTAAGGGTGTTATTGCCCCCCCCAAAGGTAAAGGGTTGGGCACCCCCCGCAACAATCCACCGAAAATCGACCAACACCCCACCCTGAGACTCTAAAGCTTCTAGCAGTGCCGGAATCGCACAATCCACGTACAACCACTCGGGGCGATGGGTTTCATCTACCACACGGGAAGCGTTTTCAGCCGTTAAAACGGAGGTACTATCGGGCAATGAGCAATGAACCATCCCCGACAAAGCCTTACCGTCACTGAGCATGGCTGCGGATGGCAACGCCACCACCACCACGCCTGAGGTTAGGCGCTCCACCTTAAAGCACACATTGGGCGTGGAAGCCACTACCATCTGCCCAGGGGTAACCACCAAGCTCTCACCCTCAAAGGCTTTGGTAGAGGACGAATCGCCGGACGGTGGGGGTATATTGTTCACAGCAAGGGTCATGGGTTACCCTCACCATGGGTTGCTTTGGTAATGGAATCCAACAGGTCATCAATGGCGGGCTGTAGGGCCAGCAAGTCCGCCATTATGTGATCCGCACCCGTCTCGGTAAGTAGTACCGGCAACAATTCAACGGCGGCAGCATCGGGCACCACCATTAGCCCATCCACACCAATACCAACACCCGCCATTTTGGTAAACAAATCGGCCAAATGCACACTGGTAACTAAGGGAAAAGTGTCCCGGTAAAAGGGGTCGGTTTTAGGCAGCGCCGAAGGCTGATTTTTATAGCGAACGCACTTCACTAACGGATCTGGCAATTCCCACAACTTGGCCAAGTAGTGTCCTGCTTCAATATGGCTTAAGCCCAACACTGCTTTTTCAGCGTCGGCAAAGCCAATGCCATCGCGCTGGGCCAAGGCTTCAATCACAGGGTAGTGCTCGCCCACAAAATCACTCAGTAACAGCTTGCCAATATCTCGCAAAATGGCGCCCGTAAAGGCCAATTCACCATCCACGGGAGTTTTTAGTTTTTTAGCCAAATGTTTAGCGTACACCGCACCTGTCAACCCGCTTTTAAACAATTGTCCCGCTTCCAGCCCGTAGCCTTTAACGGGCTTATCCAGCGTGGATTTGGACAAAATGGCATACACCATACTGACAATGGCGTTGGTACCCAGCATGGCCACGGCTTCTTTAACTGTTAAAATACGGCGCTTAAGGCCATAAGCTGCTGAATTGCAGAGTCGAAGCACTTCTGCCGTCATGCGGCTATCCAGGCGCAACACATTGCCAATGGATTCGGCGCTGGCCTTGGGATTGTGCAACAACCGGTTTAGCTGCAACGCCACTTCCGGCATTTTGGGCAGCCGGTCGGCTTGTTGCTTGAGATCGGCTAAAGTGATTTGAGTGAGGGGTGGCATAGGGGGCTAAAGCAATGAAGGCCTAAAGCGTGGGAAGAGATTCATAAAAGGGGAGGGCGTAAAAGAGAGGAGTAAAGCTCCATCCTACCTTATGGAGGCAGGCTGGGGCATAGGGTGTTTGGAGGGAATCTTCAAGAAACGTAACGATGCCTCACCCCGCATGGCCAAGTGGAGAGAAGACGCTCTGACTTTATACATGAAGGATAGAATGGGTCCAAGCCAGTACTTTGCTGCCAGCCTTTGGCGTCAATCGTTACCATATATTACGGTTCGTGTACCGAAACCCTATTTCTACTTGGCATCACCGTGGGGTCACCAGCATAATGATGCAAGCTATCCAAAGGTTGCTCCCAAGGATCCAATATCATAAGGACTTGGGTTTTATAGTGGGTAGCTTATTGGTTGACTTAATTTTTGGTTGATTAGGTTTGATTGACTAAGTCTGGTTGATTAGGGAAGAAACACACGCGATGACGGAGCCACAACCGCCCGCCAATCCAAAGAATACGAAAGGAGCTCATCACAATAGCGAGACGCCCTTTCAACCGTCCCTATCGTCTCGTTTCCCGCAGTTATTCCCCAATCCAGACGGCACACTGCCTCCCGACAACCTGTCAGACCGCCTAGCAGACAATATTTTACCCGCTGTTTCAGCACCCCTTCAGTCTTTACCTTCTTCGTTACCGCCTCAATCCCCGGAGCCCTCCATGTCCAACCCTCAACAACAGTCTCAACACGGTTTTCCTCAAGAACCCAATCACCTCATGGCCAATATTAAGGTGGTAGGCGTGGGCGGTGGCGGCGGTAACGCCGTCAACCGAATGATTGCCCACGGGATGAGCAACATTGAGTTTTGGGTGATGAACACCGACGCCCAAGTGTTGGAAATGGCCGCCACACCCAAACGTTTGCAAATTGGGCAAAAAATTACACGCGGATTAGGCGCTGGCGGTAACCCTGCCATTGGCCAAAAAGCTGCCGAAGAAAGCCGTGACGACATTATGGCCGCTCTTGAAGGCGCCGACATGGTGTTTATTACCGCCGGGATGGGCGGTGGAACCGGCACCGGCGCTGCTGCTGTAGTAGCCGATATTGCCCGCGACTTGGGCGCCCTCACTGTTGGGATTGTGACCAAGCCCTTTGGCTTTGAAGGTCGTCGTCGTCAGCAACAAGCCGTCAGTGGCCTAGAAGCCATTGCCGAAGCCGTTGACACCCTCATCGTCATCCCCAACGACAAGTTGTTGGAAGTGGTGGATCGTCGCACGTCCATGCAGGAAGCGTTCCGCATTGCCGATGACGTGCTGATGCGCGGTGTGCAAGGGATTAGCGACATCATTACCATCCCTGGCCTTATTAACGTGGACTTTGCCGATGTAAAAGCCGTCATGAACCACGCTGGCAGCGCCATTATGGGTGTGGGCATGGCCGCCGGCGAAGGCCGCGCCATTGAAGCCGCCCAAATGGCCATCAATTCGCCCCTGCTCGAAACATCCATTGAAGGCGCCAGTGGCGTCATCTTTAACGTGACGGGTGGCCCCGATATGACCCTGCACGAAGTGAACGAAGCCGCCGATGTCATCTACAGCCACGTGGACAAAGATGCCAACATCATCTTTGGCTCGGTGATTGATGAGCGCCTGCAAGGCGAGCTACAAATTACGGTTATTGCTACCGGATTCCAGCTCAAAAACCAGCAAGCCGCTGCGGCTAGCCGCTTTGGTGTGCAAACCCCCTTTGATGCCGGCTACCGCTACGCCCCAGCCGCCTTGGGCGCTGCCAACGCCGGTATGCCTACCCCCGTGATGCCCGAACGTTCCGGTCCTGAGCGTGTGGGCGGTTACTCGGTGCCCCAACAACAACCGGCTTATGCTGGGTATGGTTCTCAGCAAGCGCAACAGTCTCAACAACCTTTGGGACAGCCTTTGAGCGGTGGTCCTGCGGATCCTCGCTTTGCCGCCATGCCTGCCACAGCCCCGCAACGAAAACCGGCTGCCGAGCCGGAGCGCAAGTCCTCGCTGGCCGATGCCGCCCGCAGCTTGCTGGATTTGCCCGGCTTTTTGCAAGGCAAGTAAGTACCCTTTGTAACAAAAACGTTTTTTAACTCTCTAGCGCTTTATAACCAATGGCCCTTTTAAACAAGATGCCGTGGGAGAGGGCGGGTTGTTGGGCTTACCATGCGTTAGCATTAGCCTAATAACGCCTGTTTGAGAGCCAAGCTATGCGTGTTTAGGAACCTACACAATGAGTAAGTTCCTAAAGTTACAGATATTTTACGCTACTTGCTAATTTATTAAGTCCAGCTTGCTGGGGGCTGACCCCTCAGCGAAAAAGCCTACCGATAACGTCTATCATAATAAGGCTTTGGGGGCGTTTGCCTTTGCGCTACAGTAACACTATCATTTTCCCCCCTCGTGGACTTCTTTCTATGACAGCAACACTCCAACGCCCCACCCAAGCTCTCACCCCCCTGTGGTGGGATGAAGCCGCCCAAACCGGTGAACAATCGCCCACGGTGGTGCTGTGGGACCAGCGCCTGCTACCCGCGCAGGAAGTAACGGTGCGCATCCGTACCGTGGCAGCCATGGCCAACGCCATTACCACCATGATTGTGCGCGGTGCCCCCGCTATTGGCATTGCCGCGGCGTATGGGTTGGTGCTTAGCGCTTACGAGCATTTGGTGTCCAATACATCGCCCACCAAGGGAGACTTTTGGCAGGCCTTTACCGCCGATGCCGCCACACTCCGCGCTACTCGCCCCACGGCCGTCAACCTCATGTGGGCCGTAGACCGAATGTTGGCCTTTACCCAGGCCCAAACCAACCACTTAAACGGTTGGGACAGTGCCAATAAACAAAGCCTATTTGAGGCCATCACAGCGGAAGCCAACGCCATCCACACCGAAGATATAGCCGCGTGTAAAGCCATGGGCGCCCATGGAGCCGCCTTATTGCAACAGCACTTGCCCAAAGGGGCCACCATCCTTACCCACTGCAACGCAGGGGCGCTTGCCACCGGCGGGTATGGTACGGCACTGGGGGTCATTCGTAGTTTGTTTGCCGCAGACCCCACCCTAAAGGTGGTGGCCAGCGAAACCCGCCCCCGCTTGCAAGGCGCCAAACTCACGGCTTGGGAGCTTTACCGGGATGGCATCCCCGTAACCTTAGTGAGTGACAACATGGTGGCCAGCCTGATGCGCCAAGGCGGCATTGATGCCGTGCTGGTGGGTGCCGACCGCATTGCCCGTAATGGCGATACCGCTAATAAAATTGGCACCTACAGCCATGCATTATCAGCGTATGTCCATAACATACCCTTTTACGTGGTAGCTCCTTTATCTACCATTGATCCAGAGCTACCCGACGGCAGCACCATTGAGATTGAAGAGCGCTGCTCTAATGAAATCACTGACCCTTATGGCGACTACCCAGTACCTGTTCGCTTTTGGAACCCAGGCTTTGACGTGACTCCAGCACAGTATATTTCTCAAATCATTACGGAAAAGGGCACCACTCGAGTCTCCATTCCCGATCCCTTTGGCCTATGGCTAGACACTTGATAGCGTGTTGTCCTGAACACGCCATGATTCTTTATACCAATCGGTACAACTGACACTCGTGTTTTTGATATAGTTGACGTTAACGTCAACCTTATATTGTACTTGCCCTTTCTTTTTCACCCACAAGGTTTACGTTAACGTCAACCTTGTTTCTTATGATGATGAGATTATGGAACACCATCAAGCCACTTTGGCGGGCCATTAAAACCAGCCCGGCCACTACTCCTGCTGTGCTCATGGCATGGGGCATTCCTACGGTGTGTGTGCCACTGTTTCGTTTTTTAGACGACCAAAAACGTCCATTTCACGACCGTTTGATGCTTTCCATTCGAGATTTAGCCGCTTATGCCGTGGGCTGGGGCATTTTTTTAGTCATCACGCCATCCGTTCAGTTCGGGCTAGCAAAAGCCACCCAACGGTGGGCCCACCCATGGACACCCAAACGGGTGGGGTTGGTATCCACAGCCATTGGCTGCATCTTGGCGTCAACCTATTCTGGGTTTGGGGCCAAACGCTTGGCAGAGTGGATGACACAACGGTGGTTTCAGCCTACCAATAACATCGCAAGACGGAATGACGGCCTAACAATAGCCCTAATGCCAGCGCCAAAAGCTTTGGCCCGCATGCCTTTTAACAACAGGTTGTTTCAAACCAACACCCTCAGCTATCGACCACTGTTATTTCAGCAGTATTAATGAAGCACTCATTAAAAACACGAAAACCAACCGTTTTAAAATCGCACCCATGATTTTTGTAATAAAAGCCCCCTTGGGGGTTAGCGGCTAGCGAAGCCAGTTTATTTTTTGGCCGTCTTTCACATGATGGGCCGCCATGTAGTCTTCAATGCGCTGGTTGCGGGCTTGCAAATCGGTAATACGCACTTTGCAGGCGGTTAGGTTTTTTTGCAGGCGAAAAAACACCGTCACCCGATTGATAATTTCGGCCAGCATCGCTAAAGCCCATTCTTTAGGGCGAACGGTTTGGCTAAGCATGGTGGCTTGGAGGGTGGGGTCGTTCCAGCGAGGGGCAGTGGCCACAGGGAGTTAACATCCTAAAAAGGTGTTTTAAGTAACAACGTGTTTGATGACGACAGAAAAAAACCAAGCATTAAAAAAGTATCCGATAAGCCAGTATACAAAGCCGACGATGCCGATAAAACCAAAAACAAACGAAGTAAAAAATGATCCAAATATAAGAGGGCCGCTTTGGGGCCTAGAGGTTGTCGAGGGCTTTTTTCTCGCCGTCGATGTATTCCTTCATGAGCTTTTTGACAATGTCATTTTGGGCGTCGAGTTGCTTGATGGTGGTTTCGAGGTTTTTAACGCGGTTGCTTAAAATAGTGTCAGCATTCACCAAAATTCGGTTACTAACGGACTGGTACGAAGAAAGCACTGCACCGGCAGCGCCGTTCATCAAGGCACCCCCAGCGGCTGCGGCCAAACCAAAGGGACCAAAAAACGGGCCAAGAGTCGTCAATAATCCACCAATACCGCTCACAATGCCTGCGGCTGGCATTACCCAGTTACGGCCCATACCCGCACCGGCAGCCGCGCCAGCACCCAAAGAACCGGCCGTTGCCAAACTGCCCAAAGGGCTAGCGCCCCCTGCAAAATAACCGCCGCCCATCATACCTTGGGCCATACCCACAGGAAAACGTGACGTGTCTTCGATACCCAAATTGGCCGGAGAGAGGGATTGAGAACCCGTGGGCAGCCATACCACAGGAGCCGAGTTAAGACCCGCAGCACCCCCTGCAAAAATACCCGACAAGCCGCCAATATTAGCAGCAGCACCGGTAGGAAAACCTGGGAGTTGACCAAAGGGTGAGAGCCCAAAAGACGCTTGGCCACCGGGTACAATACCGGTTCCGCCGGAAATGGGGCTGTAATAGCTGGTACCCGGTACCGTCATGGATTCGTTGCCCATGGTGGGGTTAAAAGCAGAAGAGCCAAACATTTTGGCCAAATTGGTGAGCACCCCAAAAAACTTGCCCGTACCGCCGCCACCCATGGCATTGCCCGACGCCGTTAAATCGCGAATGCGATCGTAGGTCTCAAACAAATCGGCTTTGGCAGCCGAACTGGCCGTCGAATATTTATCGAGGATGACGAGAAAGCTGTCGTTTTTGTAACTCATGCCAGTAAAAAATCCAATGAGTGGGGACGATGGCGCCGAGAGGTTAGGAGTAGGGTAAGTTGCTGGGTAAGCATTGCAACCCGGTGCCCATGAACGGCACACCTAATCCTTTCCCTAGGTATCGGTCATTTGGCGGAGAACTTAACGTCAGCTAGCCCCACCCTCGCATAGCATCGCTCGACCGATTATGTCCCCTTATCTTCGACGATCCAATTATTACGAAACGGCCTTTGGCCGTTAGGCAAATACTTTAAAGGTGAGATCGATGTTTTTATCAATCACCTTCTTCACCGCATCCAGCTCGGTGGCAATGGCATTTTGCTGGGTATCCACTCGGCGCAATTGAAGCTCCAGGGTTTGATCCAGCTTTTGAAGACTATTAATTCTCAATTGGATTTTAACGGCTTCATCGGAATCGGGATCGAGGGTTGTGGCCGTATTGAATAAATCATTGGTAAGGTTAGCCAGCTGCAACCGACCTTGGTTGATTTGCTGACCGGTTAATTCCAAATCGCTTTTACGTGCGGTAAGCGATAGGTAGCGAGACTGACTGGCGGCGAGGCCCACAGTTTTTTTCCCGTCGTGTGTGACTGAATGATGGCCGAAGTAGGTAATAGCAAAGGGTGATGTTGTATAAAACCCCACTGCCACCATAGCGTTTTTGGCTACGTTTAAACTCCATTACCCAATGGAACCCCACGCGTTTAGAGCCGCCGTGGCCTCCATCAATTAGTGGACTTTCGCCACGCATTACAAACTTGCCCAGCAAAATAAGGATAATGATGGGCGTGTATTTTTCATGATCATTTAAAAGCCTTGTCTAAAGAGGCTTCACGAAATGGATTTTTCCCTTTAAACTATTTTTTGTCGATGTTTTCGTTTATTCACGTGTTTTGTACGTTGCCCACAAAGGAGTGTTTCATGTCTCTAATGAAGATGGATGAGTCTCAGCCCACGCCCGAGTCCACCCCCAGTGCTTCGCCTTCTCCCATTAAAAAAGCAGCCCCTAAAAAAGTAGCCAAAGCTGTTGTCAAAAAAACCACTGACAAAAAAATCAAAGCCACCACCAAGACCACCAAAAAAATCGCTCCTAAAAAAGCAGCCGCCAAAACCACCACTAAAAAAACCACTGCCAAAACAGTCAAAGCCACCGTTAAAGCCAGCAGCACCAAGCGTGGACGTCCTGCCAAAGTGGCCGGTAAAGTTGTTTCTAAAAAAGCGGTCACTAAAGGAGCCACCAAAGCCTCTGGCAAACCATCGGCCCAACCCGTTACCGAACTGGTAAAACGCGGATTATTGATTGGTTTTGGCGCTGCGGTGCACACCACCCAAGCCATGAAAAAGCTGGTAGACCAACAAGTAAAACACTTGGTGGAAAAAGAAAATTTTCCCAAAGGCCAAGCCCAAAAATTTGGTAACGATATTGCTCAGCTGGTAAAAAAGCAACGCAAAGCCATTGAAAAACAAATTGAAACCACCGTGAAGAGCCAAGTGGCCAACGTGGTCAAAACCCTCAAGTTGGTGACCCACAACGATTTAAAATCCACCTTGAAGACAGGCGTAAAAACAGCGACCAAAGCCGGGAAAAAGGTGAGCAAAGCCACCGCCAAAACCACTAAAAAAGTAACCAAAGCCGTTAAAGCCACCGCCAAAAAAGTGACGGCCAAAGGTAAAAAAGCAGTAACCCCCCTAAAAACAATGGCCAAGACAGCCACTAAAAAAGTAGCCGCCCGTGTGGCCACTAAAAAAACCACCAAAGCCGTGGGTAAAAAAGTAGCCCCCAAGGCAAAGACGGCCACCAAAGGCAAACGCACTGCCAAAGCTGGTAAGTAAGTTAACCGAACCAAAAGCCCCCGATTCGATAACACGAGCCGGGGGCTTTTTTAGGTGAAAAAAGTCTTATTAGTCAGTATCTAACAGCGCGGTGCCATTACAACTGGTGTTAATTACGGAGACGTGTCCACTAACTGCTGTGGTTCCGGCATGATCGATCAGGTCTTGGAAATCAGTCTCATTAGTAACACCTTCTTTTTGCGTTTTAGCAGCATTCATAATGTATAGATTGGCATTGTTTGCTTTGGTTATACCCCCACCAAGTGGATCAACTTCCACATTAGCGGTATTTACAATAGCTACATTAGAATTTACTGTTCCTTGACTTGTAATAAATTGTTTAGCGGCAGCCATCTCATTGGGCTTAAACACTTTTATTTTGGCTGCATTTGTACTGCGGTTTTTATCAAAAGCCTTAGCCATATCTTTGGTTTCTGGACTATTAGGGTCGCCAATAATTACCACCACATTTTTATCATCATCCGTTGTGGCATTTGCAGAGTAAGCAAAGGCCGTGGATGGTGTGGTTGATGCGCCAATGGTTTTTCCCTGAAAGATCTTAGCAGTTTTGGAATACTCGGATTTGTTCCAGCCGCTCTGGTTCTTTTCAACTTGCGTTGGGTAATGGTCTTCAAATCCGCTATTCACTCCTGCTTCAATATCGACAAGCCCGGAAAAACAGTTTGCGGGTTTACTTAGCATGTCTGTAAAATCAGCAGCGTTATTCGCAACGGTATAATTTCCGTCATCATAGGCAGTGGCTACATCGGTTGTAGTTCCTGTATAACGGCCCGAAACATCGAGTAGTTGACCTGTTGGCAATACTTTAGTATTGGTTGCCATTGCATCCGTTTGGGCATGCTTAATGGTATACGTCGTAAACGACGCATTAGGCGGTAATGGTTTCATCGTATTAATTTCCCCCTTTATTTACTAATGCTAATCTTAATCTTTTGATGTACTGGGTTTTTTTGCTTTGCGACGGTCGCATGGCGGAGGCGCTGGTGGTGCAGGTGGCGCTGGCGGTGCCGGAGGTGCAGGTGGCGCTGGTGGCGCTGGGATCACTTCCGTTTTTCTTTCAATAATTCGGGTATGGCTGCTGGGTTTGTTGTTGTTTAAAAACCGCAACAGCAAGGCAAAGCCGCCAAAGGCCAACACGCCGGTAAACAAGCCGCCAAACAAACCACCCAACCCTTTGCCGGTGTTGTCCACCTTTAAGCTGGGCGCATAAACTTGCGGGTTGTAGTTTACATTGTTGGCACCCGTCTTGGTAATGGACGAGTCGCTGTAGTAGCTGCGATCGCTGTTGTCATAGCTGCGCTGATCAAAGGACTGGCGTTGATCGTAGCGGCGTTGGTCGTAGCTCTTGCGTTGATCATAATTGTTGGTGGTGTACGCACGCTGATCGTAATTATACGCGCGTTGGTCGTAGCTGCGTTGGTCATAATTGTAAGCGCGCTGATCATAGCTTTTGCGTTGATCGTAGCTGTACGCGTTGTTGGTGGTATTGGTAGTGTTATACCGATAATTGTTTTGATTGTTGGTTTGGTACTGCTGCGTGTTGTACTGATTATTGTATTGGTACTGACGCGTGTTGTACTGGTTATTATTTTGATATTGGTTGGTATTGTACTGCTGGTTGTTTTGGTACTGGTTGGTATTGTAACCACCATTACCGTAAGAAGGACCGTACGATCCATAGCCCCCATAATTACTCATGATTGATTGACCCCCGAATAGTGAACATAAGTGCGTAAATAAATGCTTTGTTAAATTTAGTTTATCAGCTTGTGATTATATAAAAACAATTACTTGGGTTTTAAGACCAGTTTGTTAAATTACTGTTACAACTATTTTTAAAAGCCTCTCTGGGCTTAGATTTTAGAGTGTGGGTTTAAGCGGTTTACGCATACTGCCGTATATAAAGCGGCCGTGGCCGCCCTTGAACGAGGCGTGTTTTTAAGGATAATGGAGAGTCCCCAGCACGTTGGCTATAAATTTGTAGTGGCGTGATTTTTCACTTTGTCGGGCCGTAGCGCAGCTTGGTAGCGCACTACCTTGGGGTGGTAGGGGTCGCAGGTTCAAATCCTGTCGGTCCGACCAAAGCCCCCGCGGGATTTTCCCTGTGGGGGCTTTGTTTTATCCCAGCAAGCTGGGTTTACACATTTCCAACATTCTTGAAGTTTACACTTTATCTTTCTTAGTGATTAAGCACCCCTTGGGGTGTTGAGGGGCTAGCCCCTCGGCCCTTTTCGTTAACTATATGGGTGCTATCGCTTCTTTTCGTAGGGGGCACCTGCCCCCTACACCCCCCCCCGGATCATGGGGCTTCGCCAATGTGGGGGACGCCTGTCCCCCACGCCCCCAGCAAAGAAGGGGACTGTGTCCCCCTCTTTGAAACTCCCCGACCGGCCAGAAAAATGCGGCCCCCCACTGGAACCCGGTTACCCTGCTGCGCTCCTTGGCGCCGATTTTTTCTGTCATCGGTGGCTGCCAGCCTGATTCTCCAAAACGTCTTGTGGAGACACGCGATCCTGCGGGTGAGGGTGGGTTGTGGGGTGGACACTGTGCGTTAGCACACACCCCACAACGCCTGTTTGCGGGCAAGCGCAGCGCAGCCGCAACCCTGGCGACACCCGAAATCCCACAGAGGGAAGTGGCTAATATCCATTTGCGGGATACACAAGGGACGCAGTCCCTGTGAGGGGAGCGCTGAGGGGTGTTATTTACTAAAACAAAGCGTAAACCCCCAAAATATTGGAAGATTACGCATAGTGCTATTTATAAGCCCAGCTTGCTGGGCCAAAAAGGCCCGACCCTTGAGGAAGGGCCGAGCCAATGGCGGGGGGATGGGGGAGGGTGGTAGTGTAGTAGTAGTAGAGGTGTGGTGTGTGTTAGGCGGTGGCAATATCACCGAAGAATTGAGTCCCGCTTTCGTTAACGCCCAGCATATTGGGAAATTGACCACGAAAGCCAGGTGCAACTGTATCTAGATATTGCAACCCTTGTGCAAAGTTCTCCAAACGAGTTTGATATTCGGCAGAACCCGCTGCGCCTGGGGCGATATTTCCACCAGCTTGTTGGGCCTGATGATGTTTGAATTCAGCTCTATACCCTGCTTGTTCTCGGCGTTCGAGCCAGGTAGGTCTTACGGGCGGTGGAGCACCGGCAGCAGCGGCAGGTTGGGCGGGTGGAGCAGCAAACTGTGGCGGCGGTGGGTTACCTTGTGGAGGACGAGGCGGACGACCCGGCTCACCCAAACCACGAAGCACACCGGCCACATTGCCAGAATTATCCCAAGCACTAGCTAAGTTGCCTCGGGCATAGCTCATTCCTGTGGTAGGGTTTACCTCCGCAAAGGCACGGTAACTACCACGTACTGAGTTGGGTATTTCTGTAAAGGCTCGGCCTAAATTGCCGAAACTTCGGCCCACAGTACCCAGTGTACTTTCACCGGCCACTGCAGCGGGGGCTCCAGGCATGTTTCCCGCGGCATAAACAGAGGCTGCCACACACCCAACACCGGCAGCTAAGCCATGCAGGGCATCATATTTTTCTTCCGCCGTATCGGCATTGTTGTAATCAACAACCCCTTTACCCACTTGGTAAGTCCCCATAGTGGCCCCTGCGGCAATTAAAAAGGGTGTTGCGGCACCTCCTGTGGCAATAATCAACAGGCCTGCACCGGCAATAAGAGCTGCACTCTTAAAGAAGTTACCCAAGCCGTTGGTAAAAATACCGGTAATAGGTGAAATTAAGCCGAGGCCAAGTGCTTTAACGCTGCCCCAAAAGCCCAATTTTTCTTCTTTAGGTTTGCTTTTGGCCTTGGGGTGGCTTACGGCACCGTGGCCATCGCCGTGGCTACCACTGGCCGGTGCGGCTTCAATGCTACCCAGGCTGGCATTTTGCGCCGCAAAGCTGTTGGTTAGCGCCCCCTGCTGCCCTGTCCCCAAACCCAGCTCTTGGCTGGTTGTTTGTGACGGCTGCGGTTGAATCATAGCCGTGGGTTGAGAGGCCATCCCAAACCTAGGTGGTCCATCCGGCGCACCTGGCAAGCGCATCAGATCTTGAGTAATGTTTGCATAGATATCTTGAACAGCCATTATGGCTTTCCCCCTCTAGTAAGACGCCCCTTGCGTCCTTCCCTCTACTACTACTCTACGTCTCTTTGTCTTCAATTGTTACAAGCTGTGGTGTCAGCACCGTTGCATCAACTAAATTTCTATTATTGTGTGTCCCTATCCCTGTGTTTCCCATTTTCCCTACGTCTCAATATTACTAATCTCTTGGCTGCAACGCCCATAGCGTTTCTATGGGTTACAGTGCATTCCTCTTACACTTATATAAAACCCAACCGAAGCACTTTTGGTGATAGTTTGTAAACACGTTGTTACAATAAAGCGCTGTTTGGGGAAGATGACGGTTTATTTAAGTGATAAAAACACCCCTTGGGATGTGAAAAAACTCACGCCAAATGCTAGTCTATAAAGTGGCGTTCGCCGCTAGACTTGGATTTGGAGGATGCGATCGTATGCCTGCATAACCTTAGTAGTGAACTGAGCCGTTAAGTTCACAGCTAGCTCTGCTTTGCTGTTGGCTATCATAATGTCGTGTATTTCGTGGGTGCCGTAAAGGGCATGCTCGCGGAGCATGGTGTCGGGGGCTTTCATAGTGGTATTTAGGTTGTTGGCCAAACCGCCCAGTACATCGCCAAACTTGGGGGCTTGCACGCCGTTGGTAATGTGGCCAAAGGCTTGAGGGGCCATGGATTTACCAATGCTGGTGGCGTGGCCAAAACCTTGACCGGCAAAGGGGTTGCTACCCACATTGAGGGCATTGACGTAGAACTGTTTCATAGTGCTTCTCTCTAATATCTCTCGCAGTAGGAATGCTGGGTATGGCTACGCATTTTTGTGGCTAAGGTATTGGCTCAAGATTTTTCTCACATAGCCTTGAGTTTCGGTGTAGGGGGGAATGCCGTCGTGTTTTTTAACGGCGCCGCTGCCAGCGTTATAAGCCGCCAAGGCCAGTGGAATATTGCCGTTAAATTCGGAGAGTTTTTGGCTGAGGTACTTTGTACCGGCGGCAATGTTTTGAGCAGGGTCTAAAGAATCGGTGACGCCCAAGCTTTTGGCGGTGGCGGGCATCAGCTGCATTAATCCTTGGGCCCCGGCCTTAGAGGTAGCGTTGGCGTTAAAACCGCTTTCTTGCTGAATGACAGCGGCCACCAGCGCCGGATCGATTTTGTGTTGGTTGGCCTGCTGGGTAATCAAAGGCCAAAGAGAAGTGACTTTATTACCAAGGTTTTTAGGAGGCTGAACCATTCCTTTAGCGGAGACAGACAACGTTGGAGCAGACGTATTGCCGGATGCCGTTGCCTGCAACTGCTGAGCAAAATTATTGGCGGGTGCCGCGTTGGATTGAATGAGATGTTGAAGTTGGCGAACGCGTTGTTCCACGGCATCCACGCCACGGCCAGCAGCCATGCGTTGCATGAGGGACGTTCCAGCGCTGATACCGGAGGTAAACATTTAATACACCGCAATGTGTTTGAAAAACAAGAAACCAACCCGAGATAGAAAATAACGCGAGAATCAAAAACAAAAAATCTAAAAACCTTAACGCCAAAACTACGTTGTAAAAGCCTGCGTTGCCGGCCTATTGGCCGCGGCCAATTTCGAGGGCTTTGGTGGCCATGGCTTTGGCAATGCCCACCACGGCGAGGTTGGCTTCGTAAAGGCGTTGGGTCATCATGGCGTCGGCCATGTCGTTAAGGACGTTGACGTTGGCGTAGGTAACGTAGCCGTCTTTGTCGGCTTCGGGGTGGCCGGGCTGGTACATGCGTTTGCCGGGGGTGGGGTCATCGGCGACACCGGCCATAATGACGCCGCCGGTGGTGTTGGCCACGCCAGTTTTCATCACGCCGTTTTGCATTTGGCTCATCATGCTTTCAAAGCGCATGTGGTGGTTTTCCACCAGCACGGGTATTTTTCGTTTGTAATACGGCGTGTTGAGGTTGGCCACGTTGTTGGCGTAAATGCGCATGCGTTCGCCAGCGGCTTCCAGACCTTGGGCGGCAATGTTAAAGCTACTGTTCATGGGCATAACATGGGTCTCTCTTGAAGATTCCGAAGAGGCGAGAAGAATTGATAATTAAGCGAACTGTTGGTTAACGACCGACTTGGGTGGCGGTTTTCATGGCACTGATGATGGTGGAGAGGCGACGAGTGGCGACGGAATACAGCATGGAATTTTCTTGCAGCGTGAGCAATTCGCGTTCCATTTTGACAGGTTGGCCAGTGTCTTGGGTGGCGGTATCTACCAAGCCGTTGCCAAACTGGGCCGACATTTTGGTTTGAAAAGGCGCGCTGGAATTGGACAGCAAATCACTAAAGCTGGCGGTTTTGGCAGTGTAACCGGGTGTTTGGGCGTTAGCCAAGTTACTGGCGGCAATGTTTTGGCGGGTGTTAATGGCACCCATCAGGCCGGTAATGGGGGCAAACAGTTGATCATCAATGAACACGGGCTTGTGTCCTTGTTGTTATTTTGGGGATGATGTGATGAAAAAAACTCTTGAGGCCACACAGTGGCTTTTTATGGTGGTAATACTCTTTTTCAACCAGAAAAACAAAATGGGGACAGATACAGAAACCAACCGACTTAAGAGGCTGACGAAGCCGAGCAGATAACAGAGCCCAGCTTGCTGGGTTACGCCAAATGCAAATTTTATAAGGCCGGCTATGCCGGCTATTGGCGAAGGTTGACGGCTTGACGGTAGAGATCGTCGGTGAACTTGGCGACGCGCATGTTACTAATGACACTGGCGTTGAGGCGGAGGACTTGATCAATTTGGTAGTACATATTGACGTTAGAACGCTCCAAAGTGCCTTGGCGAATTTCGCCGCCGGGGGCTCCTTCTCCGGCTTCGGCGATTTTGGGGAGTCCTGAATCCTCTGTAGGGACGAGCTTGTTGCCGCCAATGCTGTGAAGGGCTTCGGGGTTGGTAAAGGTCACCAATGGAATGGAGCCGATGGTGCGGGGTTCATCGGTGGGTTTTTCCACCAGTTGAACATCGCCATTTTTTTGAATAAACACCTTGTGATACGTCATTGGCAATTGAATACCACTACCCACAATATCGCCGCGGCTGGTGATGAGGAGGCCTTCAGCAGACTTGGTAAAGCTGCCATCGCGGGTGTAGGCGGTGGTGCCATCGGGTTGGGTGACGGGCATATAACCGGCGCCTTCAATGCCAATATCCAGCGGGCGTTTGGTGACTTGCAAAATGGCTTGGGTGGTGTCGGTGCGCTCAATGCCGTCCACTTCGCCATCCACGCGCAGGTATTGTTCAAAGCGTTTGACTTTGTAGCCAGTGGTGTTGACGTTGGCCACGTTGTGGCTAATGCGATCGAGGACTTCGAACTGACGATTGGCGGCATCCGCCGCGGTGGTCATGATGTGTTGCAGCATGGGTATCTCTCTGATGATGTGTTGGTGCAAGTTGAGCCTAAAGGCTTATTCTTTTTCTTTAGTCATTGCTTGAAGGGTAAAAAATTCATTGGCATCTATTTTTTTGTCTTGAGTTACCTGTGTTAAATATTTCAGAACCGATTGCTTATAACTTAAGCGTTGATGCTTACTTCCGCCTCGACTACGTACAAAAAATTCCACATCGTTCATGTAAATTTCAAAATTATCGATAAATTCACTTTTTTTCTTCTCAGAGAGGCTCTCAAAAGTTACCTGTCTTAAAGGGGCCATACTAGTAGGCAGTTGGTCTTTATACTGTGTCCATTGGTAAAACTGGACTCCTTGTATGCCAATGCCTCCTAAAACAAGTAGGCTGACAACAATTTGAACGGTATAAGGCTTTAAATTATGGAGTTTTCCAGAAGCAATCAAGTAATAAAAGGTACCCATTACAATGAGCGTGGGAACTAAAATCGTGAGAATTTTAATCATGTCTACTACCTCTACTGGGCTCGGCCCAATTCTTGAATGACACGCGAGAGGGCATCGCTTTGAATGAGGAACAACTGACGGTTGGCTTCAAACTGACGACGCAACGGCACGAGGGCTGAAAATTCTTTTTGCAAAAACACGTTGCTGTCTTCCACATGGCCTTGGCGCATGTCCACGCCTTCCGCAGGAGATCCATCGGGCGTGACCACATTAAGGGTAGCCACCGACACGGTGTTACCGGTTTTGGGATCAAAAATAGCAATCTCACCTTTGGGAGAGATCTTTAAATCTTCCGCCACGTTGGTGGGTATCCACGGCAAACGAATGGGGCGGCCATCCACCGCCAGCACAGGCTTGTTATCAATGGAAAGCAGGTTGCCGTCTTTATCCAAGCGCAGGCGGCCATCGCGGCTCAGTTCCACACGGCCACCGGGGCCTACTTTTTGGAAAAAGCCGGGGGTGTTGAGGGCCACATCCAACGGATTGTCGCTTTTACGGATCCGGCCAATTTCATCACTAATCACTTCATCCACCGCATTGGCGCCCAAATGCTCAATAAAGGTGGTAATAACGGGCTGTTTGCGATGATAGCCAGGCACCCCAAAGTTGGCAATGTTATCCGTGTGCATGCTCACCACCTGCATGGTGGCCGTCATGGCGCGGGTAGTAATGGCCAAACCCGGATCTTGATTGGTGATGCGACCGCTTAGGATCATGTGCTGCGTGCCTCCTCCCGAAGGGTAAAGACCTGCGGGTGAATTGCAGGGCTTTGGGAGGAGTATCGGCCGCACTGTTACAAAACTTTACGCTCCATAGGAGCGGATGTATGGGGGCAAGGGCAATTGCTACCGTTTAGGCACGTTATATTAAAAGCTGTTCATTTTCCCCCTTCCTCCTTTGTTTAGAAACGTGTGTGATGATGCAAACCGTCTCGCTTTACAGTAGGCCACCGCTTTTTAAAGCCGCTGCCTTTACACGGACCCTCACGCCCAATGGGGCCTCTCTGGCCCATTCACTACAGCCCGTGGCAACCGCCCCCCAGTTTGGAGGAGAGAAGAAGAGCATCTCAACTTGGCATATTATTAGTGTCCTTATTGTTATGTTAGGTGGTGGTCTTGCCATTAACCCGAAACTTCGTTCTACAGTGTTCGGGGGGGAGCTTACCTCCATTACAAACCGTCCTCCTTCAGGGCCACCGCCCAATAACGGTTCAGCAGCCCCATTGCCTCAAACAAGTGGTCCTTCCACCAACAATCCAGCCCAGACTGCTGCTGGTCCAACGGACGCTCAACCTGCCGATGTTTCTAAGCTGGCGCCATTACCTTTAGATTCCACGGATAGCAAAATCATTCAATATGGCCCCGCCAACCCCTTGAATTGGGATAATAAAGACAGAAATCACAAACTAAGTAGAGAGCAACGAGAACTGATTAATGCTTTTGAAGAACCTTTAAAAAGCTATGTACTCGATTTAATAGGTACAAAACAGCCGGCCAATTACTTTACGGTAAGAGGGACCGAAACGCTTTACTTGTACACTGCTCGACAAGTAGTTAAACTCTATTATAAAGCGTATGGGTTAAACATTACTGATGAAAATGCCACTGCATTGTTGTGCCAGCTAAATGGCATTGATCTTAAACACGTAAAGCGTGACTTTGCTTTTACCCCTGGCAGCAAGGTGTGGGTAAAAAGTAAAAACCCCGCCATTGAATAAAGTGGCTACTGAATAACATTGTAATTGGTAAGAGCCCTTGGCCTTTGATACCATAAGCCCATGACACCCCCTGCCTCACCAGCCATTATGAACCATCCCAGCTCTTCCATCTACGGACCTGTTAAAAGCTGGCGTGTGGGGGCCAGTTTGGGTGTGGATTTACTACTGGAGACCTCTACGTGCAGCTTTAACTGCATTTATTGCCAGTTGGGCAACATTCAGCTAAAAACCGCCGAGCGCAAAATATATGTGGCCACCGAGCAGGTGGAAAAAGATTTTAAACACAGCGATTGGCAGCACGCCGATATTGTTACCCTCAGTGGTAGCGGCGAACCCACGCTGGCACTGAACATTAAAGAAGTGATTCATTTTATTAAAGAATACAGCGGCAAACCGGTGATGGTGCTAACCAATGGCACCTTGCTGCATGATGCTGCCGTTCGCCATGATTTACTGGAAGCCGACAAAGTAGCCATTAAGCTGGATGCCGCCACCGAAGCCGGCTTTAATCAAATGAATCGCCCAGTGCCCGGCGCAACCTTGGCCAACGTGATTGCAGGCGCCAAGGCTTTTCGTAACGAGTACGGTGGCAACAAACCCGGCGTGTTGTGCCTGCAAATGATGATTATGCCCACCAACGTGGCGGAAGCCAAAGCCATGGCCCAACTAGCCGCCACCTTAACCCCCGATGAAATTCAACTAAATACCCCTAAACGCCCCTACCCGCTGGAATGGGCCTTGGATTCTCGTGGCAACCATGAAGCTGCCAGCGTTCCTTCTCGCGAACTGCGTGTGATTAATGAAGACGAAGCCCGCGCCTTAAAAACCCTGTTTGAGCAAACCACCGGCTGCCCGGTGGTCTCGGTATACAGAGAATAGGCATAGCATCGTTTAAATTCAGAGCGTCTTTTAGGCAATCAACTGCAATGGGCGGCGCTTCTTTTGCTCAGACGATGATTCACCACGCTGGTGGCCGCCCCCAGAAGAAGGGTTCCCATTACCCTGCTCTCCACCGCCGAAGGTCATACCCGTCGCTAAGCGTGCCTGGGCAAAGCCCAAGCCTCCACCGCTTCCACCGCCATCTAAGGCCAGTTGCAGCTGAAGATCATGGCTTTGTTGACTGGCAGACCCCGTGCCACGTTGCGGCACCAACGGAGTGAGGCCGGGGCCAATTCCCAATCGCTCAGGAAGCATCATTTTTTGCATTTGAAACAACCCTGCCATGCGCGCTGCCGCGTCTTTCATTTGGCCCAGCTGCTGGTTAAACTCATTGGAAAAAGACAGCCCTGTCCCACTTTTAGCGAGTGCAATGTTCGCTGCTTGCTCTGGCCCAACAGACGCTTGAGGCCCGGTGAGAGTGGCATCGATAGTGGGAGCTTGGGCCCGTTGCAATACCGCTGCCAAGCGTTCTTCGTTAAGGGGATTCAACCCTGTTTTTGCTTCGCCATTCAAAGGGGTTTTATTCAAACCCGAAGTCGATAATCCTCTGGGCCCTTGAATTAGATCGTTGATAATAGCCGAACGATTAATGGGGCTGGCCAGTGTATTCCCCCTCCCGTCAGAGCCGAAGCCAAAGCTAAAATCCAGCTTATCTAAGGCAATGCTTTTGGCTGCCGCCGCATTTCCTAGCAAACCAACCGAGCTGGTATCCAACGTCACAAAATCGATGGCCCCAGCACCATCCGTTACCACTTTAAGGCCCAAGCGAGCCAGCTGAAATTCATCGAGGGACAACAGCGTACTCAATTGGGATTCTGAAATGTTGCCATCCAGTGCCGCGTAGTTGGCATAGGCACTTGGAATTTCCGGCGGCGTGGTAGGCACCGTCCCCGTGGTAATCCCTGTACCCGCAAACCCCAGCAGTTCGGGGGTACCATTGCTGGCCGTGGCACGATTAATGGTGGTAAAGCCGTTGCCGTTCCAGCTCAGCCCTAAATTACCGTCGTAGCGTTCGGTACCGCCGGAATCACTTGTATTAACCCCGTACCCCGGCGTAAAGGCATTACTCGCAAGCTGAAACGACGAGCTGGCTGAAAAATTACTATTGCTATTGTTCCACTGCACACCTCCGGTCCCGCCCTGGCCCCAGCTAACGGTAGGCTGCGCAAACAAAGCCTGCCCAGCCAAATATTGGCGCGTCAGGCCTGAAAAGCGATTGAGGTTGATTCCGTTACTGCTCACAGAAAACTTCTAAAAAAAGGGGAGGGGGAAGGGCGGTTCTCATGAAGGTATCGACGCTTTACAGGTACCGGAACAGAGGCAATGACCTTGCGTCGGAGGGATTGTTACAAAGGCGCTGTAAAAACTCACTAAAAATCCCTGGAAAGATCCATGGTTGGGTTGGTCTTCAGTAGCGAGCCGTTGCTTTCGTTATAATGCCTTTTCGTCTCGTCTTGTCTTCCTCTGGTGATTTGATTGTTTGGGTGTCTCATGCATCGTTTGTTTGGTTCGGTACGGTTGTTAGTCTTTTTGGTTGGGTTAATGACGCTGGCTATTGTGGGCATTTTTAACCCCACATCGGCTCAAGTGGCCTATCAATTGGTTGTTCATCCCAATGATGCTCCCACCGTCATCGAGCAATGGGATCAGCCCCGTGGCATCAATCGCTTGGTGTTGTACACGCCTAAATTTGGCACCCGTAGCCAAACCAACGCCTACGGCTTTGAAGTGACCCTGGTACCCAGAAACCAGACTCCTTCAGCAGGCCCCGAAACCCATGAATACCGCATTGTGGCCATGTCGTCTCAACCATGTGCCAATGGCAGCGGCTTACCAGACTGTGGCAACAGTCTCATCCCCACCAATGGTTTGGTGTTATCGGCCCATGGCAATGCCAAAGGGGTGTTAACAGGCCTATCCATGGGGCAAACGGTTCAACTGGTGCCGCAATGGTTTGAACACAGCACCCGCCTCCTCAGCGTCGTCAATCCCAACACCAGCAACAACCCAGGCGCCTGCTCTTTTCCTGGATGCCGAGGCAGTGGGCAGCTGGTGATTTACACCCCCGATTTTGGCGCCGAACGCACAGGGACCAACGAATTTGGCTTTGAGGTTTCTATTGTGGATGGCCGCGTAGTAGCCCAAGAGGGGTCGGATTCGGCCATTCCAGCCGGTGGCTATGTGGTTAGTGGCCACGGCTCTAGCCGAGACTGGCTCATTCAACACGCTCCCATTGGGGCGCAAGTGGCGCTGTCAGAAGATCAAGCCCTGATTACCACCACCATTGACGCCACCACCTACCAGCGTCAATTGCAGGCAAGGCTAGGCATGGCCCAACGTCAACGGGTTTGTCGGCCCCGAATGTTTAGTTTTTTGGGCAATCAAACCCTCTCCTCTGAAGAAGCCTTTGCCCTGAAAGGGATGCTAAAGCGCCCCCTAGCTTATAGCAACGAGAGCCTATCCACCGAAGCGATTTGTACCGCCGCCGAAAAAGCGGTGGAAACACCACTGTACGGTGCTGGCCTTAACAATGAGAATGGCCAAGCCATCAACAACATCATTGACAGCATTCATGTCATTCGTGCCCAGCTGGATGACGCCATTTGGTCGGCTCACAAGCCCTTTCCCGCCGGGTCGCCTCATGCCGTGTGGCACCGCCCCGTAGAACAAACCCGCGCTCAAATTGGCCAAACCTTGGATCAATGGCAAAAAGCCGGCTTAAACACCGTGTTTTTAGAAACCTACTACCACGGCTACACCTTATTCCCTTCTGCCACTATGGCGCGCTACGGTTTGCCTGAACGAAATCCTGGCTTTGCTGCTTTGCCCAACCCTTTACAGGTTTGGATAGAAGAAGCGCATCAGCGGGGCATGCAAGTGCATTGCTGGCTGGAAGTGTTTTACGGCGGCAATAAGGTCGCTCCTCCCAATACCGATGCAGAAGTAGGCCCCATTTTGGCAACCTACCCCCAGTGGGCCAACCGCAGCTTTGGTAATAAAGACGTCAATACCGTCTTGCAACCCTCCACATTGGAAGCGGGGGCTTTTTTCTTGGATCCTGCCAACCCAGAGGTGCAAACCTTTTTGCTCAGCGTGTTTCAAGAGCTGGCCAGCCAGTACACGGTGGATGGCATCCAGATTGATTATATCCGTTATCCCAGCAATGCCCCTAAGGGCAGCAGCCGTTATTTGGATGCCTCGTGGGGATACACCGCCGTGGCGCGCGATAATTTTAAAGCACTCACAGGAAAAGACCCTTTTGCCTTTACGCTGGAGGCCATTAACAAGCCCCCTGCCCCCAAAGAGGTAGCAAAGCCACCCACCAATACAACAACAAAGCCTGTAGCAGCCACCAAACCACCCATGGCTAGCACCGCCATTCCCTCAGCCCCGGTGGTAGAAAGCCAGCAAGAGACCTGGCAGCAGTGGAACAAGTTTAAAGAAGAGCAGGTAACGGCCTTTGTGGGTCGTGTGTCGGAGATGGTTCACACTCAAGTGAATCCCATGCGCCAACAGCAACGGCGCTCACCCCTGGTGCTATCCATGGCTATTTTTCCGAGAGAAGCGGAAGCCCGCGCCCGCAAGCACCAAGATTGGACCACGTGGGTGACCAATGGCTGGATAGACTGGATTTGCCCCATGACCCTTACCAGTGCTGTAAAGGTGGTGGGTGCGGATACTCGGACCGTGCGTACTGTGTCTACCAGTGCCGTAACGCTACCCGCAGGGGGCAAAGCCAAAGTCATTTCGGGGATTTTTGGCCCTTTTAACGGCAATGGGCCTGACCAGATCTTGCAGCAGCTGGATGCTGCCCGCGAACAAGAGGCCGATGGGTTCTCTCTGTTTGATAGTGCCCACCTAACGGGGGAAACCTTGCACGCCCTAGAATTGGGCGTGGGCAAAAAAGTGCCCCAACAGTCTTATCGGTAACAGTTTGTAACAATTTTATTTTGTTAGCACCAAACATTGTTGAGGGGCTTTTATTAAGGTGACGTTACTTTTAAAAGGACTGCTTTTAATGAAAACAAACGCCAGCCAGCCAGCCAGCCAGCCAGCCAGCCTAAAATTTGGGGCACTTGTATTTAACGAGCATGTGACAGAGGCTCAACAAAATTTATTGAGAGCCAACAAAGGCCTTATGGAAGAGGTGGATCACTTTGAAAAATCGGGTAGCGGCTTTGACGTTGTGATTAACCATGATGGTTCTAAGGACCTTGATTTTAAAGATGAGTTGGATGTGTTTGTATGCAGCAACCAAATGGTTAAAACCTTCCAACAAGATTATTTGAATAACCCTATAGCCACTCGCGGTTGGGAAGTTCCAAACACTTACGCAATGTATGTGGGCCGTGGTTCAATCATTGTAAATGCAGAGGCTACCAAAACAGCAGAAAGGATTGAGCTTATTGTAAAAAAGCTTACAGCGTCTCATAACAAATTATACGAGATATTTAAAACACTTTAAGCCTCTGGCTAACCAAAGTTAGAGCCTCCCAGCGAATAAGAGTATGCTTCCAGTAAACTAAGGGGGATGAAACTCACCCGATCCCTACCCGTTCAGCCCCGCCGCGATGCGTGGGTGGATATCAACCTCGACGCCCTGGAACACAACGTGCGGGCGCTTCGCTCTACCGTTCCGTCGTCTCAAGCCATCATGGCCATTATTAAGGCCGATGCTTACGGCCACGGTGCCGTGATGTGCTTGCCCACCTTGCTAGGCAGCGGCGTGGATCAGCTGGGGGTAGCGTCTTTGGATGAAGCGTTGCAAATACGCCAAAGCGGCTTTACCGATGTACCTATTTTGGTGGTGGGCCCCGCTCCTCCGTGGGCTTTGGCGGAAGCCGTAGCCAACCACATTGCCATTGCCGTCTATCAGCAAGAACAATTGACCGCCCTGCAAGAGCTATTGACCAAACAGCCGCCCATCCAGCCCTATGCCATCCACATTAAGGTGGATACCGGCATGAACCGGCTGGGTGTGCCTTGGCAACAAGCCACTGAATTTATTCAGCAGGCCCAAGCCATTGCAGGGCTGGAAGTGTTGGGCATTTTTAGCCACTTGGCCTGTGGCGATGACGTGGCGTTTTCTGCGTTACAGGCCCAACGCTTTGCTGATGTTGTGAATGCCTTGCCAATCAAGCCTCGCTGGATCCATTTGGCCAACACCCCGGGTAGCTTGGCCATTCCGCCGGCTCAGTGGGAATCATTGGGGTTGCACACCAATATGGCACGCTTGGGGATATCTCTTTGGGGGTACACAGGGTTGGAGTATTCCGGATCCTTACCCCTACTTAAACCCGTAATGGCTCTTAGGGCGCGTGTGGTGCAACTGCACACAGTGCCTGCCCATGAGGGCATTAGCTACGGCCAACACCTTGTATCCAAGGCTG
Organism: Vampirovibrionales bacterium; assembly: GCA_029866025.1. Lineage (GTDB taxonomy): Bacteria > Cyanobacteriota > Vampirovibrionia > Vampirovibrionales > Vampirovibrionaceae > JARXAD01. The sequence continues at coordinate 108,512 of JARXAD010000013.1, read as the reverse complement.
ATAAAGCTCGACTGATTGCCACCTTGCCCTTGGGCTATGCCGATGGTGTGCCTCGGGGGCTTTCTAACCGAATGCACGTTAGCGTTCGCAATCAGGTGATACCGCAAGTAGGCACCATTACCATGGATCAACTCATGGTGGACGTCACCAATGTTCCAGATGTTCAAGTAGGGGATACGGTGACATTACTGGGCAGCGATGTGGCAGCAACCAAAGACGCACCCCCAGCGACTACCTTGACCGACTGGTCCCAAACGCAGAGTAATCCTGACTACTCTGTTATTGAATACGAATTGATGTGCGCCTTGCGGGTCCGGCTGCCTCGTCTCTACAGCCGTTAAAACCTTCCCAACCTCTATTTTAGCGCATTAAAAGGCCCCTGATTTTTTAAGTATAATGGTCTTACGTGTTGGGTTTATTACCGCCGACGGCTCGGCGCGAGGGGTTTTCTCATGTCCGACGTCTTTATTGTGGCCGCAAAACGCACGGCACTGGGTGCCTTTAACGGCGTGTTTTCGGGCTTAACGGCCGCCACCTTGGGCGCTACCGCCATTAGTGCCGCGGTGGAGAAAGCCAACGTTCCCAAAGACGCCATTGCCGAGGTATTGATGGGCTGCGTGTTGCCTGCGGGCCAAGGTCAGGCACCCGCTCGCCAGGCACTGCGCGCCGCCGGATTACTCGATAGCACCGGTGCGGTGACTCTCAATAAGGTTTGTGGCAGTGGCTTAAAAGCCGTGATGATGGCAAAAAACGCCATTGCCAGTGGCGATAGTGATGTGATTGTGGCCGGTGGCATGGAATGCATGAGCCAAGTACCCTATTACCTGCCCAAAGCCCGCCAAGGCTACCGCATGGGGCATCAGCAAGTGGTGGATGGCATGATCCACGATGGGTTGTGGGATCCCTATGGCAATTTTCATATGGGCACAGCGGGCGAACAATGCGCCACCCATTTTAGCTTTACCCGCGAAGCCCAAGACGTTTTTGCCACCGAAAGCTACACCCGCGCTCGCCATGCCAGCGACAATGGCCTGTTTGATGCGGAAATTGCTCCCGTACTGGTTCCCCAGCGCAAAGGAGAGCCCACCCCCATTGCTAAAGACGAGCAGCCTTTTGCCGACGACATTGCCAAATTGGCCACCTTGCGCCCAGCTTTTGATAAGACGGGGACGATTACCGCTGGCAATGCCTCTACCATTAACGATGGCGCCGCCGCGCTGGTGGTGGCCTCTGAGCAAGCGGTAACGGAGCATGGGTTAAAGCCCTTGGCCAAAATTGTTGGCCAAGCCACCTTTAGCCAAGCCCCCGAGTGGTTTACCACGGCTCCCGTGGGTGCTATTGAAGCAGTGCTAAAAAAAACGGGACTTACTATTAGCAACATTGACGTTTTTGAAATTAACGAAGCCTTTGCCGTGGTCACCATGGCCGCCATGCAAGAGCTCAACATTCCCCACACCAAAGTGAATATTCGTGGCGGGGCCATTGCCTTGGGGCATCCCATTGGCGCCAGCGGTGCCCGTCTTCTGGTCACCCTCATTCACACCTTGCAGCCGGGGCAAAAAGGCTTGGCCACCTTGTGCATTGGTGGCGGCGAAGCTGTGGCCATGGTGATTGAACGGCTGTAAACAGCGTTGTGGAATTCAATAAAAAAGGATGGTGGGTTATGGGTATTAACAACGTGATGGTAGTCGGTGCAGGCCAAATGGGCAGTGGCATTGCCCAAGTGATGGCCCAAAACGGCTTGATGACCACATTGTTTGATGTCTCAGAAGCCCAGTTGGAAAAAGCGCGGGTGGGTATCATTAAAAGCTTGAGCAAGCTGGTGGAAAAAGGGAAGCTGACGGCGGATCAGCAACATGACACCCTCAACCGGCTTTGTCTCACCTCTGTTTTGGAAGACGCTGCCCCCGAAGCCGATTTGGTAGTAGAAGCCATTGTGGAACACGAGGCGACGAAGGTCGCTTTGTTTAAGCAGTTGGACGATTTGTGTCCGGCCCACGCCTTATTAAGCAGCAACACCAGCAGTATTAGTATCACCCGTTTGGCCGCCGCTACCCAACGGCCCCATCAAGTGATGGGCATGCACTTTATGAACCCTGTGCCGTTAATGCAGTTGGTGGAGTTGATTCGTGGCGCCCAAACCAGCGAGGCTACGTATGAAGCCATTCATGCTCTCACGCTAAGGCTGGGTAAAACCCCGGCGGTGAGTAACGATTTGCCCGGCTTTCTTAGCAATCGCATCCTCATGCCCATGCTGAACGAAGCCATGTTTGCCGTGTACGAAGGAGTGGGCACCCCCGAAGCCGTGGATACAGTGATGAAGTTGGGGATGAATCACCCCATGGGCCCACTAACGCTGGCAGATTTTATCGGACTCGACACGTGTTTGGCCATTTTGAATGTACTGCATGATGGCTTTAAGGATCCCAAATACCGCCCCTGCCCCCTACTCAAACAATACGTGGATGCCGGCTGGTTGGGGAAAAAGACAGGCCGTGGGTTTTACACTTATTCGTAATTGTTTTGCAAGGCGATGGGAATTCACAGCATTGCAGGATGCCCTCTGGTAAGGAGGTTGCTATAGTAGAGGAGAAGACTCGTTGACCTTGTAAGTTTCTCCTCATGACCACTCGCTCCACCACCGGCTCCACTTCGGGCCTCTCTTTTCAGCAAATGGTAGAAACCCTAAACGCCTACTGGGCCAGCCAAGGGTGCGCCATTTTACACCCCTACGATAGCGAAAAGGGCGCCAGCACCATGAACCCCGCAACCTTTTTGCGGGTACTGGGCCCTGAGCCTTGGCAACTGGCCAACATTGAACCCTGCCGACGCCCCACCGACGGCCGCTATGGCGAAAACCCTAACCGCCTGCAGCATTACTTTCAGTACCAAGTCATCCTCAAGCCCTCACCCGACAACGTGCAAGACTTGTACCTAAAAAGCCTAGAGGCCTTGGGTATTGTTCTGACCGATCACGACATTCGCTTTGTGGAAGACAACTGGGAATCGCCCACCTTGGGTGCGTGGGGCGTGGGCTGGGAAGTGTGGCTGGACGGCATGGAAGTCACCCAATTCACTTACTTTCAGCAAGCGGGTGGGCTAGAACTGAAGCCCATAAGCGTGGAGTTGACCTACGGCATTGAACGACTGGCCATGTACCTACAAAACGTGGACAGCGTCTACGATATTCGCTGGAACGACACCCTAAACTACGGCGACATTTACCTGCAAAACGAAATCCAGCAATCCACCTACAACTTTGAAGTTTCAAGCCCCGAGAGACTTTCTAAACTGTTTGATGTGTATTCCGATGAAGTGCAGGCCTGTTTGGAAAAAGATTTGGTGCTACCCGCTTTTGATTATGTGCTGAAATGCTCTCATAGCTTTAACTTGCTGGATGCCCGTGGCGTGATTAGCAAAGACGAGCGCACCCAAACCATTTTGCGCATTCGTCGCTTAGCAGAACAGGTAGCCAAAGCCTACGTTGCCCAACGCGAAGCCCTCAACTTTCCGCTGTGCCAGCCTGTTGGAACACGGGTGAATGCACTACCCAAAACGGCTGTTATTCAAGAGGTCGCGGTCTAACCATGACTGTTTTGACCACCCTGCCTGACATTTTAGCCACCTCACCCATTCCCGCCTTTTGGGCCAATGCTAATGGCGTGTTGTGTATTGCAAACACCGCCTTTGAAAAGGCCCTTGGCGATTTTCCTTCCAAGAAAAGCTTAAGCGACTGGCTATCACTACCACCCGATTCGCCCAAGGCCAACGGATGGGCCTTGTACCACTGGGGCTACGGCATGGAGCCCATTTCGGTGGCGGTATGTATGCAGCCTTACGAAGGCGGCACGTTGGTGTGGCTTTTTCCAGCGGAAGCCATGGCCCCATGCTTTCCCCAACCGGGCGTGGAACAATTGTCTCAGACCTATCGCGATTTTGTGAGTGTGGTGAGCCATGAGTTTCGCACGCCCCTCACGAGTATCAAGGGCTTTGCCGATACGTTGTTGCGCTACGGTGGCCAATTGCAGCCCGAACAACAAACCAAATTCATTACTACCATTAAAGATCAAGCCAGCCGACTCACGCGCATGGTGGAAAATTTGCTGACGGTAAGCAAATTGGGGGAGCAAACCATTGAGCTAGCCCCACGCAGCGTGGCCTTGGCACCCTTATTGGAACGGGTGAACGCCAACATTTTGGCCAAGGGATCCCAAGAGCCTTTGTATGCCGACCGTGTCATTGACTGCACCCTTGAAAAAGGGCTTCCCAACGTGTGGGCCGACCCCGACAAGCTGGAACAAGTCCTCACCAACGTCATTGATAACGCTGTGAAATACTCTTTTAAAGGAACACCGGTAGCGGTGACGGTTTCCATTGTGGATGGCGATACAACCTCGGCCACCGCTCAACTAAAGGTAGAGGTGGTAAACCAAGGCGCTGGCATTCCCAAAGAACAACTGGACAGTGTCTTCAAGCGTTTTTCTCGGGCGGACAATCCTCTCACTCGCCAGGTGGAGGGCACCGGATTGGGGCTGTACATTACCAAAAATTTGGTTAAAGCCATGGGCGGAACCATTGCCGTGACCAGTGAGCCCAACGGAACCACCAGCTTTGCAATCACGCTTCCTTCAGCCACCGATGCCCGCCAATCGGCCTACCACGCCACTCGTGAAACCGACGACGCGGACGAGGATTAAGTATCCATGAGCGCGCAGGTAATTTTACTCATTGGTCAACCACCCGACGGGGTGGAGGGCTTGGCCGATGCCATTAACCAAGAACCTTTTGTAGACTCACTCTTACTGCCTACGCTGGATAACGCTCTTCAGTTTTTGGACGTCATTCTCCCCGACGTTATTTTAGTATTTGCCGACGGTTTTAAAGAGGCATTTAAACACGCCCAAAAGAACGATACCCCCACGACGGTGGACGCCACCGGTTGCGTGGTGGACTGTGAAGCGGAGGAAAGCCCCGATTCAGGCGTGGCTGACGTGATTGCTTTCTGCCAACAATTGCGAAACGACCCTGCCACCCTCTCCAACGACAAGCACCGACCGGTGCTGGTGGTGCACAGCCAAACCGCCAGCGAAAATGAGCGCCTGCAGTACCTCATTGAAGGGGCCGACGATACCCTCAACCAAGCCCTTAGTTTGGAAGAATTTCGGGTACGCTTGCTGGTACAGGTGCGCCGCAACTTGGAAATGCAGGCGCACCCCATTACACGCCTGCCCAACTTGGATGTGGCCACCAAGGTGCTGCAGCGGTGGATTAACTTGCACCGCTTGGAATCAGACCGTACGTGGGCCCTCACCTTAATCCGCATGGATTATTGGCACACCTACCAAGAAGTGTATGGCGATATGGCCACGGCTCAGGTGATGCGCACCTTGGCACAACTGGCGCTGCAGCATATTCAGCCGCCGGATTTTTTAGGCCACGCCTCTGAAACCAATACGCTTATTCTCATTACCCCCGCACACAAAGCCGAACGGGTGATTAAAGCCCTGTGCCAAGAATTTGATACCCTCATCCCCGAATGCTATTCCGCCACGGATCGCAAACGCGGGTATTTGATTGCTCAAACCTCGGAGCGTGCCAGTCGGCGTATTCCACTGATAAGCCTGAGTGCTGGGATTGTTCGCAGTGTGACGCAAACGGGGGGCCAAGGGCGCAATAGTTACCGCCAAGCCTTTGCCGAAGCCACCCATTTGATGAGCCTGGCCCAACGCAGCCATGGCAGCACGTGGATTGCCGATGCCGTCAAACTGGCGGGCGGTACTCAAAGCGAAGCGCCCAAAGCCCCACCGCGCGTACTGGTGGTGGAAAGCGACGAAGCCCTCAGCATGCTGCTGGTAGCAACCTTGGAAATGCAGGGATACACCGTGGCTACCGCCACCACACCCATCGCCGTGTTAGCAGAAATAACCAGCACCCACACCGACCTGGTGTTGATGGACGCGTTACTGAACGAGGCCGAAGTGGGTTGGGAGTTGTGCCAACAGATAAAAACCATTGCGCCCAATACCCAGGTCTTGCTACTGGCTACTATTCACGATCGCGAGCGAGCCTTACAGTGTGGTGCCGATGTGTACTTACCCAAGCCCTTTGATTTGTTTGCCCTATTTAATACCTTAGAACAACTCTTGCGATAACCTACCCCCAAGGGGGCCTTTTAAAAAGCCTTATAGAGGTACCCATCAATCTTGCCACTGAGGTAAACTAAATCTCTCGTGAACTTAGTCTCTCGTCCCAGTGCAATAACTAGTGCAATACACCAGTATCATACAAGGGTGCGGATATGTTTAAAAACAACTTTGGCTCTGCTTTAAGTATGTCCTTAATGGTCATCGCATTGGTGTTTGGGGTGTCGTTTGCCACCCAATGGACATTATCGGGCAAGCTACCCTCCGCCTACGATCCTGGCGTGTCGCTGGAAGAGGCCGTTAAAACCTCGGATAAGCCCTTGCTAATTGAATTTTACAGCGATACTTGCGCCACCTGCCAAGCAGTGACCCCCATTGTGCACCGCACCATTGAGCAACATTTTAAAAACGCTGTCACCGTGGTGATGGTGGATACCGAAGACCCCAAAGCCGCCCAGACCGTGGAAATGTTTGGTGTCACTGCCATTCCGGCGTTGTTTGTTTTAGACGCTCGCACCGTGAAGAAAACCGCCCTTCCCTTTGACAGCTATGGCAACCCACCGGCCCTAAAAACAGAAATTACCAAGGCCTTAGCGACGTAAGCCCACTCTGTTAACTAAGTTTTACGGGTTCCTTTGGGTTGGTTACTTGCATTGCTGCTACAATACAAGTCTTCGTGGATAGATTCTCCTTGATTGGGCCCTACTGCGATTGTTTACGAATGATGATGCCCTCGTCAAACGGCTGCCCTTGAAGGGCCCACCGTTGAGAGGTAGAAAGACACCACCGCCATGACGGCTGACCTGGATACCCAAGCCATTGACCCAAACAATGAATTAATCACTCCCACTGAAGATCTCAAGAGCGATCAAAAACACAACCCGCAAGACAGTGGCAACCCCACCTTGGGTGACGACGCCACCGACGCTGCTGCCGAAATGGCCGCCGATGATTTGGAAGCGGCCAACGAAGGTCTGCGCCATTTGGATCCCACGTGGATTGATGTGTTTAACCAAACCGTGGTGATTATTGACACGGAAACTACCGGTTTGGATCACAAAACCGAACAGCTGATTGAAGTGGCTGCCGTGCGTATGACCAATGGCGAGATAGTGGCCCGTTACTCGGCGCTGGTAAAGCCCACCGTGCCCATTCGTCATTCCAGTTTTCAAATTCACCACATTTCGGAAGAAATGCTGGAAAACGAACGTAGCATTGAAGAAGTGTTGCCCGAGCTGTTGGAATTTATTGGCGAAGGCCCCATTGTGGCCCACAGCGTTATTTTTGATTATACCTTTATCAATTACGCTCATAAAAAGGTGTTTGGCAAACGCTGGAAAGTCCCTCGGGTGGACAGCCTTGAGATTTTTAAAAGCGTGTTTCCCGAAGAACCCAGCCATGGTTTATCGGCCCTATTGGCGCGTTTTGGCTTTGAATCCTTTGTATCCCACCGTGCCTTGGATGACGCCGATAATTTGGCCAAAGTGTTCCCCCGCTTGATGAGCTTGTATCACCAGAAACACCAATGGCAAGTAAGCCAGTTTGGCAGCATTCCGTATTTAATGGAGCGCTACAATCGTTTGCAAAAAGCCATTCAAACCTTGCAATCGGAAGTGGGCGATTTGCGCGATGTCTTTAAACTGTATTTTCAAAATGGCGGTACGCCGGTTCGGGCCACGACGGGTGAACTACTCGTGTCCCAAGATCGTCGTTATTACGAATATCAAGACGCCAAAGTGTGGCAAATCCTCAAGGATGCCGATTTGGTTGAGCGTGCCGCAAAACTGAATCCCCGCGCCTTGGATAAATTGCTGGGTAGTGAAACCGTGGATGAATCCGTCCGCGAAGGCCTGAAAGACGCCCGCACCCAAATGCACTCGGCCCGCGCAGTTCAAGTGATTAAACCCGAAGACAAGTAGGGGCAAAGCCCCCTCAAAAGTTCCTCTTTTAAGTAATTTACTTAGCTTGAGGGGATAGTTGCGTTAGCAAGTTACGCCAACGGCCTGTTTAAAAGCCCCGCTCGCGGGGTGGGTTTGCATCCACGCTGTTAAAGCAGTGATGGCTTGTTCGCCTAGCAGACGGGCTTTTTCCCGTTTGTCTTTCAACACTCGTCGGGGAACGCCGCTAATGGCGGGCACAATACCCCAGTTACTATTAATGGGCTGAAATTTCTTGCCAGCAGCTTCGTCTCGGGTAATGTAGGCCAGCAGCGCGCCCAGCATGGTTTCTTTCGGCAAAGTTAAAGGGGCATCGCCTTGCAGTAAGCAAATGGCATTGCGTCCCGCCCACATTCCGGTGGCAATGCTCTCGGTATAACCTTCGGTGCCTGTCAATTGGCCAGCAATCAACACGTGAGGATGCGCTTTGAGCTGCAAGGTGGGTTGCAATACCTCTGGGCTGTGGAGGTAGGTATTACGATGCATCACACCAAAGCGCACCACGTCGGCATTTTCCAGCCCAGGGATGAGACGAATCATTTCTGCTTGAGGGCCCCACTTAAGGTTTGTTTGGAATCCCACAATGTTGTACAGCGTGCCTTCACGGTTGTCTTGGCGCAGTTGCACCACGGCATAGGGCTGTTGAAAACTACCTTCCGGCAGGTGAGGGTTCCGCAAGCCTTTGGGCTTCATGGGCCCGTAACGCAAGGTTTCTACACCACGACGCGCCAATTCATCAACGGGCACACAGCTTTCAAAAAATGAGGTGTCTTTTTCAAAGTCTTTGAGGGGCACCTTTTCAGCCGTGTTGAGAAAATTCACCAAAGCCTCATATTGGGGCTGGGTAAAGGGGCAGTTAATGTAGCTGCCTTCATCCTCGGAAGCGAATTGATCGTCATCCAAGTGACTGTCGACTTTTTTATCGTAGCGGTCTTGCACAAAGGCAATGGACATATCGATGCTATCGCGCGTCAAAATCGGACTAGCGGCATCAAAGAAAAACAACTGCTCTCGGTTCACTAACTTACTCAGGGTTTGGGCCAAGGCGGGTGTGGTGAGGGGGCCGGTGGCAACAATCACCACATCGGCAGCAGGCAACTCCGTCACTTCCCCACACATAACGGTAATGTTGGGATGAGCGTGCAACGTGTCTGTCACCAACTGGGTAAAGGCGTTGCGATCCACCGCCAAGGCATTGCCGGCAGGCACGGCCACCTGTTTAGCCAACGTTAACAAGTGACACCCTAGTAATTCCATCTCTTGTTTGAGGAGCCCCGACGCTGAGCTGGGTTGCAACGATCCCATGCTGTTGCTGCACACAATTTCAGCAAAAGTCGGCTCGTGGTGGGCGGGCGACTGTTGAGTGGGTTTAATATCGTGGAGGGTGACGTGAAACCCAGCATGGGCCAGTTGCAAGGCAGCTTCACTACCCGCCAAACCTGCACCCACAACCGCTACTGTTTTCGTGGTGGCCATGGGTTACTCCCACTCTACGGTGGCAGGTGGCTTGCCGGTGAGATCCCACAATACCCAATCCAGCCACGGGTGGGTAGCAACCAAATCTTGTCCCAGCTGTTTTAACAAGGTCACAGGAACATCGGAATCCAGTCGGGCAGGGCGGGCGGTCATGTAATCGCTGGTGATTACCCCTCGAATCACTACCGAATGGGTTGCTTCACCCCCATGGGGAGCAACGGGCAAGAGCACCGCCAATAGTTGACTAATACTGCCCAGCAATCCTGCTTGGCGAAAGGCTTGGGTAACAGCGTCATCCACCGAGCGCAACATGGCGGCAGACTGGGGGGTAAGCAGCGTGGGGGTAATGGTTGAAATGATGTTGGGGACGGGAGCGTTTTCGTTGCGGGCAGCCAAACGCCAACACACCCGGTTCAATTCATGAATTTCATTGGGGATACGACGCGCCAAGGCTTGCAGGGTTTCGGGCGTTTCCTCTCCCACCAAAGCCACCAAACGCTTGTAAGACCGGCCATCGCCTTGAACACCGACGGACTGAACCGGAAAGGTAATGCCTTGTAGAGTGTTGGGTAGTACCGCGTTAATGTGCTGTTGTAACTCAGCTTCATCCCCTTGCATGTAGGGTTGTGTGGCACACAGCACGCGAATGCCGAGCCCAGGACCTGGGAAGGGTTGGCGATCCACCAAGTCGGCAGGTAAGCCCAATAAGCGACCCACTTGGCGCACTTCATCTTTGTGCCAGTCACGGTTGGGCTCAAGTATCAGACCTTTTTCGCGATGAGCCTGAATCAAAGGCACATCATTGTGATGGGTTTTAATAATATGGGCCGTGGCGCTTACGTCTCGGTTACCGCTTTCAATCAAATCAGGCCGCAGTGTGCCTTGGGCAATAAAGGCGTCGTCAATATCAATGCCCAAGTCATTCACCGCTTGGGTAATGAGGTGATAGAAAACATCGCCAATAATACGGCGCTTGTGCTCAGGGTTGGTGGTTTTGCAAAGAGGCCCAATAACGGTGCCGTCTTCTAAAGTGGTGGTGCCATTAAAGAAATCGTCGGATGCGTTGATGCGACGCAGGTGGGTCAACCCCAAGGCCTTGAGCGCTTCGCACACGCCGTCGCTTTCGTTGTGGCGCATCAAGCCGCTATCAATATGGACCGCAAAGACTTTCTCAGGCCCCAAGGCCTTCAGTAACAAGGCCGCCGTCACGGTGGAATCCACCCCACCGCTCACCAGTACAAACACATTGCGGTCACCGACCTTGGCTCGTAAGTCGTCAATCAAGTCATCCAGGCGGTGATCCAGTTGAAAATTACCCGTAAAGCCGCAGGTATGGGTTAAAAAATTGGCCAACATGGCATCTCCGTGTTGGGTTAGCTCCACTTCCGGGTGAAACTGAACGGCCACAAAGCCTCGCTCGTCATCGGCCATGGCGGCTAAAATTTCATGGCCCTCGTGGGCGGGTGACGATCCAGCGGCTCGAAACCCTTCTGGCATTTGGGTGACTTTGTCGCCGTGGCTCATCAGCACACTTTGAACGGCGTCCAAATCAGCAAACAGGGACACATCGGGATCAATGGTGATGGTGGTTTCGCCGTACTCTTGCGTGCTGCCTTTGGCCACGGTACCGCCCAAGGTTTGGGCCATCAGCTGCATGCCGTAACAAATGCCTAGGATGGGAATTCCCAGCTCAAAAATGGCAGGGTCGCACTGAGGGGAGTGATCATCGTAAACACTGTTAGGACCACCGGATAAAATAATGGCTTGTACCTTGCTCTTTAGTTCGGCGGCAGGGGTATCCACAGCAACCAACAAGGTATTCACGTTGTTCTGGCGAATGCGGCGGTCGATGACTTTGGTGTATTGGGCGCCACAATCCAGAATAGCCACCGTTTCTACCACAACGGCCTGTTCAGGCTGTGCTGTAGGAACCCGTTCCTGAGGTGTGGAGGTTAAAGAAACCATGATAAAAAGCCTTTGCAGCAGCGAGCACTCGTAAAAAAGTGTCCCAATTATAGGCCAAAGGCAAAGCTATAGCCTTGTGCGGGGGCGTTGTTGCCATAAGCCCTTTAACAAGGCAGGGTTCCATTGGGCACGCCAAAAAGAGTGCGACATCCAACGGATGAGTCCATGTTGAAAGGGATGGCCGGACGACTGTGATGACTGCATGGCGGATTTTTGCAGAAGCCACGGGGGTTTTATCCAGGTGGGCAAGGTGTTGATTCCCATAGTTTTGGCCGTTACCAAGGCCAACAGCCCTTCTGTGCTATGGCTAATGCCGGGGCCACTGTTTTTAACCCCTTGCCACGGCACATGCAAAAATCCGTAATGGGCCAAGGCCACATCGTTGACGGTAACAAGGCCTGCTTGTAATTTCTGGGCCATTTTTTCAGCCTCTGCTTGAGGCCCAAACACACTGGCCGTAAGACCAAAAGACGTGTTGTTGGCCTTTTCAATAGCCTCGGCCACGGTATCAAAGCCATCCACCAATAACACAGGGCCAAACCATTCCTCTTGCCATAAGTGGGATTGAGGCGGCAAGTTGGTGATAAGGGTGGGGGGATAAACGGGAGTAGGGCTGGACTCATTGAAGGTACCGCGACACACCAACGTGGCGCCTTCGGCCAAAGCCTGCACCACTTGTTGATGAAGCCGTTGGCGCTGGGTGTGATTGATCAATACCAGCGGCTGAGCAATGGCGTTAAAGGTAGCCGCTAACCGTTCTAGCCATTCCTCTTTCCCTGCGTTGGGAAGCAATAGTCGTTTGATGGCGGCGCAACTTTGCCCCGCATTAAAGCAGCGCCCCCAGGTGATTTGGCTAATGACGCTATCCCAATAAGCTTTATCCAAGCTGGGCAAAATAAGGGCTGGGCAGCTACCGCCCAATTCCAAACTAAGGCCAATGTTTCGGCCTGCCAATTGGGCTTGAATGGCTCGCCCTGTGCCAACACTGCCCGTAAACAGTACATGATCCACAGGCTCATCTAGCAAGGCCCTTCCCACAGAACCATCGCCTGTGACGCAGATCACCAAATTTTTGGAGTAGCCATGGTTTTCAAGCACTTCTTGCACCAAAGCCACCAAGGCCTTGCCGCTTTCGGGGCTCAGCTCGCTGGGCTTTAAGATGCACGCGTTACCTGTCATCAAGCTGGCTGCAATGGCCCACGCAGGAATGCCAATGGGGTAATTCCACGGCGTAATGGCCGCCACCACACCCTTGGGTGAGTAAAGTGTTTGGTGACTACGCCCTAGCGCCAAGGCCCGCCACGATTGAGATAATGGATAGCCCTGAGGCTTTAAGCACCGCAAGCCCAGTTCTGCCGCTTGACGAAAAGACCCTGCGGCAATGGCCACATCGGAAGTCAAGGCATCCGACATCGATTTACCGGTCTCATCTTCAATACGTTTCGCTAAAGCTTCGGCATGATCTCTTATGGCTTGGGCAATGGCTTGCAATACCTTGGCACGATAGCGTAAAGGCACCGTTGCCCACCCGTGTTGAGCCTCGTGTGCCGAGGCCACGACGATTTTTAGCATCGCCTCATTGGGTAGGTATTCTGAGGTATCGAGGGAGGGGGGAGAAACAGCAATCATCATGCTGTTAGTTTACACGACACTAGGGAAGGGAGCGCTAGCATTGGGTTGGGTACGGCGTAAGACGAAGGGTAATTGGCTGGCCCATGCCCCCACATCTGCCACCACGGCAGGCATTTGAATTTCCAACGGCACGTCGTGATATAGCCCTGGATACCGTCCACAAAAATGGTGAGGATGAAGGGGCAATTGCTGAAAAAGACGTTCCATAGCGGTGGGGCAAATAATACGGTCGGCCAAGGGAATGGACAGATGAATGGGCTGCGTTACGCCGTGCAGTTGTAACCCTGCGGAACGATTAAAACGCCGAAGCTGCCATAAAAACCCAGCAGGAATATAAAAATCGGCCATGTGCTGTTGGTACTGCTTACTGGCCAGCACGGCGGGGTTTTGGGTTAAAGCTTCCAACCCATAAGGCAACTGAATGAGGGTTTGAGGGCGTGTGAACAAGGTCCACAACGTTTTGGCCACGTACCGCCAGCGAAACATTTGGGGGTGTTCTTGCACGGCAGGGGCCAATAACCACACACTATCAGGCAATAAAAACGTGGAAAGGTTTGCTTTGTTTACGGGCTGGCCCAAGTAATGAGACACCACGCATCCGCCCAAGCTAATACCGCCCAGCATCCAGGGCTGTTGGCCCGTATGAAGTGGTGCTGCGTGGGCAATCAATCCATTCAAATCGTCAACAAATTGAATAGGATTCGGCAAAGGGTGGTGTTCGTTCAGACCAAAGCCACGCAGGTCTGGCACCACAATGGGGCTAAAGTGCTGTAATAAGGCGTTAAAAAACACCAAGCTGTTTTTGACGCTCCCCCCCAACCCCGGCACAAACACCATCCCCCGACGGGGGTTTTTTAGAGGAGCATCATCCGAAGACGTCAACAACCCGTAGCGCAGTTCGGCGCCATCGGCCGCAGTCCAAGAGTGAATGGCAAAGGTCATGAATTCATCATAACGCAAGTCATCCGTCGCACAGAGAGGCTTGACTGTTTAAAGCCCCCCTGCTTGATTTCTAATCGAGGGGTAAAATCAGCTCAATGGCGGCCATATTCACCTGAATGTAAGGATATGTAGCTGCAGTGCCTGTGGCGCGCTCTTTTAGCGACACCTGAGTGATGGCCAAAAAGCGCTTTTCCGAGTTCAGCAAATTAGTAAGGCGCCGATTTTCTTTCATGGCACGGGGAAGATAAATGTTGCCTTCAATTTCATGCTGATGGGTAATCAGCTTAATACGGGTGGATTCCGTCGTTAATTCGCTAAAAATGGGGGCGTCGGTCAAACTCATGGCAGGCAAGTCTCAGCTTAACGGTAGGGCATCTCAATCCATCAAGACGCCATAGGCAGATTTGGCTATTATAACGGTGTTCCGTTGATTGGGGCGATTCTCTCTGTGAAACTCCCCCCAACACTGTAAGCCATTGCTATTTGTTGTGATGCCCGTCTGCACCAGCCTTATTACCCAACCTAGCCTACTCAAAGGCCAGTTGGCTGGCGTGCCTCACCGGCCGGGGGTATATCGATATTACGACGCCGACAATTTGTTGCTGTACGTGGGCAAAGCCAAAGATTTAAAAAAGCGCGTGAGCAGCTATTTTCAGCGCCAAGGCAAGCATGAGTCCATTAAAACCGAGATATTGGTTAGCCGCATTGCTCGTTTGGATTTTTTGGTAACGGCCAACGAAACCGAAGCCCTGCTGTTAGAAATCAACCTCATTAAAGCCCACAAGCCCCCTTACAACATTTCTCTGCGCGATGACAAACGATACCCGTGGATTTGTATTCCCAATGAGCCGTTTCCTCGAGTATTCCTTACTCGGCGCCGATTTTTACCAGCCAAGGGCAGCCTTAAAAACAGTGCTGCTGAACCAAAGAAAAATAAAACCCGCTACTACGGCCCCTATACCGATGCCCAAGCGGCGCGTCAATTGCTGCACATGATTCGTCAGTATTTCCCTGTTCGGCAACGACGCACGCCTTTGTTCACGGATCGCCCGTGCATGAATTACAGCATTGGGCTGTGCCCCGGCCCGTGCCAGTATTTAATTACTGAAGCGGCCTACGAACAAACCCTGCAGCAGATTGGTGCTTTACTGAAGGGGAACCATGGCGCTTTATTGGCCATGCTGTCTGCCGAAATGAAAACGGCCAGCGAAGCCAAAAACTATGAATGGGCCGCCCAATTACGGGATCGGTATCGAGCCGTGGAAAAACTGTTGGGAGAGCAACAGCGCGTGTCGTTAGAAGATGCCTCTCTAAGCATGGATGTGATTGGGGTGGCTCCCTTGCCCTCCAATACCGTCTCCGCCTTTAGCAACAATCATTCGGGCCTGGTGCTTATTTCCAGCATTCGCGAGGGCCGCGTGGTGCGTGTTCGGCCTTTTCCACTGGAAGGCGAAGCCCTCGGAGCCAATACCGACGACTTAACGGGATTACTGGAAGCGTTACCTCGGTTGTTGGTGGATATCTATGAAGACGATGACGCCGATTCCTTGCCCGATGAAGTGTTGATTCCTGATTTTAATAACGAATCTTTTGCCAACGAAGCCTTTACACCCTTGGCTATTTTTTTAAACCAAAAACGAAACGCCGCTGCGGGTGCCTCTAAAAAACGAGCCGCTCTTAACATCATCTTTCCCAAGCGAGGCACCAAAAAAGAATTGTTGGATCGTGTGGCCGCTCAGGCCTACGAACAGTGGCTGTCGGTGGTTTCTGTTAGTGATGATGCCAGCTGGAAAGCTACCGATGGCTTGGTAGAACTGGCACGAACGTTGGGGTTGCCCAAACCACCGGCACGCATGGAATGCTACGATATTTCTCATGTTCAAGGCAGCCACACGGTGGCCAGCATGGTGGTGTTTGAAAACGGCAAGCCCCACAAAGCCGAATACCGACGCTTTAATTTAAAAACCACGGAAGGAAAGCCCGACGACTTTACCAGTATGCGCGAAGCGTTGTTGCGACGCGCCACCCACTGCCAAGAATCGCCGTTGTGGGATGGTAAAACGCCATGGCCCACGCCCAGTGTGTTTGTGATTGATGGGGGCAAAGGTCAACTGAGCAGTGCCGTGGAGGCCTTAACCGAAGCCGGCTTGGGGCATATTCCCGTGGTGTCGTTGGCCAAGCGTTTGGAAGAAGTGTTTACCCCCGGCAATAGCCAGCCCATTGTGCTGCCTCGCAACAGTGCCGCGTTGTTTGTGCTGCAGCAATTGCGAGACGAAGCCCACCGCTTTGCCATAACCCACCACCGTAAACGTCGCGGCGTGGCAGCCACGCAATCGGCCTTGGATGGGATTAAAGGATTGGGTGACAAGCGTAAGCAGCACCTGTTAAACACCTTTGGCAGCGTGGCCACTATCGCTCAACAATCTGAAAAAAATTTGGTATCCGCAGGCAAATTACCGCCCTCGGTGGCACGTACCGTGCTGCTTTCGCTTTCCTCTCATCAAAAGAGCGATACTCCCGGATAAACGTTTAAAACAGCGGACTACAGTAAAAACCACTGGCCGGTGGCGGCGGACTTAAGAAAGTCCACCAAACAGTCGATACGGTTGTTAAACCCTACCGTATTCGTTTCTTTTTAGAAAGTAATTTATGCAGAATCCAAAAGTGGGCCTGTCTCAGGTTGGCCAATACTCAGTCAACGGCGTCTATAATATTAATGGTCAAGGGTATAACTCCACAACACAAAAACCCATGGCCACTAATGGATTAGAGTGCTTTAACTATTCTGGCATAAAGCGCTTATGGGATGAGAGCACGGTGACCGTCAACATGGTCAATTGCTACACCATGGAAGGCTCACAACCTGCAGGGAGTAAATCGGGCACCTTTAATGTCTCTCACTCCCAAGTAGCACTTAACCTAAACGCCCAAAAAAACGTAGTCAATATGGGGGCAGGAGGGCATGCGCGTTTAAATCTTTCCAGAGATACGGGCACTGTTGATATTAAAATGCCAGGTACCCCAGAAGTGGTTAAATATCCCACAGGTACCTATGGGATTTCATTGGGAGATCTTAGCTTTGTTGAACTCAATGCCACTCAAATTGGTCAGGTAACGATTAATGGGAAGGCCATGAGCAGCTATTTACCGCCAGAGCCTGTAAAAGAGCCGGATCCCGATGCGCCTCCAGCCGAAGAGCGTCCAAAAAGAGCCCCCATTACGGGCGCCGATATTATAAGCGGGCGTTATCGTAACGGAATGAATGGCGGTAGTAGCTTTGGCAATTATCAAGACCAAGGTTCACAAACGTCTAACAGCCAAAGCAGTGGTGCACTGGTTACGGATCCCCAATTAAGTAAATCCAGCAGTAAAACCAATAGTGTGGTCAGCACCACCGCAGCCGGCAGTATGGATCCAGCGCAAAAGAGTACCGCGGCAGACCCCGTTCAAAGCCAAGAGGTCGTAACAACTGCCCCAGACAGCGCGGCACAAACCCAGCAGGGGCCCACCCAGGCAGAAATTGATGCCAAAATGGCGGCCAATGCGGCGGCACAAGCAACCAGTGTGGATAACGCTTCACCAACACAACAGAATATGTTTCCGCCTAACTTACCACCCGTGTACCAAATGCTGTTTATGTTTTTAGGCATGTTCCAGCAGCAATTCACTCCTTCCAACCAACCGCCAGCAGCGTCTCCGTTTAATCAGCAACGCTACTTCCCGTGGTGGTAAGTAGACATCACTACAAAGCAACTTGCACTAGCAGTATTTGGCAGCAATAGTAGTAGCCCCTAAAAAGCAGATTGAACCGATACGTTTATTCGCGCATCTCAAGATATTTCGTCACTTGCCATTGGGTGAATAGTTATTAGGTAACTCTTGGGTGGTCACGGTAAACATCAGTAACTTGCCATCGCGTAGCACCTGAAAAGTCACCTTGTTACCCAAGGGCAGTTGTTGAATCACCCCCTGCACCTCTTTGGCACTGGCTACCTTTTGGCCATCCATCCGCTGAATAATGTCGCCCCCCAAAAACCCGGCTTTTTCCGCAGGGCTATCGGGCATGACTTGAGCCACCACAATGCCTTCTGTTGCAGCACTAAGGCCTAAGCTTTTGGCTAACTCGGCGTTTAGGGGCGTCATGGCAATGCCTACCCATGGACGATGAATGGTGCCACTGCTAATGAGGGTTTGGCTCACATTGCGCACCACATTGACAGGAATGGCAAAGCCAATGTTTTGGCCACGCCCACTAATGGCCGTGTTAATCCCAATAACCTGACCGTCCAAATTAACCAAGGGGCCCCCAGAATTACCGGGGTTAATGGCAGCATCCGTCTGGATAAAATCAAGGTTCATATTAATATCGGGCACACGGCGAGAAATAGCACTGACGATACCCAAGGTCACGGTGTGATCAAAGCCCAAGGGGCTGCCCACAGCAATCACAAACTCACCTGGGCGTAGGGTTTCGCTATTGCCCAAGGGAACAGGTTGTAAATTGGGGGCATTAATTTTTAGCACCGCCAAATCCGTGTATTTATCGGTACCAATCACTTTAGCAGGCAGCTTACGGCCATCACTCAAAGTGACCGTCACATTGGTGGCGCCATTCACCACATGATTGTTGGTAATAATGTGACCTTCGGCACTAATAATCACGCCACTGCCATTGCCTTGAACAATACGCTCGGCGGGAGCCCCGCCATTGGCCTTAAAAGGATTGCCCGGTAGCCCAAAAAATTGACGAAACAGCTCGTCATCCATGGGAGTCATACCAGGGTACATCGATCCACCGCCACGAATGGCTTCGGTGTGGGACACATCAATGTTAACAACGCCAGGAGCCACTTGTTCAGCCACATCCGCCACCACTTGGGGGTGATTACCGAGCAAAGGCGAAGCGCCGCCTGCATTAACGGTGTGTTGGACACCGGTATCCAATATAGGTGGGGCTGCAAGCGTAACGTGATGACTAAGGGGCTGGACTAATTGCCACCCTACCGAGGCCACCGACACGGTTAAAGCCACTATAGACAATGTTTTAGGCGACAAGCGTTGAAAAAAACCCGCATTGGAATCAACCATGACTAAAACCCTCTAATTTGAGACGAATAACAAAACGGGACAAAGCAGCATGACCACCTCAGTATAAAATAGAGTATAGCGTTGCGGCGGTGTCTTTGTCGTAAGCCTAGGGTAAAAGTTCCCTAACGTAAAAACTAGGGCCTGTTCGTAGGGCCTTTAGACGGTACACTAAAGGCCATGTCTTCACCCGCCACACCCCCTCCCCTTTCCTTACCGTTGGTTGCAACCATTCACACTTGGGCAACCCGCATTCGTACGGAACCCAATGCAGCCCTCCCATCGGCAGCTTTTGGTTTGGCAGCACCCCAGCCGACTTGGCTGGTGGCTTATTCAGGCGGGGTGGATTCCACCGCTTTGCTTTACGCGTTGCACCAGTGGCAGCAAGCCCAACCTCAAGAGACCACACCCCGCATTGTGGCCGTGATGGTTCACCATGGGTGGCGCCCAACGCCAACGCCTGAGTTAGCCGATGCCATGGCCCAATGCAAGGCCTGGCAGATCCCCTTAGTGTTGGTGCCCATTAGCAAAACAACCAAACTCACAGAAACCGAAGCCCGAACGGCACGCTACGAAGCTCTCAAAACAGTGGCTCAGCGCGAAAAAGCAACGGCTATTTGGTTGGCCCATCACTCCGATGATCAATTGGAAACCATGCTCATCCGCTTGTGTCGAGGCACCGGGCTGGAAGGCATTCAGGGGATGACCCCCGTGAGCCCCCTCATGGGAGCTGAGGCCGTCTTATTGGTGCGCCCGTGGCTGGGATTTACCAAACAAACCCTAATTGAATACGCTACGACCCACGGCCTAAAATACCATACCGACGCCACCAACGCCGACACCATTCACCCACGTAATCATTTGCGCCACAACGTATTACCGGCTTTGGAGCAGGCCTTTCCTCAGGCTAAAGAATCACTCCTACGCTTTCAGACCGTTGCCAGCGAAACCACCGAACTGGCCGAGTGTGCTATAGCCGATGTGTGGCCCACAATATGGGATAAAACCCTAGGACTGGACACCACTCGCCTAAGCCAATGCTCACCCAGCTTCCAGGGAGCCTTAATTCGACAGTTTTTAAAACACCACCACCTGCTATGCGATTACGCCCCGGTACAAAGGGTTCGCGCCTTTATTACGGGTACTTGCAATGATACTGTTCTGGATCCATCCACGACCAGGGGCTCACTCTTATCTGTAGAGCGCCCCAGCCGTTCTCTAAGCAACACTGAAAAATTGGATCACTGGTTTCTCAATCTATCGCAACACCGTTTAACCTTAATCAGCAAAGCTCCCTCTTCAAGCTCGATCCCTGAGGTTATTTTATCGGCTCCCACGGAAAATAATTCAGCCGTTATCAAACCTTTGGCCTTCCGCCTAATGGATTTATTCCCACTAAGACGCCCCCCGGCGGTGGTGGCCTCTTCCGAGGATGAGGATGATGCCTCCGAAACATCCCCCCTTGGCAGCTTGCTGCTAGGAGACGCATTGGACGAAGAGCCTTTATTAGAACCCTCTCTGTCAGAGCCCAATGTGGGCCTTCTTGCTAACGAAGCACCCCTTGTGGAAGCATCTGAAGAAACACTCACACCGTCGGACCTCGTACTTACGGAAGAGTCGGAAACCTTAACCCACATCCCCAAAACACCCCCCCAAGAAGCACGCCCAAAAATCCAAACCTTGTGTGTGTCCTCGGGCGATGAATTTATGATTGAGCGCCTTACGGGAGACGATATCATTCCGTACCCATTGCCCGCGGGAGAAAGTTCAACGGTATACGTGACATTAGAGCCTTTTTTAGTGGAAACATTGGCCCTTCGAACCGAGCGCTCTGGCGATCGTTTTCATCCGTTGGGCAGCCTCACTTCCATGCGCTTATCAAGCTACTTGGCTAGTAAACACGCCTTGTCCCAGGGAAAAACATCCTTCGATACGCCGTTACTGGCTTGCGGCGATGAAATTTTATGGGCGGTGGGCGTGGGTGTGGCCGAAGCCTTGCGCGTCACCCGTCGCCCCACACACCGGTTAACGTGGGTTTCTGCGGCAACCACCCCTGCGGCCTCATCTCCGATACCCCAGCTCGCAACCGTTTAAGCTTATTTCACTCTAGTTTCCTCTTTGATTTAGCCAAAGGACTGCCTCTGATGACATACACCCTCACTACCGATCTCCCTGAGATTGACCCAAAAACCCAATACAGCCTGGATGAATTGCAGCCCTTTTTTACGGAAAGCCAACTGCAAGAGCGTATACAACTGATGGGTGAGGCCATTAACAAAACCTACGCTGGGTGTGAGCGCCTGGTGATTGTATCCATTTTAAAAGGCGCCTTTATGTTTGCCGCCGACTTGGTGCGCCATATTGATGTGCCCTGCCAAATTGAATTTGTGCGGTTGGCCAGTTACGGCAACAGCCGCACCAGCAGTGGCACCGTTAAGCCGGTGGACTTAACCCTGCCTGATCTAAGCGGCCAAGACGTGCTGGTGCTGGAAGACATTGTGGACACAGGCCTGACCCTCCACTTTTTTATGGATTACCTGCGCAGTCTTCACCACACCAAATCGCTGCGCTTGGCGGTACTGCTGGATAAAGTGAATGCCCGCAGCAAAGAAATCCCCGCCTTTCCCATTGATTTTAGCGGGTTTGAAGTAGGGGATGAATTTTTGGTGGGTTATGGCTTGGATTACGCCGGGTACTACAGGAATTTTCCCTACATTGCCCAGCTACCCAGCGAATAACTATTTTTTAGGCTGAACCTGTTCCATTGGAGGGGAATTTTTTGCTGCGCATTGACCAATTTCGGTTAAGCCCCACCAGCCCAAGGGAAGACCCACTACCAATCCCCAAAAGATTTTTTTGCCAGCTTTCGTGCTTCAAACTCATCACGCCGAGTGGCACCAAACTTTACAGAGTCGGTTTGAGGATGATCACTACAGCCTAAAGCAGCAGGAGAAAAGCGGGTTTTTACGGAGGGACTGTAAGATTGGCCAAAGGTAATCGCTTTCATAGAGGGGTCTCTACAAGTTAGGGGGTAAGCACATCTCAACCCGCAGTGGTTAATGGGTTGGATGTATCCACAACGTTGGGCAAAGCCCATAATTGTTTACTTACGCTAGCTTTACAACAAAAATTTACAATTCGGTGCTCAACCAGGCGGTTAGCTCGGCATAACAGTCGTCTAAGTTGGCATTGGTAAACACGGCATCAAAAGCGTTAGTGTGGGTTAATTCTTCAGCGGCAATGGCCACACGGCGGTCTATATCGGCCGCATCGTTAGTACCGCGGGTTTCCAAGCGCTGGCGTAGAACATCTAAGTTTGGCGGGGCTAAAAACACCAACTTAGCCTTTGGCATGGCGGCCTTTACTTGCAAGGCCCCTTGCACGTCAATTTCCAGCAGCACGTTTTTGCCCCCTGCCAAGGCGTCTTCCACCGGCTGGCGTAAAGTGCCATAACTATTATGGTTATAAGTGGCCCATTCCAAAAAGCCGCCGTCATCAATATGGGCTTTAAATGCTTCGGGGCTTAAAAATCGGTAGTCCACCCCATCCACTTCGCTAGGGCGCGGCGATCGCGACGTGGCCGACACACTCCACACCCAATGGGGGTGATTGGCCAGCAAACGCTTGCACAACGTACCTTTGCCCACCCCCGAGGGGCCAGATATGACAATAAGCTTGGAGGTAGAAGAAGGTTGGTTCATGGCCTTATTGCACCACAACCCTCAGTGGCGTTTCCAGTGCAGGTTGTGCGATTTAAAAATCCTATCTTTCCGGCACAATGGGGGCATGATGACTTCTCTTTCTCTGCCCCCCTCCGCCACCTTATTGGTGGTGGATGACGACCCATTGGTGACCACCAGTTTGGCCGCCTTTTTGGCCCTGGAAACCCCTTACACCGTCCATACGCTAAACGACCCCACCGAGGCTTTGGCCCAGCTGGATGCCCTAAAGCCCGACTTGGTACTGAGCGATTTCCTCATGCCGGGCCTGAATGGGATTGAGTTTTTGACCCAAGTGCGGGAGCGTTTGCCCGACGCCAGTCTGATTTTACTAACCGGTTACGCCGATAAAGACAGCGCCATGGACGCTATTAACCGGGTGGGGCTGTACCGGTATTTGGAAAAACCTTGGAACAACCAAGAACTACTCCTCACCATCCACAACGGACTGGAGCGCGCTCGCCTGATGGTGGATTTGCGCACCACCATTGATGAACTGGAACACGCCCAAGACGAGCTAAGACGCTACAACCAACATTTGGAAGTGATTGTGACCGAGCGGACGCAAGCCATTCAGCAAACCTTAGCCCACCTGCAGGCCATAGTGCAAACCAGCGGCGATGGCATTGTGACGGTAGACGGCGACGGCACCATTGTGAGTGCCAATCCCACGGCGCGCCATTGGCTGCCGGATGGTGTGGAGCCTTGCCACCAAAAGCTTTCCGATGTACTAGCACTAGAGGCCAATGTTTCACTTTCCGAAGAGTGCGTATGCGAGGGCGAATGGGGACTTTTGTCGGATCCCGCTAGTCGGCGGGCTGTGGAAGTGGCTATTTCCCCCATACCCATGTCGGGAGAGGCTTCGTTTCAAAAAACCAGCCTTTTTTCAGACGATCTAGAAGATGCTGCCCGATTAAAAGGCTCCTCTGGAGCCTTGTTAATGGTTCGAGACGTGAGCAAACGCAAGGCCATGGAGCGGCTGCGGGAAGACTTTGTGGCCACATTAACTCACGATTTACGGGTGCCCTTGCTGGCAGCCATTCAAACATTGGGGCTGATGAGTAAAGGGGTGTTGGGGCCGCTGAATGACAAGCAAACCGAGATTACGGGGATGCTTATTACCAACCATCAGGATTTATTGGGCTTGGTGAATACGTTGCTGGATATCTATCGCTACGATTCCGGCCAAAAAGACCTGACCCTAGAAACCGTGGATGGTGTTGGGCTTTTGCACCAAGTGCGCGACGAGCTGCAGGCCTTGGCGGCGGAAAAGAAGCAAACCGTCGTTGCTCCAGAACTCACCCAGCCCATTCACTTTCAGGCCGATCGTATGGAATTAAAGCGGGTGATCATCAACCTGGTGGGCAACGCCATTCAGCACACGCCCGCAGGTGGAACCATTACGGCTGCCATTACGGCAGAAGCAACGGGTACGAGGTTAACCGTGAGTGATACAGGGCGAGGCATCCCAGCCGAGGATATTCCACGCCTGTTTGAACGATTTTCTCAAGGCACCAAAAAAGTACGCAGCTCGGGCAGTGGCCTTGGCTTATACCTTAGCCACCAAATTGTTACCCGCCACAACGGTACGCTTACGGTTCAAAGCCGCTCAGAGAGTGATGACCCCCACCATCATGGCACCACCTTTACCGTGTGGCTGCCTAAAGCACTTAGCTCGGTTTAACCAATTGCTTCAAGGTGTCTTCCTGATACCATTGTCGCCACTGTAAGAATATCAGCATTACTGTCTGGAGTGAAAACATCCCTATGTCTGTTAAAAAGTCGTCCGGCTTAAAAAAACCAACCCAACCTCCTAAACATTTGGTGCCACCCCAGCAAGGCAGGGTGATTCAGCGGGCCCTGGTGGTTTTTTTCTTGCTGCTATTGGGAGGAGCCATCTCTTTAGGAGTGCTAAGCCTGATGGGCCCAAAACCACCCCAACTACCCACCGAAGAAGCAGCGGAAGTGGAAACCCCACTACCCGATACCGATACCCACCAGGAAGTGACCGTGTACTTTAGCCGTCCATCGGGCAACAAAATTGTAACCCAGCCTGCCCAGCGCTGGATGCCTAAAGACTACAGCCCTATTGCTGCAGAGTGGACACTGGAACAACAGCTAAAAGGGCCCACACCCAGTGAGGCAAAACAAGGCTTATACAGTGAGATTCCGAAGGGCACCCGATTGTTGGGAGTAACGGAAACACCCAAAGCCGTCATCATTAACCTGTCCAAAGAGTTTGCTACCAGCGGTGGCAGTACCAACCAGCAACAACGCTGGCAAGAATTTGCCACCACCCTGAAAGGCCTGGGATACAAAAAACCCATGACCCTCCACATTGAAGGTAAACCCATGACAGCTTTAGGAGGCGAGGGGCTAGAACCCTCGTTGAACGAGGCAGCCGACTTAAAAGCCATGAAAAAAGCCGACACATTGGTGGATGCTAAACAAGCTGCAAAAAAGGCCCTGCAGCGAAACGCCATGCTGGATGTCCGTGCCGTTAAGGCTCGTCCCGAAGAGCCCGCTCTCGACATCAAATACCACGCCGAATCTCAGCGCTAGGAACCTCTCAATAGCCAAAGGAAAGGCCCGCAGTGCTCAATCCCTTTTAGGCAAATTTTTTGATTTTTTGACCAATTGCTATTGGCGATAAAGCTCCCTCTTGTGTATGATGAGCCATCTGTTTCACTTCGTTACAATAGACTCCATTGTTATCGATAGAAACTGGCCTGAAGTGGGATCTTCCCATTTGATTTTTTTGAAACGACCGGTGTAACGATACAGATGCCAGACTTCTCTCGCACGTAAGCGCTTTTTTGCCAACCAACTGATTACAACCCGTTGCAGGGTTTGCATTGAATTTAGACACGAAGGAACTGGGATTTTGACCACCGATACCAGCACAAACGATATTAATGCCAGCAAAACACCCTTTGCCGGCAAAAAAATCTTGATTGTGGACGATGAAGCCAGTATTCGTCGCATCTTGGAAACCCGCTTTAAAATGCTGGGTTACGATATTTCCACCGCTGGCGACGGTGAAGAAGCGCTTCAACTATTTGAAGAAGTAGAACCTGACTTGGTTATTTTGGACATCATGATGCCCAAAGTAGACGGCTACGGCGTCACCAAAGAAATTCGCGCCAACCACGACACCCCCATTATTATTTTGACAGCCTTGGGTGATGTGGCCGAACGCATTACAGGCCTTGAACTGGGCGCCGACGATTACGTGGTAAAACCCTTTAGCCCTAAGGAACTGGAAGCCCGCGTGAAAGCCATTTTGCGCCGTGCTACCGGTGGCAACGGTGCTGGCGGTAACAGTGCCAAAGATGCCAATAACGTGATTGTGATTGGCTCTGTTAAAATTGACCGCAGTAAGCGTCAGGTCTTCCGAAAAAACGAGCGTATTCGCTTAACCGGCATGGAGTTTAGCTTACTGGAGTTGCTCATGAGTAACTCGGGGCGCCCTTTTACCCGCGCCGAAATTTTGCAACATGTGTGGTCGTATCCGCCGGATCACCGCATTGATACCCGCGTGGTGGATGTGCACGTGAGCCGTTTGCGCAACAAGCTAGAAAACGACATTACCAACCCGGAGATGATTCTTACCGCTCGGGGTATTGGCTACATGTTCCAAAAGCTCGATTAATCTGCAAACGGGCTTCGTACCAGACAAGGTTAAGTGGCCTTACAAAACCCGAAAGGGGCGGAAGGCGCGCGACCAGTAATTAAGGGGTGCCTCATGGGTGCGCTCGTAGTGGCGGGTGCCCAGTAGCAACGGCTTGCCTTGGTAAGCAATGGAAAGATTGGGGCTGTCCTCATCCCTTTCCCCTGTAGGCTCAATGGTAAACCCTTGCCACTGGGTCACATGCTCGTCCACGGTAATGAAAGACCTCCAGTGCTGCTGGCGTTGCAAGCGATCTAAGGGTGATTGCTTTTGGGCTTGGGCCCTGGGCGGGCCATAGGCAAACACCTGAGACACGTGGCTTAATCCCACGTGGTGGGTTAACGCCCGTTCCAATCGGCGTGCCTCCCAAAAACCAGCGGCTTGCGGCGCCACCACGGCCACCGCAAACGTATTGGGCGGTTTCACCACAAAGGCGGCTTGCTCTTGGCTAAGTGGGAATACCTGCAACGACGCATGGGTATAGTCCCACGCTGAAGGAATAACCCATACTGCGGCCAGACATACCAACATCCAGCTAGCCACCTTAAAGCGTAGCTGCCGCTGAGAACCGAGCAAAGGCAGTCCATCAGAGGGCGCATCCAAACGCATCAGCATACAAGCCAGTAAGCTCAAGCTGATATAAGCCAAAAGCACCCATCCTTCCGGTGGTGCGGTGACGGCCAGGAAGCCTTTATGGCCAAAAAGCTGCCAATGAGCTCCCCAATCCACCAACCACAACAACACCGTGGCAAAAGGTTTAAGTAGCCAAGCGATTGCCGAACCACCCCACGGCCAAACTGTAGCCAGTAAAGCAGCCCCAAAACCGCCAACCGTTAAAGGCGTAACGCACACCAGGGCCAGTATGTTTAGCACCACAGAGTGCCACGCCACTTGGTGAAAGGTATTGATTAACAAGGGAGTGACCCACAGCTGGGCCACCAATGGAACAACCATTAACCCAGCTAACGACCCGGTGATACGCTCCGACAGCCACGCGTGAAGGGGTGGCACCATCGTCATAAGGCCCACCGTGGCGGCCACCGACAACTGGAACCCCAAGTGATACGCCAGCATGGGTTGCCACAGCAGCAAGGCGTTGATGGCCATCAGCAACAGAACTAAGGGTGGCCAGTGGATTTTTTTAAAGCCTAAAAGACGCGAGAAGGAAGGTACGAGCACCCCCACCAATAGCATGGCCCCTGCACGAAGCACCGAAGGCGACGCCCCAGCGAGCAATACGTACAACACAACCATCACCATAACCAAGGGAGAGAGCCACCCACGACCAACGCGAAAGCGAGCCATGAGCAACCCACCCAGCCACCACACGGCCCCTGCCACCATGCCTACATTAAACCCACTGGCTGCCAGCAAGTGAATGAGGCCCGTTTCGGCAAATTGTTGGCGAATATCGCCATCCAGAGGAGCCACACGGTTGCCCAACACCATCCCTGCCAGAACGTCTGCCTCATTTTTAGGGAGCCAGTGCCCAAAACTTTCGGTAATACGACCTTGCAGCCCATCCACCCAACGCAACAGCTGGTAATAAGGCGTTGCAGGAGTGTCTTCAATGGTTTCCGCCGAGGTAATTTTGCGTATCACTCGATCAACGCCCTCAGCGCGAAGCACTTGAGCTTCGTCAAAATCGCCAGAAAACAAGGCTTTGGCGGGGAGAACCACATCCGCCACCAGCATCACCCGCGCTCCCACCGGCGGTAACAACATCGACGTTCGCCACACGCGGGCCACGCCATCCACCCGATATCCATTAACGCCCAGCAGTTCAAAGGTGACTCGATGAGGGGGGTTGCCAGCCATCGAACCAGTATTAGGAGACGCCCCAAGGGGCTGACTGTTGGCCACCAAAGCTTCTACCCTGGCCTGATATACCGGCCCCCAGCGAGTGATACTCTGTGGGTTAACTTCAGTGCAGCGCCATGCACCAATCGCAAGGCCCAATATAAAAGCCACACAGGCCACAGCTCCCAGCAACACCCACCGTTTATTGCTGTGCCACAGTATCCAGCCCAGCGCTATAAATACAATGAACCCTAGAGACACGCCAACCAACAATCCGAAGGTTAAAAATAAGGTGGATAACCCTTGAGAGCCCATGGCCAACCCGAATGCCAACGCCCACAACCCCAGCACAGAGAGTTGCTGGTACCCAAAGAAACGAGGCGTTTGAGACGTCGATGTCGAAGCAGGCAAAAGAGTCATGGCCTCATTCTAACGTGGGGGTCTCGACACTACCATTGCCTCTGCCCTAGCCCAACGAAGCCTTTGGTAAAGGATGGACGCCTGCGGTGGGTTTGTGGCACTATCAAACCCAATAAGCCAAATGTACAAGCCACACTATTAGGCAAACGAATTATAGATAAGTATTGTCTTGCTCATTGTGCGTGTCTGCTCAACTGTTTCCTGAAAGGACTTACTAAATGCCAACCGAAACACCCATTGTGAACCACTTTTCGTGGACCATCGGGGGCCCACAAGGCACCGGTGTAGACTCTTCCGCCAACTTACTGCTTCGGTCTTGTGCTGTAGCAGGTTTGTATTGCTACGGCAAGCGGGAATATCATTCCACCATTAAAACAGGCCATAGCTACACCCAAGTGCGTGTGAGCGGTATTCCTATTTCGTCTCATGTAGACCCTGTTCACTTACTCACCACCTACGAAAAAACCGCGGCGAAGATTCACGCCGATGAAGTGGTGACCGGTGGCGCCATTATTTACGACCCTGGTGTGATTAGCGCCGATGACCTGAACTGCCAAGACGGCGTATTAAAAATTGCCGTGCCTTACGATGAAATTTTGGACAAATTGGCCGAAGAAATGGGCCAGCCCGCTGCCAAAGTCAAAATTATGAAAAACACCTTGGCTGTGGGCGCCACCCTCGCCATGGTGAACTTTGACATGGCCTACATTGAAAAAGCGTTGTCTGGCTTGTTTAAAGGCCGTAAAGCCAAGCTAGTGCCCGATAACATGTTGGCCATTCGCAAAGGCTTTGAGTACATTCAAGCCATGCAAATGAACGGTTCTAGTGTGGTGGATCAATTCCCCTACAAGTTAGAAGCCCAGCCCGATAGCCCTGCCCAAATGATCATGTCGGGAACCACCGCTGTGGCCCTGGGCAAACTAAAAGCTGGCTGCAAAATGCAAACCTACTACCCCATTACGCCTGCCAGCGATGAAAGCGTGTACCTGGAAAGCCAACAAAAAGAGTACGGCATTAACGTGGTGCAGTGCGAAGACGAAATTGCCTCGGTGTGTATGGCCGTGGGTGCAGCCTTAACGGGTACCCGTTCCGCAACATCCACCAGCTGCCCTGGCTTTGGCTTAAAAGCCGAAGGTATTGGCTGGGCTGCCATGAACGAAGTGCCTGTGGTGATTCACGATTACCAGCGTGGTGGCCCTTCTACCGGTTTGCCCACCCGTCATGAGCAAGGCGACTTGTTGTCAGCCGTGTTTATTTCTCACGGCAACCCACCCCGCATGGTGGTAGCCCCCAGCGATATGAACGAGTACTTTGAAGACACCTTCCACGCCTTCAATTACGCCGATCAATATCAAACCCCCGTCATTGTGCTAACCGATAAATGCATTGGCAACAACACCATGACCATTACCCCCTTTAGCGAAGAAGGCCTCAAAATCAATCGTGGCAAATTGGCCACCCAAGACGAACTGGATCGTTTGGCCAGCCTAAAGCCTGAGCTGAAGGGTCAATTCCCTCGCTTTGGCGACAGTGATGATGGCGTGTCGATGCGCTCGGTATTGGGTCAGGCCAACGGCATTTACTGGAACACCGGTGATGAGCGCGATGCATACGGTCACATCACTGAAGATCCGGATAACCGCCAAGTGTTGATGAACAAGCGCTTGCGTAAAATGGCCACCGCCATTGCCGAAATCCCCGAATCCCAGCAATTCCAACTGTACGGCCCTAAAGATGCCGACACCACCATCCTCACGTGGGGTTCTACCAAAGGCCCCATCTTGGATGCCATGCCTCAGCTGCTGAGCGATGGCTTTAAATTTAACGTACTGGTGGTACGCCTGATGAGCCCCTACCCTGTGGAAGGCGTGTCGCGCATTTTGAGCAAAGCCAAAACCAAAATTGGGTTTGAAATGAACCACACCCACCAGTTGGCGCAGCTCACCCGTATGGAAACCGGCTTCTCGATGGATCACTTCATCAACAAGTTTACCGGTCGCCCCATCTCCGAAACCGAGGCTGCTAGCGCCATCCGTGAAATCATGTCTTCTACTACCACGTCTAAAAAAGAGGTTGTACTCAGCTATGGCAAGTAACACTGCAACTCCAACAATGGCCAAACCCATGGCCAAAGATTACAAATCCGATGTAGTGTCTGACTGGTGCGCCGGTTGTGGCGACTTTGGTATTGTGGCTGCCGTTCAAGGCGTTTACGCCGAACTCGGCATTCCCAATCATCAAATCATCAGCTACTCCGGCGTGGGTTGCTCCAGCAAATCGCCCCACCTTATGCACACCTACGGCGTGCACACGCTGCATGGTCGCTCCATTCCTTTCTCTACCGGTACGGCACTAGCCAACCCCGATGTGAAAGTGGTGGTGACGGGTGGTGACGGCGACGGATACGGCATTGGTGCCGGTCACTTTTTGCACGCTGGGCGTCGTAACGTCAATATGACCTACTTGGTTTACAACAACGAAGTCTACGGCCTTACCAAAGGGCAAGCGTCTCCCACCTTGGCCTATGGCGAACAGCCTAAATCATTGGCGGTGCCCAACCCCAACGATAAAGTGGACCCCTTGGCCTTGGCGGTGAACGCAGGCTATACCTTTGTGGCCCGTAGCTATGCCTATAACCGTACCCATTTAATGGCCACCATTAAGCGCGCTATGGAACACCGTGGCATGGCCATTGTGGATATTTTGCAGCCCTGCCCCACCTACAACAACCTGCATACCAAAGAATGGTACGGGGAAGAAGTGGAAATGAGCGGTGCCAACTACCCACGCGTGTACGATATTGAAGCCGAAGGCTACAACGGCATGGTGCAAAACCCCGCCGATGCCGAGGAAGTGAACCGCAAAGAGATTGCGGCTCTCACCAAAATCCGCACCCATGAAGACCGTGTGGCCATTGGGGTGTTTTGGCAAATTGAAAAGCCCACCTTTATGGATCGCCTCACCATGACCAACCCCAAGTTGGGCGATACCCCCACGTATAAAATGGTGATTGCGGATGCCGATGGCAACCCCACCACCGACCTGAGTGCCACCTACGCCGAGTTTTTGACCACTTCGTAGAAGTTTGCTAAACAAATTAAAGGCTCCATTCATTTCGGGTGGGGCCTTTTAATTGGTAGAAGCACTCCCTTGCCCACAAGCGATTTCCAACTGTTCATCCGTCATTGTTGAAGGGTCTGGTTGCTTGCCTGCTGGCTTAAAGTTGAAAACATTACAGTCTCCTCCCGCTTGGTTATCGAGATTTAAGAACCCTCTAACCTCATTTACAGTTAGCATACCTCTATCAAAGGCAAACTCAGCAAGCTGCGCAAATGAAGAATTTTCTGGTGAAATACAACGCATAGTACTTTTCTCTCTACTCAAAAACTCTCTAAGAATTTACCTCGTGTATTGTAGCAGCATGTGCTAAAAGTTCAAGGCTATTTAATGGATAGTTGGTAATTAGCAATTAATAGGCCGTGGGTGAGGGCGGGTTGTTGGGTGTAACGTGTGCGTTAGCACAACACCCAACAACGCCTGTCTGCGGGCAAGCAAAGCGCAGCCGCAGTTCTGGCGACGCCCGAAAACCACAAACAAAATAACTAAGATTCCCTTGCGGGATACACAAGGGACGCAGTCCCTGTGCGGGGAGCGCTGAGGGGCTGGCCCCTCAGCAGAACAAGCCATCCTCACAAAAATGAATTCAGCAGAAAGCCGACCGGTCACGAAGGAACGATCGGCTTTGAGTGCTTAGAACCTCGGGTTCTTAGCGAATGAACAAGAACTTGAGGAAGCTAATGAGGCCAATAAAGGCAAAGATGGCCAGTAAAATCCAACCCCATAGCGGAAAGTCGGTGGTTTTGACCAGCTTGGCTTCACCCGGCTCTAAAAAGCGGGCATCGCCTTTTTTCACCAAAATACCCGCCTGAGATGACAAATCATTGTTAATCACCGCCACGTTACCGGGCTGTAAGTCGGCAAAGGCCTTATCGTTGTTCAACCAACCTTGCACCAAGTTTAAGGCCGCATCGCTGGCACCGTAAAACAGCACCACCACTTTGTCTTTGTTCCAAGGCGACACCAGCTCTTCCACCACCCCTTGTTCAGGGGCGTAATGAATGAGACCCACAGACTCGTTGGATTTTTCATCGCTATTAGGAGTAAGGACGCCTTGTTTAATAAGGCGAGCCGTTTTGCTGTCCAGCTCATCAAGGATGGCATGGCGTTGAGCGGTGCCAATCAGCACCACGTGGCCTTTTTTAGCCTCATCCGTTACAGGTCCCACCGTGGCATGGATATCCAACCCATGAATAGACTGAGAAGAACGACCCAAACGATTGCTAAGAGCCAAGAAGGTACCCAGCTCGGCAGGGGTTGGGGATTGAGGAACCGCCAAGGTCACATCACGCATATCGGGATGCAAGGTGAGGGGGAAGCCGGCATCGTTGAGCAAGCCCACATCGGGCAAGGCGGCTTTTAGCTGACCCGGAACATCCACCACACTGCTGTTGTGAATGGTGCCCCACACGTGGACATCCGTCACAAACTTACACAAATCGGTTTTATCGGGGAACAGATAAAACTGATATTCCAAATCGTTGTAAGTAAACAAGTCACTGGCGGGGATTTCCGTAATGAAGGTGGCCAAGTTTTCCCCACCCACGTTGGCCAAGGGCACACTTTTCATGCTTTTGCCGTTCAGCTTCACTTCCAGCTTGGCTTGTTCCGGGGCCAGCTGCGAGCTGTAACTGTAAACGGTCTTCAGCTTGATGGTGTCTTTACCGGCCACCAACACATCGGGCATGCGTTTGAGTTTGTAAATAATGGGCAAGGCGGTAAACCCACGAGAGGTCAACGTCTCAAAGCCCAGCTCTTGCAAGGTGGAACTGCCGGGGGCCGAAATAAATCCAGGCCACTCGTGGTATTGACTGGGGTCTTCTTTGGGCAGTTGGCTAACCACCACAAATTGACCGGCCAACAATTTACGGTGGGGCAAACGCGCCAACATACGAGCAGCTTTGTGTACACCTTTGGGCGTGGCACCCGTAATGACGAGAACTACTTTATCGGCATGGCTGGGGTGGCGCACTACTTGAATGACGCCATCTTCCGC
This sequence comes from Vampirovibrionales bacterium, assembly GCA_029866025.1. GTDB lineage: Bacteria > Cyanobacteriota > Vampirovibrionia > Vampirovibrionales > Vampirovibrionaceae > JARXAD01. Next base: position 74,610 of record JARXAD010000013.1, on the reverse strand, counting down.
ACCCACACTGCCCCCTTTGGGGTCGGTAAAAGCGTTTCCGTTCCACTTTACCGGCAACGAGAGACTACCAATGGAGGCATTTTCGGCAGGGGTACCGACGACGACCAAGTTGGCGTTCGCACTGAGGCTCGCTAAATCCGCTTGAAAAGGACGCCACGCAGCCGCTTGAGATAGCGTGACGGCTGTGAGGCTGGCCGCGGTTAAGGATTCATTGCTGGGGGTTTGGGGCAACACGTACCCCACGTGTTGGGTACCATAAGCCAAGGGGTCGAGAAAAGGAAAAGGGAAACGGGCCAATTCGGGCTCACTGGCCTTGAGTGCATAGTTTAAGGTGAGTTGGCTTTCAGGGAGCAACGTCGTCCACAATTCGGCACTAAAGGGATCTTCGCACTTGTAGGTGTAGTGCTGGTTCACGTCAAAACTCAGGGTGTTGTAATCCTTTAAAATGCCAGGAGGCACCGGCACCGTGACTGTGGTAGCCGTGGTGTTAGCCGCATCCAAGCGAATGGTTTTGAGGATGCGATTGTTTACCGAGACATTGAGGCTGGAGCGCTCCGGCAGCAAATCAGGAGAGTGTTGAAAGGTCACTTTTATATTGGAAGAGCCGGCCACCTGCCAATTGCTGGGGCGGGTAAAGCTGTAATTGCGAAAGCTACGCACCGTTTGCAAGGTGTAGCCGTCGGCATTGCCAAAATCTTTGAGACTTAACTTTAAAGAGGTGCCCGAATTGCTGGCCGTAGCGCCACCACCCACCGGTGCTGCGCTGGTCGCCACCGCCGGAACCGCTTTGCCACTGGTATCGTTGGCTGCATAGGCGGCATTAAGCGCCACCGAAGGGGCCATGCTAAGAGCTGCCACCAGTAAGGCCATACTGCCCAGTATCCAACGATGGAGAGGACGAGTGGAACGAGTCATAAGGGAGTGAAGGCGGCTCATACGATGGGAACTCCATAAAGGGCATTAAAAACTGAAAAAAGGGAAATCAGGAGAACAAAGAAGGCTATTTAATCTTGGTGTTTTCGACCAGAAAGGCCCTTAAACAAGCTACCAATTAACTGCAATAACCATAGCAAGAACCAGCAACCCGCCATAAAGTTAAGGATGGGGTGGCCTGCCAGCCATTGAGTGATAGCACCAATGGGGCCCCAAGTTAGCACTGGGCTAAGAAAACCAAAGATGGCGGGAACGGCAACGTTAATGAGAGGTAAGGCTAAAAAGGCTGAAATCAAATTGGTCAGGGTGCCACCCATCCAATGGAAGGGCACCATTAAGAGGGCCCAAATAGGCCAACTGCCTACCCAACTAAAGAAACCACCAAACATGGCCCCTAGCGGCTTCAGAATCCAGTCAAACCAGCTGCCGCTTCCCGTGGGTGTTGCCGATGGCTTGATGACCCCTTCATTGGCAGCCAACACGGTTTGGAAGGCAAAGGGTTGAGCCCCCCCTGCTGGCGTGGAGACCGCCTGAATGGCCGCACCATCATCCAAGCCTGCAAAGGCTTCATCCGATTCCAATAAGGTGGTGAGCTTGTTAAAGGCCGCATCATCGGCCGCGCTAAGCCAAGCCACCGTATTACCGCCAACAGTACCTTGTTCTAGCAACGGAACACCGCCACCAAACTGGCGAATAATGGCTTCGCCCCAACGCCATAGGTTTAGGTGCCAGCTACCATCGGGGTTCATATTCACAGGTAACCCAGAGCCATTGGCACTTTGTACTTGCTGAGGAGACCCCACCACCAAGGCATGTCGGTTGCCAGGCAGCGGATCCACTTTGGTAGAGACAGAGACCTGTAAACCAGCTTCGGAATCACTGGCCCGCCCCAAACGGCCTGCCAGGGCTAAAAAGCTTTGCACTTGGGCGGGTGTGGCACTGGCTGGTAATACCCAATGCGCATGGGCTAAATCCAAGGTTTGAGTGTAGGGGTAGCCCGTGCTGTTCAGCAATCCAATACTGGGTAAACGAGACGCAGGAGACCCTGTAATTTGGAAGGTTGTATCATTGGCAAAAATTTTGCCCCAGGCGTTGTCCACATAGTTGTCCACGCAAAAGCCGTATTTATCAGGCAGCATATGGAACTGAGCCACCAAGGTGTTGTGAACACCCAACAAGCCTGTGGGAATAGGAAGGGTAGCCGTAGCACGCTCTTGGCCGTTGGGGTTGGTCAGCGGAATGCTACCGATACTACGGTTATTTAAAATCCACTCCAAGGACGAATAACGGGGATTCATTCCCGACCCATAACTATAGGTCACGGTTAAATTGAGTTGGGCTCCGCCGCGTTGAAAATCCGTCACGACCGGAAGGGATAAGCTAATGGGAGGCGCATAGATTTTTTCCACGTACTGATCGCCATAACCCAATTGAGCCAGTGTGCGACTTTCGTTGGCCAAGTAGCGAGGAGACGGAGTGGCTTTAACACCACTGGCCCGGCCTTCCCAGCCTGCATCCACGCGTACTTCTGGGCCACTACGAAGGGCCTTGGTACCCGCATGGCTTAAAAATTTAGCGGCGGTTAGTAAGCCTTGGCTATCGTTGGCAGTAATCACCACCACCACTTGGCCCGGCTGGCCGGGTTTATCAAACACTCTTATGAGGCCTGATCCATTGGGCAAGGGGGAACCGTTTACACTCCACTGGGCGCCATTAAGAACGGCGGAAGTAAAGGCTTTGGCGAGGGTTGGAATGGCCGCATTGTTCACGGGCGTGCCCACAACCAACACGTTGCCCGCGGCAGTGGCAATGGTATTGGCATCTTGCACACTCACGGTGGTTTTTAAGGGTTGATCATGAGCCACCATGCCCAAGTGGGCTTGAAGATTGGCGACAGCACCCAGGCTGGCATCATCCCACTGAGACGGAACCACAAAATGAAGTTGCGCAGGTTTAAAGGCTTTGGCATCCACTAAGGGCGCTGGGTATTGGGCTAAATCCAGGGGTAGGCGTTTGGGAGTGACGGCCAAAATCAATTGGCTATCGTCCAGCACTTGGGTCCATAGCGAGGCATCGGTGGGGTCTTCGCACTTATCGGTGTAGTGCTGCACCACCCGAATTTTAAGGAGATTATTGGGCTTTAAGCTGGCACCCGCCAACGAGACTGGAATGGTGGTTTGGGGCGCATTGGCCAAGGTTAGGGGAATTCTCTTGAGAACGGCGTTATTGAGAATCACTTCTAAATATGAGCGGTTGGGCAGCAACTGGCTGGAATGCTGCATCACCAACTTTAGTTGGCTGGCCCCGCCATTCACCACCCAGTATTGAGGAATGTGAAAGGGGATTTCTCGCTGAGCCGACACCGTGGGCAGTTTAATGACGGGTTCAATGTGGAGATCGTGAAAACTCACCACCTGGGTGGGCGACGTAGCATTTGCCTGTGGTGCGGCTTCGGCAGGGGCAGCCAATAACTGGGCAGTAGGGTTGGCCAGCCACAACAGCAACAGCAGTAAAAAAGCACTGGGATGAAAACGACGCACGCTGGGGAATCTCCGTGAAGCCATAAAAGGACAACCGCCACTAAATACCATCATGATGGGCATAAGAAAGAAGTGCTCCTTTACCCATGATACCCATGACGCCCAAAGGGGCAACGCCTTCAAGGCGCCTCTGTTAGCACTCTAACAACACTCAACACTCTACAAAGTACTCAGAAAAGGATCTCTAGTCGCTCCATTAAACAACCCAACCTTCCGCTTCCGCCTCCCCCAGCCAACCGACCCCCCCAGCAAGCTGGGTTTATACAGGGGCATTATTGTTCACAAGCTTGACCCCTTAGAGTTTGGCTGTTTACGCAAGATCTCATTATAAAAGCCCGCCTTGGCGGGGGCGGCCAAAGGAAAAGCCCGGCGGGAGGGAAGTGCCGGGCGGTAAGTAGGTATGGGAGGGAATAACAAAAGAAGTACTGCGTTAAATATTTAGTGAATACTGGCCATATCGCCTTTGTTCAACTCAAAATCATCCTTCATGCCAATCGCACTAGCGATACCGCCGGCACTGACTAATCCAGGAAGTACTGCCCATCCACCAATAGGAAGAAAGGTTGCAGCGCCCGCAACTCCAGCAACAGCAAGAGCACCTGTTTTACTGGCATCCCAGTTCCAGTGGTTGTCTTTGTTGTGTTCAATGTACTGGAAGCATGCGGATTCCACTTCGGTAGCCGACAGATGACGTCCGTGAAGCTCTTCAGGATTTTCTGAGAAATATTCAGTGGCTAGTTGTGCAAGACCGTCGGTATCCACATCACCTTCAAAAAACAAGCTACTCTTTTCTTGCAGTCGACTCCGTAAAAAGCCTTTAAAACCTTCGCTTGTTTTCATGGCTTCCACTAATACATCGGCATCCGACAGGTGTTTGCCGTTTCCGTGACCACCGCCATGGTTGCCAATGCTGCCATGAGTATTGGTATGGCCTGTATTACGTTCCGCTCGTTCTTCAAGTCTTTTTTGGTGCTTTTCATAAATTTCCAGCATGCGATATTGCTCGTTCAAATAATGCTCCATTTCTTCAGGGGTTTTTGGTCCGTTGTTCATAGCTCCTTGTGCGCACGGCGCTGAAGGGCCATAGGGGTATGGCACTGGCGGTGCATTGTAATAGTTGTTGGGAGCACAGGTGTTTTGTGCAAAGGGTTGCACATAAGGGCTGCCGTAAAAAGCTGCATGAGCACCCGCCTCGTCAGGGGGGCTATCGTAATAATAGCCTGCATTGGCGTGTCCGACGTCGGGGTGGCTTCCACCCGCATGGCCGCCGTCTGCATAGCCACCGCCTGGCTGGCCAGAGCCACCGCAACCAAAACCAGGAAACCCTGGGGTGTCATAGCCTTGTCGGAAAAACTCGTTAACGCAAGGCATTTGCGAGAGTACCGGATCGTTGAGAGACCAGTCTTGAAAAGCCTTGGCATACATTTCCTGATCTTCAAGGCCACGTGAGCCTGGAATGGCTTTATAAGAAACCTGCCCTGGCACGAAAAATTTTGGCTGGCACGGGTTACAAGCCGGTTGGCTTCCGTAACTATACGCGGGTCGTTGGTATTGGTTGTAATCGTCGTAGCCCATAATCCCTATTCCCTCGTGGTTGCTCTCAATACTCTCTGTCGTAACTCGTCTCTCTCGTCTCGAGCAAATCAGTATTCTGGATTATTTTTAATGTGTTAAGAAAGAAGCCCTACCGTTAAGCCATCCAATGCGGGTCCTAAGGCACCGTGGGTTCTACCAAAACCCCACTGAGGCCCCAATCCAACGCCGTTGCCGAAACCATTGCCGTAAAAACCGCCAACATTTAAGCCATACTGGGGGCCAAATTGAGGTCCATAACCGATGGGTAGTCCGCCACCGCCAAACCCACCCCCAAAGGGATGAGGCCCACAGCCACCAGCAAGTGGAAGCCCTGTAACCGGGTTGTTATACATACAGCGTCCAATATCATTAAGGCTTGGGTTTTGCAGCAATGAGAGTGCAAAATTACCAGGCCCAAACTTGTGTTGGCCTTCTTGGTTATAACTGAGCGTGTTCCCACGTCCAAAGTGTGAAAAATCCGTCCAATCCATTGTGGATTGTTCCCCTCTGCCGATTGTCTATCCCTACCCATTCGTCTCTGGTGATGTCTCTGAATCTCTTGGCCACGCGGTCAGAGGTCTCATTCTCTGTTCGCAGTGCTTACAAGTGTATTAAACCCAGGCGCTGGGTTTTGCTGCCAAATCATTACAAAATTGTTACATCAAGACCAACGCCCTTAGCCGCATGCACCATGTTGCTTTTGATATGAGAGTGACTGAAATTTGATATACAAAACAACTCCAAAAAAGGTATTAGCAGCATTATTTACACTATGAAGTGTTGCCCGTACACCACCAATTTGCCCCCTTGGGCCATTGCTATTGCCGGTGTGTTTAATTAAAGTTACGATCCACTTAGCTCATTATTGTCATTCATGGCAACAAATGAGATTCACGTGGTTTATAGCAGTTCTAGGTTCTCATTTTTTAGCATTAACAACGGTACGGGTTGCCTGCGGGCGCCACACAGTAAGGGTGACATCTCATGGTTGCTGACTCCACCACCATTCGCTTTAAGAGCAATGCCCAATTGGGGCAATTTAACGCAGGCGCTACCCGCTTTAACCAACGCCTTACCCCCGCCATTGCCGATAGCATCACCTTTAGCCACCAAAACGCCGCTGCTCAGGCCGCCCCTCAGTTTGGGATTAGACGCCGCGATTTTTTAAAGAATTCCCTGCTAGCTATAGGGGCGCTCGCAACTCCTACCATTTTAACAAATTGCACAAAAGAACCAAAGGAAATTAACAACACGATTGATAATGTTAATTCATGGGCAGATGCCATAGATAAACAAGTGGTAACTATTACTCAAGGATCGAATGGCACCGTCAGCTCTGTGTTGGATATTGCATTTAAAGAGGGTGTAACGATCAATGGTGTAGGCGGCCCTGCAACATTGTCAAACAAATACACCACGTTGGTGGATGGCGAGTATAAAACGTTAACCGACACTATTACTGTGGGTGTTGAAATAACAGATACGGGTTTGCGAATTACCAACCCAACCAGTGTCTTTACCAAAGGCTCTAAATTAATGTTTGCGGCGCCTGGAGAAGCACAGCCTCGCGGCGGAGTACCTCAAGAGTTTGCGATCGGTAAGGACATACCGGGTGTTATTAGTCCCGAAGAGTATTCACGCTTTACAGCACATTATACGGTAGGCAATTTAAATGGCTCTGCCAAAGAAGTACACCCCGACGCTCCGCATTCTAGAAATGATATTGAGGATTATTCGGTTACCAATGACCCTGCTTACAATGATACTTTAGCCAACTACTTGCAAACCAAATTAACGGAAGCAAAGATACCCAATGATAAAAAGGCAAACTTATTGGCAGCCTTAAATAATGCCAACTTTAACGAGGCTACCAATAACAATCCTCAACTGGCAGCGCTAGCCATAGCCATGGCTGCGTATGACCCTACGGACGAGACCTTAAATGCCTTGACGGGTAGCGGTGGTGTTCCCAGAATTTTCTTTACAACGGGACACGTAGGATCCAATGTTGCTACAACCTTAACAACGCTCCATGGTGAGCAAGCTTATAAAATAGCCGTCTCGGATAAATTTTTAAAAGCCCCTGCCTTTACTGGCGGAGCTATTCTCTATGCTAACGAAGTAATGGAGATGTCTCTGACCAACGTAAAAAGTTCCAAACTAGCACAAGTGTGCCAAGCAGCTGCGCAAAACTATATTTACCGCAAATACTTGGCAGCTTTGCCACTTGAAAAGGCAAAGCAAGTGTATGAATTAACCCATACCGATGTAAAACAACTAAACCTAAATCTATTCGCAGAGGCCGGTTCTTCCACTAGCCTAGATAGGCGTTTAGCCAATTCGGTTAATAAGCAAATCCATGGTACTGGCTCTGTGTTCCTCTTGGATGAGTCTTACCGAGGCAGTGTATATCGTGCTTATCAAAACAATACAACCTATCCTGACATACAGACTTTGCCCGTAACTCCGCCCATGATTACCTTTATGACCAAAGAACTGGGCATTAAAAAATCAGACATTCCTACCCAGTACAATGAGGCATTTTTGGCCTTACTATTAAAAGGCATAGCCGCTAAAGATTCAGAACTGGGTGGTTGGAAGCGCTTTGGCGAAGTGGCGCAATTGTCTCCCATAATAACGCTTTAATTGCAAAAGTCATCGGCATTGGGGTCGGTTTGCCACGGATCACAGTTACCGTTACCAGTACCCACATTAACAGCACCCGCCTGTAACGCACTGCCATCCCAGTTGGCATCGGCGCTAGCAGCGCTAATATCATAGGTTACTGGGGTGCCGGCCACGCCCGTGGCTTCTTCAAAGGTGGGCGCCGTTTGCTTGGCCGCCACCAAGGGCGCCTCAGGGGCCTCCATCTTGGGCTTCATCTCGCCATTCCAAGCCGTCTTTAACGCACCGCCCATAGTACCCAAGGCTCCAATGGCCATCAGCACCACCAGCCCTAAAATCAGGGCCAGCTCCACCATGGTTTGGCCCGCAAAGCTTGGGCGGCGCTTTGTGGGGGTACGCAAGGTATGGGCAACAATCATCATGGGGGGCTCCAGTCATCACACCCTTTGGGTATCGGCTAACCCGTCCGTCTGCTCAAGGGTTAAACCATGTTTGTAACAATGGGTTATAAAATCTGCTTTTATCCTCAATTACCCCCTAGCCTTGCCGATAAATCCAATAACCATCATCAAGAGAGAGCGACTGCCTTCCCTTTTTTACGAGAGTTGAGCATCTATGAGTATTACCAGCGCGTTCCGCCGGGTTCCATCCCCTGCGGCAAAGCAACACCTCTGTTACACCGGTCAAACCCTGGTGGAGTGGTCACTACTATTAGCACTCATTGGCATTACCTGTGTCGCCAGCCTTAGCCAACTAGGGCAAGGCGTTTCAGGGACTCTTTCCGATGTAAATGACAGCCTTATGGGTAACTTGGTAGGTGCCCCAATGAGCCCTTGATCCGAATCGCAATGGGAACCCTGTATTGAAGTGATCCATAAGCGTCACATTGTATTATCCACCTTAGGAGCTAACTCCACAAAGGCAAGCTATGGGATACTAACAGGGTATGATTAAGGTGCTATAAAAAACGGTATGGGAAAAAATTCACTTTCACGGGGTAAGTCTTCCGCTTGGATGTTAGCACCCGCATTGCTGTTAATGACCGTTTTTTTTATATGGCCATTGGCTCAAGCCATTTGGATGAGCCTGTTCGATTACCACCACAACCTGTATGAACCCACCTTTATCGGATTGGGCAACTACGCCGCTCTCTTTACCTCGGCAGAATTTGGCCAAGCGGTTTGGAATACCCTACTGTTTGCCTTGGTGATGCTGCCTCCCATGGTGGTGGTGCCCTTGCTCATGGCGTTGCTGCTCAATGGCGTTGGCCCTTGGTTAGAGGCCGCCCGAACGGTGGTGTATATTCCCGTCATTACCAGCATGGTAGTGGTGGGCTTGGCATGGAAGTGGCTGTATGCGCGCGAAGGCCTACTCAACAAAACGATAAGCGCTGTATCGGGAGGGATGGTACCCGCCATCGATTGGCTCACCTCTCCCACCGTGGCCTTGGTAGCGGTCGCCATTGTGGTAGTGTGGAAAGGCCTCGCTTACTACATGATGATGTACCTCTCCCAACTTCAGGGCATCCCCAAAGACGTGTATGAGGCGGCCAGCCTGGATGGAGCCAATCGTTGGCAGCAGCACTGGCACGTTACCCTGCCTTATCTGCGCCCCATTGGCGCCTTTGTGCTGTTGATTAGCACCATTGGCACCTTAAAATTATTTACCGAAATTTATGTACTCACCAATGGCGGTCCTCTCAACGCCACCCTAACGTGGGTGTATTTTGTGTATCGCAAAGCCTTTGAATATTTGGATTTAGGTACTGCCTGCGCTGCCGGACTGCTACTGATGCTAGCGCTCGGTGGATTGTCGTGGTTTCAGTGGTGGGTATCCAAAGCCGGAGATGAGGTGGCCTCATGAGCACGCGCCCTCAATTCACCCTTACAAAAACCCTCCGATGGACGCTGATTGGTGCTTTGGCAGTAGCATCATTATTGCCCTTTGGGTGGTTAGTACTCACGTCGCTTCAACCCAGTGACGCCAATATTTTTGATCCCACTTCTGCGCTAGCACTACTCCAAGGCCACACCCAGCCCACATTAGAGCATTACACCGCTGTATGGCAAAATCTGCCCATGGCAGCCTATTTGTTTAACAGCGTGGGCTCTACACTTGTGGCAATTGGGCTCAACTTGATTCTCAGCCTTATGGCCGCCTATCCTTTGGCTCGTGGCACCTTTAAAGGGAAGGGTGCCATGATGGCCTTGGTACTGGCCACCATGTTTATTCCTTTTCAAGTCATTATGATTCCCTTACTACTGCAAGCCAACGCTCTGGGACTCACCGATGCCTCTGGGGGTTCTGAAGCTTGGTGGACGCCTCTTAAACTATGGTTGGGCTTGGCCATTCCTTTTGCCATTAGCGGCTTTGGTATTTTCTTTTTGCGTCAGGCGCTGATGGCCTTACCTCGAGAACTGGATGACGCGGCGTGCTTGGACGGTTGCACCCCGTGGCAAACCTTGTGGTTTGTGCTCACTCCCTTACTACGGCCCAGCTTGGCCACGTTGGCTATTTTTACACTCATGGCCAGTTGGGGAGAATTTTTATGGCCCAGCCTCACGTTAGTGTACGACAATCATCTAACACTGCCCGTGGGTTTGGTGTACTTGCAGGGGGCCTTTAGCAACAACTGGCGCCTCATTGCTGCCGGCACCGTCATGAGCATGATTCCCAGCCTACTGGTGTTTTTGCTGTTGCAACGCCAATTTATGGCGGGCATGACGTCTGGGGCTGTAAAGGGCTAACCCCTAAAAGGACTGCTGCATAAGGTGCCCAAGGGTATGATACGCCTGCAGCAACGCCGTGGAAGGCATGCAATACGGCGGCACCAAATACAACGTATTGCCCAGTGGGCGTAAAATTAAGCCTTGGGCTAACGCGGCTTTTCGAAGGGTTTTCCCAGCAGGGTGAGAATAATCGGTGGCAGGATCAAACACATTCCACGCCGCAATAGTGCCTATTATTCGAGGCGCGCACAGGCTGGAGACTGCGGCTTTTAAGTAAGCAAGACCTTCGTGATGAGTAGCCTCTAGGGTTTTTCGTTGTTGAATGCAATCCTCACGTTGCAATAGCTGAAACGACGCCAACGCCGCCGCACACGCAATGGGGTTGGCGGTGTAGGAATGCCCATGCAAAAACGCCTGACTAATCGAATCTCCCCAAAAAGCGTGATAGATTTTTTGTGTGGCTACCGTGAGTGCCAAGGGCATCATGCCCCCCGTTAACCCTTTGGATAAACATAGCAAATCCGGCACAAAGGCCAGCTGATTCAAGGCAAAATCCGTACCCGTTCGGCCAAAGCCTGTAAACACCTCATCCAAAATAATCAAAACGCCTGCGGCTTTTACTTTGGCCACCACGGCGTTTAAAAAATCCGGTCGGCACACTCGCATGCCACCGGCCCCCTGAATCAGCGGTTCTGCAATAAATGCTGCAATCCTGTCTCCGTAGGCTTCAAGCAATTCATCCAGTTTGTTTAAAGCAGCCGCTTCTTTTGCCTCTACGTCAAGGTCATTTTCCCACGTGGCTGCATGGGGAGTAATCAGCACCTCACAAAATAATGTTGAAAAAGGATCGTGAAACCCACACCCACGACCCACGGCCATGGCCCCCAAGGTATCGCCATGGTAGCCTCCTTCAAAGGCTAAAAACATCTGACGCTCAGGTTCGTCTTTCTGAATCCAATACTGGTAGGCCATTTTTAGGGCCACTTCTACTGCCGTCGACCCATTATCGGAAAAGAAAAACCGAGACAGCGCCTCAGGTAACGCCGTTGCCAGTGCTTCGCACAATTGTATGGCGGGCAGATGGGTAAATCCTGCAAACATGGCATGATCCAACGTCGCGGCTTGGCTGGCAATGGCCTCTACCAACACGGGGTGCCCATGGCCATGCAAGTTGGTCCACCAGCTACTCACCAAATCCAGATAGGCTTTACCATCGGCATCGTACAAGTAAGCCCCTTTCCCTCGCACTAGTGGAATGGGCGATTCCCCCCACTGGTGCTGGGTAAAAGGATGCCACACCCGCGCCGAATCCCGCTGCCCCCAGCCGCCCAAGGCGGCTTCTTCAATTAGCACCATGGCTGAATACTCCCAAGGCTTGCTGAAGGGTTTGGGGCAAGGGAATGTTCTTGAGTGCCTGTGTCGTCACGTTTTCTAATCGTGGAAATTTTGCCAGCATGGTGGTGTTTCCGTACTGCTCAATAGCGTGTCGATTACTCTCATTCGCCTCGCCGTTCATAATGACGCCCAGCACGGGAACCCCCCGATGGCGCAAGGCTTCGAGTGTGAGGCAGGTGTGGTTAATGGTACCCAATGTTGTCCGTGCCACCACAAGGGTGGGCAGTTGCCAGCGAGCCATCACATCCAAATACACGGTTGTGGCATTGATGGGAACCCACAGCCCTCCTGCCCCCTCCACAACCAAGGACGTTGTGCTGGGCAGTGTCAGCAAGGCGTCATCAATAGTAATGCCTTCGGCATGGGCAGCCGCATGGGGCGATAAGGGCGCTTGAAGCTTATACACTTCAGGAACAATGGGCACTTGGGCCAATTTTCTAACCGTGTCAGAGTCGGTCCCGTCAACGCATCCCGACTGCACCGGCTTAAAGTAACTAGCGCCCGTATGCAAACACAGCCAGCTAGAAACAAGGGTTTTTCCCACATCCGTATCGGTACCGGTAATGCACACTCTCACACCGACCTCGATTCCGTAGAACCGATGGGAGCACGAGCCATCACCACCCACGCCACATGGGTGGTCACCGAAAAGCCTCCTGAGGTGGCCTTTAACACAGGCCGTAACGATGAAGAAGTGGCTTTTGGGAAAGGCGTGTGAGCCCCAATCGCCTTAAGTGACCGTAAAAAATCGTGGCCACTGGCAAAGTGCTGGGTTAACACTTCGTTTTTAATAATAAGCTGGCCAGCCCCCTGACGATGACACCACTCAGTAAGTGATTTTAAGCTGGGATAATGACAAGAGTTGAGGGTAGACGCCACTCCCACCGTACTGCAGGCTCCGCCCCATTCCTTAAAACTATCGTTCAGTGGCACCGTAAACGCCAAACAGTGGGTATGCTGCCACCAATGGTCCAACGCTGCTTGCCAGTCTGGAATCCATTGCAATACCCAGTGGGCCGAAATGCCATCCAGCAAAGCCTGAGGAAACACCAGTGTTTCCGAATCACCCAGTACGGGGTGAATACTTACGCCAAGTGGATGCTTCTCTAGTTTTTGTTGAGCCAGTGTCAACATTTCACCTGAGCAATCGTTGAGGTACAGCACGGGCGGCGAAGCTAAGGTTGGATTGGCCGATGGTTGTAACACCTTGTTGCTAAAAGCATATTGGCTAAAAGCAAAAGCCGCTTCTCCCGTCCCCGTTCCCATGTCCATCCAGGTGGTGGGCTGTGGAAAACCCGAAAGCCCTTGCCAACAGTGAACAAGGGTGGGTAAGGTTTCACGCTGAATGGCAGCATGGGCATCATAGGCATAGGCAGCACCATCAAACGCCAACCGCACGGCTTGCTTCCAGCAAGAGGTATTAAGGGCTTCCGCACTGGGCTTTACAAGGGTCATGGGGCCACAGGAACCCTTCCTCGTAAGGACGCGCTAGGCTTTGCAACCGAAGGAAGAAAGGCCATCAAATGTTCGGCCACCCACTGAGGATGATGGCAATGGAGGGCATGCCCACCCGTTGGATACACCGCAACAGTCGCAGGGCTGGTTAAGGCCAACACCGTGGCGTCCACAACCCCAGGAGGAACAATGGTGTCATTGGTGCTGGATAGCCACAAACTCGGCACCGAGTAGCCATCCCGCAAGTCGGAAAAATCCTGTTCCAGCTTGGCAAGATCATCGCCCAACCGAGTGATGTTGGCCTCTGCAGCATTGGGTTGTAGCTCTGATGGCAACTCAGCGGTTTTATAAAAGCCTGTCATCAATGCATGAGGGCTTTGGGCAAACTGCTGCTGCATGCGCCGCAAGCCTTTCTCTTGGCGGGGTTGGGTGGTTTCATCCCCCAAAAAGTTAAGGAAGGACTGCAACCCGACAATGCCACCAAAGGGAAAGCCGCTTTGCAGCAGTTGAATGACACCAAAGGAGTGACCCACAGCCACCCAAGTGGTATCGGAATTGTCAGGAGACGGTAAGGGCTTTTCAGGCACCGTGGAGTCGGGGGAATAATAGCCACAGTCCCACACCAAATGAGGTAGGTTTGGCAGGACTTCCAATAAGGGTTGCCAGTAATTGGGGCTCATGCCCCAACCATGGCAAAAAACCAGCCCTACAAGGATTTCAGACGGTTCTGTGGATTGTTGGGTGTTTAACATGGGGTTTCCTTTTGTAGGGTGCGTAGTACGGCTTCAATGTCTGGCAGCGTATGCTGGGCATTCAAAGCGAAGCGGAGACGAGCCGTTCCGTGTGGAACGGTGGGAGGACGAATGACGGAAACCACCACCCCTTGTTCCATGAAGATATCTCGAAGGTGACAGGCGCGCGAACTGTTGCCCACAATCACTGGCACAATGTGGCTGTTGGATACGCCTGTGGAAAACCCCAGCGCGTGCAAGCCTTCTCGCAGATGTTGAGCCAGTCTCTGAATGTGAGCCCTCTCCGTAGCTAGAGACGGCAACAACTCCCACGTGGCTTGAACCGAAGCAATAACGCTGGGGGGTAACGCCGTGGTGTAAATAAACCCACCACACCGGTTGATGAGTAAGTCTTTGATAGCCTGAGAACAGGCCACAGAGGCCCCAAAGCACCCCAACCCCTTGCTAAAGGTGGTGAGTATCACCGTGGGAACACCCTGAAAATCCACGCCTTGCGTAACCCCATACCCATTGGGGCCCAACACGCCCGTGGCATGGGCTTCATCCAAATACAGGGCCGAATTGTTGGCCCTGGCAAGCGCCACCAGCCGTGGCACGTCTGTGATGTCGCCATCCATACCATACACGGTTTCCGCCACAATGACCTTGGGGCGAGAGTTGTTGGAATGCTTTTCCAGCAAGGTTTCCAGATAATCCAGTGATGTTTTGCCGCCAGCTGCTGTATCAATGGGATGGGGATAGCGATGCAACTCGGCCCTCGATTGGGCAATGGCTGGGTACAAGCTGGCGTGATTGAGTTTGTCAAAAAACACCAAGGGCGGGGTTCCCAGCAAGGTTTTATCTAGCAGCGTAGCTAGCACCGAACTGTTGGCCTGATACCCACTGTTAAACACCAGTGCGGCTTCGGTGCCTTTGCAGCGGGCAATGGTTTGCTCTAGATGCTCTACAGCCGCCGAATTGCCCGACAGCAGCCGCGCCCCCGTTGACCCTACTCCGAACCATTGTGTGGCTTCAACAGCCGCTTGAATGACCGCCGGATGCTGACTGAGCACCAAGTAATCATTGGAAGCGAAATTGATCCCCAATTTGGGTGTCGGTAGTTGGCGAAAGGTTTCACCTTGCTGCCAGTGGGCCACGGCGTGGCCATACACATCCCAGCCGTAGAGACCCCACTGAGGCTTTACAGGCTGGGGCAGGATTTCAGAAGATTCTAGAGCTTCAATAGACATGGAAGACGTGCCTTTAGGGAGGGCTTATTGTAAAACAGAGGAGCGCAAACGCGAGTGTTATCGAGCCCCTGTAGCGAAAGTTGTCACAATGTCTACCGCCACCCTCACGACTTCAGCACCCCAAACAGCCACTCGGTGGACCTTAGACGCCGCCCAAGCGGTGTACGATTTACCCCTCAACGACTTGCTTTTTCAAGCCCAGGCGGTGCATCGCCAGCACCACGTGGCCAATACTGTACAAATTAGTACGTTGCTCAGCATTAAAACCGGCAAGTGCCCAGAAAACTGCTCCTATTGCCCCCAATCGGCCCACTTTGATACAGGCCTAAAAACCGAACCCTTAATGGCGGTGGACGAGGTGTTAAAAGCGGCCCAACAAGCCAAAGCCGCGGGTGCCAGCCGATTTTGCATGGGGGCTGCGTGGCGCGGTCCCAACGCCACCGATTTAGAAAGCGTGTGCGAGATGGTAAAAGGCGTTAAAGCCATGGGGCTGGAGGCCTGCGTGACACTGGGCTTGCTGGAAGCCCCACAAGCCGAGCAGTTGAAAGAGGCCGGGTTGGATTTTTACAACCACAATTTGGATACCTCCGAGGCGCATTACTCCAAGATTATTAGCACCCGCACCTTTGATGACCGCCTAAAAACCTTGGATCATGTGCAAGCCGCCGGCCTAAAAACCTGCTGTGGCGGTATTGTGGGCATGGGCGAAACGGTGGCAGATCGTTTACATATGCTGGTGACCTTGGCCAACATGGCCCAACCGCCCGAATCAGTCCCTATCAATCAGCTCATTCCCATCCCCGGCACACCCTTGGAAGGCGTGGAACCGGTAGACCCCATTGCCTTTGTCAAAACCATTGCCATGGCTCGGATTTTGATGCCCGACAGTGTGGTGCGGCTTTCGGCTGGACGAGAAACCATGAGCGATGAGCTGCAAGCCTTGTGTTTTATGGCAGGAGCCAACTCCATTTTTTACGGCGAAACCCTCCTGACTGCCGCCAACCCTGTGCCGGAAAAAGACCTCGCCCTGTTTCAGCGCTTAGGTCTTCGCTCCACCACTTCCATGGAAGCATATTAAGAACAAAGACCATACAAAAAGCCCCACCACTGGTAACCAACAGCAGGGCTTTTAAGTTTTGAAATTTGGCTTACGAGTTAGCGGCCACGGGAAGCTTTTCGCACACCATTTGGGTCAGTTCCGCCAAGCGGTTGCTGTAGCCCCACTCGTTGTCGTACCACGCCACAATCTTCACCATCTGGCCCACCACGCGGGTTAGCTCTGGGTCAAAAATGCTGCTGTGGGCATTACCAATAAAGTCGCAACTCACCAACGGAGTACTTTGGTATTCCAGCACACCCTTCAGTTCGCCTTCAGCAGCCAGTTTCATGGCATCGTTAATGGCGGCCACGGTTACTGGTTTTTCTAGCAACACCGTTAGGTCCACCATGCTCACGTCAGGCGTTGGGACGCGAACGGCGAAGCCATCCAGCTTGCCTTTCAATTCGGGCAATACCAAGCTAATGGCCTTGGCAGCACCGGTAGAGGTGGGCACCATATTAACCGCCGCACTGCGGGCACGACGCAAATCATCGTGGGGCGCGTCAATCAAGCGCTGATCGCCGGTGTAGCTGTGGATGGTGTTCATCAAGCCGCTCACGATGCCAAATTGCTCTTGCAGCACCTTGGCCACAGGAGCCAAGCAGTTGGTGGTACAGCTGGCATTGGAGAGAATGTGATGCGCCGCAGGATCGTACAGCTGGTGATTGATACCAATGGCCAAGGTAATGTCCTCGCCCTTGGCAGGGGCACTAATAATCACTTTTTTAGCGCCAGCAGTAATGTGTTTGCGGGCCTTGTCACCTTCGGTAAAGAAGCCCGTGCACTCCAACACCACATCCACACCCATGGCTTTCCAGGGCAGGTTGGCAGGGTCACGCTCAGCCAGAACTTTAATGACGTGGCCATCAATAATTAGGCTGTCATCGGTGGCATCCACGGTACCGGGGTAGGTACGGAAGGTGGAGTCGTACTTAAAGAGGTGGGCCAGGGTTTTAGGATCCGTCAGATCGTTGATGGCCACCACATTCAGCTCCACGGTGGGGCTGAGTAGTGCGGCACGCAGCGTCATGCGACCAATGCGGCCAAAGCCATTAATGGCAACCTTTTTTTGTTGAGATTGAGACATGAAGTAGACTCCTGAAAACAATTAAACAATTTTGACTCAATTCGGCAATTTAGTACTCGCGCATTACGCTGGCAGCTTTGCGAGAAATATCCAAGGCTTGATCCATGGGGCGCTGCCACATGTTACGGCCAAAAATAAGGCCACTACCACCATTTTCCATGGCAATGCGAGCCATATTCAACAGCTCGGTGTCATCCACCTTGCTGCCACCGGAGAACACCACCGGCACAGGACCCGCAGAGCGCACCACTTGTTGCACGCCCTCAGCAGCAGTAAGAATTAACTCATCGTAAGGCTTCGGCACGCCAGTGCGGCTTTTTTCATCGGTTTTGGGGTAGTTAATTTTCACAATATCGGCGCCCAACTCACACGCCACACGGGCGGCGTAATCAATGGCGTACAAGCTGTCTTTTCCACCTTTTTTATCCACGTATTCACCCCGTGGGTAGGCCCACATGATAATAGGCATACCATAGCGCTCGCACTCTTTGCGAACAGCGTTAAACTGGGCAATGTCACGGTCTTGGGCAGGAGAGCCTACGTACAAGGTGTAGCCAATGGCGTCGGCACCCAGGCGCACGGCGTCTTCCACGCTGCTGGTTAGCGGCGAGAAGGATTGAGCATCCGACGGGATGCAGGTTTTACCATTCAGTTTGATGACCAAGGGCACTTTGCCAATGTAGGGGCGCATGGTTTTTTCCGCCACGCCAATTTGAAAGACGACGGCAGAATAGTTACCATTAAGGGCCAATTGGGCTTGGTAGTTGGGGTCGCCGCAGGGAGGATTCACGAAGAAGTCCATGGGGCCATGCTCTAAGCCTTGATCCATGGGCAAAAACAACATACTGCCGTTGCCAGGACCGTGTTGATACATCAAACGGTACAGGCGGGCTTTTTTACCCAACGACAGCTCCATGGTGTCGAGATTAGGGCGGGTGGGCACGGTGGTCATGGTGTTCACTTTCGGCAATTCCATCAAGGCGGTCATACAGGGCATCTCCAGTAGGTCTGTTTTCTTGGGGCAATAAACGTGGCTAGCCTACCATAAAGGCCACGTTGGCAACAGCCATTGGTAGGGCTTAAAGGCAGCCTACACCGAGCACAATTAGGCGACAGGACCTTGAGCTATAAAGGTGCCCCTACTTTAAAAGCAGATCCGGGTTATTAGAAATAATGCCATCCACGCCCAGAGTTTTTAGGCGCTCTATTTCAGCAGCTTCTTGGTCACGCGTTTCATGCCACACCCAAGGGACAATGTTTAGGCCCGCCCTATGACATTGGTCTACCATTCTTTTCGTAACCTCGGCAAAAGGGGGAATAAAGCTGTTGATTTGGATGTCTTTTAGGTAGTTCATTAAGCGCTTAGGAATGAATGGGGGTAATTTACCGGAATGATTCGCTCCTTCGCCTTTAAACCGCAAGGGTTCTGTACCCGTGTAGTTTAAGCCGGTGTTGATATTGGCATCCAGCGCTTTGATTTGTTCGAGGGCAAACGGGTTAAAGCTAATCACAGTCACATTGTTGTGGAGCTTGTTTTTTTGAATAAATGCCACCAGTTTTGGAATGCCAGCGGCAGGGAAATGTTCAGGCATATGGCCATCGTTTAAGGCTTTAATTTCAATGTAAAAATGCATGTTGGGGTTAATTGCTTGGGTACGTTCAACCACTTCTTCCAGCGTAGGAATGCGTAGATCATTCAGGCTTCCTGCCAGATGTGCATTGGCCGTTAGGGGTAATTTTTTAAGAACGGTGCTATTAAAAAATTCGCCTAAATTGTAGGTGGCTTTTTTAACGTGATTCCAAGGTGTTTCAGTAATGAGCGAGGGTTTCTGAAGTCGAAAGACTCGCCCCGTTCTGTCATCGTGGTGTACCGCCAGTTGGCCGTCTTTGGTTAAAATAACGTCTAATTCTACGGCGTCTAAGCCCAGGCGAGCCGATTTCTCAAAAGCCGGGATCGTATTTTCCACAAACACATCATAGCCATTGGGTGCTTTGATAATTTGTGTGCCCCGATGCCCAATTTTTTCAAGGCCAAACACCGGGTTTAGTGATGGATGTGCCAACGAAGAAGCCTGCTTATTGTATCCAACCGACGCCATACCCTGTCTACCCCCAAACTATTTTATGAATTCTAAAATGTAACCACTCTCATTCATGCCTTAAGCAGGCTAAATTTGCAAATACTTGGGAGCTTCGCTTGTCTGTGGTAGGTTATGCCCCTGATTTTCTTTCAATGCCGTCAACCAATCTCTGTGGGGCTTTGCGATTATGAAACTATGCGTGGTAGGAACAGGCTATGTGGGCTTAGTAACGGGCACTTGTTTGGCCGAAATGGGCAACGACGTGACCTGCGTGGACATTGACGCCGAAAAAATCCGCCTCCTCAATAGCGGCATCATGCCCATTTACGAACCCGGCTTGGACGAGCTGGTGCGCGCCAACACCACGGAAGGCCGCCTGTCCTTTACCACCGACCTAGCCACCGCCGTGCAAGAGTCTCAGGCCTGCTTTATTGCCGTGGGTACCCCTCAAGGCGAAGATGGTAGCGCGGACCTAAACGCTGTATTTGCCGTAGGCAAGGCCATTGGCCAAGCCATGACCACCAAACCCACGGGCTACAAAGCCATCGTGACCAAAAGCACCGTGCCCGTAGGTACGGCAGAAAAACTACAAGCCATTGTGGCAGAACAAACCACCCAGCCCTTTTCGGTGGTGTCCAACCCCGAGTTTTTAAAACAAGGCGACGCCGTAGACGACTGCCTGAAACCCGATCGGGTGATTGTGGGAACCGTTCCCAATGATCAAGCAGCCATTGATTTAATGCGCGAGCTCTATTCACCTTACTTGCGCACGGGTAACCCCATCATCATGATGGATATCCGTTCCGCAGAGATGACGAAATATGTGGCCAACGCCTTTTTGGCCACCAAAATTAGCTTTATTAATGAGATGAGTCAGCTGTGTGATGGCCTTGGTGCCGATATTGCCCAAGTTCAGGTGGGTATTTCCACCGATCGTCGCATTGGCGGCCAGTTTTTGTATCCGGGTTTGGGGTACGGCGGCTCCTGCTTTCCCAAAGATGTGAAAGCCCTCATTCGTACGGCAGATGAACACCACTGCCCAGCCAGCATTATTCGCTCGGTAGATACGGTGAATCAGCGCCAACGGAGCTTGTTTCTGGATAAAATTATGCACTTTTTTGGTGGTAGTGTGGCGGGTAAAACCATTGCTTTTTGGGGTTTGGCGTTTAAGCCTCGCACCGATGACCTGCGAGAAGCCCCCAGTGTGACTTTGGCGGAAGGCCTCATTGCCTCCGGTGCCCGCGTGCAGGCTTTTGACCCCAAGGCCATGGAAGCCGCCCGTCAGCACTACTTAGGGGAAACGATTACCTACTGCGCTAGTGCTTATGACGCCGTGAAAAACGCCGACGCTTTGGTACTCGTCACCGAGTGGAACGAGTTTAGGCGCCCGGATTTTGAAAAAGTAAAGGCCCTGATGAAAACCCCTGTGCTGTTTGATGGCCGAAACCAGTATGACCCAGATCGCATGGCAGAGCGTGGCTTCCATTACCTTAGCGTGGGGCGGCCTGTCCTATCTCCCTGCAATGGAAACCCTGCTGAGGTCGCTACGGTTCAACCTTCTGAAAAAACCTTGGCCGCTGTTTAGCCTTTAGATGTTCCAAATCATCCGTTAGCAATTTTGATTGTTGCCAGGCGTTTTTAACGTATAAAGTAAAATAACTAAGCTATTGGCAGCTGGGAGATTAATGTTTGTGACCTCTACATCGGTAACCAAGCGCTGGGGGCTCCCTTCATTATCGCTCACCACTCAGGTGTTTGTAGCGCTGGTGCTGGGTGTAGCGGTAGGCCTGCTATGGCCCGCCTTTGCCGTTAATCTTCAGCCGTTGGCAACCTTATTTTTACGCCTCATTAAAATGCTCATTGCACCATTGCTATTCTCTACGTTGGTGGTGGGCATTGCCAGCCACGGAGACCCCAAAAGCCTGGGGCGCATTGGTTTTAAAACCCTCATTTATTTTGAGGTAGCCACCACCATTGCGCTAGCCATTGGATTGCTGGTGGCCAATGTGTTTCAACCGGGCAGTGGCATTCATATTGCGCTACCTACCACCGCCACGGCAGACTTAGCCGCTATTACCGCCAATGCCGACATGGTGAGCCACACCAGCGGCTGGGATACCCTACTGCACATGGTGCCCATCAGCATTATTGAGGCCATGGCCAAGGGCGAAATTTTACAAATTGTGGTGTTTAGCGTGCTATTTGCCCTGGCCTGCATTAGCGCCGGTGTGGCCGCCAAGCCCATCACCCAAGGGTTGGAAAGCCTAGCGGAAATTATGTTTAAGCTGGTGCATTTGGTGATGAAAATGGCTCCCTTGGGCGTGTTTGGTGCCATTGCCGCCACGGTGAGCCACAATGGGTTGGGCATTTTACTCGTCTACGCCAAGCTATTGGGGTCATTGTACTTTGCGCTGGTACTGTTTGTGGTGGTGGTGCTGGTCACCGTGTGTGCCCTCATTCGCGTGCCCTTTTTAAAGCTATTGGCCGCAGTGAAAGAGCCATTTTTGCTGGCCTTTAGTACCGCCAGCAGCGAAGCCGCCCTACCCAAGGCGATGGAATGCATGGAGCGCTTTGGGGTGCCCAAGAGCATTGTGAGTTTTGTGATGCCCACGGGCTATACCTTTAATTTGGATGGCAGCACCCTGTATTTGGCCTTGGCCGCCTTGTTTGTGGCCCAAATGGCAGGCATTGAGATGTCGCTGCAACAGCAAGTTTTGATGATGCTCACCCTGATGCTCACCAGCAAAGGGGTGGCGGCGGTGCCTCGTGCATCTCTCGTGATTTTAGCCGGTACTTTGGCCAGTTTTGGCCTGCCCGTGGAAGGCATTGCCGTGATACTGGGCATTGATCACCTCATGGATATGGCGCGAACGTCCGTCAATTTGCTGGGCAATTGTGTGGCCAGCGCCGTGGTGGCCCGTTGGGAAGGCCTGTTGGTAGACAACCCCGAAAACACCCTCGAACCGGCCACGTTGACTGCTGACTTGAGCCTTGCATGATGATAAAATAGTATGAGTTGAATTTTTTAGTGAGGGCTATTGGATGAACATTGGTTTTAAAATGCCTTATTTTGGGCAAGATGAGGCATTAGTGGCCATTGAGAAAGAATTGGCCAACAATGAGCCAGTTAAGATTCGATTAAAAGAGGGTGGGTTAGACATGGTTTTTCGCCGTCAACCTAATGGCGGTGAGTATGACCAAATTTTTGTGTCGGGCGGCAAAAAGAACAAAAAAGGCACTGAATTCTATACGGTTTGGGATTTTGCGAAAAACGTTGCTGAAAATCCTGAGAAGTTGGGCCTAAAATTTTTTAAAGCCTTGAATGGACTGTAATTTAGGTATGATAGGGCTTGTTCGTTGTCTCTAAGTAAACGTTGCCCCTGCCCATGACGACTGAAACCCAACCACTTTTATTGGCCGGAAAACCGGTGGCCGATGCCATCTTGGCCGAGGTGAAACACGGCATTCAGGATCTTCTTATTAAGGGCCATGTGGCCCCCCCGCAGTTGGTGGTAATTGTGGTGGGAGACGACCCCGCCAGCCACGTGTACACCCAGCGCAAAGCCGTGGTGGCGCAAGACGTGGGCATGCGATCGCAGCGGATTGCGCTGCTGGCCAGCACCACCCAAGAGCAACTGCTGCATCACATTGCGGCCCTCAATGCTGATGCCGACGTCCACGGGATTTTGATTCAGCTGCCCCTACCAAATCACATCAACACCCACACGGTGCTGGCGGCGGTGGATCCGCGCAAAGACGTGGACGGGTTTCATCCCCAAAATTTGGGCAAGTTACTCGGTGCGTGGGATGCCCGCCAAAACCCCGTGGCCTTGCCCTGCACCCCAGCGGGCACCATGACCCTCCTCAACCACTATGGGATTGAGTTGGCGGGAAAACATGCGGTGGTGGTGGGGCGTAGCACCATTGTGGGCAAACCCTTGGCCCAACTGCTATTGCAAGCCAACGCCACCGTTACGGTATGCCACAGCCAAAC
The DNA here is from genome assembly GCA_029866025.1 of Vampirovibrionales bacterium. Taxonomy (GTDB): domain Bacteria; phylum Cyanobacteriota; class Vampirovibrionia; order Vampirovibrionales; family Vampirovibrionaceae; genus JARXAD01. The sequence goes on along the minus strand of JARXAD010000013.1, from coordinate 51,116 downwards.
TGTTGATGTGTTTGCCCACACGCGCCAAGCGGACATTGTGTGCGTGGCCATTGGCCGCCCCGGCTGGTTGACGGCGGATGCCATACAACCCGGCGCGGTGGTGATTGATATTGGCATTAACCGCTTGGGTGACGACCACCCCACGCGAGCCGGAAAACTGGCGGGGGATGTGGATTTTGACAGCGTGGCTTTAAAAGCCAGCGCCATTACGCCCGTGCCTGGCGGCATTGGCCCCTTAACCATTGCCACCCTTATGCAAAACACCCTTAAGCTATTTGTATCTTAAGGGTGTTAAGACATTGTTTCTATTATTTTGTTCCGAGGCTTGGGGCTTGAGTGACCTGAATGTTGTTAGGGTCACCTGAAACAGTGTAGCGCAATGATTTGTCGGAACTAGATGGACCCGTTCCGTATGCATTATTCTCACGGTCACCGACTGGACCGTAAAGCGTTAAGTCAGGATATTGTTTCTCAAGAGCCGTCGCATAAGGATCCTTTTCTGTATGATACTGAATCGAACCAGGGAATCCCGATGCTGTTGATGAAGGTGCTGCTTTAGCAACCGAGGGTGCTTCCGAAACTTGGGCTTTAGTTGCCGCAACAATTGGAGGTGCCACAGCGGGGGATTTTTCTTTGGAGTAAACTTGAGGAATTTGGGTGACAACGGGCGTAACCTCAGGCTCACGAAGTCTATGGGTTAAAATTGCACCTTCTAAACCATTAACCTTGGTCACTGCACCCACAGTATTAAGATCCTCCTTGTCTGCCTTGGCTAAAACCTCTCCAAAACACTCGGGTGTAATATGTACATTATCAGGTAAGTGGGTACCGCAAACTATATTAATCCACTTACCCGTTATGTATTCATTGCCGGCAGCATCTTTTGCACGACTTCCATTAGTAACATCATAAGTTCGCTCGGTATAAGCTTGTGTGTAATCTTTAAGAAGTTGTTTTTCGGCTTGCAGATCGCCTTGAGAAGCGCGCTTCTCTAACTGTTTATATTTCGCTTCAGTATCTTGAATGGTGCTTAAGCCAGCGATGCGCATTAGGCGAGCACTTACATTAATATCAGGACCAGGCATAATAAAGTTCCTTTTTGGTTAGTTTAGGGGGGAATAAATAAAGCAGTCAATTGCATCCTGCAATAATATAAAAACAATTGAATGGATTCTGATGATACTTTATAACAGATTGTAACAGTCCGCTTGCTAGCAGCAACCGGCGTGCTCTTTGTGGCCCGCATGGTCATGACCATGATCGTGGGTGTGAGGCGCAGCCGCTGGAATACCACACGTGGGGGCTTCGTCGCCAGTTGAAAGCTCTTCGGCTACGGCAACGCCTTCAATCCCCATAGCACACACTTGCGCCACCACTTGGTGAGACAACTCTTTAAACACGGCTGCCGCTTTGCTGTCGGGTTCCGCCATCACAATGGGGGTCCCTGCATCGGCGTTTAAACGAATGCTGGGCGTAATGGGCACTTGGCCCAAGAAAGGCACGTTCAGTTCAGCCGCCGCATTGCGCCCGCCATCCACACCAAAAATGGCGTCTTCGTGGCCGCAACTGGGGCACACATACAGGCTCATGTTTTCCACAATGCCCAAAATAGGGATGTTGCCGCTTTGGAACATGGCCAAGCCCTTGCGGCTATCCAGCAGCGCCACATCTTGGGGTGTGGTGACGATAATGGCCCCCACCACCGGTGTGGCCTGAATGATGGTGAGTTGGGCATCGCCCGTACCGGGGGGTAAATCAATGATCAAGTAGTCCAAATCGCCGCCGGGCACAAAGTTACCGGCGCCGTCGTCATCGTAGGTCCAAGCGGTGTCTACCAAAAACTGACGAATGACTTTATCCAGCATGGGGCCACGCCACACCACGGGCTGATTGTCTTTGACTAAAAAGGCCATGCTGATGACCTTGACGCCATGATTTTGGGGCGGAATGATTTTGTTTTGTTCGGTGGCGCTTTTGAGTTTTTGGCCTTGCAAACCCATCATCAAGGCCACGTTGGGGCCGTAAATATCGGCATCCAAAATGCCCACGCGTGCGCCTTGTTTGGCCAAGGAACACGCCAGATTGACGGACACCGTGGACTTGCCCACGCCACCTTTGCCGCTGCTTACGGCAATCACGTTACGAATACCAGGCACCGACGCCCGATCCGGTGTTTTGGCTTGCAGAGTAATGGTGTCTTTGCTGATTTCGGCACTCACGCTCACCACGCCATCCAGCGCTTTCACGGCGTTGATGGCAGAATCTTTGATGAAATCTTTGAGGGGGCAAGCCGTGGTAGTCAGCTTGAGGGCAAAGCTCACGTGGCCATCGCACACCACCAGGTTATCAATCATGCCCAGGTCGGTGAGGGGTTTCTTCAAATCGGGGTCTTCAACAGTGCTTAGGGCCTGCCAAACAGAATCGCGTGATACAGACATGGTAGATTCCTTAGGATAATGATAAAAGTAAGGGAAAGTGCTTCGCTACCGTAACAAAAAGGCACCCAAACCCCAATAAAAAAGCCGGTGGAAATGATACACTGGTAACAGCCCCCAACGGGGGCCTTCTTAAAAAGAGGGCAATTGCCGCTATTGACAGCCGTTGTATAGTAACAGCCCCTTCTACATCGTAAAGAATTGTGATGACCTCCTGTGCCCCACCCCCTGTTTTAGAATCCTCGACAGCCACCGTCGATCCCATAGTGAAACCAGCCCAATTTTTGGTAGGGAAAACTGCCGATGAACTGAAAGCCCTCATGAAAGAGCTGGGACAACCGGCTTTTAGGGCCGAACAACTGCACCAGTGGCTGTACGTGAAATGCGAACGTGATTACGACAAAATGACCAACTTGGCCAAGGGTTTTAAAGAAGTATTGGCTGCCCAATACGGCGTGGGGCCCCTCTCGGTAGTGGCGGACCAACAAAGTGCCGACGGCACACGAAAATTTTTGTTTAAAACGCCGGCTACTGAGAAGAAACCCAGCCAAAACATCGAATCCGTCCTCATGCACTTTCGTGATCGTGACGTGCGCAGCGTGTGCATTAGCTCTCAGGTGGGTTGTGCCGTGGATTGCAGCTTTTGCGCTACCGGAAAAATGGGCTTTAAGCAAAACCTAACGGTGGCCGAAATTGTGGACCAGTACTTGCTGGCCCAGCACCTCAGTGGCGAAGAAGTGCGTAACATTGTGTTTATGGGCCAAGGGGAACCGCTCCTCAACTACGACAACGTGGTGCAGGCCATCCGCATCCTTAATCAATCGGCAGAGGTGGGCATTCGCCACATTACTGTGAGTACCAGCGGCATTGTGCCCAAAATTTACCAGCTGGCAGAAGAAAATATGCAAATTGTGCTGGCCGTCTCACTCCACGCCCCCGACGATGAGACCCGCAGCCGCATTATGCCTATCAATACCAAATGGCCGGTGGCGGATTTGATGGAAGCCGTGCATGCCTATGTGGCCAAAACCAAGCGGCGCGTGACCATTGAGTACGTGATGCTAAAAGGCGTCAATGATTCTCAGGCCCACGCCCACGATTTGGGGCGCTTGCTGAAAGGCCTCAAGTGCAACGTCAACCTCATTCCCTACAATCCCATTGGGGACGAATACGACTTTGAACGCCCCAGCAACGAGGTAATCGTTCGCTTTTTAGACACCGTAATGACCTACGGCAAGAAGGTGACGGTGCGCTTGGAGCGTGGCGTGGACATTGCCGCCGCTTGCGGCCAGTTGGCCAACCAATACCAATAAAAAACTACCGTACAGAGTGTTCAAGGGCTTTTTAGAAAGACAAACAGAGGCCAAAACTACGCTTTAGCTTTTAAGGCGTCGCGAATTTCCGTCAACAGTTCTTCGGCGGTGGGGGGCGCAGGGGCCGCAGGTGCTTCGGGTGCAGGAGGCGCTTTTTTGAGGCTGTTCATGGCCTTCACCATCATAAAAATACAAAAAGCAAGGATGATGAAATCCACGCTGCTTTGAATAAAATTACCGTACTTAATGGACACGGTGCCATTAAGTGGAATCACAAGGCCTGTAAAATCCACACCGCCCATTAGCAAACCCACTGGGGGCATAATTACATTGTCCACCAACGAAGTGACAATTTTGCCAAAGGCACCCCCAATAATGACCCCAACGGCCAAGTCCATCACGTTGCCTTTTAGGGCAAATTCCTTAAATTCATCCACAAAGCTCATAAAAAGCATCCTTTGTCAGCAACGGGTAACAGTTCTCTACTCAACAGGCACAAAAAAGAAGGCCCATCGTTTTGGGTAGAATAGCGACCATTCTAATCAATTCCAAGGACGCTGTCCTCCCTACTTTTTTCTCCCTGTTTTTTGAAAGACCGTATGCCAGATTCTGCTGCTGTTACAACGTTTCCCAAAGCACACTCGGGCCAAACCCAGCCGTTGTTAGACCACTTGGAGTTTTTACTGCACCTGGCCCACAAGCTCGGGGCCACCTCCACTATGTTACGCCCCTTCCCCAACATTACACTGGCTGTGCTGGAAGCAGAGATTGAGGACTACAACAGCCACAATCGTCATCAACCCGTGAATACCAAAACCTTAGCTGACGATTACGAGGTGCTAAAGCAGGCATGTCTAAAAGACGGTGGTCCTTTGTACCAGGGCAACGCCAGTAACGTCACGCTCAGAGACGTGATTCAGCAATCCCTAGCCCACATTCAAGCCAATAAAGAGCCTATCCCCAACCACTATGTCGTCTAACCCAGCAAGCGGGGCTTTTCAACTGGCCCCCACGTAAGCATCTACAATCATCGTAGCTTACCTGCCAAAGCAGGCCCAGCATGCTGCACGGCAAGCCGTACTTTTTAACCAGCCTTGAGCGATACATTCTATTATGAATTGAGGTTTACGCCTTGTTTCAGTAGATAAACCAAGCCTTGGCTTGGGGGCGTGTTGGGGGGATAGTAGAGGGTGTTTCGAGGGCCACGTAAGGTGGCAATGAATGGTGTCGTGGCGGCTGTGTCTTCTCATTTTGATTCCAATACGATGGGCAACCCCCTTTTTTCGGCAACCAGCCCTGTTCCGCCGTCGGCCTCGTCCACTACTGAGGGAAGCCGAGATAAAAAAGCCTTGAAGGCGACATGCCAGGCAAGCAAACCCAAGCCCAGCTTGCTGGCGGTGTTTAAAACCATTCAGCTGGCCATTGTGCTGCTAAGTTTACTGGCCATTGGGGTGATGGTGGGCGTGTTTATGCCCCAAGAAGGCTTGGTAGAGCTGTCGCAAATTAAGGCGCAGTTTGGTCAATGGTATCGCCCTTTACGCGCCATGGGCTTGTTTAGCGTGTACAGCTCGCCGTGGTTTATCGCGTTGGAAGTGCTGTTTTTCTTTAACCTGCTGTTTGGCAGCTTTATGTGGTTAAGGCCAGCGTGGTTTGCGGCTACGCGCGTCGTGTATAGCGGCCCCGAGCACATTACCGCCGACAAACACCATTTTGTGATGGAGAGTCCATTGCCCGCCAGCGAAGCCCAAGCCATTGCAGTAAACACCTTAAAAAAGCACGGCTTTTGGACCCATATTGAAACGCCTGATTTAAAAGTATCCTCCAATAACCCCATTAAAACGGCACTGCGTGCCTATGGGCACCAATGGAGCATTAGTCGATTGGGGCCCGTGGTAGCCCACGTGGGGATTTTGTTGTTGCTCATTGGCTCGTTGATGGGTGCCTTTACGGGCTTTAAGGCCCAGCAGCTCATGGTACCGGGCGATCCGGTGCAATCCAAAGCGTCCTTCAATGGGCTGGATACCTTTACCCCCAACGTGAATGCATCGGTGTGGTTGGGGTCCCGCCCCGATTGGCAATTAAAGCTGCATCGCTTTGATATTGAGTTTTACAAAACCGACCCCACCACCCCCAAGCAATACGAAAGTGATTTGGAAATTCTCAGTGCTGACGGCAAGCAATCCTTGGCGCGGCAAGTGGTGTCGGTCAATCATCCGCTGTCGTATGACGGGGTGATGTTGTATCAGGCCAGCTTTGCCCCCACGGGCAAGTTGTTCATCAGCGTGAATGGCAAACCCGTGGTGGCGCAAGTGAACAGCCAGTTTAACAACCGCCCCATTGCCATGGTGCCACTGGGCAACATTAACAACAACCGCTCCCTGTTTGTGTTCCCGTTTTTTGTGCAAAAAGATCCGGGCGTTACCAAAAACAGCCTGCGCGTGTTTGTCCATGATGGCAAAGGCTTTGTGGGCGCTAAAAAAGGAAAAATGCCCCCCAACATTATGGTGGGTCAGGGTGAATTTGGCAACATTAATGGCATTACCGTGGGCTACCAAAAACCAGAATTAGCCACGGGTTTTCAGATTAAAAAAGCGCCAGAAACGGGCTTGGTGTATTTAGCTTTTTTGATTATTAGTGTGGGCACCGCCCTGTGCTTTTTTGCCCAACGTCGCTTGTGGGTAGCTATCGAGCCCCTTTCAGAGGCACCTCATGATCCACTTTATGATCCACTTTTAAAAACAGGCGCTTGCCTGTCTTTAAGTTACACCACCAACAAAGCGTGGATTGGCTGCCACCAAGACATGCAACGGCTAAAAACCGAATTAGAAAAAAACCTTTCAACGGAGAAAAAAATCTCATGACCCTTGTGCTCCCAGCTTATATTACGGAAACCACCACCCTGCATACTGGTATTGTGCTGCTGATTGCCAGTTTGGCGCTGTACGTGGTGCGGTCCCTCAGCCCAAAAAACTGGATTCACCACACAGGGTGGGGATTGTTGCTGCTGGCTATTGTGGCGCTAGCATCCTCCATTGCCATTCGCTCTCAAACCGCCACGTATTTTGCCCTGTCTAATATGTATGAATCATTGATGATGTTGGCGATGCTACTGTTTACGGCCTTTTTGGTGCTGGATCGTCGCTTTAACCTGCGCTACGCCGGTTGGGCAGTCGTGATTTTAGGCCTTGGCACCGTAGCCTTTGCCACCACACTGCCGATGGAAATTAAACCCCTGCAAGCCGCCCTGCAAAGCTATTGGCGCTCTATTCACGTGCCCATTATTATTGGCTCCTATGCCATGTTTTCGTTGGCTTTTGTTAGTTCGCTGGCGTACTTGGTAACGAATGCCTTTCGGAGTCCGGCGACACCGCTGGCTTCCGGTGGCTCGGGCACGGGCTCTTTTAATACGGCTCCCGATAGTTTATCTCTGTACGATGAAGTCACCTATCGTTGTGTGGCGCTGGGATTCCCTTTACTGGCTATTGGCATTATTTTGGGCGGTCTGTGGGCCAACGAGGCTTGGGGCAACTATTGGAGCTGGGACCCGAAAGAATCCATGAGTTTGGTGACCTTGCTGGCCTACGGCGCCTACCTGCACCTGCGCGTGAATGACAACAAAAGCCCAAAAATTTTGGCGTGGGTGAGTGTGATTGGCTTTGCTATTATGTTGCTCACCTATTTTGGCGTCAATATTATGGGCGTGGGCCTACATTCTTACGGCAAAATTGGCTGACGCGAAGCGTCTTTTTATAGTGTTGCGTGATATTCAACGCTCCGTATTTTTTATGGGGGGATAGGTTTATTGAGTCACTTCACTTGCGATTCATTTGTATTGGAAAAACTGATCGCGGTGGGGTTCCGGAGAAGGGTTCATAAGGGCGAAGCCCTTAAAAAACAAATGGAGGGGTAAGGGGAGGGAACGTCCCCTTATCACCAAAAAATAAAAAAATTACCCACCCAGTAACGAGGCAAAGGCGGTTTGTAGCTGGGTGAGAACCGCGGTTTCTTCGGGGGTAATGGGCTGTATGGAATTGGCCAAAATGTACTGGGCCACTCCCGTATCGCCTCTATCCAGAGCCACGGCAATATTGGCAATGTGGGTATAGTGTCGCGCACGGCTCTCTACCGATAGCGTGAGCAACACTTGGCGGGCATATTCAGCGGCATCCACCGGCGCATTGAGGGGGCTGTTTTCAGCGGGTTCGCCTTCCGTCCACACGCCACCGCTGCGGGGGGCTGGCATGGCCTCGTATTCGGCTAAATCGCTCCAAGAGCCATCGGTATACGTAAAATGAAATCGCATGCTATATCACCTCCGTGGGTAGCCAACCAACACTATCCATATGAACCGTGCCCGTTGAAAAGTTACGTTTGTATTCAAATTGCTGACTGGTGTTTAAGGGAATTTCTACGAGTGGCGCGTTATACGCCGTGGCTTCAAAAGCCCTGCCGTTGGCATTGGCGGATCCACCAGGACGCACGCTGCCATAAAAATCGGTGCCAGTGCCTTGGTGGCCTTGAACAAGTGCCAACCGCGAAATGGCCGGCACCATGGTAGCAGCACTAACAGCCGTAAAGGTGGCTGCGGTGCCCCCCGCCAGCAAGTTATAGGGGGCAGCCGCTACCGTTACCACACCGGCTGCCGTGGTGCGAGAGGTTTCGCCGTCGTACAGCACCCAATCGCCCAGCCTGGCTTGAATAAAAGGCACAATATTGCTGCTGGCATCGTTACGCAAAGCCAAAGGCAATTGACGCTTCACGTTGTAGCCACTGGGCAAGGTAACGCTGCCCGTCACCGCCTCATTCACCAACGAAAACAACCCTTTGGGTGTATTGGTGCCCGTGGTATCGCCAACAAGGTACAGGTAATACCACGTGTTAGCAGCCTCAGTACCGGTATCCAATCCATTGGCACCACTCACGTTTAAGGCCACGGCCTGACTGCTTGAAAGCGCCATCAACAGCACGCCTGTTTTATCAAAGGCTTGTAAATTGGCAGGCAGGGTAATGCTATTGGCATTGGTGTACACAATGGCAGAGCCCGACATAAACGTTTGAGGTGGTACCGCCGTTGAGCTGGTAATTAAGTTGGTAGTTTGGCTATTAAGACGCGATTTAAAACAGTTACTGACAGGCGAATACCACACTTGGCCCGTTTGCGGGCTGGGAGGATCCGCCAGCACCCACAATGTTCCGCTGCCCGTGGTGGTAATATCCACCGTGTTGGTATTGTTGGTGGCATCTAGGGCTGTGGGGTGCAGGGAAATTTCGGTAGCACTCACAGCGCGGGCAAAATAGGTGGTGGTGGCCACCAAGGGCGATGGCAACGTGGTGGCTGCCTTAATGCGAACACCGGTGGCGGTGACAATGTTATGACTTTGATTGGTAGTGATGCGATTCGTCGAAATATCCACACCACTGATAAGAATGGTGGCCGATAACTGGACCGAACCCGCTTTCAGCACCACGTTTTCTGCGGTAATGCCTTGGCTTAGGGTGCGTTCTTCCAAAGCGTCTAGCTTGGGTGCACTCGTAAAGGTTTTCACCCCTTGTAGGGTTATGGCACCCGATTCAATGGCGGTCAGGCGTGTGTCTTGGGCGTTGCTTTCGCTCACCAGCTGGTTGTATTCCGTATCCAAATCGTCGGCATTAATCACATTGCCGTTGGTAATTTGCGCATCGCGCAAGCGAGAAATTTGAGTCATAGTAGGGCTCTCTCTGCTCTTTTTGATGAGTAACATAAATTCTTAAATACGATAGGCCTACTTTATCCCATGACGCTCCATTCCCATAGCGAACAACTTTTACGACCCGCCAAGGCGGGCTTTTATAAAAGTTTAAGGCGTAAATTCCTATTAATGTTAGCGTTTACGACCCGCAAAGGCGGGTTTTACTAAGGGAGGGCCAAAGGGATTGATAAGCGGGAAGGAACGGCCCCAAGTAATTGTTTTGTAACACGCGCTTGTTACAAACCAGCATAAAATAACCCTTGGTTGCGTTTATGCATGTAATTCATAGGCACACGAGCGTTTTTGAGAGAGAGCTCCAACCCTGTAAGATTGAGACCATGACGGGCTGGCCCAACACATTTTCAACGCCATCCGAGACGTTGCCCTTGGTACCGTTACCTCCGCCTGTAAATAATTCACCTCAAGGGTCGCCAGCAACGCTGCCGCCCAGCTCCGATCAATTTCAGCTGTCCCAGCCTCGTGTCAATCCATCCATTGATAACCCCAACCCCCATGTCTACATGCAGCCTAAGTATAACTGGCTACAAAAGCTCATTACCTTTGACTGGGTGGATCGCTCCGTAGAAAAATCCACAAAATCCCCCGCCGAAACCAACTTTGTGTACAACCCTCAAGCCACTCAGCCCGTGCAGCGCTTGGTGGATCACTTGCTACACAGCAATGGGGTAACCAAGCGCTACATGGTGGTGATGGTGAATGACCCCGACTACAACGCCTTTGTAACGGAAGACGGCTTGGTATACCTGAATGAAGGCTTTTTAAAGAAGGTGAAAAACCCCACCGAAATGGCCTTTGTACTGGCCCATGAACTAAGCCACGTGATTAGCAAAGACGCCAGCAAAACCGATAAAATTGCCAGCCAAATGAGCTACGCTACCTATGGGTTGCTGGGCGCAGGAACAGTGGGGCTAGGGTTAAAGCAGCGGTGGCCTGTTAAACAGTGGGCCATAGCGCTGGGTAACGGCATTGGCCAGTTGTTTGATAAAACCCTGTATACCCAGACCTTGCCCAAAGCATTTAAACAATTGCCCACGTTGTTTAAAACCCTTAAAACATCGCCACCGTTTTGGAAAGATGGACTAAAGCAGCTTATTAAAGCACCTCTCACCAAAGCACTGTTTTCGGCGGCGGTGTTGTACGGAGCCGTAAGGTTTGTGTCTCAACTGGTTCTGGATAAAGCCGTGTGCCGCCGCGAAGACGAGGCCGACTTGCGCGCCGTTTCCATGCTGCGCAACGCCGGTATTGATCCCAAGGGCATTGAGACCTTTCAGCAAAGTTTGGAAGACGCCGAAAAAGAGAGCAAAAAGTTTTGGCGCACCCAATGGAAAAAAATCTCGCGCGATCACACCCGCCCCGACAAGCGCATGCACAAGGTAGCCACCGCCGTGGCCGCCACCCAGGGTTTTGGGCCTCTCAACCCTCAGCCCGCCTTAACCCCTGCCGAGTGGCAGCAAATTCAAACCGCCATGAAGCCTCGCTTGGCGCAGCTTACACCCCTACCATCCCTCCCGTCGATAGGCCAAGCAGTACCGACTGCCAACGCCAGTACAAAGCCCAACACACCCATCAGCACCACCACCTTGGCGTTTACTCAAACCCCCAGCGGACTTCAATACGCCGATATGGTTGCGGGTACCGGTGCAACAGCCACTGCTGGACAACAGGTAGCCGTTCACTACACGGGCACCTTGTACCCCAACGGCAAACAGTTCGATAGCTCACTGGACCGTGGTGAGCCCTTTACCTTTACCTTAGGCGGTGGCGAGGTGATTAAAGGCTGGGATGAAGGCGTGGCTGGCATGAAGGTGGGCGGCAAACGCACCCTCATTATTCCTTCCAAACTGGCCTACGGGGCTCAAGGTGCCGGCAATGATATTCCGCCCAACGCCACCTTAAAGTTTGATATTGAACTTTTGGGCACTCAGTAAGACGCTCGAACCACGTTTCGGCCACGCTCTTGGTGAAACCCACCGCTTTCTTTACAATAGGGCAATCAATGCCCAACTGTTGTCACGAAAGCCCCACCGCCCATGCGCATGACCCGCCTACTGGCTCGCACCCTACGCGAAACCCCCAAAGAAGCCGAAGTGGTGAGCCACCAATTGCTGGTGCGCGGGGGTTACATTCGTCAAGTGGCCAGCGGCATTTACAACCTACTCCCCCTCATGTGGCGGGTGGTGCAAAAAATCAACACCATTGTGCGCGATGAATTGGACACCGCCGGTTGCCAAGAACTACTCATGCCTATTCTCCAACCCGCCGACTTGTGGAAAGAATCGGGGCGTTGGGACGTGTATGGCAAAGAGCTGGTGCGCCTCAAAGATCGTCACGACCGCGAATGCGTGCTGGCCCCCACCCACGAAGAAGTGATTACCGACATTGCCCGCAAAGAGCTCACCAGCTACCGCTTGCTGCCCCAAAACCTGTATCAAATTCAACTGAAGTACCGTGATGAGCAACGCCCCCGCTTTGGCCTGCTGCGGGGCCGCGAATTTATGATGAAAGACGCGTATAGCTTCCATGCCAGCAACGCCTGCTTGGATGACGAATACGAGCGGATGGCCACCGCCTACACCAACATTTTTAACCGCTGCGGGCTAGAAACCGTGATGGTACGCAGCGACAGCGGTGCCATTGGCGGCAGCGAAAGCCACGAGTTTATGGTGCTCACCCACATCGCCGAAGGCGAACAGGAGAGCGGCGAAAACGTGGTGTTCTATTGCGATAGCTGCGACTACGCAGCCAACGCCGAACGCGCCGAAAGCCAGGCAAAGCCTGCAACGCTCAATGGCCCTGAAGGTACTAGTGAGCTAATTGCAACCCCCAACGCCACCAGCATTGAAGCCTTGCACAAGGATTTTGGCTTTGAACCCAGCCTTATTTTAAAAAGCTTGGTGTACGTGGTGGATGAAGAAAAACCTGTCCTAGCACTTATTTGCGGCCATATGGATGTGGAAGAAACCAAACTAAAAAACGCGCTAGCCGCCAATACCATTCGCATGGCCACCGCCGATGAAATTACGGCGTGGACGGGCAGTAGCAAAGGTTTTATTGGCCCCATTAACCTACCGGCCAACATCACGGTGGTGGCGGATGCCAACACGGAGGCTTTAACGAATTTTTACGTGGCAGAAAACGAACCCGGACTGCACCGCATCAAGGCCAACTGGGGCACGGACGTCCCAAAACCCTCCACCTTTCTAGATATTCGCCTAGTCCAAGTGGGGGACGGTTGCCCCAGCTGCGAAAGCGGGGCCTTAAAAGAAACCCGTGGCATTGAAGTGGGGAATATCTTTAAGCTGGGCACCAAATACTCTGAGAGCCTAAGCGCCACCTACACCGCCGAAGACGGCACGGAACAGCCTTTCATCATGGGGTGTTACGGCATTGGCATTACTCGCACCGCCGCTGCGGCCATCGAATGCTTCCACGACAAGGACGGCATGTTGTGGCCCATGGCCATTGCCCCGTATCACGCCATGATCATCCCTGTAAACCCAAGCGATGAGGCCCAGATGGCCTTGGCTACCCAAGTCTACGAACGCTTAAAGCCTCTGAATATTGAAGCCGTGCTGGATGACCGTGACGAGCGTGCCGGTGTAAAGTTTAAAGACGCCGACCTGATGGGCTTTCCCATACGGATTACCGCTGGCAAAAAGGCCGCCGAAGGCTTGCTGGAGTGCAAAATGCGCGGCGATACCACCGCCCAAGACCTAACGCTAGAACAAGCCTTAGCCTGGGCCCAAGAGCAATTTAAAACGTGGACACCCCGCGTGACCCCCACTCCCGAGCTGGTTGCTGCGAAGTAAGCCCTTAAAAAGGTTTCTCCATAAACGGCCTTTACGATGACGCGTAGGGGCCGTTTTTAGTGACGAAGCAAGGTTGACGTTAACGTCAACCATTAGATCTGCTTTAGTATCCTTTTTAACGTGTTTAATTGACACTAACTTATGTTTCACCTTTACTACTATTCTCAGTTAGTAGCACTTCTTTTTCAGTCTTTAGGATATCAACTATGATTACTTTTTCCTCGATGCGTTTTGGTTATACACCCATGCGCCCCACCAATCAAAATGAACCTCACCAAGGTCCCGCCACCGAGACCAAATTTTCAAGTAGTAATACCTTTGTGAAATCTAGCGTACATTTTGGAAACGAATGGTTTGCTCCTAACACAGAAGTTGAAGAGCCCGCTGTTAAAGAACCCACCGATGTAGCAAACGGAACCAATACTACTGAAGAAACAGCTCCTTCTGAAACATGGCTCGGGTAACCTTTAGCCTACCCATCCTTTCCTCTACAATACACGCTCAGGGTTTACGCTCTGGGCGTTTTGTTTGGCGCCGATTCATTTTCCAGTTGTTTTTAGAAAGCCTTTGTATGACTGCTTCTCCTCGCACCCCACTGATTGCTGGCAACTGGAAAATGATGAAAACCCGCCCACAGGCCCAACGATTTGTGGCGGATTTGGCAGCACTGTGCAAACAGGGCTGCAATACCGCCGTGGAGTGGCTTATTTGCCCCCCCTTTACTTCATTGGACGCTGTAAGTTCTGTGTTATCGCAAGTGCCTTGCCCCGTTAAGCTGGGCGCCCAAACCATGGAAAGCCAACCCGAAGGCGCCTACACGGGCGAAATTAGCGCGGCTATGCTGGTAGACGCCAACGTAAGCTACGTGATTTTAGGCCACAGTGAACGTCGCCAATACTATGGCGAAACCAACGCCACCGTGGCGGCCAAGGTGCAAGCGGCCGTGGCTGCCGGACTCACGCCCATTTTGTGCGTGGGGGAAACCTTAGAACAACGCGAGGGAGGCATGACGGATGCCGTCGTGATTGAGCAAGTAACCGAAGGGCTTGCATTGCTCCAAAATAATAAGGCGTCTATGACGCTGGCCCTGGCTTATGAGCCGGTGTGGGCCATTGGCACGGGCAAAACCTGCGGAGCCGCCGAGGCTAACCGCGTGTGTGGGTTGATTCGCAGCACCTTGGCCGACGTTCTCTCACCTCAAGCGGCGCAAGCCACGCGGGTGCTGTATGGCGGTAGTGTTAAGCCTACCAACAGCGGTGAGCTGTTTGCCACTTATGGTCTTAATAAGGGTGATATTGATGGTGCCTTGATTGGCGGGGCCAGCCTGGTGGCCAGCGATTTCCACGCCATTGGGATGTCCGTTCAAGTGCCCGCTGCCTGTGCTGTGTAGTTTTTCGGTAAGGAAGAGTGACGATGTCTACTTCTACTCTGGTTAAGCCTTCCGTGGTGACGGTTGAAATCCATGCATTGCCCCACGCGCTCAACGAATTGCCCAGCTATGCCACCACGGGTAGTGCGGGGATGGATGTGCGTGCCGCCATTGACGCCCCCATTACCTTGCAGCCCTTTGAGCGTCAGCTCATCCCCACGGGATTGATTTTGCTGCTGCCGGAGGGTTATGAGTGTCAGATTCGCCCGCGCAGTGGGCTGTCTATTAAGCACGGCATTACGCTGATTAATTGCGTGGGAACGGTGGACAGCGATTATCGTGATGAGGTGAAGGTGCCGCTGGTGAATTTATCGCAGCAGGCCTTTACCATACAACCGGGTGAGCGTATTGCTCAACTCGTCATTGCTCCCGTGACCCAAGCCACGTGGGATGCAGTGACCTTTGACACCGTGGAGCGCAGCAAGGCACAACTCGATCGCCAAGGCGGCTTTGGCTCTACGGGGCGGGTGTAGATGGATGCAAACTCTGGAAGAATATAAGATTTTAGCCGAGCAAGACAAAGAAGATCGCAATCTTCTTTGGGAGCGCTATAAGCTCTTATCTTCAGAACAAATTGACTATATTAGGGTTATTTTAAATTTTTCTAGCTTTTACTATGCAATTGTCGGTGCTATTTTTTCTTACGCTTTATCAAAGCCGGATATTGAGACTCTAAAGTACTCATTTATAGTTCCCTCTGCACTAGGCTTCGCTTCAGGTCTTGGTTATCTGTTTTTTTGCTGGAATCAACATCTCGGTAATGAAGAAATGGAACGATTAGCGACTAAGCTATTTGGCTACACAAAAAGGGAGGAGAGATTAAAAGCAAAGCTTGATAATATTGAGCCATATTCCTCTTTACCTGAAACGGAACGAGAAAAGTGCTACAAAGAAGAATATGGAATTGATGGAGACTATATGTATAGGACTCATCATGCTCTTCAAATGGCTCTCGGTATTTTAGGCTTGTTAAATTTTTTAGTTGGTATCTTCAGCGGGTGGCTGTTTTTTAATTACGCCACCGTAATGCAAGCTTTAAACGGTAAATAAATTTAGAGTAAGAAAAGTGGGTGGAGGATAGCGGATTCGAACCGCTGGCCTTCTCAATGCGAATGAGACGCGCTACCAACTGCGCCAATCCCCCACCCAAGTTGAGACTTCTTAGAGTATCGAAGAGCGAGGCTACCTGCAAGCCCAGCAATGCTGGGTTGTTAAAAAAGGGGCCTGTTCAATAACAATAACGGCTACGGAAAGACCCCTTTATAAAAGGCAGGCTTGCCTGCAGTTAAACAAAGGGTTTATTGAATACCAGCAAGGCTAGTGTAATAAACCCCCTTCGGGGGTTAGACGGAGCAGGCGGTTTTGGTGGGCTCGGGTTTTTCGTACAACCAGCCTTCGGTGCTGCGGCACCAGCCACTCACCAGCTCATTGGGGCTAAAGAAGATGCCAATCTCGCGCTCGGCACTCTCCACGCTATCGCTGCCATGAACGATGTTGCGACCCAAATCCACGGCGTAGTCGCCCCGAATGGTGCCCAGAGCGGAATCTTTGGGGTTGGTGGCGCCCATCATCTTGCGGCATTCCAACACCACGTTGGTGCCTTCCCACACCATGGCCACAATGGGGCCACTGGTAATAAAGTCTACCAAACCGCCAAAGAACGGTTTGCTGGCGTGCTCGCCGTAGTGCTGCTCGGCAATGGAGCGGCTCACTTGCATCATCTTCAGGCCAATCAGCTTAAAGCCTTTGCGCTCAAAGCGGGCGGTAATGTCGCCAATCAAGCCACGTTGCACGGCATCGGGCTTAAGGGCAATAAAAGTACGTTCCATGGGTCAATCCTTGTAAAGAGGGGGGAATACAGCGGCTTAACGCCGTAGAGGCTACTGTACCAAAAAAACAAATCAACCCCAAACCCAGTGAGAGCGTGACGAATACCAAGATCCCGCCTTTTTTGTTTACAAAGCGTCACAAACTAACAGCAGAATGCTATTAATTGTTTTTATATATACACGAGCACTTAATGTTCAACGTTTCCTAATTCATTTCTACATCCCCCCTGTGGGAAATGGAGGCTATTTATGTCTGGCAATATGCCCAATAATTATTTTCCTTACGACCGACGTTTTTCTAACAATCAGGATTTTCAAAACCGGCGGTTCCCCGATGGTCAGCCCAATACCTACAATCGCAATCAGTTTCGTCCTTTTGGTAGACCGCAAGATTGCTTCCAACCTTCGTTTAACCCTGGATGGGGCGGCAATAACAACTGCAACCCTTGTGAAAAATTAGCCTTAGCAAATGACGCAGAACGAACCAAGCTAGAATTTGATGCCCAAAACAAAGAGCGGAAAGCAAGCACCGTGAAAGCGGCGATTACGGCAGGCGCCGCCGTGTTCGGACTCGCTATTCTACTTCCGTTTATGAGAAAAATCATTGGCACCCCTGCTGTAAAAGACAACAACACTGGCAGCGGTACCCCAAGTGCCTCTCTGAGCGCTACTGGCGGCGGTGCTACTTTAAAAACAAAAGAACAGCTGGATCAGGAAGCCGAGCAGGCAGTAAAAGGCTGGACCGCCAAAGCAGATCAGCATGGAGCCGTAGTAAAAACAGAAACCGATCAAGAAAAGAAAGCTCGTGAAGAGGCCGCAAAGATTAAGCCCAGTAAATAGAAAATAGTATTTGGATTCAATCATGCCCCCCCGCTTGTTTACACCACCCTTTGCCTACGGCCAGCAAGCCTTTGGCCAACAACCCTCCGTGGTTATTAACTACGGTGGCGGTGCGGCAGGGTTTGGCGGTGGCGCCAACCTCGGCCTTAATACCGGCTTTAGCGGGTTGGGTGTCGGTGGTCTCGGCGGTGGATTGGGCGGCGGTGGATTGGGCGGCGGTGCCAACTCTCTGTTTGATGTGCAACTGAATAATCTGGGCCTGATGCCCAACGCCATGGGGGTTACCCCCTTCCAAGAACAACTAAAACTAATGGGCGTGGTGGAACAACAACAAGCCCAGTTACAACAACAGCAACAACAACTTCAGCAATTCCAACAACAACAATTAACACAGCAACAACAGCAACAGGCCCAACAATTTCAGCAACAGCAGCAGCAATTTCAACAACCCTTGCCACCGGAAAAACCCAAAAATAACCTACTAAAGTGGTTGGGCATTGGGGTTGGCGGTTTTGTACTGTACAAACTTGTTAAAGGACCCAAAGAAACCAACGCCGATGGCGAAAAGAAAGGCTTTAATTTGGATAAAGTACTGCCCTTTTTACCCGCACTGTTACCCGTGGTTCAAACCTTGTTTAGCAAACCTGGCAGCGATGTTGCGACCTAAGAAACGTATGGAACTTAACTAGATTAATTACGTTAATAAATCGTTATTTATTTTTATTTATTTGGTTATTGATGCTTATTCATTCACCTCGTTTATCACGCCTTTTTATTACACACCGTTATTTATTCATAAACAAAGGAGTCAACTATGTACCCATTCGCTAACGCAATGCCCATCGCTCAAGGGGGTTGTTATCCTCCTCAGCGTCCTCCCGTCAATTGCTATCCTCCGCAGCCGCGGCCCTATTGCCCGCCGCCTGTGCATCAGCAATTTTGCCCGCCGCCACAGCAACCCAATTTTTTCTCACAATCCATTAATATCAATCAGTGCCCACCCCAACAACCCATGATGATGTGCCCGCCACCTCGTCCGATGTGTCCGCCACAACCGCCGGTTGTGGTAAACATACAGCCACCTATGTGCCCACCACAGCATCCCATGTTTGGGGGTGGCATTCCATTCTCCGGTCAGTTCCAAGGTCAACTGGGTGCCCAGCCATTTGGCGGCGGTATTCCCTTTAACGGGCAGTTTAATGGTCAGCTCGGTGGCCAAGGCTTCCCTCCTCAAAACATTGGTGGCGCTTTAAGTGATTTTAACCAAGTAGGTGGCAACAATTTTAACTTGCCACCCATGCCTCCGCCACCCATGCCACCCAGAAAGAAAAGCCCTTTACCCTTGATTTTAGGCGGTGCTGCGGTACTTCTGTTACTGTTAGCAACAACTGACAACAAGAAAACACCTAAAAAAACCAAAACAGGTGGGGCTGCTGGTGAGACCACCGGAGACGCCGACGGCTAATTTAGCACCAGATAAAAACTTCGTGCTATTGGGGGGAATATGAAGAACACACCGTGGTTCGGTGGGTCCGGGGGGGCCTACCCAACCCCATACTATGGCAACGGGGGCGCAAGCCCCTCTGCCTATTATCCATCAGCAGAGGCTTCTTCACTGCCCGACGGGGGGACGGTGGTAGGAGGAGCCCTGCTTTTATTTTTGGGCGTTACGCTGTTTAAGCACGCCAAAGCGGATGGCTTTACCCTCAATAACCCTTTTAATCATCCACCCACAGTGGATAAGCCACCGAGTCAAACCTACAAGCCCTCGTATTATGGAGTGGCAGGCCAACGGGAACGGGTATCATACGTGGTCAATGTACCCGAAGGGAAAAAAGGTCAGCAGTACAGCAATGCATTACTCGATCTGGAAAATCAGACCCGGAATACAGCCAGCTTGCAAGAAGCCTTAAAGAACCAAAAACAAAAGGGCTACAAAGACTTTATCGTGGATGATGGAACACCACCCCATCGAGAATGGGGAGTCCATCACGGGGTTCAGTCCGCGCAAAGCTTTAAAGGATTTAAAAAAGAAGACAACACAAACCCGCATAAACCACGCTACGTGCTATGCATTGGCAGCAATAATAAAACCGATCAATTGAACCGCTTCAATCAAAACCTTCAAGAAGAGTACAATGTACCCGCCAATCATTTGTTTCGGGCCAGTACCTCCACGGCTTCCATTGAAGGGCAACTGAAGCGAATCAAAGAGTTGTCGGCCAATCAACCGCACGCCGAAATCGTGATTGTGGCCATGCCCGATCACAGCAATCGAGATAAACCTCGAGACGAATCGGCACCGGAGGGGGCTCATCATATTACCTTTTGGGATAAAGGAAATGAGGCCCACAAAGTAACGGAATCCGACTATAAAAACCTGTTAAGCACGTACTTAGGCAGTAAAAAAACCCTAACTATTTTTACTGCCTGTCGTGCCGGTTCCATTGTAGCTTAACGATAACGGACGTTACATTAGCAGGTATTACAACAAACTGATTATGCAGGTTTTTAAGGCAGCCACCTCACTCCTTTAAATTTAAATAGGCTCATTGGGGAGCCTCGGCTGGATAGAGGAGGTTGAAAGCTTCGGTGAACGGCAGACATGTGTCGTCCGCTACAATACGCACCAGTATTCGTGTGTATGGAGTGGCGTTTACCTTCGCGTGCTACAAGCTGTTTCACTCTCGCAGGCCACGGTGTGGCCTCGTCTTAAGCCTTTATGGGAAGGCTTTTGTTCCTGTGCCATTAGCCAGTACGGTTGGCATGAAGCACCGCTGCCATTTAATGTGGTAACAACAGCAATACAACAAGGGTTTTTACAGGGCCTATTACTAACCGATACTGCGGAAGGAAAAGACTGGGGATTTTTACTCTATGGCATCGAACCCCATGGTTCCATTGAGGTGAACATCCTGGCACTCCAAGAAGGGGTAGAACCTAAAGCAGCCTTGGATATTATCTTTAGACAATTTTTAACCGATGTGGCACAGCGGGATGACTGGGAAACCATTAGCTACGCACTACTGGGAAAACAAAGCGAGTATGTTCTTACAGCCCCTTGGTACGGGTTTAAGCCCGTGGGGCAATGCATTGTTGAATTAGATCTAATGGGCGAACTAACATTGCCTGTCCTTCAGCATCAGCACGAGACCTTACCGCCCCTTGCGTGTGATTTCTCAGTGATGAGTTGGCAAGAATTTTTTAGTACGCGCCAGCCCTCTGAAGAAGCGTTAACCGCTCTTTGCAATACGATTGTGGCCTGCTTTTCCACCGAAGTGGATGCGTTATGGGATCCACGCTTTAAAACAGCATCGGGCGCTCGGTTGGCTTTGGATTCCATGCTGCGTGGCGACATGGGAGCGTTCCGCCCCGAATGGTCCACACTCCTAATAAAAGATAATCAGACCGTTGGGTTTTGCTTTGTGCTGCATACCGATGCCATGACGGCCAATATTGCTCTCATTGGGGTTCACCCTTCTGCTCGAAAGCCAGAGCCAAATAGCTTTAACGATTCGTCTTCATCCACAGTACGTTCGTTAGGGTTAGGTACGCAACTGTTGCGCCATACCTTGGTTCGATTGATGAAAGGTATTGGGCAAGGTCAATGGTTATTGGCTAAAATTACTGCCACCACCGGCACCGATAATGTTACCTCATTACGTATGTATCGCCGTTTTGGGTTTACCGAACAGACGTGGTACCCCCATTTGTACTTAACGCGACAAACGGCTCAAAAATCCTATTTTGGAAAACCAATGTTTAGCGAACAAGCCCCGGTGGGGTGTTGCCCATGACGTGGCGATATAAGTTGTCTTTTGTTCCCTGTAAAACAAAGTGTGTGGCTGTATGACACTCTTACCAACTCTTCAACGACTGGAACCCCAACATCGGGTCAAAATTAATCCAGATACCTACATTCGGTTTGATGGGACTAATTTCTTGCAGCTCACCAATGTGTATTCCGATGGGCAAGCGTTGCGCATTCAATCCGATATTATGCTGATTTTATGGGACATTACTGATTGGCGCACAGTAGAAAGCATTTTAGCCAATTGGCCCGACCCGACAGATTATCCTAAAATTTTGCAGCATTTAAACACGCTGTATCAAATGAAGGTCATTATTACCGACGACAGCGAAGGCCATGAATCGCTGGACAACCGCATTGCCGAAAGTGTTGGGGCCAACCTTCACTTTAATCCTGAAAATCATTTGCTAATGTTGCGCGATAACGTTCGTGTAGCAGCGTACCGACGAGCCATTGAGCGCACCATTACGCCCGATGATGTGGTGTTGGATTTAGGGTGTGGCAGTGGCATTTTAGGATTTTTGGCTGCCAAAGCGGGTGCCAAGCACGTGTATGGCATTGAAAAAAATCAGGATGTGGCCGATTTGGCCCGTAAATTAGCCAAGCACAACGGGTTGGATAATGTGACCATTTTACACGGCACTAGCGGCAACATGGATGCCAGTGTGTTTAGTGAACCCCCCACCGTATTGGTGAGTGAGATTTTAGGCAACGGTATTTTAGAAGAACACGTGCTGGAATTTACCATGGACGTGCGCGACCGATTGCTAGCTCCCAATGCGCGCCTCATTCCTGGAAAACTAGCCATTGAAGTAGCGGCGATTCATGGGGAACTACCACTGGTAAAACCTCAACAAGTCAAAGAACTTCACGATTTATACGGCATTAATTTTGAGCCCTTGGGTGAGTTGCTTGCCGTAAAGCCCAGCATTCGCAATGCCCGCTTTCGGCCCGAGATGGAACGTGTGCTGAGTGACCCGGTGACAGTAACCACCTTGGATCTAACCACCATTACCAATCCCGTGTTTAGCCAGCCTTTTGAATTAACCATTAAAACAGCAGGGCAGTTTAGCGGCTATGTGGCGTATTTTACAGCGTGGCTGGATGACGAAACGGTACTGACAAATTCTCCCTGGGCGCCCGATACCCACTGGACCCAGTTGGTGTATACCTTGCCCCAAGGCATAGCCGTACAACCGGGCGATGTGATTAAGATGGACGCTGTGTACGATGGACGTTTGCGTATTCGCTTGGTGGATGTGCAGCGTAAGTAATGGTGGCTATAATTATTAGGTTTTTTCTTGTAATTTTTTCTTTTCTTGATTTTCATGAATCATAATATTAAACCACTGCACCAGTAAGGAAAACCCAAGGGAGCAGTAAATATAGCCACGAGGAATTTCGTAATGGAAGGCTTCGGCAGTCAGCAAGGTACCAATCATCAATAAAAAACTAAGCCCCAGTATTTTTAAAGAGGGGTGACGATCCAGCATGGCAGCAATGCCAGCGCTGGCCGCCAACATTAAAAACAAACTTAAAATAACGGCAGCAAACATAATGGCTAGCTCGTTTACCAACCCCACCGCGGTAATAATGCTGTCTAGTGAAAACACCATATCAATAATAATAATTTGGCCCACAATGGCAGCAAAACTTTCGCCCTTTACCCGAAGTTCGGATTCTTCTTTGCTTTCCACTTTTTCGTAAATTTCTTGAGCACTTTTATAAATAAGAAACAAACCGCCACCCAACAAAATGAGATCGCGCCCCGAGGGTGCTAACGGCCCTAGGTGAAACAAGGGTGTTGTGAGTTTGGTAAGCCAGGCAATGCCCGCTAGCATGCCCAAGCGACCCAAAATGGCAATGGATAAGCCATACAGGCGCGCTTTGGGCTGTTGTTCTTTGGGGAGTTTGGCCGCCAAAATGGCAATAAAAATAATGTTATCAACACCCAATACCACCTCTAAAAATAGCAGCGTAACCAAGCTTAAATAGGTTTCGGGGCGGCTAAACAGGGCAATTAAATAAGAAACATCCATGAGCATCACACCTTAAAAAACAAAGCGAAAAAATACGGCTAAGAACTAAACAAACTGTGGCAACAATCCTTGCGCCTCACACAGGCGGTTGATCAAGTCTCGCACGGCACCCTGTCCTCCGGGAAGGCTAGCAACCCAGTCGCACACGCTTTGAACTTCGGCCACAGCATCAACAGGACAGGTGGCCAATCCCACGTGTTGCAAACACGCAATATCGGGCCAATCATCACCCATATACGCCACCTGGTTAAGCGCAAGGTTGTTCTCTGAAAGATACGTTTGCAAGCACGCCCACTTATTTTTTTGGCCCTCAAACACGGCGGCCACTCCAAGCTCATCGCCCCGACGCCGAACAATCTCGCTGGAGCGGGCGGTAATAATAATGCTTTGGCGCCCTGCAAGCTGGTTCCACCACGCAATGCCCTGGCCATCTTTTACATTAAAGGCCTTAAACTCAGCATCTTCTGGCCCATACCACAGCTGGCCATTGGTCAACACGCCATCCACGTCAAACACCAGTAAGCGAATTTCTTTGGCGGCTTCATGCAACCGTGTTCCTTCATCCCAGGCACTGGTCATTAGGCAATCCCAGCCCGCATCACATCATGCAGGTGAATTACCCCACACGGCGTCGACTCTTCGGGGCGTTGCACCACCAACACCGTAATGCGGTGTTCTTCCATGTGGCGCAAGGCTTCTAAAGCCAAGGCATCGGGACGAATGGTTTTGGGCGACGTGCTCATTAAGGTCGCCGCCGTTAATTGAGAAACATCGGATTGCTGGGTCACGCCACGGCGAATATCCCCATCGGTAATAATGCCCAACAAGCCTTGCGTTGCAGACATTACCAGCGCCAACCCCAAGGTTTTTTGATTCATTTCGCTAAGAACACTAATAAAGCCCGCCGCTGAGGAAACAATGGGAAGCTCGACGCCGGAGCGCATTAAATCGCTGACGGTCCACAGCAGCCGTTTGCCCAAGGAACCGGCGGGATGAAACATAGCAAAGTCTTCCGGGGTAAAGCCACGACGCTCCAACAAAACCACAGCCAAGGCATCGCCCAAAGCCAAGGTGGCCGTGGTGCTGGCGGTGGGGGCCAACCCTAAGGGACAGGCCTCTTGAGGCACCGACACATTCAACAACGCATCGGCTTGTCGCGAGAGGGTGGAATCAATGCCACCCGTCATTGCAATAAGGGGCAGGCCAAAACGCTTGATAAGAGGCAACACCGCCAAAATTTCGGGGGTTTCACCACTGTTGGAAATGGCAATCACCACGTCCTGGCGTGTTAAGGTGCCGAGGTCTCCGTGAGAACCTTCCGCAGGGTGTAAAAACAAGGCCGGCGTACCGGTACTGGAAAAAGTAGCCGCCATTTTTTGACCAATGTGACCGCTTTTTCCCATGCCCGTAATCACCACACGCCCTTGGCACTGCTGCAATAAATCAATGGCCGTCACAAAATCGGCTGTTAATTGGCGAGACACCGCCGTGAGGGCTTCGCTCTCAATGCTAAGTACCTGGCGGGCTTGTGCCAATGTCGCTGCAACGGTGTCTTCCACAGCAGTGGAGGGAAGCGAAGGGTGTGTCATGGTAGCAGTGGGCATGTGAACCAGTGTTTCTAGTGGGCGTTTTTATCTTTATTGGCAGCCAACGCTTTGGACTTCTCTTTATTGGGGGCTTTGTGAAGCACCGTAATGGTGTCCACATCCACCCATGGGTCGCCCAAAGCCGCACTAAATACGATGCCTTTAATACGAACCTCATCGCCGGTTTCCAAATCCATTAAAGGTTCGCTGTTTTTTCGGGCCACAAACAGCTTCAACTCTGATAACGGAATGGTGTGGTGGTCCACATCGGGGCGCAAAATAATGACACTCAGGTATTTGTTGCCATCGCGCAGGGCTTTTTTATAATCCAAGCCCAAGGTGCCAAAACTGTTAAAGGTTGCATCCATTAACACCGTTTTGTTCAAGTATGTGTCGGGGCTTTTCACCAAATCTAGGGGTGATACCGTTTGAGGCACTGCAGCAGCCACTTTGAGAGCGGCTTCCGTTGGTTTAGCGGGCGCTTTTACGGTGGCTTTGTGTGATGGTGCGGGCGCTACCGCAAAACTGGTATCCACACGTCCGGCCATGGCACCCACCAACAGGCCAACGGTCAAAACAGCAATCCATCCACGAGAGAGTGAGAGAGGGGACATGACAACCGAATCCTTGTGCACACAAACCACCGAAGCAGCCAATAACGTATGCCGTAAGGCAAAACGAGTAAATCCATTGTATGCGAAATAGCCCCTAAAGAGGAGCCTCGTTCCCAAAGGACCTTTAGCCCCACCACCCTTCAAATCCTTATAAAAAAAGAAGACTCTAGCAATCGCCCTTTACCACGGTGTACTATAAGCCTAGCGTATACTTACCCCAAAAGGTTTTAATCCGATGTCTACCACTGAAACAGCCCCCAACCCTACCATCGTGACCCTCACCGATGCGGCCCTCAATCATTTACGGGCTGTGACCCAGCAAGGCCATTACGGTGTGCGTGTGGGCGTCTCGGGCGGTGGTTGTGCAGGGCTGCAGTACCTAATGGACCCCTGTGGCGAGCCCAACGACGAGGATTTAGTGCAAACTGTGGGCGATGGCGACACGGCTGTTCGTGTCGTTCTTCACCCTATGGTGGTGCCTTATCTCAAAGGCCTCACCATTGATTTCAGCACTGCCCTTGTGGATGGCGGCTTTAAATTCATCAACCCCAATGCCGCCAGCACCTGCGGCTGCGGTACTTCCTTTGGTGTTTGAGAGCCTTTGGCCTCTCAGGTTCAACCGTCTTTTATACGTTGCAACTAAGGCGCATCTTCACCCTTTTTGTTTTATTGTTTTCATCCCTAATTCAAGGAGTTTTTCCCCATGACTACCGAAACCACAGCCGAAACCTCCTCGCCGTCCATGATTGACTTGGTGAAAGTCCAAGAAGTCCTCGACACCTTGCGCCCCTTTTTGCAAGCCGATGGCGGCGACTGCGAACTCGTCAACGTGACCGACGACGGCGTGGTTCAATTGCGCCTCATGGGCGCCTGCGGCACCTGCCCCAGCAGCACCATGACCCTCAAAATGGGCATTGAAGAACAGCTCAAGCAACACATCCCCGCCATTAAAGAAGTCGTTTCCGTCTAGGGCCATTCGGCCCTTAATATACTTGCTTTTGGCGTAACCACTAAAAGAGTAAGTTCTGGTAGCGCTAGCTTAAGGCCTAAGGGGTGGCCGTACTTGAGGTGGCGTGTACACCGGAGTCATTGGGCTGCTGGGCGATTGCTGGCTTTGTGATTGCTGATACGTCACAAAACTACGGGCATATTCTATGGCTTGAGGGTAGCGTCGCACCAAACGATCCAACCGCTCATCCAGCGGCTGGCTAGGGAAAGTCGTTAAAAAAGTCTTCCACTCCAACCGGTTTAAACGGTCTCCATCAGGCTGATCGTCAAAGCGACGGTTTAACAGAACTTGCTCCAGTGCCCCCAATAGAGGCGGCGATGTCGGCGCCAGCGCAGTGGTAGAATCGTCGATCGCAGGTTGACTTTGGCTGTTAGTAGAAGCTTGTTGAGACGTAGATAAAGGAGCACTATTATTAGACTGGCTAGCATAGTAGCGAACAAACAACTGTTGTAGCGCCTGCAAACGCTCTTCCAAGGGCTGATCGTCGTGGCTTTCGCCCAACACCGTGGTTTCCAGCCGTTGCAAGCGAGCTTCCACCGGTTCGGCATCATAGGTTTGTTGCAACCAGCGCGTTTCCAAGTCTGAGACGCTAGCCACCCGCTCCGCCCAGCCGCCAAGGCTGGGCAATAGCAGGGCTGTTATCATTAGGCCAAAGCCTAATGGGAGCAATAATCGAAGATTTTTCACACGGCGCTTTCGAGTGATTTACTCAATTGCAAACTATTAATTATTGTACAGGCAAAAGATCCCGCGCATCGGTTGGCTTGTGGACAACTTTAAATACAGGCTTTCCATCAACCATTACAGCAAAAGCACGTTTTCCTTTAGGGTTATCCGGGGTAACGCTACTTGGTAGCTTAAAAGAAACTTTTTTACCTGCCTCTAACTTTTCTAAAAACTTGCGTGGAAGTGGTGGGCTTGAGAAAACATTGTTCCCTTGAGGTACATGAGCCCAAGCCTCATTTTTCACGGTTGGTTTAAATGAATCTTCTCCCGTAAGGATATATTGAGTCATCGATTTACCTTTTCTTTCAGCTTCCCTGCGCAAAGGCGCCATAGTGCTCTCCAGCTGCCCAAGGCTAGTTATATTTTTAAAGCTAATATCAGATACGTTTTTAGCCTTTGGAAATATTTTTTTAACCAGTTGCTCTGCTGCTTCTGTCCCGATCATATACTTTTTCTCCTACAAATCGTATCTATAAACCCCTAGCATAAGCCAAGGTATTGATATAAAAACCAACGGTCGCTTTTTTGGAACTCTATGTTACAGGCACCTTTACAAAACCGGCGTTGCCGGCAATAAAAAAGGATGCAAGTTGTCTTGCACCCTGGGAATGTTTGAGGAGAGGAGAAGAGAAAATAAATAAAGAGGAGAAGAAGAGAAACAAGGCGTTTGTTCGTGTTTGTTATATTTTAATTATCGTTTTTATATATTCACAGTGAATGGTTTGTATCCACACTGTTACAAACCCCCGAAGGGGGTAGGGCCAAAGGCCCTTTTTCCATTTGAATTTTTAAAAGAAAACTCTACTTCAATGAATCGTAAATATCCTTCGCTACTCTATTAACGGTTAGTGTGCTTACACTTAAAACCAAGCCCAGAACAACCAACCCGCCTCTTTATTCAATGGTGGTTATTTCTCAAGATGAAAACCTGTTCACGCCAAAAGAAAGTATAAAAAGCCCTTTCAGGGCAAGAAAAAGCCCCTCGGGCCGTAGGCTGGGGGCAGCCGGTGGGCCCAAGGGGCACTAAGCACTTCAAAAATAAAAAGATACACACCGAAAGCTCTTGACGACAGAGAGAGACAAAAAACCAAAACGTTCACAAAAGCATGGTCCAGCAGTTACTGGCATCCACTTCAATCAATTGGCAATATCACAACCGCCTCAGCAAACATGATTTCCACCCCTATTGTCACGTTCTGTGGCCGCTTGTTGAGAAACTCGCTAGCCCATTGACCTGTTGTACTTCCCGCCCGTTTCAGTTCGCCGCAACACCCCTTTCCTGGAGAAATCCCAAAAAGGTCTTTAGCTGTTTGGCTGTGGCTTTGTACATGCCCCTAAACCGAGGGTCCACACACGCCACAACTCGGTAGCAAGCCGATTCCGCTTATTTTACTCACTTTTTAACACTTGCCTAGACTTTGTGACATCCTCGTTACATTTTGCCCCGCTACACTGCAGCCACTCACCTCCCATCCCTACCCGCAGGATTCCCTTCGATGCCTTTGCCTTCTATGACATTTTCACCTCCAAACCACATCGGTTGGACTCTCAAAACACGCTTGGCCCCCCACTTTAAATTATCCGAGTTCATTGATGCGGGTACGCCATTGCCCGATGATTCTATTTTATGGAGCCTATGGCTATTGGCCCAGCGTTTACAGGCCTTGCGCGATATATTGCAGCGTCCTATCACAATAACCTCCGGCTACCGTAGCCCACAACACAACAAAACCGTGGGGGGCCATCCCCTCAGTTATCACCTGCGCGGCATGGCCGCCGATATTGTGGTTGCAGGGCTTACTGCCAAACAGGTGCAGCAAACACTGGCCCAGTGGCAGGGTGGAATGGGTTGTTACCCTACTTTTACCCACTTGGATATTGGCCCCCGCAGACGCTTTTAGGAGGCCTAGCCACCTTTTGTATTACTGGCTATTGGCATAACCCTCTAGCAACAATGGTGTATCCTATGGTACCTACTTTCATCCCTCCTGCTTGGTTGTTAGACCCCACGTGGTTGCTAGGCCCCGCTAGTGGCTTGGTAATTAGCCTATGGTACGGCTGGGCCCAGTGGAATCGCTTTGAACGATTACAAGCCGAACTGTTTAGCTTTTTTAGGCAAGAATTGGTGGACTGCCATGCCCGCTATGATGCGTTGGTGGATCAGCTGTTGGAGAAGCCCCCCCGAGAGT
This sequence comes from Vampirovibrionales bacterium, assembly GCA_029866025.1. GTDB lineage: Bacteria > Cyanobacteriota > Vampirovibrionia > Vampirovibrionales > Vampirovibrionaceae > JARXAD01. The sequence continues at coordinate 21,737 of JARXAD010000013.1, read as the reverse complement.
GATACTCTTTTTTGACATCATTTTTACAAGCGTTTTTAAAATCTGTTTTAAAATCTTTTTTTGTTTGGAAGATGCCCACAACAACTCCTACCGCCTCTCAATTAACCCGCCCCAAGCCATCGTTGTTTTGGGGCTACGTAGCGTTGGTGGCCGTGTACATTACGTGGAGCACCACCTTTGGCGCCATGCGAGTGGGGCTTAACTCCTTGCATCCATCGGTGTTGGTGGCCCAACGCTATGGCTGGACAGTATTATTGTTTGCCCCCTTTGTGGATAAACGCGTGTGGCGCTTGCCCGCAAAAGCTTTGCTGGCCAACGGCTTGGCTGGACTGCTTATGTTTGGGGTGGGTAACAGCCTGACGCCCTTTAACTTGCAAATTATTCCCACAGGGGTGGCGGCGGCGGTGGTGGCTCTCAATCCCTTTTGGATGATAGCCCTGTCCTGGGTGTTGCCCCCCCGAGAGCAGGTGTCTCCCAGTATTATGGCGGCCCTTATTTTAGGGTTTAGCGGCTTAATGCTGGTACTCAGCCCCGATATTCCTCATTGGTTTAGCGGCCACCGCCCCATTATTAGTGCGGTGATCTTGCAAATGGTGGCGGGGTTGGCTTGGTGCTGGGGGTCTATGATTTCTCGCCAAATGCACCAAACCGTAGATGAAGCCTCTCACACGGGGTTTCGTTTTCAATTGGGGCTGGTGGTGCAGCAAAACATTGTAGCCGTTGTTCTCATGACGTTGGTGGCCACGTGGCAGGGGCTTCACCCGTGGGATTACCTTACTCATCTCTCGGATTATGCCGCTCAACCCTCCCTCATTCGCTGGCCCAGTGTGTTTTCTGTGTTGTATTTGGTGGTGTTTGGCAGTGGCATTGGTATGGTGGGTTATTTGTACAGCTTGCAAACCTTGCCCTTGGCCTTAACAGGCACTTTTGCCTACGTAACCCCCGTGCTTACGGCCGCTTTGGGGGTGTGGCTGCTCAACGAGCCGTCTCATTGGCAATTAATGGTGGGTATGGGCGTTATTGTTATTAGTGTGGTTTTAATTCAATGGTTGGTGGCCAAACAGGCCATGCCCGCCCATGATTTATCTTCCAAAGACGCTGTGGCCCTTGTCGATACCTTAGAAATTCCGTTGTAATGACTCTAACCCTTAGCGCCCCGCCCTTATTGCTACACCGCATCCTCTGCCAGCACGGCATAACGCTTCGACCCATTAAAGCCGGGGATAATGACGCCATGCGCGATGTGATTATTGCGGTGTTAACGGAATACGGTTGCATTGGGCCGGGTTACGCCTGCAACGACCCTGAAACCCAAGCCATGAGTGCAGCCTATGATGGTGTCACAGGCCAATATTGGGTGATTGAAGACCCGGAGGGCACCGTGCTGGGCGGGGGTGGCTTTAGTCAGTTAAAGGGCACGAATCCCAGTGACGGCATTGCCGAGCTACAAAAAGTGTATTTTTCTCCCCAGTTACGGGGCTTGGGGCTGGGCAAACAAATCCTTACCCTAGCCATTGAAGGGGCCCGTTCGGCGGGCTATCGAACCTTGTATGCCGAAACCGTTCCTCACATGATCCACGCCATTGGCCTGTATGAACGGTTGGGTTTTGAGTTACTCAACGCACCTTTGGGCAATACGGGCCATGCCGAACGCTGCACCACGCGTTACGCCTTACATTTATAAGGATCTAACCCCCACCATTAACAATACGTTACAAAATTGCCGTTCACAGGCAACTTATTGTATTGGGATGATTTAATAGGATTAGAAGCACTGTTATTTAATAACTAAGCTTATACAATACCCTCAAGTGGAGTAACCCCATGAACATTTCAATGCCTATGGTACGGTTTGGCCTTGGTACTACCTCCCCCCCTTCCTTCCGATCGGAAATCATTAGAGCGTGAATTCCCAGCCTTTTGGGCAATGACAGACAACGGGGAGTTGCTCAATACCTCAAGGCTCGCCCGTGATGCCCAAAGCTTAGCTTTTTACGAGCGCACCAACACAGAAATTTCACCAGAACTAAAGGCAGACTTGAAAGAGTCTGCCCGTAAGTACATTTGTGCGAAACTTGTTGATCACAAACTAAGAAACCCTAGAGCTTACCCGCCAGATGAGCAAGATTCTTTTGGTAAAAACCCTGATACCTTTAAGGAGTTTGACAGTAAAAGCTAGGCCAAACGGTTTAGCTTATGGCTTGTGTTTACAGCCTCCAAATGAGCTTTATTATTCAGCATTGCGGCTTCATGGCCAAAGCGGGCCATCATGGCTTCATGCGCCATTTTTTGCTGAGTCCTAAGCTGGGCTGAAAAATCTACCTCTGCAACAGGAACCGCTGCTGCAAACCGAGTGGTACCAATGTTCATACTCATCACAAAACGTCCTATCTCAGACAATGCAAAGGACTCAATGCGAATCACTTTACAAACAAAATTATAGAGAGTTGACCGGTGTTTGGCAAGCGGTTGTTACAAAAGGCCGCTTACGCCCACGGCGTCATCGCCATACAGGTCCAATAGTCGTTGGACAAAAATAAAAGTTCCACGGCGGCTTGGCGTTTTTCAGTCCACTCAAACTGTGGCGGCAATAACCCGGCCACCGTAGCACCGCTACCGCACAGCAACGTGGTTAAGCATCCCAGCTCTCGCATTTTTTGTTCAATGTCTGCATAGCTTGGAAACTGCTGCCATGCCAACGCCTGAAAATCGTTGTGGAGAAGGCCTGAAAACGCAGCATGCCAGTTAGGAAAATCCTTTGGAAAAGCCTCAGGCGGTTGATCCAAAAAGTGCTTTAAAGCAAGGCTACGATGGGCCAAAGTATTGTTGGGTTGGGGCAGGCGCCCTAACGCTCGCTGAGTGTCCAATGTTTGGTAGGCCCAAGGCGTGGAAATGCCTAGACTGTGAGGCTTTACCAAAAGCCATGCCACGGCAGGTAAATTGGCATGGGTTTTAATGGGCGTGAGAATTTCTCCCTTCCCTGATGCCAAAGTAGGTTGAGCCTGAAGAAAGAAAGCCACATCGGCTCCCAAGGTTGCCGCCACGGCATGAAGTTGGTCGTCGTAGAGAGGAATTTCGTGAGCTTCTGCCAAATAGCGGAGCATGGCTGCGGCATTGCTACTGCCGCCGCCCAAACCACCTTGAATAGGCCATGCTTTATGGAGAGTCGCCCGCAATGGCAGCGGCTCGAATAAAAACTGCCGATAAAAGGCTTGATACGCTTTTACCACCAAATTGTTTGCAGCATCGTTTTGGGCCAACGTCTCATTGCCATCAATGGCAAGTTCAACACCCACAGCATCCGTTTTTTGCACTGCGATTGTAAGAGTTTCTGTCGGCTCATCACACGAAACCAAGGGCAGCATCACACTTTCCACAGGGTGATAGCCGTCATCCATGGTCGCTCCAACGGATAGAACGGCATTCAGTTTGGCCGGGCATACCAAGGTGGTGGTTTCCAACACCTTAGCCACGGTTGGCTTTATCCCACGGGGTTAAGGCCTCCGTCAGAGCCAAATAGTCACTCATACCAATGGCATCGGCTCGCAACGTTGGCCAGTGTTCAGCCAAATCCGTATGAGACACGGTTTGCAAAACTTCTTTAGGTACCAAGCTACCCAAGCTGTTGAGCAAGGTTTTGCGCCGTTGATTAAAGGCCGTTCGCACTAGGGTTTGGAACAACCGGCCGTCCACATTTGCCCACAGCGGCTGCTGCCGTGGAATCAATTGCAATACGGCTGATTCCACTTTGGGAGAAGGCTTAAAGGCCTTGGGCGAAATATTGAGCAGCACGGGCACAATCTCGCACGAGCCTTGCACCGCCAAGCTAAGAGGGCTATACGCCTTGGTGCGAGGGCTCGCAATGAGGCGTTCCGCCACTTCTTGTTGCATCATCAGCGTGAGGGACTGTACCCGACCCAACCACGGGCTGGGTTTGGCAGCATCGCCCAACAAGTGCATGAGAATGGGCGCCGTGATTTGATACGGCAAGTTGCCCACCACACTAATGGGCCCTTGCGAGGGAAAATCCTTGTCTAGAGCCAAAAAACTCTCGGGGGTGTGACGCAAAATATCGCCTTGAAAGGCATGCAACCGTGGCTGAGGGTTCTCGCTGTCTGGGCCAAAACGCTGGTGTAAAGCGGCAATGGAACGTCGATCCAAATCCACGGCAAACAAATAACGCTCCGAGTCTGTGAGTGCCGCCTCTACCAAGGGCCCCGTCAATGCCCCCGTCCCCGGACCAATCTCCACCAAGCAAGCCTGGTTTGATAAGGGATCTTGGTTGCCATCGTGCATTACCGCACTCACCATGGCGCTAATGACGCTGGGATCCACCAGCCAGTGCTGGCCCAATTTTTTATCGGGGCTAACGCCATACGACCGATTGGCCTTGGCGCTGGTGGGCTTCGGTGCCTTGTTGAGGGTTTTGTCCGTTGTTTTATCAGTCGAGGGCAGGGGCGTCATAAAAAAATCCGAAGAAGAAGAGGGGTCGGTGAGGGCTAAAAGCAACGTGGCCCTCAAAAACCATCGAGAGCCACGCTGCAGTAAACCATAAACAGAGTATTGGGTTAGTTCACAACAACCATGGTGTTGCCTTTTGCAACATACTTTAGCTTATTGCTGTCAACCAAAGCTTTGCAATCGTTGTAGTAAATTTCATTGTTTTTGCCCACGGTTTTACGGGCCGCCTTTGTTTCTTTTACACCGTATAAATCGCCATTAGCAATGCGGCGGATGGTTTGCATCAGTACTCCAACGTTCCCCACATCTACCCAAGTGGATTGAGGTTGAGTCATCCCTTGCACTGTAAGTTTACCTTCATCTCCATCATTCAAGTTGGCGTTGGGTTCCCACAGGTGTTTGGAAAAATCAATGCCGCCATCAACGGAATCGATCATTTTTTTGTCAATTTTTTCTTTGGTTTCCACTAATTTTGCCAAGGATTTAGGCCCCAGTACCATAATGGCTGTATTTACGCCCGCAGGAACATTATGGAGTTCTTTTTGCACAACTTCTTCGGGGGGTTTTTCGTAAAACTTACCAACATGGCCTTGCTTATCAATGGTAAACACGCCGTAGCTTGGATAGACGGCTTCAGGCACTTGCACCCCAATTAAGGCGCCATCTGCCTTCTTTTTATCAAAATTAGTAATGAGTTTCCCCACATCCAAACCAGGTTGTAGGGCATGATCGCCCATCGCGACAAACAGAGGCTCGTTTTGTTTGATAACACCCTGCCTTAACATTTCAACCAAGGGACCAGCCGTTCCTGTTTTTTGGGTTTCTGGGCTGAAGTTTACAGTTACACCCGTTAATTCTCGATGCAAGGGCTTAAAATTAGCCCAAGCCACTTTAAACGCCTGTAAACGAGATTCATGGACAGGAATAAAAAATTCTTTAATACCATAGGCGGCATAGTGTTGAATAAGTTTGTTGGTGATTGTTTCACCGGGTACCAATGTTAATTCAGGTTTGTAAACACCACCAGCCGCTTTCAATAAGTAGTCTAGGCGTTCGCCAATGCCAACGTTGGGCATATAGCCTTTGGTTACCAGTGTTTGTGGAGGGGTTGTGGGGAAAACATGAGTCTCTGCCTTTGCTAAAGAAACGTTTAAGGCAAGTTTCTTTTCGGGTGTATCTAATCCATTGGGTTGACCTTGTAGTGTTACTTTCACCCCTGCAACGTCATGGGCTCCATTGCTGGTGGTTACAAAGCTAACCGTTTTCTCATCAGCTAGAGTTGTTTTGGTAACAACACCATAGGCTCCTTCTTTGGTGGGAGACACTGAAACCGAAGTAATTTTCGGATCATATTTCTTAGAGTCGTACTCAATGGTACCCGTGTTATTGCCAATCTTAATATGGAATAGGTTTTCGTTATTAGGGTCTGCGATAATACTAGCCCCTTCTACGCTTTTGGCGTTGGTTTTAAGGGTGTGAGGGAAAGACCCAAAGCGCAGGGTGCTGGCAAAAAACACATCGGCGCGGGTAGGGGCCAAAGCGCTAAAGGCCAGTGGGGTTGTCGCAGGCTTATGGCCAGCAAAACGCAGGGTAGACAAAGCAGACACCATGGAAAGATTCATTTGGTTTAATCCCCTAAAAAATTGAAGTAACAATAAGCCCGAGTGATTTAAGCCGCCCCTCATTAGCGAAGGGAGCCCACTCATGCAACGCAAAAAGATGCCAAAATGCAATACGCCGTTCAGCAGCTTTCGCCCCAAACAGACTACCGAACAGCCCATAGGCCCTTTATTAAGCCTGCTTTGCAGGCCTACCACGGATGGAGGACGTTGGGGACCTAGGCCTAATGCTAGGCTAGTAGAGTGTCGATACGGAACCATAACGGTTTGGAATTGCCTGCAAAGGCAGCATCGAGAGACAGGATTTGTCACACTATGACGTATTCCGCGGCTTATTCAGCCATGCCTGGCCAGCCAGCCCAAGGATTATCGCAGCCTTACACCGTCAATCAGGCGGCGAATTTGGCCAAGCAATATAAAAATAACGAAATTACCACGGCTTCACCCGAAGAAGTGCTTATTTTATTGTACGAAGGCGCCATCCGATTTTTAAAAATCGCCAAAAAAGGCATTGCAGACAAAGATATTGAGAAAACCCACAACAACCTGGTAAAAACTCAACGCATTATTACGGAATTTATGCTGACCCTGGACATGGAAGTGGGAGGCGAAATTGCCGAAAACCTTTACCGTCTTTACGAGTACCTCCATTACCGGCTGGTACACGCTAACCTTAAAAAAGATCCTCATGCCGTTGATGAGGTGTTAAAGCACTTGGTATCCCTTAAAGCAACCTGGGAACAGGCTATTAAAAATGCCAACCAAGATAAAGCGGCTGCCTCCAGCTATCGCAGCGGCGCATTGCCCACACCAGGGGAAGAGGCCAAGCGAATTCAAACCCATATTTAGCATCCCTCCCTAGTACATCGTTACAGGGCAATCCACACCTGCTTCAACCAGACGTTCCAAAGGTTTTTTAGTCATGTCACAGTCCTTTAACATTCTTGTCGATGAACTGGCCCTTATTACGGGGCAACTTCTCTCGCTGCTACCTCAGCAAGACTGGCCCCGCATGAACCACCTGCTCCACCAGCGGGATGCCCTGCTTGCCAAGTTACACCACGAAAAGCCCATCGTGCCCAGTGCTCCCGAGGTACTGCAAAAGCTGGAATCTGTGGCCAGCACTGAGCAAGCCCTGCAAGCGTCCCTTCTCAATCAAATGGCCCAGGTGCAACAAGCCTGCCAACAGCTACGCACCCACCGCCAGCAAGTAGGCCGCTACCGCTCTGATGACCCGTCTCCCCACCACACCCGCGCCATCGGGTAAGCGAAGCTTACCTATGCAAGGGGGATCTTGGGTGGCGGTTAGGGATTATTAACCACGGTCGTTTCAAGTCTTGGCGCTCGTTCCAAGCAAGCCACCACTCAGGGGGGGTTGGCAGTTGTGCCGATTCTCCGCTGTACTCAGTGGATCTCAATGGTGCGTTAGCCGCCCAGCGAGGCCGCTACCTCCGAAGACAGCTGGCCCAGCCAGTCTGACAGTGGGAAGCTACCGATGGTTTTGCCTTCCGCTTTGCTACGCACACTCACCGTTTGGGTTTCGGCTTCTTTATCACCCAACACCAGCATGTAGGGTATTTTGGCCAGTTCCGCCTTGCGCACCTTGCCGTTAATCTTCTCGCTGGTGGTATCCAGTGTTACTCGAATATCAGCATCCGACAGCACCTTGGCCACTTGCTCGGCGTAGTCGTTGTGACGATCGGCAATGGTGAGAATGGCCACCTGTTTGGGCGCCAACCATGCTGGGAAGGCCCCCGCGTAGTGTTCAATCAAAATCCCCGCAAAGCGCTCTAGGCTGCCAAAAATGGCACGGTGGATCATGAACGGGATTTTATCGCTGCCGTCCGAATCTTTGTATTTTAGGCTAAAACGCTCGGGAAGGTTAAAATCAAGCTGCACGGTACTGCACTGCCAACTACGGCCAATGGCGTCTTTAATTTTAAAATCGATTTTTGGGCCGTAAAAGGCGCCGTCGCCCTCGTTTATTTCATACGGCAAGCCGTATTCTTCCAAAGCGGCTTTGAGTGCGCTTTCCGCCAAGTCCCAATCCGCCAATTCGCCCACGTATTTTTCAGGACGGGTGGACAACTCCACCTGTGAAAACTGCATGCCAAAGAGCTTAAAAATTTCATCAATCAGGCGAATGGTGCTCACAATTTCGCTTTGCACCTGATCCGGGCGGCAAAAAATATGAGCATCGTCTTGCGTAAAGCCGCGCACACGATTTAAGCCGTGCATTACGCCGCTTTTTTCGTAACGGTACACGGTGCCTAATTCCGCAATACGAATGGGCAATTCGCGATAGCTGTGCAAATTGGATTTGAAAATCATGGTGTGCATGGGGCAGTTCATGGGCTTGAGGAGATACTCTTGCCCTTCAATGTCCATCGTGAACATGTTCTCAAGGTAGTGGCTGGTGTGGCCGGAAATATCCCACAAATCGCGCTTGGCCAAATGGGGAGTAAACACGGTGTGGTACCCCGCCTTGCGTAGCTTTCGCTTCAGCATGGTTTCCAGTTGTTCGCGCACCACGGCTAAATTTTGGTGCCACAGCACCAAACCAGGGCCTACTTCGTCTTTAATGCTAAACAGGTCTAGTTCTCTCGCCAATTTACGGTGGTCCCGTTTGTCGGCTTCTTCACGGCGCTGAATAAACTCATCCAGATCTTTCTGACTCCAAAAAGCCGTGGCATACACCCGCTGTAGCTGGGCATTTTTTTCATCACCCCGCCAGTAAGCACCACTCACACTCAGCAGTTTAAAGGCTTTTAACCAGCTGGTATCGGGCACGTGGGGGCCTTCACACACGTCAAACCAAACGTCTTTGCCGGTTGAGCCATCCACGCACACATAGTAGGTGGGGTTGCTATCGGCGTACTTTTCTAAAATATCGGCTTTGTAAATTTCCCCTGCTGCGCGAATGGTTTTCACCTGCTCATGGGGGTTGTTCACCACCCGCTGTACCAGTTTTTGGCCTTGGTTAGCAATGCGCTTCATTTCTGCCTCAATGGCAGGAAAATCCTCCGGGGTTAGGGTGTGACTGGCAATGTCAAAATCGTAGTAAAAGCCGTCTTCAATGCAGGGGCCAATGGCAATTTTGGCATCTGTGTATAGGTTTTGCACCGCTTGGGCCAGTATATGAGCGGCGCTATGGCGCAGCACATCCAGCGAGAGTTCGTCTTTGGTGGTGAGAATTTTGACGGTGTCGCCATCTTGCAGGGCATAGTTAAAGTCTTTAATGGTGGGCCCGTGGCTATGACCTGCGCAGGTGTGTTGATTGCCGCCCCCAAGAGGATGAGGTTCGAGGACGATGGCCACGGCGGCTTTGGCCAGCCCAGCGCCAATGCTAGCGGCCAAATCATAGCCGGTGCTGCCAGTGGGCAAAGTACGCGATGAGCCATCGGGCAAGTGGACAGTAATAAAAGCAGTAGCGGCAACAGACACGGGTAGATTCCTAACGTAGGGATTATTGACAACTGTTTAACATTATAGCCTCTAGCCTTGCGCTTAGGCTACACCACTCTTTACTTGAGGCACACGCGACTTAGCGCCATACTAAGTGGGTACCGTTAGGTAAAGCTGAGATGTTGCCATGGCCGCCCCGTATAAAGACTTACGCCAGTTTGTGGATATTTTGCGTCAGCGCGACGACTTGCTGGACATTTACGAGCCCGTGAGTTGCCATTTGGAAATTACGGAAATCACGGATCGCGTTAGCAAAGCCCCGCGCGATAAAAACAAGGCCCTGCTGTTTCACAATGTGACGCAGGCCAATGGCACCAAAAGCGATGTGCCGCTCCTCATTAACGCCCTAGGCGCAACGGAACGCATGTTGCTGATGGTGGGAGCCGACAGTTACAAAGACATCCAAAAACGCATTGAGTTTTTTTTAAAACCCACCAAACCCACCAACCTGCTAGAAGCCATTACCCTCCTACCCAAGCTAGCCGACCTGAAAAACTTTTTGCCCCGCACGTGGGAAAACAACTGGGGCAACACCCTCAAAGAATCGGCCCCTTGCCAAGAGGTGGTGATTACGGACACCACCCAGCCCATGCTGGATAAGCTCCCCATCCTCACCTGCTGGCCAGACGATGGCGGCCCCTACATTACCTTTGGCACCGTGTTTGTGAAAGACCCCGCTACCGGCGAACGCAATGTGGGCATGTATCGCTTGCAAAAATACGATAACTGCACCACGGGGATGCACTGGCAAAAACACCACGATGGCAACCGCCTGTACGAAAACGCCCGCGCCATGGGCAAAGACCGACTGGAAGTGGCCGTGGCCATTGGGTGCAGCCCCCACATTACCTTTAGCAGTGCAGCACCCTTGCCCCCCGGCATTGATGAACTGATTTTTGCCGGATTCCTTCATAACACTCCCGTAGAAGTGGTGAAATGCAAAACCATTGATAACGAAGTGCCTGCCGATAGTGAAATTGTGCTGGAAGGCTACGTGCTGGTGGATGAGCTACGCAACGAAGGGCCTTTTGGGGACCACACCGGTTATTACAGCTTGGCCGATGACTACCCTGTGTTTCACCTAACCGCCATGACGCATCGGAAGAATCCGATGTATCAAACCACCATTGTGGGCAAACCCCCCCAAGAAGACTGCTACATGGGCAAAGCCATTGAACAAATTTTCTTGCCCTGTGTTCGCTTGTTTGTGCCAGAAATTGTGGACATGAACCTACCGTGGGAAGGGGTCTTCCACAATTGCATGATTGTGAGTATTGATAAACGCTACCCGGGCCACGCCAAAAAAATTATGAGCAGCATTTGGGGCTTTGGCCAAATGATGTTTACCAAGTATGTGATTGTGGTGGACAAGCACGTGGACGTGCAAAACGTGTCGGAAGTCGCTTTTCATGTGTTTAACGACACCGACCCCAAGCGCGACATGATGTTTGCTGAGGGGCCGATGGATGCCCTTGATCATGCCACGCCCATGTGGGCTTTTGGCAGCAAGGTGGGCATTGATGCCACGAAAAAATGGGCCACCGAAGGCTTTACCCGCGAATGGCCCGAAGAGTTGTATATGGACGACGCCACCAAGGCGGCTGTTAATGCTCGGTTTAGTCTTCTTTTTTACTAATTAGGCACAAGGTGCCATTACTCTCTTTTAATTCACCCTTGTCGGGATGTTTTAGAAACATCCCTTTAATTCTCTCAATTATTTCAGAATTTTCTTTGCAATAAGTGGGGGTCATGATTACTGCTATAAATTTAAAATTGTTTCTTATGCCGGCATATTTTATAGCATCCCTATCCCCCTCCTCTCTTGTTTTTGCTTCCAATATAAAAGTATCTACGGGCAAGTCAAACTTGCTGGCATATTTTAAGTATTTTTGAGAATTAGGGCCTAACCTTGCGCCAAAGCGCACATTAGCTGAGGGGGGGTAACACCAACGTTAGTCATGATCAAGGGCCTTTCTGGGAGTGGGGGGTAATCGAATTCATTAATTTTATTTTTTCCAATGGATTCTACCCCTATAAAGCCCCGTAAACCTTTTGTTGTGCTACCATCACCCCACTTTGTTACAACCTTGATACAAACCCAAAGGACGATCGATGCAAGCCACCATTACGCTTAATACCGCCACGCCGTTTCAATCCACCACCAGCTTTGGCCCTCACAACGTGACGTTGGACGTGCCCGATAGCCTCGGTGGTGGCGATACCGGCCCGTCGCCTCACCAAATGCTGCTCACATCCTTGGGCAGTTGCACCGCCATTACAGTAGCCATGTATGCCACCCGTAAAGAATGGCCCCTAGAGCGCGTGGAGGTTTCTGTCTCCCATGCGGATCATAAAGCCGAGACCCCCATTGAAAAAACCATCACGTTAATTGGCAACTTGGATGGCGAACAGCGCGAACGCCTGCATAGCATTGCGGAAAAATGCCCCATTAATTTACTGCTAAAGGGCACGGTAACCGTCAATAGCCACTTGGCTTAAGTAATACGTCATCATGGTATCCATTATGCTCGGGGTTCTTTTTTACTAGGGACTGCGTTAGGAAGGTACGGGGTACTATCTTCTGGCAATCGACCGTTTTTCAAAAAGTCTATAATAATACCGCTTGCCTTTTGTGGGGTAAAGTAAGGTCCCCCCCAATAATCACCAGTTAGTGGTTGTTTTACTTCTTTACCGTTTTTGTAAAAGACAACAGTCCCAAAACCACAAGGACAATACTCTACAGAATTTGTTCCCAGAGTAAACAACCAGGTGCCATCTGGTTTTTCTTGGACTTTGATTGGGGCCTGTGGACATTCTGCAGGAATCTTTTTAATTAACGCCGCCGTTGAATCAATATTTCTTTGGACTTGTTGGGGTGAGAACATACGTTGCCGTTCAAGTTGGTTTTTAATGTTTTCTTTCGCTTTCTGTGCAGGACTTTGAGCGAAAGAAGGTGCCGCCAAAAGTAGCGAAAAACCTGCAATAACGACTGCCAAAAAGGTTTTTGGACTATTAACAGGTCTCCCCGAAAACGAAACGGCATCCCGTTGTGAGACTTGCCGAGAAAATTTTGTGGGTGCTACAACAGCAAAATGAGATGACATGAGTAGCGACACTGTTGAGCGAGTCATTGTGCTAACTCCTTATTACAAAATAAAATCTAAACAGAAGACATTGACCCCACCGGTGCCAGCTTGGCCGTAAAGGCCCGAAGAATCGGTCCTTGCCACGTAATTTGCAATCCCTTAGCTTGGTGGCGATTGCCCCACACGTCGGCCATCACTTCGGCTACATAATCCATGTGGCTTTGGGTATAGGTTCGGCGGGGAATGGTGAGGCGCACCAGTTCCATAGCCGCAGGGCAATCAACGCCGGTTTCCGGATGGGGATGACCAAACATCAAAGTGCCAATTTCCACCCCTCGGATGCCGCCCGCTAAGTACAACTCATTTGTCAGTACCACGCCGGGATATTGGGTGGGAGGAATATGCGGGTACAGCGCTTTGGCATCCACATACACGGCATGGCCCCCCGAAGGATTGATGAGGGGAAACCCAATAGAGGTCAGGGCTTTGTGCAAATACGCTACCGATGCAATGCGATACTCAAGGTAAGCGTCGTCCAGTACTTCTTCCAAACCAACGGCCAGCGCCGCTAAATCTCGCCCTGCCAAGCCCCCATAGGTGGGGAAGCCTTCCGTTAAAATCATCAAGGATTTACACCGGTCCGCCAGTGCTTCGTCATTCACACACAACAAACCACCAATGTTCACCAGCCCGTCTTTTTTGCTGCTCATGGTAAAGCCATCGGCCAAATCAAACATGTCGCGCACAATGGCCCGCACGCTACGATGCTGCTGACCGTCTTCCCGCTGTTTAATAAGCCACGCGTTTTCTGCAAAGCGGGCGGCATCCAAAATCAAAGGCTTGTTAAAGCGCTTGGCCAAAGCACTGACGGCTTGCAGGTTGCTCAAGCTGACGGGCTGCCCACCCACCGTATTGTTGGTAATGGTCATGATGATGAGGGCCACATGGTCCCCCAGCTCTTTCAGGTGAGACTCCAGCTTGTCTAAATCCATGTTGCCCTTAAAGGGATGCACATTATTGGGCTGGTGGGCTTCCGCAATCACCAAATCAATAGGAGTGCCTTTCAGATACTCCACGTTGGCTTTGGTGGTATCAAAATGGCTGTTGGCCAGCACCACATGGCCTGCGGTGTTCATGGCTTCCAACAAAATGTGCTCACTGCTACGCCCTTGGTGGGTGGGAATAATAAACTTCATCCCCGTAATGCCTTGCACCACGCGCTCCAAATCATAAAAACTTTCGGACCCAGCGTAGGTTTCATCCCCCAGCATTACCGCTGCCCATTGGGCTGCCGACATAGCCCCCGTGCCCGAATCCGTCAGTAAATCAATGGTCACTTGCCCGCCGCGCAAGCGAAAAGGGTTGTAACAGGCGTCTGTTAAAAAGCCTTCCCGCTGTTGCCGCGTGGTTTGGGCAATGGGCTCCACGGTTTTAATGCGAAAGGGTTCAATAATGGTTTTACGCGATTGATCAGAAAACGACATGCCCAACACTCCAATACTGTGGATGACAAATAACTTTTTTGAAACCATATTTTTTGATAAGCCCTACCGTTGTTATAGCAGAATGGGTACGGTGTTTGCTACCTCTGGGGTACACTGCTAATAGGTTACCGTGTTTTCATACTGATTTTGACAATGACCACTTCCCTTCTCCACCCCCTTTCCAAACAATCGGCCCAGCTGGCAGATACCGCCCTAGCCGTGCAAGCCCACTTTACCCACCCCGTGGACGTGGGCATTATTTTGGGGTCCGGCCTTGGGGCCTTTGCCGATAGCTTTGAAAACGCCATCAGCCTGCCCTACAGCCAACTCCCGCATTTCCCCCAATCCACGGTGGTGGGCCATAGCGGGCGGTTGGTTATGGCCAAGCCTCAAACAGGTCCTACGGTTGCCTGCGTGCAAGGCCGGTTCCACTACTACGAAGGCTACGGTCACGATGCCGTCACCTACCCCGTGCGGCTCTTGAAACGCTTGGGGGTCAAAACCCTCATTGTCACCAACGCCGCCGGTGGCATCCGAGAGGATCTGAACCCCGGCAGCCTTATGCTCATTAGCGATCAGTTGAACATGATGGGCCAAAACCCACTGATAGGAAAAAACGATGACGACCTTGGCCCGCGTTTTGTGGATATGAGCGTGGCCTACGATGCAAAGCTTCGCCAACTGGCCCAGCAGGTGGCTGCACAGCAAGGCACCGAGCTAACCGAAGGCGTGTATTGTGGCCTAAGTGGCCCCACCTACGAAACTCCCGCCGAAATTCGCATGTTACGCACTTTGGGCGCCGATGCTGTGGGCATGTCTACCGTGCCGGAAGTGATTGCTGCGCGCCATGCAGGCATAAGGGTTTTGGGCATTAGCTGCATTACCAACAAAGCGGCTGGGCTTAATCAAACCAACAGTCAAGCCACCCTAAACCACGATGAAGTGGTGGAAACCGGCCAAAACGTGGCTGCTAAATTTCAAGCCTTATTGCAAGGCATTTTGCAACAACTCCCCAACGCCTAAGTTTTACAGCCTCTTAACGAAAGCTTATTCTCTTGTCTTCAACCTCTTCTGAATCCACCACCACTGCCGAAACCACAGCCCAGACCAAACAACTCTTGGTTGATGTCGATACCTTCCTCGAAGATTTGTCTTTTCAGCCCGATGTGTTTCAAATTGAGGCCATGAGCACCTTGGCCGCAGGCGAAAGCGTAGTCGTATGCGCCCCCACCGGCAGCGGCAAAACCTTGGTGGCAGAATTTGCCGTGTACAAGGCGCTGGAAACCGACAAGCGAGTGTTCTACACCACACCCCTCAAGGCGCTGAGTAACCAGAAATTTCGTGATTTTGTGATGCAGTATGGCCCCAGCAAGGTGGGCCTCATGACGGGCGATACCGTCATCAACCGCGATGCCCCCATTGTGGTGATGACCACTGAAATTTTTAGAAACATGCTGTACAGCGAAACCCACGGCCTGAGCGGTGCCATTGAACACGGCAGCATTTTGGCCAACGTGCAGTACGTGGTGCTGGATGAATGCCATTACATGAATGATGCCCAGCGTGGCACCGTGTGGGAAGAAAGCATTATTTACTGCCCGCCCGGCATTCAACTCATTGCCCTGAGCGCCACCGTGGCCAACGCCGATGAACTCACCCGCTGGATGGATCACATTCACCCCAAGGTCAAACTCATTAGCAGCGATTTTCGCCCTGTTCCCCTCCGATTTTTCTACGATGATCGCGAAGAATTACGGTCTCTGTTTGAACAAAACGGCACCGAGGTGAATCGCCAGTTTAAAAAGGTGGTGAAAGGGGACCGCTTTGCCAAGAAAAAACGGGATTACGACCCCGCCGCCATGATTAGCCGATTGGCCGAGCGCGACATGCTACCCGCCATTGTGTTTACCTTTAGCCGCAACGGGTGTGATAACGCCCTGAAAGCCTGCAATCGCCTTAATTTGGTCTCAGAAGAAGACAAACAAGAGTTGCACCGCCGCATTGAAGCCACCATTGCCGCCCAGCCCAGTTTGGCCAACCATACCCATATTGCCGCCTTGCGTCGTGGCTTTGCCAGCCACCATGCGGGCCTGTTGCCCGGCATTAAGGTTTTGACTGAAGAGTTGTTCCAGCAGGGCTTGATTAAAGCCGTCTTTGCTACCGAGACCTTGGCGGCAGGCATCAACATGCCAGCGCGCTCCACCGTCATTACCAGCCTTAGCAAACGAACCGATGAAGGCCACCGATCCTTAAAAGCCAGTGAGTTTATGCAAATGGCGGGCCGTGCCGGTCGTCGGGGTATGGACCCCGTGGGTTACGTGGTGGTAGCGGGTTCCCCGTATGATACCGCCCACGATGCCGGTCGTATTGCTTTGTCCTTGGCCGATCCACTTAATAGTCAGTTTACGCCCACCTATGGCATGGTGCTCAACCTATTGCAACGCGGCACCGTGGAAGATGCCGAGCGCCTCATTCAAAAAAGCTTTGGCCAGTTTACGTGGGGACGCCGTTTGGTGCCCATGCAAGCCGCACTGGATGAAATTGCCATTGAGCAACACGAACTCTTGGGTATTCTTGAACAACACAAGATGACGGAAGACGATCTAAAAACCCTTGTCAAAGTTCGAGGGCGTTTAAACGATTCGTATCGTCAGCAAGGGGTGTTACGCCGCGAACTAAAACGCTTTAAAGACAAAAACAGCAAAAGCAAAGAAGCCGCTCAGCTAGTAGAATCCCTGAAGCGGGAGCAGTGCGAAATTCAGGCTTGTCACCGAAAATTGGGCAGCTATGATTTTAACGTGGATGCCTTTTTTAAAAAGCACCGAAAGCTCCATGAAATTTTGCCCATCTTGCGCCGAAAACAACGCCAGCTAGAGCATCATATGGCTGATGAGCGCGATATTTACTTTCAGCAGTTCACTAATTTGTACAAATTGCTGAAGACTCGCGAACACCTGGACGAAAACGACAACCCCACCCCGGCGGGCCACATGACCGCCGACTTGCGGACGGAAAACCCGCTGCTAGTCTCAGAAATCATTCGCAGTGGGGAGCTGGATGGCCTGTCGCCCAGCGCACTGGCGGCCATGGCGTGCTCCCTTACCTACGATAGCAATCGCGAAACCACGCAAGTCGAGGCGCGTCTCAGCCCCGACGCCTCGCTGGCGTTGCGAGGCCTCAAGCACCATGCTCGCTGTGTGGATCAATGGCAAAAAGAGCATCGCGTCACCATTCCCGTGGTCCTTAACCCCACGGCAGCCCCCTTGGCGGAAGCCTGGGTGGATGGCGTGCCCTGGGAGCGCTTGTTACGCCTCACCAACTTGGCCGAAGGCGACATGGTGCGCATTCTTCGCCGTACGGGGGATTTATTGCGCCAGTGGGCTCACTTGGGCGGCGTGTCGGATTCTCTGCGCATGACGGCCAAACAGGCCAACAAAGCCTTGCAACGCGAGCCCGTGAAAGAAGAAGAATTTGTGCCGCCAGAAGGTGTGGAGCTTCGCCACAAACGCCCATCGGAAGACGATGCCAATGATGACGAAGACGCCCTGACCCTGATTAAGCTGGAAAGCGAAGACGACCCCGTGTTGCCTTAATCACTGGCATTACTAACCCCAAAAACCATTTCGTTTAGCAGAAACGACTTTGTAGCCATCGTCTATCAGCTCTACAACTACCAACAGCCCGATGAGTTTCGTGTGCCCGCCCACGACAACGACGTGCCCTACGATTGGGCGAGGCAAGAGGTTAAGTGCGGGTGTGGTTAACTTTATTTCAATGGATTGGGATAGGCCGTTCGGAAAAACAAGGGATCGGTTACCCCTCTTTCAATTACTTTACCCTTATTCAGAATGGTTATTGGATTGTAAAAACCCACACTAGTCTTTAAGTTTCCATCTCGATCATATGACCTAAGGCGCTCAGATTTGTAATACTTGACTATTGTGTCGGAGTGTATACCCTTAATCGACTTCGCCTCTCTTATTATTTTAGCTGCGTCATGAGTTGAGTCGAAGAAAAGGTTTTCATATGGAATGTTAAAATCATCCATTATTTTTCGGAGCTTCGAAAGTAAAGGGTTATTGTACTTATCTAAAAATTCTGCAATTGCATAGCCATAAAGCTTTTTTGGGGGTGCCTGTGCAACTGTGATGCTATCTATTTCTTTACAAAAATTGCGGGGGGTATTGTCTTGAAAAATAACTTTTTGCACGGGAGCTTTTTTTTGAACAGAACGATAGGCTCGATCCGACATCCCCATCGCTTTTTTTATGGCTTTTTTAATTTTAGGGGCTTCTTCTACCAAGTGTGCAGGTATTCTTAGCTCACCATAAAAGCCAAACTTGGGGGCTGCTGAGGATTGGGTGGAAAAAGACATGGGGCTATCTCTTTGGGTATGGGTGCATAAATGGGATGTTGTGTTGCTTTGTATTGTGATTAAAGCCCCTCAATCTCATTTGATGCTAGGCCAACAAGTATTGTTACAAATCATAATAATCTAAGAAAATCACGATGACCCCACTTTAGAGGGCGGCAATGCCGCCTGTTTGGCGTAAACTAGCAGTAGTCTTTGTGTCTTCTGTCTAGGATCAGCATCTCTATGAGCACCAAATCGCGGCAAACCAACGTCTTCGGCGACGGCAACATTGTCCCCATCGGCCTGCGGGACGAAATGAAACGCTCCTACATTGATTACGCCATGAGCGTGATTGTGGGCCGTGCCCTACCCGACGTTCGCGACGGCCTCAAACCCGTGCATCGCCGCATTTTGCACGCCATGAACGAAATTGGCCTAGCCCCCGAAAAAAGCTTTAAAAAATGCGCCAAAGTAGTGGGCGAAGTGTTGGGTAAATATCACCCCCACGGCGATACCGCTGTGTACGACGCCTTGGTGCGTTTGGCGCAGGATTTTTCCAGCCGCTATCCGTTGGTGAATGGCCACGGCAACTTTGGCAGTGTGGAGGGCGATAACGCCGCCGCCATGCGGTATACCGAGTGCAAGCTCACCCCCATTGCCATGACCATGCTGGAAGACATTGAGCAAGACACCGTTGACTTCCAACCCAACTACGATGGCAGCGAACAAGAGCCCAGTGTGTTGCCCTGTCGTTTGCCCATCCTGCTACTCAACGGCACCACCGGCATTGCCGTGGGCATGGCCACCAACATCCCACCCCATAACCTGTCGGAAGTGGTAGACGGGTTGTGTGCCTTGATTGAAGACCCCACGCTGGGCGTGGATGGATTGATGCAGTACATTAAAGGACCCGATTTCCCCACGGGTGGCCAAATTGTGGGCCGTAGCGGTATTCGCGATGCCTACACCACAGGCCGTGGCAGCGTGGTGATGCGTGCCGTCACCACCATTGAGCAAATTCCTGGTGGCCATGGCCGCCAAGAACGCACCGCCATCATCGTCAATGAAATTCCCTTTCAGGTAAACCTCACCACCCTAACGGAAAAAATTGCTGAACTGGTGCGCGATAAAAAGCTGGATGGCGTGAGCGATTTGCGCAACGAAAGTGACCGCGAAGGCATGCGCTTGGTGATTGAGCTCAAACGCGATGCCAAGGCCGATGTGGTGCTGCGTAACCTGTACAAACACACCCAGTTACAACAAAGCTTTGGGGTCAATGCCCTGTCGTTGGTGAATCGTCAGCCTCGCTTGCTCAGCTTGCCCGATATTCTCAATGAGTTTATTGCTCACCGCATGACAGTGGTGGAACGCCGCACCCGCTTTGAATTGGCCAAAGCCCAATCGCGTGCCCACATTTTGGCTGGCTTAATGATTGCCATTGGCGACTTGGATGCCGTCATTCAGCTCATTCGCAGTTCTGCCGGTACGGACGTGGCCCGCAAAGCCTTAATGGCCAACTACAGCCTGGATGAAGACCAAGCCAACGCCATCTTGGAAATGCAACTCCGTCGCTTAACAGGCTTAGAGCGGGAAAAAATCAATGCCGAATTCCAAGACTTACAAGTGCGTATTGCGGATCTCAAAGACATTCTCTCCAGCCGCGCACGCGTCCTCACCATTATTAAAGACGAGCTAACCGAACTAAAAGACAAACACGGCGACGCCCGTCGTACCGTCATTGTGGCGGACGAAGCCGATAACTTCAGTATTGAAGAACTCACGCCCAATGAAGCTATGGCCGTGTTTATCACCCGTCAGGGTTACATTAAACGTACCCCCATGGACACCTTTGAGCGCCAAAACCGTGCCACCCGTGGCAAAGGCGGCATGAAGACCCGTGACGAAGACGACGTGGTGCACTTCTTTACCGCTGGTATGCACAGCACCGTGCTGTTCTTTTCCAGTCGTGGCGTAGCTTACAGCCTGAAGGTGTATGATTTCCCCGAAGGGGGCCGCACCGCCAAGGGCTTGGCCCTGATTAACTTGCTGCCCATGGAACCCAACGAAACCATTACCGCCGTGGTGCCGGTGGCCGATTTTAAAGATGCCCGCTTCCTCATTATGCTCACCCAGCAAGGCTGGATTAAAAAAATTGAGCTGAGCCACTTTGACAGCATTCGCCGCAACGGACTCATTGCCATTGGCTTGGAAGACGGCGATGGCCTAAACTGGGTGAGTATGTGCGATGAAAAAGATCAGGTACTCATTGGGACCCTCTTTGGCATGGCCATTCGCTTCCCCTCGGCTGATTTACGCCCCTTGGGCCGTACGGCGCGTGGTGTGACGGCCATGAAGTTGCGCACCGGCGATGAAATTGTGGACTTTGGCATTGTCCCTGCTGGGGATGTTTCCAGCGATTTGCTGATTGTCACCAACGATGGCTTTGGTAAACGCACCAACATTACCGAGTTCCGCGCTCAAAATAGGGGCGGACTGGGCCTCATTGCCACCAAATTCAAAACCCCTCAAAGCCGTATGGTAAGCACCACCATTGTAAAAGACACCGATGAGCTTATGATCGTGTCCGTCAATGGCATTGTGGTGCGGATGCAAGCCAGTGCCATTTCACGGCAAGGCCGTTCGGCCACGGGTGTGCGCGTGCAAGCTATGGATGGCGGCGATGCGGTGGCCAACGTCACCAAAATTATCAACGTGGATGACTTGGACACCAATGGCATGATGGCAGCAGCCATCGAAGCCACAACGCAGGCTGCCAGCGACTTGGCTAAGTCAAACAACGATGCTGCCCAGCCCTTGTTTGACTCGCTTCCCGTGGAAGAGTCCTCGGATAACGACGGTTTTGACGCTGATTAATTTTAAAAAGAGCCTGTTTAGTAATAGGCTCTTTTTTTATTTCTTCTCTTTGGCATCTTGCGTGTATAAGGTGTTGGCTATATCTGCAATAAAGCTCCCAAGACGCCCATTAGTAAAATCACCTCTATCTTCTACCGGTTCCTTAAAGGCATTTGACCAAGGAATTTGAAAGTTTGATATTCCAGTATACTCCTTTCCGTCGAAATATGTGAGGTGAGCTCGGAAGTCATTTAAGTGTTCGCTAAAGAAAAGCGTTAATTTATTAGACGTACCGTTAAGAGCTCTTTGCAATAGAGGGATTGACATAAGAGCCCCTGCTTTTTCCTCTATTTTTTCAGTGGGTGGCGATGGAACTGCTTGCCCTTTCGAATCTAGATACCCCCATTTTGCAGCA
>JARXAD010000011.1 GCA_029866025.1 Vampirovibrionales bacterium | reverse complement strand
TGATTGAGCGGTTGTTTGGCTGGCTGGATGGGTTTAGAAGACTGGTGGTTCGCTGGGAATATAAGAGTAAAAACTACGAAGCCTTGTTTAAGCTGGGTTGTGCGCTCATTAATCTACGACGCTTAACGGGATAGGTTCTATGCAGGTAAGGGCTGCAACGGCATTGGGGTTTTATCCCAATTGTACGTTTAGAAGCGTGAAGAAGAATAGAGAAAACGGCTATAATGCAGAGGCTTACTTAAATAATGTGTTTGAGGCGGCAAAAGACAGTGGTTCGGATCATGGGTGGACTTTGAATGATCACGCTTGGGTGGGCCGCGATCCGGAGTATGACAACACAGGAATAGATTTCTTGGTGGATGGACAATCTACGGATGGAAGCAACAGAGGCGTTCTCGCGTTTGACCTAAAAACCTCGAAAAGAGGTGTGAGGGAGCATGAACGACGTTACGATACCGACGTTATTAATGCTAATGATGAAAATGGAGATCTAAAAAATCCGTTGGATCTTCTTGACGAGGTAGGGGAGAGGGGGGGGTGGCTTAGTCGCTTCTTTTAGTATGTTATGTAATGTGATAAGAAACGCTTTGGCTGGTTGGGTTATTAAATAAGGGTTGATTGATTATGATTTTGTTTGCCTCATCGTTGTCCCGAACTTCTTATGGCACAAAGGCCTTACCCAAGACGGTGCTAACCCGTGTTGGCTTTGGGGATGCAACACGTGGAGACGTAAATGCTGTTATAGAGACTGCAGTAAACAGTTTTAAGGATGAAAGCATTGTTTTAACACCATCAAAAGTTAGGCCTGAGAATGCCACTTTGAATGTAGAAGAAAATGAAATCGTTGCAAATGGTAATTGTGGTGGCCAGTTTTTTAGCCTTTACCACAGTACAAAGGCAGTAGCCCCTTCGAAAAGTCAGCCTGGTGATGTTTTACGAGTTCCAGTCAATGTAGACGGCTCTAGTTTTGGCCCTGATTACATTAAAACTGCATTGAAAGCCGCGGAATTGCTTAAATAAGGTCTTAAGCCACTGGCTGTGGGATATTGCCCACAAAGCTGGGAGCCGTGGCAAAGGGCAAAATTTTAATATCGCTCCACACGTTATGAGTTATAAAGGGTTCTCGGGTCATCCAGTCCTCAAACGCTTGCTGAGAGGGGAAATTAGTGATGATCATTGACCCAATCATGGTGCCCTCATCGCTCAGTAACGCTCCACCGTGCACCAAATACGGCCGCATTTCTTTAATCAATGCCAAGTGGGCCTCGCGGTGGGCCATGCGGCGTTCCAAGGCTTGTTCATCGGTGCCATCGTAGGCCAGTATTACGCGCTCCATGGGTCTCTATCCTTATCTTTTGCAGCATGGTGGGGCTTTGAGGGGTTATTTCGCCTCCACTATACCATTGAATCCCCCAGGCCAAGGCCCCCCATTTATCCATCACCCCTTAGAATAAAAAGATGCATTGTATGGCACAAAGAAGACGCCCATGACCTCCAAACTCACCATTCTGGTTTCCAACGATGATGGCATTCAAGCTGCTGGTATTCGTACCCTCGTCACGTGGCTAAGCAAGTACCACAACGTCATTGTGGTGGCTCCCGATCGGGAGCGATCGGCCATGGGCCATGCCTTAACCTTACACAAGCCGTTGCGTGTGGATGAAGTGCCCTTTGAAACCAGCAGTGAGTTTCCGGTGCAGGCAGCGTATTCCGTTACCGGCACCCCCAGCGATTGCATTAAGCTGGCGCTCAACGCCATTTTGGACCAACGCCCCGATGTGGTGATTTCGGGCATTAATCACGGGCCCAACTTGGGTAATGATGTGCTGTATTCGGGCACCGTCAGCGCGGCCTTAGAAGGTGCCATTCATGGCTTGCCCAGTGTGGCTATTTCTTTATTTAATGGCAGCACTAAAGGGGCCGATTTTAACCCCAGCGCTCAGTTCTTGTGCGAGTATCTCCCCACTATTTTGGCGGCCAAGCTGCCCACCCGCACGGTGCTGAATCTGAATACCCCTACGGCCAGCTACGAGGACATAAAAGGGGTTCGCCTATGCAAGCTGGGTACTCGTACCTACAGCGATGACTATGACCGACGTTTGGACCCGCGCGGCAATGTGTACTACTGGTTGGCGGGTGAAGTCGTTTTGGGCAATGAAGAAATTAAAGACACGGACAGTTGGGCGGTACAACACAACTATGTGTCGGCCACACCCATTCATTTTGATTTGACTCATGAAGCCGTTCTGAACAATCCTACCGTTCACAAGGCTTTAACTTTTTCGCGTTAGCACCTATTAAGCCTATAGGGCTAGACCTTGTCGTGTGAGAGTGCTATTTTTTAGATCTCCTGAAGCAGGCCTTGTCTGTGCACCGTGGCGTTTGGAAGTGATCCGAATGGTTAGGGAGCCGCCTCGAAAGCGGTCGCCCCGCGAGGGGTTGCAGGTTCGACTCCTGTCACTTCCGCCACCCCCAGCAAGATGGGCTTATAAACTATCATCTTGTTACCCTTTTTAAAGTGCTTGTTTATTACCTATAACCCCTGGTTAAGGGAGGGTTGTTGGGTTTGCAATGCGCTAGTATTAACCCAATAACGCCTGCTTGCCAGCAAGCGAAGCGCAGCCGCAATTCTGGCGACGCCTGAAAACCACGAGAGTAATCGCTCACACCCGTTGCAGGATACACAAGGGACGCAGTCCCTGTGCAGGAAGCGCTGATGGGCTGGCCCCTCGGCAGAGAGCATTCTAACGTTAGGTATGGGGTAAGCATTCCCACAATGCAGTTTTCTCTTTAGGATAGAAGCACTGTTTTTACATCCAATTAGAGAAAGTGATGCTTCGATGACTACGAACCCATCAGAAACCGCCCCTGCTAGCGACATGAACCGCACGCTGGGCTTGTTTAGCGCCACCGCCATCGTCATTGGCAGCATGGTGGGCTCGGGGATTTTCTTGGTGTCTCCCGAAACCGCCCGCTACATGGGTACGGAAACCGGCATGATTTGGCTATGGGTGCTGACGGGCGTGATTACCCTGTTTGGTGCCGCCAGCTACGGAAAATTGGCCGCCCACATGCCGGAAGCCGGTGGCCAATATGTGTTTTTGCGCGAATGTTGGGGAAAAATCCCGGCGTTTTTATACGGTTGGGTCTTCTTTTGGGTGATTCAAACGGGTTCTATGGCAGCGGTGGCGGTGGCCTTTGCCCGCTATGTGGGGGTGCTGTGGCCTGCTATTAACACCCAAGCCATTGCGGCCCTGCCCTTTGGCTTGTCTCTCACTACTGAAAAACTATTGGCTGCCACCTGTTTGCTGTTCCTCACGTGGTTTAACACCCAAGGCGTGGAAAGCGCTAGTAAGCTGCAAAACATTTTTACCACCCTCAAGGTGTTGGCCTTGCTGGTGCTCATTGTCATTGGCTTTGCGCTGGGCCATCACCTGTGGGCCGGTCATGTGAACTTGTTTAACTTTACCGTTCCCACCACGGGGGATATTGGCACCTATGGCCTCATGCCCATCTTGGCGGTGGCAGCTGTGGGGCCGTTGTTCTCATCGGATGCGTGGTGCTACGTTACCTTTATTGGCGGTGAAGTGAAAAATCCTAGCGTGACCTTGCCCAAAGCCTTGGTGTTGGGTGCCGGTGCCGTGGTTGTTTTGTATGTGTTGGCGAACCTGGCCTACCTCAACGTACTGCCCATGGATGTGATTGCCCACGCCCCCGATGACAAAGTGGCCGCCACCATGATGACCACCTTGTTTGGGCCCTTGGGCGGCACCCTCATTGCCATCATGATTTTGGTGTCTACCTTTGGTTGCCTCAATGGCATGATCATGTCAGGTGCGCGGGTGTTTTACGCCATGGCCTGCGATGGCTTGTTATTCAAACCCTTTGCCCAGCTTCACCCTGTGACCAAAACCCCCAATGTGAGTTTGTGGGCGCAATTTGGTTGGGGTGTGTTGCTTGCCATGAGTGGCAGCTACAGCACCCTGCTGGCCTTCATTATCTTTACGGCCTTGGTGTTTTACGTGCTCACCATTGGCGGCTTGCTAAAACTGGCCCAAACCATTCCCCAGCAAGTGCGTATGACGCGTTGGACGGATTACCTCATTCCTATTGGCTACATTGTTGGTGCCAGTGTCCTCAGCGCTTATTTGTTGGTGGCTCCTCAAACCCAGCAAACCAGCCTGATTGGTGCCGGCTTTACGCTGTTAGGGTTGCCCGTGTTTTTAATTTGGCAAGCCATTACTAATAAAAAATAACGATCGCTTTGTTTGCAACCGTATGGGCTGATTGGCTTGGTACTTTCAGCCTAAACGCCTTTGCTGGTTCTGTTTTTGTAGGCTAAAGGCCATACATTAATGGGGCGATAGATACTGTTATGGGGATGAAGTTCCCTAACATCCATAACGCTTAGGGGTTTAGGTTGTGACAGCGATAAAAATATTATTGGTGGATGATTCAGCCGTATTTAGGCGCTTAGCGAAGCAAGCCATTGAGCAAGAATTAGGTATGAGCCCCGTAGATTTTATTGAGCGAGACAACGGGAAAGAGGCATTATTTTGGGTGAGGATGAACCCTCCTGCCGATATTATTTTGATGGACTGGAACATGCCTGAAATGAACGGCTTAGAATGCATTCGAGAAATTAGGGCTCATGGCAACCTAACCCCTATTATGATGATTACCATTGATCGGGAAAAGTCAGATATTGTGGATGTGATTCGTGCAGGGGCCAATAATTATTTGCTAAAACCTATTGACGCTGCCACCTTATGCAAAAAAATTAGGCAAGCCTTACAAATAAGCCAAGCTAAAAATTAACATTCATGCTGGGGCTTGGATTGCTGTTTTGTGCAGTTAACCGCCGGATAACATGACCCAACTTGGTATGATACCGCTTGGTTTCCAGTGCAGTGGTCATTTGAATGCCCCACTTGGGCTCTAAATACGACAATAACGTCACGGACATGGCCGCAGACGCTAACGTAATCCACTCCTGCACACGTTGAGTGTACTGGGTTAGTTTCCCTACGGCCTCAAGGCTCCAGCTGGCAGGAACAGTATGGGTCAGCAACTCTTGGGTTATTTCATCGCGGGCACGAGGGGTGCCCCAAAATTCGGGTTGCCAAAATTTAGCGTTCTTTTCAACGCCGTGACTCATCCATTGGGCGGTCTCAGGTATTGTTAGATTGTGAAATTTACTGGCAGCATCTTGGGAGCCCCGCTGAACCACCTTCTTCAGCAGGGTGTTGCCGCCGCGCATGAGGCCTTTACGAATGGCCTCAAAGCCGTAGGTGAGGGTGGGCCAACCAAGGAAGGCATCCCGCAGGGCGGCTTCCTGCCAGTCGCCTTGGTCGCGAGCCGACAACAGACGGAAGCCACACAGCAACCCGTAGGTTAGTTCCATTTGGGCCACGGTGGTCCACGGAAAGCCACGTTGAAATTCGTACACTTTGAGCAAATCTTTGGGTTTAAAAAAACTAAGGCCCTGTTTGCTAAAGCGCCGGTTGACCATAAAGCCCAAGGCCCCAAAAAAGGCCGCGGTAATGGCCATCGGGGTGATTTTCCCTTCCTTCCAGCACTCAGACAAATACGGAAACCACACAAAGCGTCCAACGGACGCCTTTTTAGTGGACGAGTTGGTTGCGGATCTGCCCATCCCAAAGTGCCACCACGGTTGTTTAATTTCTTTTTCATCACCAGCTTGCTGGCCAAAAGTTGCCGTGGCGCGATGCGGGTGAGGGACGGCTTTTTTCAGTAAGCTATCCGTGCCGTAATGCTCTTGCAGCGCTTGGGTGGCTGGGTTCCGGTCATCTCCAGCAACGGCTTTGGTAATCAATCGGCTGATAAAGGGCATGGCTAAACTGGCTACCAAGGCCATGGCATTGGCCCACATGTGGTGCTTGGCTGCGGTGTGAGTGGTATCCATTAAGTGAACCAGACGCTTGCCAAAGGCTTCCGTGGTTTTTAGCTGGTTTGCATGGGGGGCCGCGTTGCTTAAATGCCGCTGAATGATTTTAAGGTCAGAGAGAAGATCGGGAATGGCAATGCTGGCCTGGCGCTTAAGCCGAGTGGCTTCGTGGCCAAAAGCGTCAGCATAAGGTAGGGTTAATTCCAACTGGGTGTGGCCTAGCTGGCTGGCCAACTGCTGGGCTTTCTGGGTTTTAAACGTCTTGATGGGGTTGTTACTAAACCAACGCTTTAGTAAGGGTACCTTCGCGCGTGCCGCCTCTTTTTCCATTAATTCCTGAATAGTGGCTTGCAGATTAAGCGCGGGCTTGGCTGCAGTGGGTGTGGCCGAACCATGGGTGTGCAAATAGCTTTCCAGGCGGTGGTAAAAATCGGCTTGGCTGGTGGCCTCGGCACCAATATGGCTGTACAGCCCCATGGCCTGCTGCCCCATCATGGCGTGGGTGATGGTTCCCTTGCGTTTATCCAGCCAGCGGCTAATGCCCAAATACGCAATAGCGCCGGGGGCAAAGGTGTCTAAAATATCCGCCGAAAAATCGTTGAGAAAGCGTTCCCAACCGGCCAACACATTTTTTAGGCCTGTTTCGTGAATGTTGCGGTTTACCTGAACCACGGTGCGCGGCAACGTAAAGCACACGGTTTGCTCGGTGGCGTAACGAATACCCGGATCGCTGTAAATGTGGTGATCTAAAAAACGGGGAATGGCCTGAATGGCGTTGCCCACCTGCTGCATTATCCCACTACCTGCAAATTGGGTTGCACGGCTATTTGAATGAGCAGCCGAAAGCGGCTTGGCTTTCGCTGGGGGCGACGCAACCAAGGCATGCGGGGAGGAACCCAAAAACTGGGGGTCCCCCGTTGCCTGAAAAGCAGACGTTAAGGGCAAACGGGTAAGAATAACAATGCTCCAGATAGGGATTGAGTGACTAGCGCACCCAGCAGGCAAGTGCTGGACAGTGACAGGGAATTTAACCCGTATCACCAACGGCTTGGGTGTGGAAACCCGCGAGTGCTTGCGTTACCGCAATCATCAAAACCGTTTCGGCAGCCTGTCCCCTTTCTTCGTGGCCTGCAATCGACGTTCCACCGTCTTGGCCACAAATACTGTTGAAGGCTGCGCCTCTAATTCACACCGGTTCAATGGCTTGAACCAACAAACATAAGTAAACTCACGTCTGTCATGTGTATTAAAGCACCTCAAGATCCCAACGTGCAATTACAGCCCTTGTAACCCGCCTTTGTAAATAAATTGTTACATATTAGGTTCCAGCCTTCTTTCTCATGTCAGCCGATTGGAGGAGTGTAAATGAATTGTATTATTATATAAATAATATATAAGTCTTTCCGATACCTATCTTGTTGGTGGCGTTATAACCCACTAACATCCTCAACCTCCTCCCCAAATGATGGCGCTGCCGGTTCTCCAATCGGCAGCTTTTTTTCGCACGAAGTGCGTTTATATAGTTTGCATAGTGCGTAAATGCTTAAAACCCTTAGGGCTTTCCACTATCTAATTGCCGTGGTTAAGGGCGGGTTGTTGGGTTTACAATGCGCTAGCATTAACCCAACAACGCCTGTCTGCGGGCAAGCAAAGCGTAGCCGCAGTTCTGGCGACGCCCGAAAACCGCGAGAGTAGTCGCCCAGATCCGTTGCGGGATACACAAGGGACGCAGTCCCTGTGCGGGGAGCGCTGAGGGGCTGGCCCCTCGGCACCCCAAGGGTGTTATTCACTAAAAAGCGTAACCCCCCCAAATATTGGAAGATTACGCATAATGCTATTTATAAAACCAGCTTGCTGGGGGCGCAGTTATAGCCAGCTGACCATGCGCTGGCGCACCACATCCACACCTAAGCCTTTTTCGGCAGAAAAGGGAATAAAGGCGTCGGGGGGCAGGCCCAACACGTCTGAGGCAATTTTCAGTGATTCGCGCTGCTCTTGGGCTTTCAGCTTGTCCATTTTAGTCAAAATCAGCTGAGTGGGCCGCGCATGATGCTGCAGCCAGTTCAACATTTGCAGGTCGCTCTCTTTGGGCGGGTGGCGAGAATCAATGAGCATCAGCACCATGTTGGGACGTGCCAGCAGGTATTGCTCCATGTGGCCTTGCCACTCTTGTTGCAAGGTTTTGCTTACTTTGGCGTAGCCGTAGCCGGGCAAATCCACCAGTCGTAGGGCATCCGCCACGTGATAAAAGTTAATCAGCCGAGTTTTACCCGGCGTGTTGCTGGTTTTGGCCAAGCCCTTGCGTGCTAGCAGGGCGTTAATAAAAGATGATTTTCCCACGTTGCTGCGTCCCACCATGGCAAATTCGGGCAAGCCTAAGCTGGGTGGGCACAAGGCCAACGTGGGAGACGAAATGAGGAAGTGGGCGGGGGCAAATTTCATACTCATAGGCTACACGCTTTGTCGTGTGTCGTCCAATTTTCTTTTGGTTATTCCTGTGGTGTTATTTGGTTTTAATGTTGGATCTCGGTTAGAGCTCAATGTGTTATGTTGAGGGGCCGGCCCCTCAACGCTCCCCGCACAGGGACTGCGTCCCTTGTGTATCCCGCAAATGGATCTAAGCAACGTACCTCTGTGGGCTTTCGGGTGTCGCCTTGCAGCGGCTGCGCTTTGCTTGCCCGCTGAGAGGCGTTGTTGGGTTCATTCTCGCGCATTGTAAACCCAACAACCCACCCTTACCCACAGGATTTAGAGCCTTGAAAAGGCGGCTTACAGTCTAGGCCTTGGCGTTAAAGGTGTTGAAGGATTTGCCCCAATCTTCGACTGATTTTGCATAATATTTTTGCATCGCGTCAGCGTAAGCTAATTGCACACTGGCTCGAACCGACTGAAGCTCCTGCATGCGATCTTGTTGATACAGTTGCATCATAGGGCTATCTGCGGCACCAAAACTGGGGCCCAAGGCGGCAAAGGGATTTCCACCAGCGGCACCACTGCCAAAAACAGGAGCAGCGCCGGTTGCGCTACCAAAATAAGCGGCATCGCCCATAAAAGCCACTTGTGAAGCGGCCCCGTTGGCCAACCCCATGCGGGCTTGGTTGGCGTTAAACAGGGTTGATTCAGCACCAAAACGCATGGCAATGGCGCTGTACATACCGGCTAATCCAGCAATCCCCATGATTTTGACTCCTACACCCACATTGGTTGTTGCGTTGAGAGCACCGCCTTGGTGGACGTTGTTCTCACGTACTCGGCTTTCCCGTAGTACCATTCCTAAAGACGCCCGCTTCTCAGGATAAGTTCCTCGTCGTAGTTGGATATCTTAGAAAAGATAAGAAATACTGTAATGCTGGCTTTCGTAAAGCGTCAAGGGGGTAACCAAGTTGTTACAAAAACGTCGTATTACGTCACCAAAGCATCGACAGTTCATATGTCGGACCCATATAATCTATCCTTGTAAAGGGATCCGTTGAGGATTAACAACACGTCTGTCTGCGTAAGGTAAAAGATGGGGTTGTCGGAATAGGGAACAGAAGAACCAAAACATTATTTTGAGCTGGGCATGGCCCTATTGGGAACTGAGGAGGCAACGGAGATTGTATGGCACGGGTACTAATTTCAATGAAAGATGACTTTTTGGAGCAAGTGGATACAATGGCGGAGCAAGAGCAGCGCTCTCGTAGTGAACTCATTCGCGAAGCGTTGCGGACGTACATGAGACGATCCGGTACCACTCGTTCTTCTCGCTACCTGAGTGATGCGGAAGCCATAGAGGATATTCTCAGCTTGTAAGCTTTTTGTAGAGTGAATTGTACTGTGAAATGGGGCTTTGGTTGGTCTGGGTTGGTGAGAAGAAGAAGTCTTTGGAGGACTTCTGTATAATGGCTGTATGTCCTTAAGTACCCAAGAGCTGCCACGTTATTTACCCCTTGGGCAACGCCTGTGGGCCACTGTGCCTAGTGGGTACCAATGGGCCAGTTACGTCAAAGATTGGTCCCCTGATGGAACAGCCCTGATGCTGGATCCGCCGGACCCCCACGTGTGCGATTGGCGAAGCGAACTAAAAGTAGAAACGCCGGTGGTGGTGCATGCCGTCTTACCTCAAGGGCGTATTCATTGCCGCCCTGGGGTGGAGCGATTGGTGTTCACCCCATTGCCGGGTATTTGGCTTTCGGTGGCCAAAGGCCTGCCCATTGAACATGTGCAGCAACGCCGTTTTGTTCGGGTACCTGCGCGCGAACCTGTCACTCTTGCACTTTTAGACGAGATGGGTGAAAGCGTTTTGGAATTAAAGGGTATGACCCACAATATTAGTGGCAATGGCTTTCGGGTGGCCTGTGATCAGGCGATTGCCCCAAACACTCAGGTGCGGGTAACCATTGCACTGGGGGGGCATTTTGTTACGGCAACGGGCGTGGTGGTGTACGGGTTTGATAATCCCCACCGGGGTGTGCCCATGGCAGAGCGCCATGTGGTGGCCATTTACTGCCAGGCCATTCGCCCTCAAGATGAATCTCGCTTGGTGCAGTTTGGGTTTGAAAAAGACCGTGAACGCCGCAGCAGAGAAAGTGGCTGGTAAAAGCCCGCGCTTGGTCTCTATGGTCGCTTTAGCGGTTGGGCACGCGGTGGAATGAGCTCTAACCATGCCCGAACGGGCCGTTGAGGATGGTTGGCATCGGGCACCAAAGCAATGCTATGACGGCTACCGGACACCACCAAGGATGGAGGCAATGGGGCGCTGGCTGTTAGCCACGTGGCTAAAATGGCGCCAGTGGTTTTGGGTTGAAAGGGGACAACCGGTTTAATGCTGGGTAAGAAAGGCTGCTGGAACGTTGGAGAGGGCAGGGTGGTTTCTGAGCTGGGTGTTGGTTTGGGGTTGCCGCCACGGATCCAATCAAACAACGAGGCCGTGACAGTGGCCGGTTGAAATCCCGTGTTGTTCCCTTGCTGCTGAAGGTAGGAAACTGGCGCGTTGTTGCTAGCAATCAATGCGGGGGTACTGTTGGAAACGTCGGAAGCGGTGGCCCCCAGTGGAATCGTCCAATGTTGGCCATCAATGCTTACCACCACCGGCCCTGCTGTGGGAGAAGACACCACCAACCTTGCTTGGCTAGTGCCTAAGGGCACTTTAATGTGGGTCACAGGTTGTTGGGCGGCTTCTAAGGCTTTGTTGGGGGCTAGCCCTATGGCCACGGGCATAGAGCCCAAGGACACCCCTGTGTAGTAATGCTGCACAATGCGATCAAAGGTGTAGCCTTCATCACTGAGGGTGCTGGCCCCAATTTGGCTAAGCCCAACACCATGGCCAAAGCCACCGCCCCGTACACGAATCGTGGCCAGTTTTCCATCGGGCTGGTGGCCGTAATCCGCTACCACGTTGGCGCTGGGTAGCATTTTGCCTTGGTGAGTCAGCAATTTGCGAATCACAAATTCTCGCGAGGCCTGAAATTGGCCGGTGGTGGTGGTAAACAGCACTGTCATGGCCTTGCCAGAGACACCCCGGCGCACCACGTCCACGCGTTGCACGCTGCCCGTATCCACGGTGGCTCCATCCAACGTGGTGATATCCATCGGGGCAGTCGTGATGGGAAAGGCTGAACCCAAAATAGACCCACTGGGCGGAGGAGTGTACGCCACCACCTTTAAAAAGGATCGCGTGCTGGTGTCTTTCCACACTTTAGGCCACTGGGTTTTTAGGGCCTGCGAGAATTCACCCACCGTCCACACCCGTTCCCACCGGTGGTAAGCGGTTTTTACGTCGTAATCGCCAGTAAACGCTTGACCCCAAAAGCGTTGGGCATTGGCTTCAATACTGAGATCGCCCAGCTGGGCTACGGCCATCGTATCGGGACGCCCGCGCAAATAAGGAATGGGCTCGGCGGGGAAGGTCTTGCCATCGGCAAAGGCGTTTTCGTAGCTTTCGCTGTGGCCGCCATGGGATGAACTAAACAAGGCCAAAATGGGGCGACCTTCATACAGGGCCACCAGACCTTCGGTTTCATCCACGGCCCGATTGCTGGTGGGATGTTCGGTTTGGGCTCCAAAATACACTTGGCAGTACTGAGAATCGCAAATATCAAAGCTGGGCCAGGGCTTTTCTCGTGGACGTATGGCGTAATTGCGGGCGGCAATGGATTGAGCTTTGACGGCTTCAAACCCGTAGCGAGGAGGCAACTCGTTGGGTACCACGGCTTTTAGGTAATCTTGCAGCCCCACGACGTTGACGGTGGTAAGTTTGTTGGGGGCCGAATACCCGCGTACCACTTCCAACACGCCTTTAAATTGGGGCACTTGGCCTCGCCGCGTAATGCTGGGAACCGTCACCCGACCCGTTTCATTAACTGGGATGAGCCGGAGTGGCCCCACAAACGGGCCTACCTCTTTGGGGATGGCGGCGTTGCTGGTGGCATTGACGGGTTTTACCAGAGGCACTGCCGTGACCAAAAAGCCTTGCGCTGTTACCCTTAGGGTGATCACATCCGTGGCTGTGCCTGCCATAACAGGCATGGGGTTATTGGCGTCCCACAACTGCCACGGTATGGTGGCTCCCACTCGTGTGGTGGGGTATTCCAGGGCTTCCATGGCGTCATCGCTTAAGCCCACCCGAATCAGATCGTTTTTAGCGAGCCACGTTGGATTCCACCCTGTGGCCAGAGTACTGGATTTATCCGGAACGCCTACAGCACTATTGGGGGCGCTGTTGGGAAGAGGAACCGCCGATAAGGCTGTGGCTACCACCGTCTCCCACCAGTGTTGGAGGGGTTGTAGCCATTGGGTTGAGGCAGCTGGTGGCGTTTGTGGCACTACCAAAGCCGCTTGAACCGGTATCATGCTAAGACAGGCCAAGCCAAAGCCCCACACCAGGGCGTGACGAATGCGAGGGGCAGTACTGAAGGCAAAAATCATGGGGCTGGCCCGCTAGGGAACATCCTGTTACTGGGGGCATTGTGTCGTGCTTAATCCTGCTATTATCCCACAAGGATCGGTGTGATTTTAAAAAATACCGGAATGTTGTTGGATTGTTAGGCGCCATGATGGACTGTTTTTCTCCTTTGATTGCCGATACTGCGGGGCTGGATGCGGCTGCGATAAGAGAGTACGGCATACCTAGCCTAACGCTGATGGAGCGGGCCGGCGAGGCACTAGTGGCCTGTGTTCACAAAGTGTTGACTCACAAAGCTTTGATGAAGTGTTGTGCCAAGTTGTCCCAGCACCGCATCTTAGTGCTGTGTGGCCCCGGTAACAATGGAGGCGATGGCTTTGTGCTGGCGCGCCTGTTATGCCAACAGTTGCCCCAAAGCGCCGTTACGGTGTGTGTGGCGCAACGCCGAGACCCGATGGATGCGTCATCGGATGCGGCCACCAATGAAGCACGCTTAAAGGATTTGCCCATCCAATGGTTGGAAAACCCTTCGATAGAAGCCTTAAATTTAGTGATTAGCCAAGCTTGTCTGGTGGTGGATGCACTATTTGGGGTGGGGTTGTCTCGGGTGCCAAGGGCACCTTATAAACATTGGATAGAGGCAGTGAATGTCTGCAATACACCAGTCCTATCCGTGGATATTCCTTCTGGGATTGATGCGATTACAGGCAATGCGCTGGGGGCCTTTGTTCAGGCAACCTGTACTGTTACGTTTGGCACGGCTAAGCCAGGTCATTGGTTGGGGCAGGGTAAGCAGGTTTGTGGTCAGCTAACCGTGGCGGATATTGGCTTTCCGTCGGAGCTATTGGCCACCTATCCCACGCCATATCAGTTGTTAACCGAGGCTTTTGCTATGGCCCACTGGCCGTGGCCCAAATCCACCGACTACAAAGTGACCCGAGGCCATTGTTGGGTAATAGCGGGTAGTGAGGCGATGCCTGGGGCAGCCCAATTGGCCACGGAAGCCTGTTTGGCAGGTGGTGCTGGCTTAACCACGCTGATTACCGATGAGACCGTGTGGCCTCAGGTAATCATTCCCCCCGACTGCCTACGCCAACAGTTGCGCTGGGCAGAGGTAACGGCGGGTACATGGTCTAAGGCTGCAAAACAGCGCTCTGTGCAAGCCATTGTGGTTGGGCCTGGCTTAGGAAGTGCCGCCCATATCGTTTTAACCAGTCTATTGGAATGGCATAAGGGCTTGAACACTCAAAAACCTTTGCTCATACTCGATGCGGATGCCCTGAACGCCTTGGCTTCCGATACCACTCTGTCTTCCATGATTCCCGATGGAACGATCCTCACCCCCCACCCCGGTGAAGCGGCACGATTGTTGGCCGGTATCGCAGGGTGGGAGTCTTCTCAGTCTGTAATCGACGATGCCTACGGCGCCGCAAAAGCCATTCAAGCCCGTTGGGGTGGCCATCTAACCGTGGTGATAAAAACAGCGACACCTATTGTGGTATTGCCAAACTGTATTGGAGAAACCCAAGGCCACTGCTGGATTAGCTGTGTGGGCAATGCTGCCTTGGCCCGTGCCGGTTCGGGAGACGTGTTGGCAGGCCTTATGGGGAGTTTGGCAGCCCAATTGGCCACGCGCGTTGAACACTATGCGGAACGATCGGCTATTGCGGCGCGGTTGGCGGTGTGGTGGCATGGCGCCACCGCTGAACACCTCTCAGAAGAGCGAACCTTGGTAGGAGTGCCTGCATCCACCCTCATTACGGGGCTGCACGCTGCGCTTAAAAAAGCCATGGAGATATCCTAAACCGTCTTAACGATGGTTGACGTTAATGTCAACCTTGAGGGCAAGATCTATTTTTGGATGTACCGGGTATCGATAAATCGCCACAAGCGTTCCGTGGCTTGGCTAATACCAATGCGTGGGGTTGCCAAGATCTTTTCTTTAGGGACGCTTTGCGCCTCCCAAAGCTGTATTGGGCTGTGAGGGCTGCATAAATCCAAGTGATTATGGGTGGCCTTCGTTACGCCCAGTGTTTTGCACAGTCGTCCTGGCCCTAAAATCACTGAGCCGTCTTCATCGGATCGAATTCCACGGAATAACACGGCTCCGGCGGTGTGTTCGGCTTCCGTTACCACATTCAGGCAATGATGCATGCCGTAAATGAGATACACATAGGCGGTTCCTGGAGATTTGTACAGACTGGCGCTGCGTTTGGTGCCCACGGTTTGGGCGGTGGTTCCGTAAGCGTGGCAGGCAGGGTCATCGGCGGTGTAGGCTTCGGTTTCAATAAGGGTATAGGTGCTAAAGTCGCCAGAATCTTCTTTGACGGCCAGTGTTTTACCCAACAACTGCTGGGCCAATGTGACGGTATCCTGCAAGAGCCACTGGGGAGAAAGAAGAGCGTGGGGCATTAGCTGTGGAGGGGTTGCGGTAAGAGGTGGGCAATGGTGTCAGGCAGGCTGCGGTAGGGTTTCCACGTGGTGCCATGGATGACCACGCACGTGGTGGTGGCTTCCATCAAGGGGGTACCTCCTTTTAGCACTTTCTGAGGAAAAATAAGACGGCGACCCTCTACCTGAACCTGCGTGACGATGGTGAGCTCATCCCACAAGCGGGCTGGGGCTTTAAACCGCAGGTGTTGCTCTATCACCGGAAAGACCAAGGGTTCTTCGCCTTCGGCCAAGGTGTGGGGTGGGCCCGGAAGCGTGTAGCCTTGCTGGGCAAACCAGTCCACACGACCCGCCTCTAGCCAGCGGGTGTAGCTGCCGTGCCACGCCACCCCGTAGCAGTCGGTATCGGGTATGGCCACTTGGGTGATGAAAGGTTGCATACTGTAAAGACTTTTCAACAATTGGGTATTTTTACTCAATACGAAAAATTGAGGGGTTTAGTATAGTATTACAATAGCCCAGCTTCTTTGGAGTATTGTCGTGCAGTCACCTACAATTCATCTCTCTCAGTTGCACTTTGGGTTTCTGTCCCTTGCTGCCCGTCAGGCCATGATGCAAGCCCAGTATGGTCTTTCGGCTAACGATTCGGTGGCACTGATTAAACAGAGCGATGCCTTTATCAAACGCTATTACACCACCATGATTCCCTGCGCTTTGGGTGGATTGGGCTTGGGTTTATTGGGGGCAAGATTTCTTAACAAGGGGTTTGGCAAAGTATTGTTGCCCATTTTAGGGATGATTTTGGGCCAAGCGGTTGCAGGTATTGCTCATTGGCCAGAAAGCAAACGGCTGTACGCCGCCATGCGTGATAAATCCACGCGCCCTTACCCTGCCTATGTGGATGCTTTGTACGGTTACAAGCCATAATCTCATTGCTCGAAGATTTGAAACATTTAGTATAGTATTACAACATTCCAAATTTTTTTGGGTGTGTAACATGTTTTATCTTATGCCCGTATCGTTTCAACCCGCTTTTGGCCTTTCGTCTCCTGCCGCACAACAGGCCATCGCTCAGAGTCGAAAACAAACGTCGACCAATAAGCCACAAACCCTTCGGCAACTTGGCACTGTTTTTTCAGAAAATTTTGTTACCGATCTTCCCTATACCCTGGGTGGTATCCTTTTAGGCGACTTGGTTCGGGGATTGGTTAAAAGTAAACGTAGCTTTTACTCTTTATTGGGTGCTCTTGTGGGCGGATCTGTAGCGGAGGGCCTACGGAGGCAAGAAAAACAAAAAATGGATTCATTTTTACACAAGAAAACAACCTGACCCTACCGAATGACGGTGCCAACAAACACGGCTACATGCACAACCCCTAAAAAAACCGGCTGTTTTCTCACCTTATATACTCATTGATAGTAAGGGGGCTGAGCCCCCAAATCTTAAAAAAAACCGCCAAACCTCGCCCATCTTGCGGCACCTCATTATAATAATAGTATGAGTTTTGTTTCTGCAGTGTAAGTCGCTGTCACCCTTATTTTCAGCTTTTCTAGAGCGAGGAGAGATTTCCGCCCTTATGGATACTTTTAGCGTGATTCGCCACTTTTTTACCCGTATGAGTTGCCGCTTTTGCAACGAAAGCTTTCATACCGACGATGTGCACCTGATTGGGCGTGGCAGCAATTATTTTGTGGTGGCCATTCATTGCCATAGCTGTGGCAAGCACAATGGCGATGCCGCCGTGGGTGTGGAGCACATGAATGCTACTGATGCCGCTGCCGAACAGCTGGCCCAACAATTTGATAGCGAAGCCTTGAGTTTGGATGACTTGATTGAAGCCATGGCCCGCCGTTTTGCCGTGGAAGACCCTGAGCTGACCCCCAAGGATTTTGAGCGCTTTGCCTTAAAAGACACCATTCAAGACAACGATGTTTTGGAAGCCCACGAATTTATCCAAAAGTTGGACAGTGGCTGGATGCAATGGATTCCCGAAGAGTTGCGTTCATCCGTTGTGTTAGAAGAAACGGATAACATCCAGCCTAGCTAATAGGCATTGCTTTACAACGTTATGTAAAGACTGTATAGAGTTTTATTGGTGATTCAATCATTTGATATATCATGCGGCTGAATACTTCATTATAAGAAAGTTGCCGCATGTTTATTTCTTCGATGACTCCTATTCCCTTTGGTTTAAAAAATACAACACTAGGAAACCAAGCAACCAGCCAAACAGCAAATAAAAAAGCCGCCAAGATTCCTTTTAAAAAGCTACCTTTCTTAGTTGGTAAAGCAGCTAGGGAAGAGGGTGAACCTACTAAATTGCAGAAAGAAAAAATCGCAAGAGGCAAAAAGCGGGCGTATCGTTTTTACGATTCTACAACGTGGTAAATCGTATTATTTTTGAATCACCTCGTTTACGTTAAACAAGGCCTGATACGGAATGCCTAGTTGCTGAAAGACTTGATCTCCACCGGCGTTACGGTCCACCAG
The DNA here is from genome assembly GCA_029866025.1 of Vampirovibrionales bacterium. GTDB lineage: Bacteria > Cyanobacteriota > Vampirovibrionia > Vampirovibrionales > Vampirovibrionaceae > JARXAD01. The sequence continues at coordinate 70,704 of JARXAD010000011.1, read as the reverse complement.
AGACAACACCCCACTGACCACCACGCTGGGGTATTCGGCTTTTAGCGCTTGAATGCCTTCCACCAAAGAACCAGCCGTGGTCACCACGTCTTCCACCAGCACCACGCGCATCCACGCGGCAATGTGACCTTCCACCAGTTTTTGGGTGCCATGGCCTTTGGTGGCTTTGCGAATGAGAAAGCCATTGAGGGGCAAGCCTTGGGCGGTGGCTGCCAAGCCTGTGGCCGTCACCATAGGAGCCGCACCAATCACCACCCCCCCCACGGCATCGGCTTGGGTGGGTAACAGTTGGCGGGCCATCAAACGGCCAATCAAGTCAGCGCCTTCGCTAAGAAGGGTCACCAAACGGCAATCCAAATAGTAGCTAGATTGCTTGCCACTGGCCAAGGTGAACGTACCGAATTTGAGGGCGTGTTGCTGAATCAGCTGCAACAACCGCAAGCGCTCTGTGTCGTTGCTGGGAATGGTGGCAAAGGGACTCGTGCTGGGTTGCCCTTTTAAAAGGGTGGGTGAAGGGGGCGTTAGTGTAGCGGTCATGGTGAAAACCTTTGAATACTGGAATAAGCTGCCACTAGTTTAGGCTGAACACAGAGAAATATCCCAACGTTGCCTAGGCCTGTTGGCGAATGGCGGTTTCCAGTTCGTGCTGCTGGGCCTGTTGCTGGGGGGTAAGGGGGGCAACGCGGCTCATGCCATAGAGCGTTTCTAAGGCGCTTAGCCAGTACACTTTGGCTTGATTGGGGAATCCGCCGGTTTTGGCCCATTGGCCCAGGCGTTGTTGCCAACGGGCCAACGTTTCAGCGTGTAGACTTTTGTTGTCTTCGGTTTCCAGCCACCGTAACACGCAATCGCCATGGTGTAGGGCCGATTGCCACTGTTGGGTTTTAGCATACGCTTTGGCCAAACGCTGGTGAGATTCGGCGGCTTCATCGGTCCAATCGTTTGCTTCTTCTAGGTTTAAGGCGCGTTGTAACCAAGGAATGGCTTGGTTGTAGGCTTTGGCTTCTGAAAACAAAGCGGCCCGATTGGCTGCCGCCGATGCCGCAGCAAAAGGTTGATGGGTTTCTAACAGACGGGTGTAAGCCAGCTCGTATAACTGCGGGGCAGAATAAGCCACGGAAGAGCCTTCTGATTTTTCTGCATCCAGCAACGTAGCGGCTCGAAAGGTCAGTTCAGCTAACAAAGGAGCTTGGGGCAATACGGCTTGCCAAAAAGACACGTACGGGTCGTTTTCAATGCTTGAGGCTGTTGCGGTTTCTGCTTCACAGGTGTGTAGGGACAACAAGAGACGCTGGCATAGTGTTTCTGGTTTGGTTGGCTTGTAGCGTTCTGGCAACAGGGTTTCTGTCAGGCATTGTTGCGCCACAAGCCATGGTCCAAGGGATGGGGTGTCATTCTCTGGCATGTTGTTTAGATACTGCTGGGCGTGCTGGTAATAAGACTGAGCGGTTTCCCAGTGTTGGTTAATGGCCGCCACATAGGCCAAGCGGCTATGAAGAACGGCTTGCAGTTGCTGGCTTTGTTGCGCCACATGGTTGAGCTGCTGGAGGGCTAACTCCAAACTGGCTTGAGAAACATCCCACTGTTGTTGAGCAAATGCATGGTGCGCCGAGGTGACATGAGACAGGGCGGGTTGTAGCTTTGCGTGAAACAATGCCATGGTGGGTTCTGGGATGGGTGTGCTATGTGGGGATGTCACGTTTATCGATGGATTGAGTGAGGCGTCTACGTCGGGTGAAGATACGACGATGACGGTGGGCTGTGTCTGCGTTACCGGGTCTAGGGGCATTGATTGAGTGAGGCGTTCTTGGTGGCGTGCTATTTCATGGAGATCAGCTTCCGAAAAGGCATGGGCGTCATTGACATGCGCAGTCTGGGGTTCTGCGGAGAGGTGTTGGAGGGTTTTTTGCTGGGCCAATCGAAGGCGTGCTTGTTGAGCTTGCTCTTCGTGGTAGCGGGCTTCTTGCACCAAAATAGAATTGGCCACGGGCAAGACACGCTGCTCCATCGGCACTTTTCGTTGCGCCAAATACTGTTGCGATAAAAATTCATGGGTTTTGGAGACCAGCAACGGCGGCAGATGAGCTGCCAGCATGGCTGAGCCGAACTCGTAAAACGAGAACCGATAGTGGGACCATTCGTCAACGTGGGTGGGCCGTTGCTCGGGGGGTAACGCTAGCACGGAGAGCAGCTGCTGCGGCAGTAAGGAGCGACGAATGAGGGGCCTTAAGGGAGACGCCTTTAAGTGGTGCTGAAGAGTTGAGGCGTTGAGGGGCGTTGAGAGGGCGGTGGCTTTTTTTTCTTTGGGATCGGTGTGCTTAAAATCTTCACTCCATTGGCTTAAATCGCTTTGGTTTAAACTGTGGCGCACACAGGCTAATAGAGCGGCAATACGCTGGTCTTCTCGGCTAAGTTGTTGGGCTAGTAATCCTCCCAACACCTGGCTGGGGGCGTGCTCCCATTGGCTGGCATGTATCCGTTGGGCCAAGTGGTGCCACAAAAAGGTGCTGGGCGGGGTGGATGATGACGGTGGTGTGAGGTTCACTGAAAACAGACGAGAGCCGAGGCTGGCCATATCCCCTGTGGGTAAGTGTTCTCCCACCAGCATGACTTTAACCGAAGGGACGGCCAGCAAAAAATGAAGCAGTTCTTGGAGTAAGGTGGTGTTCCAAAACCCACCGTCATTCACACGGCTGCCCAGATGGTCCATTACAATAAGGACGGGTTTTTCTGAAAGTGCCCCCAATTGACGCCGCAATTGAGCCATGGCATCGCCTGGGATGTCTGGGTTGTCTTCGGTGTCGATAAGGGTTCCGAAGGCAGAATTGGCTTGGTTTTTAACTACCGAGGCGGCAATGCGATTGAGGTAGCCAATCAAAAAGCTTACCAAATCCCCGTCGCTGAGGGTGGGTTCCACATCCACCCACAACACCTGCTCCGGGCCGCCGCCCATAAGCTCTACCACGCCACGGGCCACGCTGGTGGTACCGCTGCCTTCGTTACCTTCTATCAATACAACTTCAATGGAAGGATCATTGAGGGCATGGGCCAACGACAGAACAATGTCTCGGCGATCTGTAAAGACCTTGGGCTCGTAAGGAATGCAACGCTTTGCCACCGCAAGGGGGGAGAGGTCATCTCGGCGATTGGCAGCACTGTCGGTCATTTGGGCCAGGCTGGGTTGGCTGCGTCGCTGCGCCACAAATTGCCCGTTGGCTAAGCGTTCCAGCACATTGGCGCTAATAAACGGCCTGGATTGTGGAGATGAGGGCTGTTGATGATTAGGTTGGGGCACGGTGTCTTCAACAATAGGGCTGGAAAATACCTCTCATTGTAGCCGTGTTTCGTGATTGAATAGGAGGGATGTTAGTAAAACTCCCACAGGCAATGGATCATGACGGCTTCGCCCACTTCGCTTACTGAATCAGTTCCTGATATGACGGCCTTGCAACAGGCGTGGGCACAGGCCATTCCAGCCTTACAATCGGTATTGCCTGAAAAAGCCAATACCGAGGCCTTGGCGGCTAGCATGGAAGCCTTGTATGCCATGTTATGGCAAGGCAATCAGCGCATGAACCTAACCCGCATTACGGATCCCACGGGGTTTGTGTGGCGCCATGGGGTGGATAGTTTGACCCTGTTACCCTTTATACCTGCCGATGCTGCTGTGCTGGATGTGGGGACGGGAGCGGGGTTTCCCTTACTGCCCTTGGCCTTAGCACGGCCCGATTGTACCTTTGTGGGGATGGACAGTGTGGGTAAAAAATGCGACTACGTGGCCAGTGCTGCTAAAAAATTAGCCATCTCTCCACGCGTTACCCTGTTGCATGGCCGCTGCGATGAATTGGCCCATAAGCCAGAGTATCGTCACCAATTTGATGTGGTTACAGCCCGTGGGGTAGCGGCATTGAACACTTTGCTGGAGCTGACCTTGCCTTTTTTAAAGCCCGGCGGCACCTTGTTGGCCATGAAAAGTACCCAAGGGGCTGAGGAAGAACTGAAAACAGCCAAGCATGCCTTACGTGCCTTGCATGCCCGTGTGGTCGAGGTAGAAGAATCTACGATTCCTGAGTTGGCTGGCTTTTGTGTGGTGCGCATCCAAAGCAATGCCACCTGCAGCGATAAATACCCACGCCCCCAAAACAAGCCTCGCTTAAAACCCTTGTAAAGTTTTCGCCTCTTCCCTAAGTGTCTTTACGAAGGCATGACCACTGTCATCACCGGCGATCGCGTATCCAGCCGTTGTCCCACCACTACCCAGCCGCCACAGGCGGCTTTTATCAGTGGATCTTGACTATTGCGGGGATTCTTTGGGTGTGAGGGTTGCGACTCTGCCCACGTCCATGACAAAGTTCCATCCTCACGAGGGGTAAAACGCGCCACGCCATCGGTTGGAATCCGATCCACCACGTAACGAATCAAAATCTTTTCCGGCGGCACCTCTGCTACCCGTAACGCCAGCTGATTGCGAAATTCATGGCGTTGCTCCACCTTAAACCGGTGAGCCGGCAGGGGGGAGCGGATTACTGCCAATCGCAACACGTGCTTTAGATTGTCGGTGGCACGTCTTTTAAACGCAAGGGACGCCGATGCCAGACGAGCACGGGCGCTTTTAGGGATGCTTAAGCCCAAGGCTTTGGGAGCTTTAAATGCGGGAACTCCCAACGCCTTGCCCGTTGTTTTTAATACTACCATTGGTATTGGATGATTTTGAGGGTGCACCAGTAAGGGTGCTGATAGAGGCGCGTAACGCCAGCTCTCTCCACACGGAATGGTTTTTAATGAGAGTAACAACGCTTCTCCCAAAGGAACGGAGAGCGCTTGAACAGAAAATGATGAAGCTCCAACCCCATTTAAGAGTCTCGGTGTTGGAATGGCCATGCTCAGTCGGTGAATGTTGGAATCATTCAACGATGGGGAAGCAGCCCCCCCCAATACCCGAAGTTTCGGCCACGATGCGGGAACGATTCGGACCCGAACGCGAGTAAAGCCCATGGGCAACGCTGGCGGTACCACCGCTTGAATGCAAGGAGTTACCGATTGATAGCTCAATGCAATGTCCACCGGCGTTGAAAACACCTGGCAGGTAGCCCGGTACAAAATGCCCCAGCTTCGCCACCATGGAGAAATAAGTGGGTCCCAAAAGCCAGAAGGCATCATTGCGGGGTTACCCTTTAATGCCTGCTTCGGCGCAAATGGATTCCAGCGCTTTTTCAATGCGGCGCAGTGGTTCGACCAAATCCATGGTGGCGCACGCCAGTAAGAGCACGTCGTTAATCACCGGAGGTAAGGCGTTGCTTTCAGAAGTATTTCCACCACTGGCACTGCTGTTGGAAGGAAGTAAGGCGACGGCCTCTTTTCCGCCTTCTCCACTGCTAGCGACGGCCCACTGCAACCGAACAGGGTTGGCCTCTGCCGTGGGTTGTAATAAACAATCGCCGGGGGCCTGAAGCGACACGGCTCCGGCGCTGCTGAGACGGTTGGCACTGGAGGGCTCGCTGATGCGAACGATGGGTGGTAATACACGCGTTTTGCCACCGATTTTGTTAGCCGATTTGGCAGGCAAGGTCGCCCCTAATAACTGATCATCACTTACCAGCAAGCAATGCACATCCTCTTGCAGGCTACCCATCAGGGTGTCCAAAATCACTTCTTGCTTGATGTAACGGCTAAGCACCTGCCCGTACAAAATTTGTTGAATGCTGTTGGGCTGAATGGGCTCGGTGTACTGGAAGGCCACCGGCAATCCTCGGTAATCCGTCACCATCAAGCCGCCCACATAGGTGTTGGGCAGGGGCATACTCATTAGCAAGTAGCCTAGTCTTAGCTGTTCGAGGGGGATTGCCATGGTGCTATTTAAACTCGGCCAGTTTGTTTTTCAGGCGCATCACCGCTTGGGCATGCAACTGGCACACGCGAGATTCGGACACCGACAGCACTTGGCCGATTTCACGCAGGGTCATGTTCTCGTGGTAATACAAGGCAATCAACAATCGTTCTCGCTCGGGCAAGGCGTTAATGGCCTTGGCCAACCGATCTTTTAACTCAACGGCTTCCAGTTCCCCTTGGGGATCCGGGCTGTTGTTGTCTTGAATGGTGTCAATGAGGCTGTTGCTGTCGTCATCACTGCTGCGGTGCTCATCCAGCGACAACATGAGGTTGTTGCTTTCTGACAGCATGCTGCGCAGCTTGGGAATTTCCACCCCCATGGCCTTGGCCAGCTCTTCTTCTGTGGGAGGGCGATTGAGCTGTTGTTGCAGGCCCACCATGGCTTCTTGCAGCAATTTGGTGCGTTTCCGCACACCGCGCGGAATCCAATCTTGGCTGCGCAACTGGTCAATAATCGAGCCGCGAATGCGGGTAATGGCATAGGTTTCAAATTTTAGGCCGCGGGTCACGTCAAAGCGTTCCACACTTTCCATGAGGCCCAAGGTGCCGTAGCTTACCAAGTCATCCTGGGTAATACTCACGGGTAAGGTCATGGGCAAACGACTCACCACATAACGCACCAAATGCAGGTAGTGCAAAATCAGTTTTTCACGCAGCTGACGGTTATCAGGGTCGGCCTTGTAGGCTTGCCACAAGTGGGTCACATCGGCCTTGGGGGGCTTGCTCATGGCTTTGTCCATGGCAGGCGCCAAAATTAGCGGATCGCGACGCGGTTTGGTGGCCGCTTCCGCTGTGGCTTCCGCCTCATCCACGGACGGGACCAAGGCGTCTTCGGCCTGAGTGGGGGCAAGCAGCGGTGATGTTTCAGAGGATCCCATAGGGAACGAAAACTCCTGACAGCGGGCCTAAATAGGGTTGCAGCAAAGCCTGATTGCATGGATAGCAATGGCACGGCAAGCCAATGGCGTGGGCTTATTATAGAGAATGCCCCGCCCATCACCTGATACAAACGGCTGAGTTGCTGAATAAATCCACCAATTAGTGGATAGGGGGCAATTTTATCCAAATAATTGTTTTTATTATTATAAATATCATATCAAGAGGAGTTCACCGATTTTATGGCTGATCCATTTCCATCCTTTAACCTTAAAGGCCCTTTGGATATAACATTGTCCACCAAAACCATGAAGTCTATTTGCAGATGGGCCGATAGAAACAAAGATAATAAACTAACCACCTCTGAAATTGATCGGGCCAAGAAACGGCTCGTTCAAATGAAATACACCCCTCAGCAGCAGGCACAACAGCAGAAGCAGTTTGGTGTTTCTTATGAACATTTAGGCTATCGTTACGGGCATTATCTTGAAGCCGCGCGGGAAGCAAAAAAATTAGACTATAGCTCTGGCTCCCCTCCTACAGGGTCTGCTTTCTTTATCAACGCCATTGATAGCATTGCGCAGCATGATGGCATTAATAACACTATTTCAAGCCAAGATTGGTACCGTTACTCTGGAATGATGTAGTCGTTAACCCATCTCTTTTACCAACGCCTCCATCCGTTGACGATTCAGCGGGTGACAGTCCGGACACAACCAATATCCATCTATAACCGAACGCAATTTTATCTTAATTATCGTTTTTATTATTATAAGTGTTTTTGACATCACATGAGAGAAAGAGCTGATATGCCCCCCGTTGATCCTTTTGTCGGAAATTTTTCAACAAAAACCATGAAATCGATTGCCAAATGGGCCGATACCAACCGTGATGGTAAATTGGTGGATACAGAGTTGGATAAGGGCCGAGAGCGCTTGGGCAATATGAAATTGTCTGCCAGCCAAAAAAAGTGGTACCAACAACAGCACAAAGCAGTACCCGAAAACTTTCTGGCTGCATTTGGACACTACTTAGAAGCTGCGCGGGAAGCGAAAAAAATAGACTATAGCTCTGGCACCCCTCTCAAAAGGGAGGTGTTTTTTATCAATGCCATCGATCAAATTTCTAAATATGATGGTAATAGCCAAAACATCTCCAGTTCGGACTGGTACCGTTACACCAACAGGATGTAAACAATAGATCTAAGTGAGCCCTTGCATTTCCCGAACCAAGGCCTCCATGCGCTGGCGGCTAAGAGGATGGCTGCGTAAAAAGCCAGGCTGTGTGCTGGAATTGTTTCTTTCTAAAATGGTTAGGGTTTCTAGTGCGCCTTGTGGGTTAAACCCAGCCTGACGAACCAAAACCAACCCTGCTCTATCGGCGTCATACTCATTGCTGCGAGAGAAACGAATGTCGGCCAAGGCTAAACTGGCCTGAGTTACTTGACTGGCCAGCGCCGTGCCAACCGTGGCTGGGCTTTTAGACAACCAACTACCCACAGCACGGCTAAGAAGTGACAACCCCACCTGTCGCCCCACGGTTTTAGGAATGTGATTGCGCTGAATGTGAGCCAGCTCATGGCCGATAACAAAGGCCCGCTGATCCGTAGTGGTAAGGGTGTTCCATAGTTTTTCCGTAAAAATAATGGATTTTCCATCCGTGGCAGCGTTTAGGCTGTTTTCAGGGGTGATTTTAAAGGGCGGGGCTTTTAAGGGGTCAATGCCATTGGCAGACAATAGCCGCTTTAAAATGGCTTCTCCTTGCTGCTGCGGTGTACCCGCTAGGGTTTGAGTAGTGGTTGTGTACGGCACGTACATTTGGGTACTGGCTTGGTAGGGCTGGGTTGCCCCCTGTGCCCAGCTGGATGGGGCTTCCCATGTCACGGTCATGACCGCCAGTAACGCCAACCCTAAGTAAAAATGACTCATAGAAACCACCTGCACACCGTAAACCAACACGCAAACCAACATCTAGCGGTACTGCTTGAAATTCTAACAGTATAATAGGAAGATGCCGTACAATGTGCGGGGTGCCCCTACCCCCCCTAGGAGAACGTCCCATGAGCGACGCCGGATTTTTTCATAACAGTGAGATGATTGTGCCCTACCACCAAGTAACGGCGGTGTTTAAACACCCGCCGGATCGGTTGGAAGTCACTTTGATGGCTGGTAGCGCCACCATTTTGGGGGATGACTGCAAGACCTTTTTAAAAGGCTATTTGGCGTGGTTGCAACCCAGCGCTTAAGTTAGGCTTCCCAGCACGCCATCAACTACTTTCCCCATCCTTGTGTAGTCCAGTGTTTCTGGGGTATCGGTGTGTTGGTGGTAGTGGGGATTTCTAAAATAGGCTGTATCCGTCACAATTACAGAAGGAATACCTTGTCGAGCATAGTTTAAATGATCGGACAAATGCACACCCGGAAAGAAGGAAGGCAAACTAAGCCAATGAACCGGCAACGTTGTGTTTTGCTTGATAGCGTTTTTCAAAGTTTTGACCAAACGCCACGCTTTTAAATCACCCAATACACTAATGTAGTTTCCTTTGTTTCCCATAATCCAATTTAAGAAGGGAATCGGGTATTTTTGAGTGTTGCTCTCATCCCGAAAATAACCAATCATATCCAGAGAAATCATGCCTTTTACATGGTGCGACTCTCCTTTAATAGATGCGGCATGACGGGCACTTCCCATATCATCGGTGTCAAAATTTGGAGGTTCTTCCGTGGTAAAGGCAATTAAATCCATCCGCTTTGTTAAAGTGCTCTCTTTGGCCTTGAGTAGACGAGACATTTCCAAAAGTCCTGCAACGCCACTGGCATTATCATCGGCCCCCGGCATATCATGCCGTTCCTTATAGCGAATCGGCTTTTTTGTGCGATGGAATCGAATGGCATCCATGATTGTTGCGGTTTCAAACTGGGAGGTACTGGGTTCGTGGGCACACACATCGTAATGAGCCCCCACAATAAGCCGCTCCTTTGTTTGTGGGCCCAGAGAAACCATCAAATTTTTATAGATTTTGCCGTCAACTTTAAACGGCTGCTCAGTCACCTCAAACCCTTGGGCAATCCACTGACGTTTGATGTAATCGGCTGCTTGGTTCAACCCCGTTACGTTCTCAAAGGAACGATCCAATTTGGCTAAGGCTTCCACGTGCTGTTGCAGCGTCTGTGTGTTTGACTTTCCAGTCGTATTGATATCACTACTAAATTGAGTGGTAAACAATGGCCTTAAGGCCGGACAACTTAAAGCATTTGATGCAAGTCCAATCCCTCTAATGGGATAAGCCGGATAAGACGAAAAATGGGCTGCTTGCATAACAACTTACCGTAACAAGGGCGAATACCCACATAAAGCCCCCTGAAGATAAAATGTTGCTAGGCCACGATGATATTAGTTAACGATTATTACAATTCACAGGCGGCCAGCGGTGCCATGGCTGGGAAATCATGGGTGGGGGCTTGGGGCAGGTAGGCCTCAATGTAGCCACCGCCATACAACTCCACAAAATCAGGGTCGTAAAAGGCACAAATTTGCCCAGGGGTTACCGCACTGAGTGGGGTTTTTAAACTTACCGACAGGGTATTGGGCACCTCTCCCACGGTAACGGTTGCCAGCGCTGGCGCCGACCCATAGCGAATTTTCGCCATGGTGGTCAGGGTTTTACCCTCGGCCAAGGGCTCTGAAAATCGGGGCGATAACCAGTGAGGCTTGAGTACCGTAAAATGGCTGGTCTCTAAGTGTTGCGGGTTGCCCACATACACCGTGTTGGTTTTGGCATCCAGCTTAATCACATACACGGGCCGGTTGGCCGATACATTGATACCCTTACGCTGCCCGATGGTAAAGCCGTAAAAGCCATCGTGGGTGCCCAGCACCCGATTTTCGTCAATATCCACAATGGGGCCGGTTTTTTTGCCCAGCAGGCCTGCCATGTAGTTGGCATGGCCGTCCATCACAAAGCACACGTCTTGGCTTTCCTTGCCGTCGGCTTCTGGAATTTCCGCTTCTTTGGCGATGTTTACCACGTCGGGCTTGGTCATGTGACCCAGCGGAAACAAGGCGTGCTTAAAGTCATCAGGGCGCACATGGGCCATCATGTAAGTTTGGTCTTTGCGCTCATCGACGCTGCGAAAAATGCTGACGTCACCCTTGCGAGGGCCGTCGGTGTGGTGGTGCACTTGAGCATAGTGACCCGTGGCTACGTATTCCACGCCCCATGTTTCTCGGGCGTAGCCCACGAGGCGTTCCCACTTTACGTGTTCGTTGCACTCCACACACGGGTTGGGGGTTAGGCCTGCGGCGTAGTTATTTTCGTAGTAGTCCATCACAAAGTGCTTAAACTCGGCGCGTAAGTCCACCGTGTCGTACGGAATGCCCAACCGATCGCACATGCGCCCCGCATGGATGAGGGCATCGTTGCAGCATTTGCCGGGCCCGTCCAAGGTCCACGCCGTAAAGCCTACCAGCTCGTGGCCCGCTTGTTTGAGTAGCCAAGCGGTGGTGTTGCTGTCCACGCCGCCGCTCATGGCCACCGCAATTTTGGTGGGCTTGGTGGGCAGGTAGTTGGTAAAAGTAGTCGACATAATAACGCTAGAGTAGCGCGCTGTCCGGCCTTGCGTCAAACCCAAAAAGAAATCCCCGAATCGCCTACTGCGGGGTTGGCACCGGGCAGGGCGTTAACATCGGGGGCGGAGAATTTGGCAACATCCCGTTCACACACGGGCTCTCTCTGTAAAACGATGGTTAGGCATTTAGGGAAAAAGCGGGTTTCACATAGCCTTGGTACACGCTGTTACCGCCAATCACAGCCGCACGCTGCATAAAACTTAGCTTGGGCATGCCCAGTAACCGGCACACAAAGTAAAAGGGTGTAACCAGGGCGGCTTTAATGAAGGATCCGATGCCGATTTTTACCGCTGAACCAATACTTGGGATTTTGGGAGAGTTTTTTGCTGGGTTAAACACCCGCTGCACGGTTTCCACAGTACCGGCTTTGCTATCCGCTTTGGGAGCCGATGGGGCAGTGTTTTTAACGTCGTTATTACTCGTTTGGGTGTAGGTATCCAAGGGGGCATCTCCCAATAGGTGAGCTAAAAATTGGTCGAGCATTACGTCGGGCGAATCATAGCCAAAGGGTTTTTTGCTATGAGGGTTATTAGCAAACTGAACGTGCATGGGGTTATCTCCTTGATGCTGTGGGAAGGTGTGTGGGTTGATGTTATTAAGATACCGATTTTTCCGCCGCTCTTCGTGAGGACAACTACCCATCTTCTCGTCCTGCTCCCTAGGTAATTCTTCCCAGGCCCCAACGGGGCCATTGATAAAGGTTCGGTTGAGACGCCTTTTCCTATTGGAAAGGTATAACGCTCCCAGCAAGCTGGGTTTTTATTAAAGAACGGTTGGAATATAGCCCGAGTCCTTGTAGACTAAGGTCATGACTGACGCTACCCCTTCTCCCAATCTCTCCAAAACTCCCCGCAGTAAAGCCGACTGGGTGGCTTTGCTTAATGAATATGGCGTAGACGCCTTTAATGCCGCCCGGCGAGAGACGGGTTATGGCGAACTGGACTTAAGCGGCGTTAGCTTTGCCCTCATGGATTTAACGGGTATTAACCTCAGCAACGCCGACATTAGCAACTGCGATTTTGCCCACGCCTTTTTAGTGGAGGCCAGCCTGATTTTGGCCGACGCCCACAATGCCGATTTTACGGAAGCCAGCTTGTGTATGGCCAAGGCCGAAGAGGCGGATTTTACGGGCAGCACGTTTACCCTGGCAGTGCTGCAAGGGGCCAGTTTGGCGGAATCCAACTTTACCAAGGTGGTGGCCAATGAAGCCAACTTTTGCGATGCGGACCTAACCGATGCCGTGTTTACAGAAGCCCACTTGAATGACGCCACCTTTACCGATGCCACTCTCGCCAACACCCGCTTTGAAGGTGCCCAAACCGAGTGGGCCATTGGGCTAGAGCACCTAAACCCAGACGCTCATCAGGATTTAGTAACAGAATCGTTACAATTGGTGTCTGAAAATACGCCCACATAGCAATTGGCACCTTGGATGGGTGTTTAATAGGTACAATTCAATTTATTTGCCCGTTGTTTAGGATGGTTGCCCATGACCAGCATGACTTTTTCTCCTCAAGCTTTCCCTCACTTTGGTCGTTTGCTAGAGGCAAACACAAAGGAAACGGGTGAGACACGTAAGGATTTAAAAGAATCTCTCGACCTTTATTTGCGTACGGAAAAATCTTCTCTGAGCCCAGAAAAATATGAGTTTTTTAAAAAAGTTGATTTTACTAACGAAAAACAGTTACAAGCGCCCCACATTGCTAAGTACGAAGACAAGGTCTTTTTATCTTTCTTTCCTGCACTCAATGGCTTGATTAACAAGGTTATCCATCTGTTTGAGTCGTATGAAGACCGAATCACACTCCATCAAAAATTTAAAAACGCCTTTTCTCCTCAATTCGATAAGCCAATGGTTACTGTTCGGGCCTGGAAACATACGAACCAATCCGACGCACAAGATACCGTTAAGGCCAATAATCAGCTTATTACAGCGTGGCCGACGTGGCGGTATTCCGTTGTGGATATGGGGCGAAAACTGCTGCAAGACACCTTGCAATGGAATGAAGTGCCTGTCACAGCGGCGTATCACCAAGAAAGCGTTTTAACCATACCCTCTAAAAAATCGCCAGATACCACCTACTTGATAACAGCCCATAAAATTGACAGAGGTTAAACTGTATTATTTAACCTCAATAGCCACTTTAATGGCGGTGCCGTTGGCCATGGCCTCCAGGCCTTCCACGACTCGCTCCAATGGTAGATGTTGGGTAATCAGTGGCGTGGGATCTATTTTTCCGGTGGTTAGCCATTCCACTGCCAAGGCAAAGTACGCCGGTGTGTGATGAAATAAACTCATCAGCCTAATTTCATCGTAGTGGATGGGGCGTGTGGGGAGGGTTACGGTGCTATCACCAGGGCAGCCGCCAAACCAGTTCACCACGCCGCCTTTACGCGCCAACTGCATGGCATAAGCCCAGGTTTCTGGTGTTCCTACCGCTTCCAATACCCCATCAAATCCACGGCCTTGGGGCGTGTAACGGGCTTTAATTGACTCGGGGGATACCGTAATATCCAATGAAAGTACTGTAGTCGCACCGCCAAAGTCTTGGGCCATACGATTTTTAAGCTCACTTCGGCCAAAGGCCACCACGGATATACCCAACACAGTAGCCGCTTTAATCATCAACTGGCCAATGGGTCCGGTCCCTAATACGGCTAAAGTATCGCCAGGGTGTAGGTTTAGGGCCATTACGCCACGCAAGGCGTCGGCTAAGGGCTCGGCAAAGGCGGCTATTTCAAGGGGGGTGTGGGCAGGGAGTTGATAGGTGTTTTTGGTGGCAATGCGTTCAGGTACCAGCAAATATTCGGCGTAGGTACCGTTTAGCAAGTCCAATGATTTACACAGGTTTTCTTGGTGCTTTTCACAATAAAAGCAGGTACCACAAGGGGCGGAGTTGGCCGCCACCACCCGATCACCTACGGCAAAAGCCGTCACCCCACCCCCAATGGCGGCTACCTCGCCAGCGCCCTCATGGCCAAAAGGGCTGGGGAAATTTTTGAGTAGTACAGGATGGCCGCGCCGGTAGCACTTCAAATCCGTGCCACAGGTCAGGGCGGTGTTCATTTTTACCAGTAATTCACCTGGGCCCATCGGTGGAACGGGCACGGTTTCAATGCGCACATCCCCTGGGGCATAAAACTGTGCCGCCTGCATGGTAGCGGGCAGGCGGTGGGGTAAGGGTGTATCACCAAAGGTATCAATAAGGTGGCTCATTTGGGTATCATACTCAGGTTGCGGTTTGTTTTCACCCGGTGTGTTTTGTGTCCTTCGATACCCAGCAATCATCATTATTTAACACGTCTGTTACTGCAGGGCCCACAATCCCCGCTGTGATGTGTGAAGATGTTGCCAAGCAGCTAGAGCAATTAAAAAGCCAGCTTGCTATCCATAATTACCGCTATTACGTGCTGGATGAACCCTCCATTACAGATGCAGAATACGATGACCTATACAAACAGCTGGTGGCACTGGAAGCACAACACCCGGAGCTGATTACCCCTGATAGCCCAACGCAACGGGTAGGAGATACGCCACGGGAAGGCATGGCCAGCGTGCCGCATCCCATTAAGCTATACAGCTTAAGCAATGTGTTTAATGCCGAAGAGCTGGCCGAATGGGCCCGCCGTGCCGGCGATGACGGCAGCTTGGATTTGGGCGAATGTCCGTATGTGGCAGAATTGAAGCTAGACGGGTTGGCCGTATCGTTGTTGTACCACAATGGACTCTTGGTGAGGGCCCTCACACGGGGGGATGGCACCACGGGGGAAGACATTACGGCCAATGTGCGCACTATCCATAGTATTCCTCTTAAAATCCCCGTAGCACCCTGCGAAATCCCTGTGCCCGAATGGCTGGAGGTTCGGGGTGAAGTGGTGATGCCTATCACCTCCTTTTTAGCCCTCAACCAGCGCCAAGAAGAATTGGGCCAAAAGCTGTTTGCTAACCCCCGAAATGCGGGGGCAGGGGCTGTGCGTCAGCTGGATCCGAAGATGACGGCGGCACGCAACTTAGACGCCTATTTGTACGATGCCCATCGTTTGGCATTCATTGGGGGAACGGTAGAAAACCCCAACTTATCGGAATCCAATGAAGCCTTGGCTGCAACGCATTGGCAATCGTTGGAGCAACTGGCAACGTGGGGCTTTAAGGTCAATCCTGTTCGCAAAGCATGCCAAACACTCTCTAATGTAGAACAGTTTATTAGCCAGTGGGATCACGATCGCCACACCCTGGATGTTGCTAGCGACGGTATCGTGATTAAAATTAATTCGCTGGCGGTGCAGGATGCTTTGGGCTTTACGGCCAAAAGCCCTCGTTGGGCCACGGCATGGAAATACCCGCCGGAAGTGAAAACCACGGTGGTAAAAGCCATTGAGCTAAGCCTGGGGCGCACAGGCGTGATTACGCCCGTGGCTATTTTAGAGCCCGTAAAGCTGGCTGGTACCACGGTGCAGCGCGCTAGCCTTCATAATTTTGAAGAACTGGCCAAAAAAGACGTGCGTGTGGGTGACACGGTGCGGGTGCAGAAAGCGGCAGAAATTATTCCCGAAGTGCTGGGAGTGGACATGCGCGGGCCGGAGCCACAGCCACAGCCGTATGTAGCGCCTATTCTATGCCCGGCGTGTGGTGCCCACACCCACCAGTACGAAGGTGAAGTCGCCCTTCGGTGTAGTAACCCCCTTACATGCCCCGCCCAGCAGCAGTTACGGCTAGAGCATTGGGTAAGCCGTAATGCCTTGGATATTGCCGGTGTGGGCAGTGCCTTGATTGAGCAACTGATTGCCGCAGGTCATATTCATACACCTGCAGATTTGTACCGATTGACGGTGGATCAATTAGCGACGCTGGAGCGTATGGGGGAAAAATCGGCACAAAATGCGATAGCCGCCATTGAAGCCAGCAAGCAACAGCCCTTGCATCGGTTGCTGGTGGCCATGGGTATTCGTCATGTGGGTAGCGAAGCGGCTTTATTGCTAGCCAAACCGTTTGGCAACCTGGCGGCTTTAGCGAATACAACGGTAGAAGAACTAATAGCCATTGACGGTATTGGCCCTAAAGTAGCGGACAGTGTGGTGGCCTTTTTTACTTTGCCCCAAACGCAGATGTTGTTAGATGAGTTGGAAATTTTAGGCCTGAACCTGACACAGCAGGGTGGCGGCGCTTTGGAATTGCTTTCCAACGCATTGGAAGGTCAAAGCATTGTGGTAACGGGCACACTGCCCACCTTGTCTCGTGAGCAGGCTGAGACGCTGATACGGCAGCATGGGGGCAAACCCGCCAGCAGCGTGAGTAAAAAAACAGCCTTTGTGGTGGCCGGTGAGGCCGCTGGTAGCAAGCTAACCAAAGCTGAAGCCCTGGGCGTGCCGGTGTTGAGTGAGGCTACATTTTTAGAATGCTTGAAAAATCGTACTTAGGAATTTGTCAATTAGTCCTTGTTTTACGTTTATCTTTAGTAATTTCGCAACGTTTTTTCGCTTAATAGGCACAATGGCATAAATAAAATTGTCAGGATCTTCTAAATTATTTATCCCTTTGGTTGCCAGGATCCTTTTGAACTCTTTTAACTTAAACTCTAGTATAAAGCCAACCAAATTGTCTATATTCGCTCTTGTTGTATCGTTTTTGAAATAATTAAAAATAGAGAAAATAAAAAATATGCCTGTAGTCGGACTCGAACCGAAACGATTTCTCGTGGGATGTTGAGTTGCCAGAGCGGTTAATAATTGTCTACCCATTCCGCCGTGGCGGGGTTGGGACGCTGTGACTTGCGAGCGGTTAAAGATGTTAAAAATATGCCGGTAGTCGGACTCGAACCGACAAGGTTTCCCGTGCGATTTTGAGTCGCATGCGTCTACCAATTCCGCCATACCGGCATACAGGTTAGCGGTTAAGGGTTGATTACTGTAACACCGAGGGAGCGTGGGCTCAAGGGCTCTTTTAAAATAAGGTTAAAGCCTTACCAGTAGTAGCCCAACAAAAACGAGGTGGTTAAAAACACGGTGGCAGCCCAGCTTGTGGTGTTAATTAAGGCACTATCGGCACCTTTTTGGCTGGTAAACACTTGGGCTGCGCCGCCAATGCCTCCCAAGCCATCGCCTTTGGGAGAGTGGATAAGCACCAGTACCACCAGCACAAGGGCGCTTAGGGTTTGGGCCACAATCAAAATCCATTTAAGCCACATTGGTAGCATAAGAAAAAGTCTCGCAACTAGGAAAACAATGGAGGGGAATGCTATTATTCAACCACACAGACAGGACTGCCACCAGTACAGGAGTAAGGTATGCGCCAACGTCATCACTTCTCGTTATGCATTGGCTTTATGGCAATGGGGCTTTTAACGGCAATAACCGCTATGATGCCCTTTGCATCGGCGTCTCGCCTTAGTGAGTTGATTAAAGAGCCGCCCACCCTGTATTTACCTGCCCGTCTGTTAGTGGGAGAAACAGGAAAAGTGATAGTAAAAGCACCGGTAGGCTACACCGTAGTGGTGGCCTTTAGCCCGCCAGTCCATGCCGTGCCCCCTGCTGAGACCCTCACAACCGAGGCGTTGGGTAAGCTTTCACAGTCTTCCAGTCCTTATGCGCTTCGGCCCGATGGCCAACCCATGAAGGTAGGCAGCGATTGCCAAACCTTGGAAATGGTGGCCAATGACAAAGGTGTGGTGGTGTTTCCTATTACTGTCCCAGATGCTCCCCAGCTGGCGGGCCAGGTGATGGTGTTGGATGGTTACACGGTGGCTCCCAATGGCACCACGGTAGAAAGTCTGGCGTGGGTAGACCCCATGGGACGAGCGACCCAGCGCAATGAAGTGATGATGGAAACCTTGGCTAACAGTGGCGGTGCCATGATTATGCCGGGCCTGCCGGGTATTGGGGCTGGTATGGCCAGACAATTGGGCACCTTGCGCGATGTAAGCACGGGTGGCGACCGTATGAAGGACTTGGTGGATGACGGTACACGTGGCAACACCATGCTGGACCGTAACAGCTTTATAAAGCGTGTGGATGGTGTGGGCAGCGCTAATTAGTAATGTTTGACTAAGCCAACACAGTAAAACCTAGGTTCGCTAAGGCCTCGGCTACAGTCTGGTCTTGTGTATCAGGTTTATTAGTCTCAACCATAACGGGCTGATCGTGCCCAAGCCTATTGACCCCTTTTACCAAAGGTCCCACTTTTGCATCTAAAATAGCATCTTGAACGTCAACATCGGATTGGTCGGTTTCAATAGCCACTGCCGAAAATTTTTAAAGAGGCGGGGGAGATGATATGACTAAAGCCAATCTTTTTGGGTATTCCTTTTGTTAATAACAGCCGTTGTGTATTGATGGAGGGGCAAATTGCTTTTAATGGATAGAACTATAATGTAAGAAAACTCATGAAGTTATTATCGAGGTTCTCGTCCGTTGTTTTACATTATTTAGCAACAGCCGACAATGTTTTAAGGATTTTACCGCTGGAGTCGATCAGGCAAATACACTTACCTGTGGAGTCTGCTTGCCATGTGCCCATATAACGATTTTTTTGGTCAAATTCTTCAGCAATTCTCATGCCCGGCCATTCGTAAATAACACAAGACGAAACTGGGGATTTTGTACTCTTTATATCCACTCTCATTGAGCGGACTCCGTCATTAGTTTTGGCGGGATGTTGAATCATGCCATAGGGCTTAGCATAAATGGTATACACTTGTTCTAGAATAGCAGCACGCTGCTCATCTGACATGGATTGATTTATAGGCGTTGCTCGATGAAACGTGTCTTGAGCCGTCAACGAAACGGCTGATTTTCCTTCATCGCCCTTCGTCGTAGTTTGGCCATACACGCCTACGGTGCCCAGAAGAAGAGGGAACATTAAACAGCGTAAGGTTGTCTTTAAATTCATAACCAACAATCTCCCGTCGTTGCCTCACGTTTGAATACAGCCCCAGATTATGAGGTGGCGAGGAAACAGTAACAAAAAATCACTGCATTGTTGATACTAATAGGGTATGTCTCGGTAATATCGTTACAAACGTACGGCAATGCCTTCGGCGGCCAAGGTTTGCTTAAGCAACTGCACCGTCGTGTCCCCATCGTGGAAGAGGCTGGCGGCCAAAGCGGCATCGGCGCAGCCATCGGTAAATACATCCACAAAGCTTTGGGCGTTGTGGGCCCCGCCACTAGCAATCACCGGCACCGAAAGCTGGGTGGCCAAGGTTTGAGTGAGGGCAATATCAAAGCCGCTGCGGGTGCCATCTTTGTCCCACGAGGTGAGTAAAATCTCTCCCGCTCCAAGTGTTACCGCCTGCTGGGCCCAACTTAGGGCATCCAACTCGGCTACCTTTCGTCCTCCGTGGGTTAGCACTGCCCACCGATGATCATTGGGTGTGGTCGAGGAGTGCGTTGCATTAACCGCCATTTGGCGGGCATCGATAGCCAGGACGCAGCATTGGTTGCCAAAGGCGGTGGCAATGTCGGTCATGAGTTGAGGGTTTGTGACAGCGGCCGTATTGACGGACACCTTGTCGGCACCGGCTTCCAACAAGCGGTAGGCGTCATCCACGGTGCGAATGCCGCCTCCTACCGTAAAGGGAATCATCAATTCTCGGGCGACGCGCTGCACCAGTTGGATGGTGGTGCCACGGTCCTCCACACTGGCGGTGATGTCGAGAAACACCAGTTCATCGGCGCCTTGATTTTGGTAGGCGAGGGCCATGGCCACGGGGTCGCCCATGTCACGCAGGTGTTCAAAGTTGACGCCTTTCACAGTTCGGCCATTGGCGACATCCAAGCAGGGGATGATGCGTTTACACAACATGGGTCATCCATTCCTGTATGAGTTGGTGGCCAAAGGGGCCGCTTTTTTCCGGGTGAAATTGAAAGGCGGTGATGTTGCGCTGGCTGTCTATCAGTTGGGCGGCGGCGCAAAAATCGCCGTAATAATCGGCGGTAAACAGGGTCAGTTCGGGGGCATCTGGCACCGGGTAATAGCTGTTTACAAAGTAGGCGGTGGCAGATTCGCCTTGCTGGGCTACAAAAACGCGAAGTGCTTGGCGTTTCGCTTCTAACGGCGATAACGTTGCCAGATTTTCCTCTGTTGACGCCTTATTTAAGGGATCATTCGTGGTTAACGCCGAATTTAATTTAATAGGGCCCTCTTTGAGGGCGTTCCAGCCAATTTGGGGAACTTTGCCACGGCGGTAGTGCTTGATGACGCCTGGCAACAACCCCAATCCGGGGACGTCGGGGGCTTCTTCGCTGGACTCAAAGAGGACTTGAAGACCGATGCAGACGCCAAGGTAGGGGACACCGTCGTTGACGAGGCCACGGATGCGGTCGGTAAGGGCCCGGTCGTGGAGGTGTTGCATGGCGGCACCAAAGGCTCCCACGCCGGGAAACAGCAGCGGGTAATTGCCACTGGGTTGGGCGCTGACGGATGAACGGCCGCTGCCGCCCACGCGTTTGTAGGGAATGTCGAGGCGTTCGAGGCAGCGGGTCATACTGCCCAGGTTGCCGCCGCCATAGTCAATAATTTCCAGCATGTCGGATCACATCAGCAAAGAAAATACTATTTTATCTTATGACAAGCATAATCATTGTTTCCGAATTTTTCATCATACTATTTGTTACAGTTGCGACACGGCACGTGAGGATTGCTTCCACTTTGGCTAGACTGTAGAGGTCCGTTTAGCGGTTCCCCACGCCATGTCATCCGCAGCTCCCTCTACCAGCAAAACCACTACCAGCCCTACCATTCGGGTGTTACCCTCCGCATTGGTCAATAAAATAGCGGCGGGCGAAGTGGTGGAACGCCCCGCCAGTGTGGTAAAAGAGCTGGTGGAAAACGCCTTGGACGCTGGCGCCACCAAGGTAGACATTCAAGTGCAGCAAGGGGGCCGTTGGCTCCGCATTGCTGATAACGGCCATGGTATGACGGCAGAAAACGCCCAGCGGGCCTTTCTTAACCATGCCACCAGCAAAATTATGGTGGATGCCGACCTAGACACCATCGGCACTTTTGGTTTTCGGGGCGAAGCTTTGGCCAGTATAGGCGCCGTCAGTGAGCTGACCTGCCAAACCCGCACTGCAGATTGCGACCATGGCACCCAAATTACTCTCTCCGCTACAGGTGAGCCTGCCATTACCCCCACCGGCTGTGCTGTGGGCACGGTGATGACCATTGCCAACCTGTTTAGCACCGTGCCTGCCCGCTTAAAGTTCCTCAAAAAAGCCGCCACCGAGTTAGGCCACGTGGAAGAGCTGGTGCAGCGCTTGGCACTGTCTCATCCCAATGTGCAACTTACGCTAACCATTGATGAACGGGTGGCGGTGAAAACCAGTGGCGGCGGGTCTCTGTCGGCCACCTTTGGGGAAGTGTTTCATATCAAAAATCCCGGTGGTGATTTTATCAACGTCACTTTAATGGATGATGGTCTAAACTACGGCGTCTCAGGGCTTACCAGCACCCCAGCCGTCATGAAATCGCAACGGAACCACATGCTGACCTTTGTCAATCAGCGCGCGGTAAAGTGCAGCGTCATGAGCAAAGCCATGGAGGCGGCGTATCAATCGTTGCTTCCACCCGGTAAATACCCCTTTAGCGCTTTATTTTTGACCTTACCCCTTAGTGAAGTTGATGTAAACGTGCATCCTACCAAAAAAGAGGTTCGCTACGCCCAGCCCAATGTGGTGTTTGGCCTGGTCAAGTCGGCGGTGCGTCGTGCGTTGGAAGCCGCCGGTGCCAATACGTATTTTGCGCCACCGGTCGCAGCACTGTCGGAATCGTTTGTGCCTGGTGTTTTGTCCGCTAGCCATTTTTCAAGCCCCACTGGCTATTCGGCACCCTCGCTATTTCACTCGTATCCTGAACCTCGCTCGTCAACTCAGCATATTCAAGCCAGCATTGGGTTGTATCAGCCTGCCAACGTATCGACGGAAGCCCCGACAGCCACGGCACCCAACGGTCGTCCGAATGTGAAAGTGATTGGTCAGTTATTCAATACCTACATTTTGCTAGAAACCCCACAAGGCCTGATGGTGGTGGATCAACACATTGCCAGCGAGCGCGCGTGGTTTGAACGTTTTAAGTGTGCCGAAGAAATCGAAGCGCCTATTTCTCAACCTTTGCTCGCCAGCACGCCCATAATACTCACACCTAAAGAGACCGCCATTGCTGCCGAACACCAGTCATCCTTTGAAGCCTTAGGGTTTCAGTTTTCACTGGCCGTGGCCGAGAATACGCTGACTTTATCGGCCATTCCTGCCGTGTATGGGGAAAGCGCTGGGAGTCACGAATCTCCCCAAACATGGTTTGCCCATGTCCTCAATCAGTTTGCCCAAGGTGATGCCACCGAGCTGCCTTTGGACGACTGCTTAGCGACGATGTCGTGCCACAGAGCGGTTCGGGCCGGTGATGTACTAAGCCACAGCGATATGGAGCATGTGGTGGCGGATTGGCTGGCCTGCACCCTGCCGTGGACCTGCCCTCATGGTCGCCCCATTGCCCACACCATTAAAGCCGATGAGCTCAACCGCTTTTTTCACCGCCCCAGCTTGCCGGTTAGTGCACGATAATTTCACGACAATTTAAAGAGCAATTTTATACATTCATAAGACTTGATAAAGTTTAGCTTGTGCCCTGCACAAATAGTAGCTAAAAATAGTGCACTTTTTAAAGTTTTAGTTGCTACCCCTTAAATGACCCCTATTGTTTGAAAGGAAAGCAACTACAGCTACAACAAGAGAAACCAAGATGCTTGTACACTTTGGTCGTAAATCCCCTCATAAGATTCATGCTACTGAGCTAAAACCAGCACATTATGCCATTCTCACCACGAAAATTAAGGGGCGGTATGCACCCAATGCCAAGTATTTAATTCGATTAGCGAAGCAAACTGGGTCAAAACCCATTGTTATTTATCCAGAATCCTTTAAAAAGGGTCCAAAGGGTTGGGTATTAACCATTGCAGGTAAAATTTATTCGTTAACTCATCTTCCATTTTTTTCTGTGTTACCCGTTATTGGAGCAAAGCAACAAACACCATTTACGCTAAGTATTCTTCAAAAATTGCAAGACGCAAATATTTCTGTACTTAACTCAGCAGAAGCCATTAAAAAGTCCGACGATAAATTAAAGTGTTATCAGTTTTTAAAAGAACACGGATTCGCCAACTTACCCCTAACCTTTGATTTATCAAAAGAGCTTAGCCAAAAAGAGCTCGATCAATTACCCGAGGATGTTGTTGTAAAGCAGGCCCAAGGATCTTCAGGGGGGGATGGTGTTTGGTTTGTGAAAAAATCGGAACTCTCAAATCACATAGCTCCCAATCGCTTGGTTCAAGAGCAGATAGCACTTGAAACCGAAATGAACCCAGCCACTGGGGAAAAAAGGGTAGTAGACTACCGCTATTTTGTAATTAACGGAAAAACTCGAATGGTTGCAAAAAATATCTCGGCCCCAGGTGAGCTTGCTACAAACATTAAAAAGGGCGGTGGCCGAGAGACTGCTGAAATTAATATGGAAATGGCAGCTATTGCTGAAGAGGCTGTTAACCGCATTGGGCTTAAATGGGCAGGGGTAGATATTGGGCGATCGGTTAACGGCGAGATTTATGTATTAGAGGTTAACCCAACCCCAAGCATGTTATACGACGCATTTCCTGCGTTTCATCATGCGAGAATACACTTATACCGTGAAATTTTAAATACGGTAAAGTCCTTGGCTAGAGGAAGGCAGCAGAAAGCCACAGTGAATTCAAAAGCGATCGCCTAATCAATGGATTGTGTGAATGTCCTTTCAGGCGATACCCGTAACGAATCAGTATTCATATCTTTACGGTACCCTAGAGTCACGTTTTATTGCGGACTGTTTATTGCCCCATTAAGGTTCTTAACCTCGTGACTTACGCTACCGAAGTGGCCTGCCGCCGCACCTTTGCCATTATTTCTCACCCCGATGCGGGGAAGACCACCCTGACGGAAAAACTATTGCTCTACGGCGGTGCCGTCAATTTGGCCGGTTCCGTCACAGCCAAAAAACAGCAACGTCAAACGTCATCGGATTGGATGGCCATTGAAAAACAGCGCGGCATCTCCATTAGCTCCACGGTGTTGAACTTTGAATACGGTGGTTACCAGATTAACCTGCTGGATACCCCTGGCCACAAAGACTTTGCTGAAGACACCTATCGCACCCTGATGGCCGCCGATAGCGTGATTATGCTAATCGACAACGCCAAAGGCGTGGAAGCCCAAACCAAGGAACTGTTTAAAGTCTGCCGCCTGCGCAACATTCCAGTGGTCACCTTCATCAACAAAATGGACAGAGAAGGTAGGGGCCCGTTGGAACTGCTGGACGAAGTGGAAAGCATCTTTAACATCAAGCCCTGCGCCTTTAACTGGCCCTTGGGCAGTGGAGAACGCTTTAAAGGGGTATACGATCGTCGCAAGCATCAGCTACACACCTTTGAACGCACCGCCCACGGGGCTTATAAAGCACCGGTGGATGTGATGGCCCGTCATGATGCCGAATTTGAAGCCTTTTTGGCCAGCCAAGGGGCAGACCTTGCCGTTATTAAAGAATTTGAAGACGAGATTGATATTTTGGATGGCGTCGGCCACGAGTATTCCCACGAAGAATACTTAAACGGTCAGCTAACCCCCGTGTTTTTTGGCAGTGCTGCCAATAACTTTGGGGTCCAACTGTTTTTGGATACCTTTTTACCGTTGGCCCCTGCGCCCCGCCCCCGCGATTGTGAAAACAACGGGCTGATTGCCCCCGAGAGTGATGATTTTTCCGCCTACGTCTTTAAAATTCAGGCCAACATGAACCCCAGCCACCGCGACTGCATGACCTTTGTGCGCATTTGCAGCGGCCAGTTTGAAAAAGACATGGTGGTGCAACACACGCCCACGGGTAAATCAGTACGATTGACCCACGCCCACAAGTTGTTTGGGCAAGACCGCGACACCCACACCGAAGGCTTTGCCGGCGATGTCATCGGCCTTACCAGCAACCAAGGCGTGTTTTCCATTGGAGATACCATTTACAGTGGCAATCCCAAAAAGCCGGTGCAATTTGGCGGCGTGCCCACCTTTTCTCCCAAAGTGTTTGCCGGTATTTACAACCCCAACACCGCCAAATACAAGCAATTTACCAAGGGCCTTGAGCAACTGGGCCGTGAGGGGGCTATTCAAATCATCACCCTGCAAGAAAGCGGCGACTTTGGTGGCGGCTACGAAAACCAAATTTTAGCGGCTATGGGCCAACTGCAATTTGAAGTGGTGCAACACCGCTTGGAGCATGAGTACGGCGTGATCACTCGCCTTACCCCTATGCCAGAATTTACCCACGCCCGTTGGTTGGACGATGATGACGAAGTGTTGGCCAAGGTCAAAGGACTCCACAACGCCAAACCTGCTCGAGACAGTGAGAACCGTCCTATGCTGTTGTTTAAGGGAGAATGGGCTCTGAATCATGCGCTGCAAACCCAACCCGATCTCAGTCTCTACGAAACACCCCCTAACCAACGACTCGGGTAGATAGGCACAGCCTACTTTTTTGGTTAACGCTCTATTGTTGGCTTAGTCGCTTAAATCGTGCGGCAATTTGCTGGGGCGTTAAGGCTGGGGGATGGTTATGAGACTGGGGCACGGTGTAATTTGTACCCGCATTACCTGCCATAAAGCCACTCATCCCATACAGCAGCTGAATGGCGGATTCAATCACATGCATGCCTGCCATGTACAACGCGGTGGGTAAGTCATCCAAGTGCATGCCCGCATCCCACCAATGGATGCCTCGAGTACCCAAAGCGCCCGCCCCAATCCCATCGCCGTCTTTCGGTTGGCCGTGGTGATTGTGCACTTTGCTAAACAAGCCCGTCATTTCATGGGTTTTGGGTAGGCCAAACACATTGCTCATAACACTATTAAGGGTATTAGACACGACGGCTCCACCAAAAATACCCACTGCCACACCGCTCACGGCCCCAATCACATCGCCCAATGCGTCCCGTGCGGTTAACGATAAATTTGCCACGGTGTTGGCTTTATTAAGCATCAAGCCTGTTAAGTCCTTTTCCGCTAGCAGCCCGTAAAAATGCTGAAGGCGCTTGAGCTTTTCCGTGTCTTTGGCAGTGGTGTGGTTGTCTGTTAACCACTGTTTCAGCGCACTCCACTCTTTCTCAATCAAGGGTCGCTCTGTTTTGCCATCAAACAACGAGTAATGAATATCAATCAGCTTGCCGTTTTCCATGTGGTGCCGATCGTTGAAGAAGTGATTTTCCAGACTCTCAATAAGCTTAGAAGCCGGTTGGTGCTTAAAATTACGGATGCGATACGCCAATGGGGTGGTTAAGCCTGTGGGGATGCCTCCCAAAGGAGGAGAGTCTATGTTAGAGGCTTTAAAAGCCTCGGCCATACGGGCCAAACGAGAAGTGACACGGGTTTCGATCCACCGCTGAAACTTGGGCGATGCTTCCCATAGTTTGGTAACAGCCGCACGGCTGCCCTTGGCCATGGCCCAAATACTGAGGGTGCAAAACATAATGTTGCCCACCCACTGAAAAATGCCTTCTTTTAGCTTCATAGGCACGGTTTGGCCCAAGTTTTCGCCGTTGATTTTATCGGCTAGTGCCCCAAAAGGAATGCCCCCCAGAAAGATGGGTACAAACGACAACACCCCCAACTTGAGTAGTGCTTTGCCCATGTGGGAATGCATGGGCGATTCAAACAGAGCTTTTAGGCGATTAAGAGGGCTGCGTACTTTGTGGGTGGCTTCCAAAAAATTATCGGCAATGCTGTGGGCATGGTCCACACCGTCGCTTTTGGTGATTTTTTTGTACCACGCATCGGCCCATCCCCAGCCCGTGGGCAGGCGTTTGTCACTAATGGCAGCCGATGATTCGCGTGGGGTGTTTATTTTAAAGGCCAGCCAGCTACCCAACACCGTGCCCAACATGGTTAAGGTATCGCGCACCATCACCTTGTGTTTTTGCTCGTAGGTGGGGGCATGGGCCACATCATACGCTGTGGCTGCTACACCCAGCCCAATACCCAAGGGTGCCAGCCACGGTACAAAGGCCTTGGACTTGAATACCTGATAGGTGCCCACCTTACTTTCTTGGCGGGCAATCCAATGATTGAGTTGAGCGGTAACAGACGGCATGGGTTTATAAAGGCTGTAAAGCAGGGTAATTGCGGCCAAAATGATCGATAATGAAATAGTATTGCAATAATAAGCATCACATGCAAGCCAAGGCTCTTGCCTCTCTCTTGAACGATTGCCATGTTACCGGCATGATCTGTCCCATAAAGGGAACTTCATTGGAACTTACTGGGGAAATCCATCATGACGGTTATTCAGGGTCTGCCAAGCGTTTTTCAAATGCAATCACGCACACCTGCGTTACATCCAGCAGCAACTATGGCTGCTCCTAACCCTTCTTCGGTGTTGGGCTTGCACCAGATGGGACCTTCCTTTTACGGCAGTCAGCGTCTACAGGCCGTTCGTTTTGGGTATGTGAGTGAGCCCAATAATGTATTTGATTTAAAGCACCTCAAAACACAGCTAATTCTTGCCAACTCAGCCGAAGAGCGTATGGAATTAGCGGCCCCATTTCTACAGGCCTTAAAAGAAAACGGTTATATTCGGGTTATAAACCATGGGGTTGATCAGAAACTGGTCAATCGCTCTTTTGCAACAACAGCCAACGTGCTAAAGCAGGAGTTAGACCAACTTTGGCCCTACAATACGCCGGACATTAACCAGTTCAGGGGGCTTCAATTAAAACAGGGCGACCCGAAACGCTTATTTTTGGTTGGACACGAAAGCAATGTGTGGATGAAGGGTCATGAGGCCCTAACCAACAATGGCATTGCCCTGTTTGATGCCCTACAACCCACTGCCAAAGATATGATAGAGGTGATTAGCCTCATCTATGAAGGCAAAACCGATGGATTGTTGGCCAAACAAATTTTTGGCGACACTCTGGAATACGGGACAAAACCCGTTGCGGCGAGCGCATCCATGCGACAAATTTACTACCCCGATGCCAACCAATTAAAAAAAGATAATGCCACAATTACGGATACATTATCCAGTACCGAGGGCGACCAATACGTGCGTTTAGAGCCACATCTGGACTACGGCTACATTACGGTACTGCCTGCCAGTGAAAAAGAAGGCTTGTATGTGTTGCCGCATTCGGTTGCCACTAACTACAAGGTGGAAACGGAAGTCGGCGCACGGAGTGTTCCCTTAGACAAGTGGATTAAAGTCCAAGCCCAGCCCGGAGAATTGCTCATTCAGCTGGGGCGGCAAATGGATTTAGCCACCAAGCGGATGGCAAATCCTATTAGTGCCACGTGGCATGCGGTACTGGCCACAGAAGACGAACTAAAAGAGCCACGCACTTCCGCAGCGTTGTTTTTAGACAATAAATATGACCCGGTATATGACTACAAACGTTATATCGATATGAATGCGGGCCATTTGGATCGGCCCTTGGAGCAACAGGAACTGGTCGTTGTAACGCATCAATTCCCACACAGGAAGCGCTTTGAGGTGGATTCATTGATCCGTCTAATGGTGGAAAAATGGAAATCTGAAGGAAATCGAAAAGGCAATGAAAAAGCAGAAGACATCATTGAGCGCTACCAGAATTTTGCTCAAACCGTGGCCAACGTGATTACCAAAAACTCTCAGTATCTATCTGCCCAACCCACCACTCAAAAATAGTACTTTTGGCTCATGCTTTTGTCTCTAAGGTTGACGTTAACGTCAACCTTGAATGCTGCCCTTTATAGAAATACTGAGTCTATTCCTTAAGTAGTAGAAGATTACGCCCTATGCGCTTTTATAAACCCAGCTTGCTGGGCGCCATTGGCGCCAAAGGAAAAGCGAACCGACCATGGGGTTGAACTGCTTGGGGCTGTCGTTACTTCCCTGTTGTGGCGGGCGCTTTTAGGGCCCAAAAGGAAGGGAGACAGTGGGTGTCGGGTTGGTGTTCATAACCAGTGGGCTTGCAAAGGGGGAGCAAGACCGGAGGGCCATGAGAACCCGAAACGCCGGCAGAGTAACCGAGTCGATTCGCTAGAAGAAGGGTGTTTAAGGCCCGAACGGGCCGTTATTTAAGGGGGGAGTGATGCCCAAGGGCATTTTTCATAAAGAGATTATTGTGTGCTTCCTAAAGTCCAAGGACCGTAGAGGGTTACGCCAAATGCTCTTTAATAAAGAGGCCGTTGGCCTCAGACGGCAAGGGGGATGGGAGTGGCGTCGACGAGGCCATGCTTGATGGCGTAGAGGACGGCTTGGGTGCGATCGTTGACCTGAAGCTTTTGGAAAATGTTGTTGACGTGGGTTTTGACGGTGGTTTCGCTAATGACTAAGTGATCGGCGACACCGCGGTAGGTAATGCCTTCCGTCAGTAGCTTTAGCACTTCTTTCTCACGCTGGGTAAGGTAGTTGAGAAGCGCTTGCTTGGCAGCGTCCGGCTTGTTGGTGGCACCCACTTTGATGGTGAATTCGTCAAAGAACTTGGTGGCCAAAGCAGGCGGCAGGTACACTTTGCCCGCCATCACTTCTTCAATGGCGTTAATCAGTTGCGATGTAATCATGGTTTTGAGGATGTAGCCCTTGGCACCGCTGCGCATAGCACGAAAGATGAGGTCGGGGTCATCATAACCGGTGAGGGTTAGAATTTTAACGCGAGGATTTTTGGAAATGAGCTGCTGGATGGTGGCAACGCCGTCAAGTTCCGGCATGTTCATATCCATCAGTACCACATCGCACTCGGTGTGCTCTAGGCGCTTCAGGGCTTCGTCTCCGTTGGTAGCAATGCCCACCACGCTGTAACCGCTTTGAATTTCCAGCAACTGTTTAATGCCGGTGCTGTGGTTGGCGTTGTCATCCACAATAAAAATGCGAAGTTCGGACGAGTTACCAAAGCCGGTGTTCATGCGACGGATCACGGGGTTGCCTCCAAAGTGCTGAGTGAATTGTAAAACTGGGATTAAATGGGGAACTGCGGGTGTGTTGCGACTGCGTTGTAACTGCTTTGTTTCAATGAGTGTTGATACTGTTATTGTAGGGGGGCGCACTGGGGTTTCTCATCGTCGTTGCGGTGGATATTCCTCAAGGTTTGTCTCCACCGGTCGGTGTAGGGTTTTATACACCTTTGGGTTAATACCAAGGCCCAAGGGCCTTTAAACAATGGCTTTTTGCCAATACCAATAGTTTTAACGCTTAGGTTATGTAGATGAGAAGGCCAACGTACTGGCCCCGCTGGGTGGCTTAGCACAGGCAGGGGAGGAATTGTTGAACGGATGATAGCCACATCCCACAGGTGCAGGGCTCTTCTCTCGGCTTTATAACTTAGACTAACCGTTGATAAGCGTTTTAAAATGCAATGCAGGCAGGCAAAGGATTGCGTATGAAAATAGTAAGCGTGTTGAACGAAACCACCCAATCCACGGTGGCTAGCCACGTGGGCTTGGCCAACAACCCCTTACTACGCCTAAAAGGGTTGATGTTTACCAAAGAACTACCCGACGGCCATGGCTTGTGGATTACGCCATGCAACAGTGTGCACATGTTTTGGATGCGTTTTGCCTTGGATGCGGTATTCATTACCAAGGATGGCACCATTGTGCACCTGCAACAAAATCTAAAGCCGTGGCACCTAAGCCCCGTTATTTTTAAGGCCCACAGCGTGTTAGAGGTGCCAACAGGCACTATTGCTGCCGCCAATTTAAGCCTTGGGCAGGTACTTACCCAGCGTTAGTCTTTCAATTCCCCGTTTCTACCTTAGTTCTTTTCCCATCCCCAGCTTTTTACACAGGCGTCGTTACCTTAATTGTATTCACGTTCAAAAAGATTTTATCAATGATATAGCCTTAGATAAGCTAAGAGAGCGGTATGGAAGCTAGGGCACTATGATTCATCTGTATCCATATCCTCGATCTCTTTTCGTGAAAGAAAGTTATCTTTAAAATGGCCGTCTGGCTTATGGAATATTTTTTTATCAGGTGAATCAATGCATGTGAATGCCTTCCCTAAATCAGCATCTGAGATCGTTTGGCAGACATTATTTTGGTTGCAAAAGTCTTTCCAACATTGCTTAAAACCGTCAAAATTAAATCGTGCATCGTAACGTGTATCCATAGGTATAATTTGTGACCAGAACCAGCCGTAATTACTCTTATGTTCTGCCTTCTTTTCTTCACATTTTTGGTCGTACTTTTGGAGCAAGTAGCTTTGAAAAGCTTTGGAGTTTAGTTGGATAGTCATATATATAGTCCCCATTGATTTAGTAACAAAAATGATTAAAATGACCTTTTGATAGTTTTACATGTCACCCCGCTCAGCATTTTTTTGTGCAGAGGGGTTTTTGAATTTAGTCAAGAATGTTCATATAGGTATAAAAACAGCTAAAGTAATTTCGATGCTGCTTAGTAAAGTTATTTTACGAACAGCGAGGGCATACAGTGCGTTTAACCTTTCTAATCCTGTCCGCACGAAAAGGATTAGTAGACCCTACTAATTAGCAATCCCAACAACCGTACCCCTTTATTTTTAATTAGCCCTCCATTCGGGGGGGCTAGGTCAAGTCTAGTCTAACTTTAAAAAAATGTTGCCCACAATGCGCTTAAAACTGGCAGCATACTGTTGGGCGGCTTGCACCTCTTGCTGCAGTTGGGCGCCGTCTCGCATGAGTTGCTGCACTTGGGTGGCCAACACCCGATTGTCATTGGTCAGCTCTTGAGATTTTAAAAAGCGCTCAATAAAAGGGCCGTCGCTGAGTTGTTGCAGCACACCGCTGGCAATACGCTGCACGGCGGCATCCATTACCGCTGGCGGAAACCCCGGCATAGCAACGCTGCCCGACTCCACCACCGTATTGGGGGTTAGGCTCATGCGGCGATCGGGTGCTGGCGGGGGCGAGGTAAACCCCGAGGTTGGCGTATTAGCAACAGAAGGAGTGTTGGATAGAGGCGCCGATGGCGAATCTGGCTGAGAGGCACGTTGAGAGAGAGACTGCGTGGCTTGCCCAGAAGGATTCTGAGCATCGGGCGTGGGGGATTCCCACTGCTGAAAGGTGTTTTGCCATCCGTCTGAAGTTGAGGCCGTCATTCGCCGAAACCATCCTTACCCTGATACGATAGCAGTTCTTTGACGCACACAAGCGCAAAGAACCCCAAGTGTAACTTATTGTAACAACAGCCCGCAAAACGGGCTACGCCCTCTCTAAAACCATACTGAGCCTTTCCCTATGCTTCCCAGCTACCGTTGCCGATGTTTTGTTGCCTGCATGGTTGTTGGGCTTTGGGTTGTTACTGAACTGAGTGGCTTAGCCCATGCCAAGAACTTGCTTCCTTCGTCCTTGCCTCAGCCGGTGTGGGAAGCCATCCCCGACCCCATTGTGAGCAAGCGCCCCGTGGCGGAGTATTCGGAAGATTCGGTGACGTTGCCCGCCAATAGCGCGTGGAATGTATGGCTCAATACTCCCATTGATTCTGAAAGCCAACGCGTGGGAGAACCTGTTACTGCCACCTTAGCCACCGATGTGTTTGTAAAAACTGTTCGGCTGTTTGAAAAAGGCGATGTGTTGCTTGGGCAAATTACAGAGTTGTACCCCCCCATTACGGGCCGTAACGCCATCGTTAAAGTGCTTTTTTTCAACCTACAGCGCCAAACTGGAGAAACCATTCCCATTAGTGCTCATGTTAAAACGGGCCTGCCCAACTTTGTGTGGGGCGGCGAATTGACACCAGGTACAGAAAATAAAATTTCCATCCATAACGTAATGGGCATTGGCGAGTACAACCAAGTGGTAAAAGGCGGCAAGCGGGCCGAAGGCGCCGCCGTAAAAAAAACCTTGGGCGAGATGATGACCGTGGTGCTGGATGAACCCATTACCGTAATCGCGAGGCAATAAAGTACGGAGGGGGGTAGGCAAAATAAATACATAAGATATACTTAATCCACTAGGGTGGGTACTGCAAGCCAAAATGACAGGCGCAAACAATCCGGGGGTATTTTGCAAATGGCAACAGACACTGCGCAGCGCAACCAACGGAAACGACACGCGGGTAACGCGGTGGTACTAATGGTGGGAACCCTCATTACAGGCCTGATGACCAGCGCTGTGGCGGTGGATATGAGCTACCTGTATGCTGAAAACACCTTGTTGCAATCGGCCGCCGATAGCGCTGCCTTGGCGGCCACCCATGAGTTGGTGCGCAACAGCGGTACCAGTGCTAGCGCCATTCGAACCGCAGCCCGCGGTGCGGCATCTTCCACAGCCACCAGTAACAGTCAAGGCACCCAAAACCCAGTGCGCATTGATCAAAACGTGGATATTACCTTTGGTTACCTCAATCCAGCCGATCCCACTTACAATGCCGGTACTTTTAGCACTACTAATAACAGTACCAGTTACAGTTTTACAGGCGGATATAATGCAGTACGAGTCAGGGTTCGGCGCACGGCGGGTAGCCCTGGGGGAACGATTCCTTCCATTATGGCCAAGCTCTTTGGTGTTAATTTGCTTAGTACTCAAGCCTCAGCCATTGCCTTGGCAGATAACCGCGTTTCTAACGTAACCAGTGGCCTGCGCCCTTTTTACGCCTGCCAAGCCCAATGGAACCGCACCATGACAGACGGTAACCCCAGTAACAATACGGTGCGTATTTATGGCAATAACCACACCGTGGATGGCGCTACCGTGAGTGGTTGCCCCAGCAACCCTGCAGGCAATTGGGGCTTTGCCGATTTTCGAGACAATCGCTCGGGTGCGCCCGGCAATACCACCATTGCCCGCTGGATTGAAGACGGTTACGGCACCGCTACTGGAGAAAACCCTGTGGTGGTGGGCCAAAACTACAGCACCCAACCCGGTAATGCCATAAGTAGCAATGGGGTGCGTACCGCTTTAGATAGCCTAATCGGCGGCCAAGGCTGTGGCAACAGCACCCCTGCCACCATTATTACCATTCCATTGATTGATAGCACATCGGGTAGCGGTTCCAATGCGTCGTACCGTATTAGCCAGCTGACGGGGTTTGAGATTACGGATTATCGTGCCACGGGTAGTGCCAGTAGCCGCTATATTGAAGGCCACTTTACCCAATCAGTCTGTTCTAATAACTGCACAACGGGTACCGCTACGGGCACAAACGGGGGTGGCAACTTTAAAATCCGGCTGGTGCGGTAACGTTATCCAGACTTGTGTAACAGTTTGGTTTCAAACCCTAAAATAACAATTAATAAAAGCCGATAACTGATCTACGGATTCAATCACCGCCTCGACCATTTTGCCCTTCCCTTGATTGGATCGTGCCCCTTGGGGGCGCGTATTGGATCCCCCTTTTCAAACAAATCAACGTGGTTTTTAGTGGTTTTGTTTACAAAAAATTTCAGGGGGATTAATCAAATGCGCTTATTAAATCGTCAATCGAAAAAAGGTCAAGGCATTGTGGAATATGCCGGTGCTTTGGTTGTGGCTGCACTGATTGTGGGTGCCGTGGTTACCGCAGGTCCAAGTAATTTGGCCAGTATGTTCAACTCGGTTATTTCTTCGGTAGAGACTAGCATTACGGGCCTGCTCTAAATTTAAGTCGTTCGACCCCAACTCGTACAAGGTCTCAGCCGGAGGGTTTTCCTCTCCGGCTGTTGCCTTCTTTACCCTGTTTTACCCCATTGCGCATAACAAAGCAGGCCCTATGAACGTCTTTTGGATGCTCCTTCGCAGCTTGCTACTGCAACGGCAGCAGCTGGGTCAACAAGCGCAAACTTTAAAAAACAGAGTCATCGTCTATCAGGTAGCATCGGCCCCAAAAGCCCAAGGCATTGTAGAATACAGCGGGGCCTTGGTAGTGGCGGGTATTTTAGCTGTGGCGATTATTTCCCAGGTGAACCCGAGCCTTGGGCCATGGTTTATTTCTCTGTTGGAAGCAGTGAGTACCTCGGTGCAACAATGGCTTTAGAGTTGATTCGTCAAACACAGCAAGGGCAGGCCATTATTGAGTCTGTCTTTAGCATCCTTATTACCGTCATACTCTTTATGTTTATTGCGGCGTTGTGCGTGTTTTTGTACCTGCAAACCACGGTGTTTATGGCGGCACGTCATGGGGTTCGGTTGGCTGCAGTCAGCTCGCTGATGGCTACAAACCCTGCTTCTGTCACCACCACGGTTCGCAGTGGGGTGCAATCGTATTTTAGTGGGGTTACGGGTGGGCGTACCATTCCTAGCGGTAACATTACCTTAACGGGGCCCACCGGCACGGTCGGTGCCAGAACCGTCACCGTAAGAGTGACCTACACCGTTACCGATGGCATCCCCGTGGGGGCTTTTTTACAAACCCTGGGGGTAAACGCCACCACCGCTGCCGATATTGACAGCTTTGATTGTGCCGCCACAGCCACCATGCGTTACGAAGAATAACCGCCACAGTCGGCTTTATAATTAGCTTGCTTGGGTTATTCTATACCCCCGGATTGTTTGCGCGCTTGTGTGTGGTGTGTGACCATTTTTGATTTCTTGTGGACAGGGTGGGTGTATGGCTCGTTTGCCACTGAAAGCCAACGTATTATTTTTAGGTGTTGCCGGTATTTTAGCGGTTATTACGGCTTTAATGCTGGGCCGTGTGCTGGAAAACAAGCAACAACAACCCACGGCACCAGTGGCCATGGATACCTTACCTGTGGTGGTGGCTCAAAACGAATTGCTGCCGGGTGTGGCCATTACTGCCAAAGACATTGTGGTGATGGATTGGCCCCGCGCCACTGCCATGAATGCCCACAATCTATTTAGCGATGCCCAATCCTTGGTGGGCCGAGTGGTTAGCCAGCCCATTCATCCTAACGAGCCTGTGACTCTCGACCGACTGGCGTCGGCCACCTCTAAGGGCGGTCTTCCAGTTTTAATTCCCCCTGGCATGCGGGCTGTTACTGTGGCTGTTAGTGAAATTGTGGGCGTTGCTGGCTTTGTAAAACCCGGCGATTGGGTGGATGTATTGGCCACCTTTGAACAAGGCGAAGGGGATAAAGCCCAGCGTATTACGCGTACGGTGTTGCAGCGGGTACAGGTGCTGGCAATTGCCCAAGACTCTAGTTTGACTCCCGCCAAACCTGCGGAAGCCGATGAATCAGTAGCGGAAGCGGCTAAAAAAGAGGACAAGCCCGCCTCTACTGAGAAAGGTGAAACAACCCAAGAAGCATCCTCAGCCTCTAAGGAAGCCAAGTCTGATAACGGGGGCTTGCTTGGCATGGATGGCGATGATCCTCCACCCCTCACTACGGCCAAAATTGTCACCTCCGTCACTCTGTCGCTTAAGCCAGCACAGGTAGAGACGTTGACCCTTGCCGATGAAGCGGGGTCGTTACGACTGTCACTGCGCCCTGAAGAAGGGCTTAACAACCGTCTTATCGAACCGGTGAAGACGAATGGGGTGAGCATTAGCCAACTACTGGGTCAGCCGGGCGCTTCCAATACGCTGGGTCATCGTCGTCCCTCGGCCTCTCCTTCTTATTCCAAGCCTGCTTCCAAGCCTGTTGCACCGGCCGGAGGTGTGGAATTTTGGGATGGCGGCAAGCGCAGTACCGTTAGTTTTTAGGCGCTACCACGCGTTATAAAAAGGAATCCTCGTGTCCATGCGATTCACTCATCACACCAGCACTGCTTTAACGGTACTCGTTTTGCTAGGCACAATAGCAATGGGTATGGCAGCCACTCCTCCTAAAACACCAGCGCCTGCTAAAAAAACGACGGTAGCCAGTGGTAAGATGTTGCCTGCAAAGCTAAAAACAGCACCCAAAGCAGCCGCTACCCTAAAAACCACGGTGAAAGAAACCCAGGTTGTCTCTACCACCGTCTTAAAAACTGCCCCTCCAGTAGGCACCCCCTTTGTTTTGCCCGATAAAACCGGCTCTATTTTGGATTTTTTCACTTCAAAGACTCCGGAAGTTGCAGAGGCCGTAAGGGAGTCCAAAACCACTGTAACAAGCACCACGGTTATTGAGACACCACCGGCGGAGGCTGTGGTTAAAAGTTTGGTGTCTCCTGCGCTGTCTGTAACATCGCCCGCAGCGCCGCATCCTTTTTTAAGCGATGAAGTGTCACATGGATCTTCGTACATGGCCATGCCTTCATCCTTTACGTCACCCCCACTCTCTTTAAGCCCAGCTTTTCCCCCTTCTTTTAAGCCAGCGTTGGCTATTCAACCTTCCACAGGGTACAACCCGTTGTTACGATCCATTGTATCGGCCACCAACACGCAAGTAGAGCTTACCTTGGGGAAATCCCTTATTCTTAATCTGACAGAGCCCGTTTCGCGCGTTAGCATTAGCGCTTCTCATATTGCCCAAGCGGTGGTGATTACCCCCCAACAAATTCAACTCATTGGTAAATCACTGGGGTCGGCCAACCTTATTTTATGGCCCGTCTCAAAAGGTGGTGGCGGTAACACACAACAACTGGTGGATATCGTTGTTCAGCCTGACGTTAGCATTTTGCAGCACCAGCTGGAGCGCATTGCCCCCAGTTTAAAGGTGCAAGTCAACGCCCTCAGCCCCCAATCACTGGTACTTACGGGTGATGTGGCCGCCCCCGAAGCCGCCCAGCTGGCCGTGGAACTGGCTCAATCCTTTATGGGCACTCAACAACAAGCAGGGGCTAGTTCCCCTGCAACGCCTTCATCGTCCGATTCAACAACGGGCAGCGCACCCCCATCCACTAGTGGGTCGTCTACACAGCAAGGGCCTCACGTTATTAACCTCATTCGGGTTTTGGGAATGCCATCCACAAAGCTCTCGCAAGTGCGCCAAAAGCTTCACGATCTCCATGCCAACATTCATTTGGATCTTGTACCTGGGCTAAACAGCAGTGAAAAAGCCATTCTTACCGGGAATGTTCCCTCGGCAGAGTTGGTCTCTCGTGCCATTAATACGGCCAGCATTTTTTATGGCCAGCCAGGGCTAAAGGTTATTACGGGCCCCGGTGGTAATGGCGTGGTGGGCGAAACCAGCACCGCATTTCAAAGCGGCACCGAATTTTCTTCCAATATGGCGGCCAACATTTTGCAAGGGTCTATTGTGACGGACGCCAGTGGCAATGTGGTGAGTATGCTAGTGGTGAGCGATCGTCCTCAGGTGCGCTGCACCATCCAGTTTTTGGAAATTAGTCGTAACGATCTTAACCAACTGGGGGCTACCCTACAAGGCGTGGTTGGTAACACAGGCTTTGGTAATCTCAGTGGTCGCCAAGGGGCTAGCAGAGCCGTCTCTACCGCCAGTGGAACCTCTAGTTTAGCCGTGGCTGCCGGTAACGCCATAACCAACAGTCAAGGCCTAAGCCAGACATTAGGAACGGGCGCAACCCAGTTCTTTACACTGGGAGATAAGGCTAGCGCTTACATCAGCGCTTTGGTGGAAAAACGCCAGGTGCGGTCCTTAGCCGAACCCACTTTAACTATGCTGAGTGGTGAAAAGGCCAGCTTTTTGGCAGGGGGTGAAGTGCCTGTGCCCGTAAGCTTACTGAATGGCCAGATTAGCGTGGAATTTAAAGAGTTTGGGATTCGCCTCAACCTAGTACCCACCGTGTTGGAAGGGGATCGGATTCACCTGCAAGTAGCCCCCGAAGTGAGCACCGTGGATACCACCCTGTTTGTGGATGCGGGAGGACTCAATATTCCTGGCTTCCGTACCCGCCGTATGCAAACCACACTGGAAATGGCTAATAAAGAGCGCTTGGTATTGGCGGGGCTGTTTAACAATGAAGATATTCGCGTGAATAGTCGTTTCCCTGGATTGGGCAACGTGCCGGTGTTGGGAGCCTTTTTCCGCAATCAAAATCGTAACAACAACAAAAATGAAATGATTGTGATTATTCAACCGGAAGTGATTAGCAAAACCCCATCCGATGTGGTGGCCGATGGTGAATGGGCTCCAATCCGTAGCAAGTTGGAAACCACGCTGGACGAAAACAAAGCCGAGCGCGATGAGAACGTGTCGCGCCATTTGCTGCCAGAACTGGATATTATTCAGAAGTAATGTCTTCTTTCGGGGTCAACCCACTGTGTACCAAGGCGCCCACGGGCAATACCAATGGCATTAGCATGGGAAGCAACACGCGAGGCAGGCGCCACGGGCCCCAATACCAATAGCTAAGGGAACAATGAAGCCAGACCCCATCACTGGCTTGAATAATCACATGGGGTTGAGCCACCGCTTCGATCTTTCCGCCTTGCACCGGTAATGACGACGCCCCCACATGGTTTGGCAGGCTGATAATCGCTTTAAATACCAGCAGTACACTCATGCCAAAGGGCTTTACAATTCCCACACAGTAAGGGGTAATCCAGGGCGTATAGGCTCTGGCACGCCTTACAATGGCATCGGAGGCTTCGGATTCCCAACGAATGGCGGCATCGGATAGTTGAATAGACGACTCGTAGGAGCCTTTTCCTTGTTGGGGTTGGGCAACCTTGGTTTGCAATGCCGTTAGTACCTTAGGGATCATGGTTTCAGTGGCTTCAGCAATCCGATCGCGCAACGTCCCCCCACTATCACTAAGCAATATGGGGACGCGGCTTTGAAACACAACGGCCCCCGTGTCATAGTCTTCATCCATCAGATGAAAAGTGACACCAGACTCGCTTTTGCAAGCCATAATGGCGGCCACATAAGGGTTAGGGCCTTTATGCATCGGTAGCAGCGACGGATGAGTGTTTAAAAACACCGGTCCAGCTGGCTGTGTAGACAAAGCCAGTGTTTGCCCTGAAAGCTTTTGACCCCATGAGGCGACCCACACCACATCAATGGCGTTTTGCTGCACCCAATCATGAAAATTTGGATGGTTGGCCGACCACGCCTCATTCTCTAATTCTGTTAAAGAACCATTGAGCAAAAGGCCTTTGCTACGGGCTAGCGAAAGAAACGCCGTATCGCCCTCATCGTTATACTCAGAATCCTTTACCTGAGACCATGCCACCACGCCCACCACCGTCGCGTTTTCGGGGCCAGCCAACAAGCCTTTTAGAACACTGAATGCCAACGGGCCAAAGCCCAATAGCACGATGCGCAATGGGCGTTTACGATAGGCGTTGGGTTGTAGCTCTCTCATGGCAAGGTGGATAGGGCGATGCCTGCAATGGAAAGCTTCCATTCTTTGCCTTGTGGCATCACTCGCGCTTGGGTCATAATCCACGCCGGTTGTTGGGCCAATTGGTTCATGAAGGTTGCAGTGGTAACCTTATTGCCTGTAAAGGCCCACTGACACTCTTGCCAACCCAGGGTAAATCCATGATGAAGGGCCCCACACCCACCGGATACCTTTGTAAAACGGTGGGTTGTACTGTTAATGGCAGCCAACACGGGTGGATCAGGATGCTTGGGTGCCAATGTGGGAAACGTGCTTTTAACTCCTTGGGGCTCGGGGGGTAAAAAGGCTGTTAATAATTGCAATTCCTGGTACTGCTGTTGGTCCTTTTGTTGTTGCTGTGCCATGTGTTGGTAGCTGTGCCACAACGGTTGTAACCACGTTAAAAACACAACCCCCAAAGCCAATACCCATAAGGTGGTTAGTGCCAATGCATCTCGCCATCGCGAAAAAGAAGACTTTAAAGCCGTAAAAAACAACGAGAAGCCCTGACTCATGGGTGGCCGCCTTTTGTTTTGGAAAACGGTCGCAAACGCGGTTGTGGCCTTAAGGCTTGCCCTTGCCATGCAAAAGAGGTGGATGGTTTGGTTGGTGTGAAAGGACCATTGCTTAAAGTTAATATAATGCGATTGTTGAGCAGACGATGATGCCTTGTCACGGCTTGTGCTAACAGTAATTGTTTGGAAGAAATGGCCTGGCGGCGCTGGGCCAGCTGTTGGGTTTGCCAGGCCAGTGTTAGGCCTGTGAGTAACACCAAGACTAACGAAATAACAGAAACGCTACCCAAGAGAGATTGCCAGGTAACCCTAAGCCCTTGTTTAGGTGTGGCGGATGGCGACCCAAGCAAGGTGGGTATTTTAAAAGCCCATTGGGTTAACACCTGTGGATGGCTGGCAACGGCTTTCTGGACCCAATGTATCCCTGTGTCCCCCTGGGGGGTAAGTACGCGGGTCGTTTCGACGGAAGGGCTTTCGGGCGTGGCGTTGGTTAATGCCGCTAACAAACGGGCTGTGTCGATATCGGGGTGCTGGTTTAAAACCCAAGCAGGGTTGGGTTGACAATAGGATGCAACGGCTGTTTCCAACGACTCTTCGCCCCGGGGGTAGGGGTGTCCCACACACTTCCAAAGACGAAGGGTATCGTCCATCCACCCCATTTCCACAAATTGAAACCGGCTAAGCCACACGCCGCGTTTTACGTTGCCTGTAACCTGGTGCAGGCCTTGCCATAGCACCGGCGTTTGCCACACCATACGCGATTGTGAAAACCCCAGTTGTTCGGCCGTTTGGGTAAGAAAAGCAACACTACGTGTTCCCAATGCTGCCACAAGGGGCTTTTCAAAGGCGGTGGTTTCATCGTTTCCAGGTTGGTAGGCAATGGCGGGCGCATCCTTTTGAAACACCCAGCGTTCTTCCAATTGGGCTTGAAGCGCTAGCAGCTTTTCTTCAGGCAACAGCCCTTTGGCTAGCACCATGGTTTGGTCCACAGCAGCCGGAACCAACCAGACAAAGGAAGGCGGCGAATGATTGCTTGCATGGGCGCTTTGCCATTGTGCAACAAGCGGTTGCAAACCTTCTAAAAGTTGGGTTTCTAAGTCTGCCTGGTAAGATAACAACGGGGCCACAGCCGAGTAGAGGGACGCATGATCTGAACACCACAGCCAAATGGCTACGTCTTTAACTTCAGGCACAATGGCTGTGGGTAGAGCTTCAACCCAGCAATAGAGGGTAGAAGAGGAGCGATTTTGAGAAAGGCCAAAGGGCCAAGAGAGGCTCATGGTTTGCGAGAGCCTCCTTGCTTAGAGGACAGAGGGGGGCTGCCTGACGGCATGGCTTTGGCTTGAAGCTGAAGCACTTCCTGTCGAAGGATTGCTGGTCGAATCATGGCTTCCATCCGATACACCCCTTTTCCGTCGGCATTAAACAGCAAATAGGTGGGGGTTACATGAATGTTAAACCGTTTCATCATTTTGTCCGATGCGGGATCTTCGGTGTTAAACCAACGCCATTGAACTGTTGGATGGGTTCGCTTTTCTAGTTTTTTTTCCAGGGGTGCCATTTTTTTACAGGTGCCACACCAAGGCGCATGAAACACCAAAACAGTGGGGTGAGTAGGATCCCGCATGGACCGCGGTAAGGTCTTTAGATCTTTGGTGGGGGTATCTTGGGCCCACGCCAAGGAGCCAGCCGTTAGGGTTATTAGTGCCCACATGAGTACCCACAGCAATGCAAACAGGTCCTTAAAAGGGTTACTCAATACTAAAGTGCGCCAAGGGCTCATAACCACACCATACTGAACACGGTTACACTTATTCTCTAACAAATTTTGTCTCTAACAAACGTTCTCGAAAGTATCATGAGGCAAATGACGTTGAGTTCTCGCATCGGGTCCCGGTCTCCATTAAGATACAGTATACCCATGGGGCTCCTCATTGGGAGCGCTTCTCTTAGCAATCCAAACAGAAGGTACTTACCGTATGGCTTCCACTTCGACTCATCACTTCCAGGGAACGCCTGATAATCAGGTCCAAATTTTTGATACCACGCTGCGCGATGGGGAGCAATCGGCTGGGGCTTCCCTAAAGCCCTCTGAGAAAATTCTCATAGCCCGTCAGTTGGCGTTGCTCAATGTGGATGTGATGGAAGCGGGTTTTCCAGCCAGTAGTGCGGGTGATTTTGATAGCGTGCAACAAATTGCCCGCGAAGTGGGCGGCCAAGACAATGCCCCCCGTATTACGGGCTTATGCCGTACCATTGAGCGTGATATTGACGCCGCATGGGATGCCGTCAAAGTAGCCAAAAAGGCTCGCATTCACACCTTTGTGGCCACCAGTGATATTCACATAGCCGCCAAATTTAAAAAAACGCGGGATGAAGTGCTCACCTTGGCTCGAGACATGGTGGCGTACGCTAAAGCCAAAACCGTGGGCCATGGCGATGCCGACATTGAATTTAGTGCCGAAGACGCAGGTC
This sequence comes from Vampirovibrionales bacterium, assembly GCA_029866025.1. Classification (GTDB taxonomy): domain Bacteria; phylum Cyanobacteriota; class Vampirovibrionia; order Vampirovibrionales; family Vampirovibrionaceae; genus JARXAD01. The sequence goes on along the minus strand of JARXAD010000011.1, from coordinate 27,197 downwards.
GCACAGACCCCTACTACCTGTACAAGGTGCTAGAGGCCGTGATTGACGCTGGTGCCCGCGTGGTAAACATCCCCGATACGGTGGGGTATACCATTCCCGATGAGTTTGGTCGTTTGATTAAAGGCATCGTCAACAACGTGCCCAACATCGATCAGGCCATTATTAGTACCCACTGCCATAACGATTTAGGCTTAGCCACCGCCAACAGTCTGGCGGGGGCTCAAAATGGGGCCCGCCAAATTGAATGCACCATTAATGGCATTGGCGAACGCGCTGGCAACGCTGCCATGGAGGAAGTGGTGATGGCCATGAAAGTGCGTCGCGAGTATTTGGGCAACTTGTGGACCCAAATCCACACGGAGGCCTTTTATGAAACCAGCCAGATGGTAAGCGATTTAACCAGCATGACGGTGCAACACAACAAAGCCGTGGTGGGTAGCAACGCCTTTGCCCATGAGTCGGGTATCCATCAGGACGGGTTTTTAAAGGGCCGCGACACCTATGAAATTATGAAGCCCGAATGGATTGGCTTAAATGGCAGTAAACTACCCTTAGGCCCTCGTTCGGGTCGGGCAGCAGTGCGCTCTCGCTTGTTGCAACTGGGTGTTACCCCTAATGATGATGGCATGGTGGCTTTTTTTGAGGCCTTTAAGACCTTGGCTGACCACCAAAAGCGCATTGAGGACGAAGACCTCAAAAAACTCCTCGTTCAAGTAGGTTTGTAGCTCCTCAATTTTAAAAAGCCAGTCAATGACAGCGCGTGATAAACCCGTTCACCCATTAATAAAACCGCCCTTTGGGCGGGATGAGTGGCTATTGGGAGGGGTTGTGCTGCTGCTGGTAGGTGTGATGGTGTGGATCAATCAGCCAACCCCGGACCTGGTGGTGGATGTGACACCGGTGATTAGTCGACGACAATTATGGTTACCCGCGGCGCCTAAAGAAGATGAAATACCGCCTGCGGTGTATGCCAAAGCAATAGCCACTCAAGCGCCCCAAAAGCTTCTTAAGGGGGCTCACCATTCAAAAGGGTTGGGTCAATTTGCCCAAAAGGCTCTACCGCCTTTGGCGTCCGTGGATCTTAATCGTGCTTCTGCTCATCAATTGGAAGTGTTACCCCACATTGGCCCTAAGCTGGCTCAGCGTATTGTGGTCTTTCGCAAGCAGCACGGGGCGTTTAAAACGGTTGAAGCCTTGGATGAGGTGAAGGGCGTTGGCCCTAAGTTACTAAGCCTTCTCCAGCCTTACTTCAAGCCCATTCCTGCCCAATAATGGTGTCAAATAATAACTGTAGCGAAACACTAACCACTTGAAAGTATCATGTGTTTGAGGCAAGCTATGGCCACTATCAAGGTTCAACCGCTGGGTTTTCCCCTTGCGTTAATACTTGGTTGTTTGCGAGATTCCCTGACAGGCGTTCCTTATGCTAACAGCATTCTCTTATCGCTCTCAATTATTAGCATTTTGCAGCCAAGTATCTAGCTTTGGCTCCCGCTCCTGTTACGCTTCTTCCTGTCGCAATTATTCGTGTTCTACAGGGTCTGCTGCGTAAGCAGCTTTTTGTAACACTCTGTAACGCCTAAACCGGCACCCTTAGCATAAACCCACCTTGACGGGGGTTTATCTACCTACTAGCCCCCTTTGTTTTTTGGGCGCTATCTCCGCACTCTCTTATAACGTCCGTACAACGTCGTAAAGGCTTACGTTTTTTAAGTGGTTTTCATTCAAACCATTGCTGCATCTGTCCCTGTGGGTCCATTGTATGGTCGACACCCTTTGTCTTCCGCTGCTGATAAAAAAGCCCCGCTCAATAGGGCTGTGAGAGTAAGTCTTGCCCCTCAGTTTGGCTTTGTGGGAAGCGTTATTAACACCATTGCCAACGCCGGCCCGTGGGCCAAAGCAGACATGATGCGGGAGTTGTTTTTAACCGATTTTTTAGGGATGTGCCTGCCGCGTACGGCATTGGAGTGGAAAGAACGTGGCCCTCAAATGGCCATTGAAACGGCGATCCGCGAATTTACGGGCTTGGTTAGTTTGGTCTTCTTGTCCGGATGGTTGGGTTTGGCCGTTGGCAAGGTGGTGAATCGTACCTTACCCCAATTGTCCTTCCAAAATAGTTTATTTCCCAATAACCCGCGTGTTGATTTGCTGAAGCACCACATACCTGCTCAAGAATTGACCTACCTAGCCAATACTTTTGGCAAAGTGCTTCCAAAAAACACCGGCAAAACCGTACAAGAGTTGCAACATGCGTTCTACACCCATGTGTTTAACACTGTGCAATCCAATTTGGTGGGCAGTGGGTTTGCCGAAGAAATTAAACAGAGCAGCTTGGAGCATGGCTTCAATTTAAAGGTGATGGAAGGACGCCTAAAGCAACCCGATGTGGTTGCTCAGCGATTAATAGAGGCCGCCCGGGCCAAATTGCACGATCCAAAAAACACCCACGCTTATGAGGCATTGCTAAACGAGTTAACCGGCACCATTGCCAAAACAAACACTATGGCCAAACGCCTAAGCAACCCTGAGAACCTACCCGGCCTGTTGAGCAAACGCATTCACATTGGAGAAGGACCCCGTGGGCCACTCATGTCGGATAGGCTTACCCGTGAGTTTGTGGGGCATCTGACGACCTTCTGGGATCATGTGATGGAGCCGGTCCTGTTTAAAGATCCCACTCAGGCCCACTTGTTAGGCACCAACAAAACCCTAACGCCGGCCTTTATTCAATCAGCCACCCAGCGCCTGTTTGGAGAGGCCACGTATGTCAGGCCTACACGCTTAGTGCAACGATTATTGTCTCCCGGTCCGAAGGCTGGTTTTTTCCGGAACCTGTTGCATGCCAAAACATGGACAACCATGGTGCCAATGATTTTGGCTACGTTCATGTCTATGACTGTTGCCTTTGTGAATAATTACCTCACTCGTAAACGAAACCAAGGAAAAGAGTTTTTCCCAGGGATGGTGGGCCCCGATGGAAAGCCCATTGGGCTATCACAAGGGCTTCAATCTCTGGGTAAACTAACCCCAGTGGGTGCGTTCCAAGTCTTTCAACGGCTTCGCACGCCCGCTACAAGCATTGTTGTCGTAAATCCTCAGCACGGTGTCAGTGCTTCTCAACCCATGATGCGGGAGGTGATTGCGTAATGCACACTCCTGTTTTCAAAACCCCTGTGACGGCTATGCCTCAGCCCAAGACTCGTTTTGGTTATGCCCCGGTGGTAACTCCATGGATGGTAAGTACCTTTGATTACAACCAGTTGGGACAGAGTCGATTTTTTAAGCCAGATACTCCCACGCATCACAGCATGTTTATTTATTTCTGGCTTATTACCTCTCGTATTGCTGCGGCTTTTCAGCGTGGGGCCAAAATTGGTAGCCAGCGAGAAACGGCAGAACACGCCCTGCGAGATGCGTGCGGTTATGCCATGTGGTTTTTTGGTTCCACCATTCTTAATCGGCTTTTATCGCGCGTGTTTTTTGGTAAAGACTGGAAGGCCTTGTATACCAAAATTCAGCCTGAGTCACTGAAGCGCTTTTGGGGCATACCCCTTAATCCTAATAACCTGTTTCATAACCTACTAAAGCGAGTCAAACAGGCGTCTCACTACGTCTTTAGTGTGCAATCCATGCGTAAAGATGACATTGAAGCGTATGCCGTAAAACGCATTGCCGAAATGAGAGCCGCTAAAATAAGCGCGCCTTTGATTGAAACTTTTGAAAAGAAAATGGTGCGGCTGGCCCGTAACAGCGGATTGGCCGTTACTTTGGGTATTGTGTTTAACATTGCCCTAATGGGATTTGGCATTCCCTACATTAATATTTTGTTTACCAAACGGGCCGGTGCACGCTTAGCTCACACCCAAAATCAAAAAACCCCTCCCTCAGATCCTATTTTTTCTGAAAATAGTCGGCCCGCCAATCCCTTTCAAGGCAGTAACCCCCAGTTTAAGGGTCAATTGCCGCAGCGCCTTACCCCACAATTTCAACAATTTAGCGCTAAGCCCTAGCACCCCGGTGGCCAACATGTGTCGCCTCAAAGAAAAACCTAAGGGCGCTTGCTTAACTTGCTATCAGCGGGGTTTTTAATGGCCGGTTTCATGCGCTCTTGAACCAAGGCTTTAAAGGTATTGAGCGGCTTAAGGGCTGGCGGCATCTGAGAATGAAAGTGCTCTTTTAAGGTGTCCTCAACGCTGTCCAAATCGGGCAACTTGGTAATTTTACCACCTTGCACCCACGAAACACCGCCAGTTTCTTCTGATACCACCAGGCATTTACTGTTGGAAAGCTCGGTTAAGCCAATGGCCGCACGATGTCGTGTGCCATACTGCCAGCTTAGTTTGGGGTCTTCTGTTAAGGGGAGCAATACCCCGGCTGCCCGTATCCGGTGGCGTCGATCGATCACCACCGCCCCATCGTGCAAGGGTGTTTTGGGATGGAATAGGGTGAGTAACAATTCGGTGGATAATTGGGCATCCATTTGGGTACCGGTTTCTAGGTAATGTTCCCCAGCCCCATCGGCGGATTCAAATACAATCAGTGCCCCTGTGCGTGATTTTTGTAAAAAACGAACCGATTGGACCAAATCTTCAATCAGGGCAGCGGCATTCGCGGTGGTAGGGGTGGCCAGCTCCAGCCAGCCACTTTGAGAAAACAAAGGCGATTGCCCCAATGTGGATAAAAAGCGGCGCAGCTCGGGTTGGAACACCACGACGGATGCTAAAATGAGCATCTGAAGCCCAAAGCCCAATAAAGTTACCAGTAAGTTAAGACGAAAAACCATGGCCCCAATAAGCAACGCTCCGAGGGCTACCAAAATAAGAAAAATCCCTTTAAATAAACGGGCGGAACGGCTGCGTTGAATAATTTGGCGATAGAACCAGAACCCTGCAACCAGTAACACCCCTAATTGAAACCAATGACGCCAGTCCAAATGAAGCCACTCTGAAAGAATGGCGGCCTGAAACTGACCCCACTGCAATGCGGATAATAACCATTCTGGATGAAACACGAGGGTTCCCTTGCGTGTATTTTCCCAACGTTGCCAAGGGCGTATTGCCCCTTAAAGCCCGTTAACCCTATTGTAGGGCATATTGTGTAAAACCAAAAGCCTACCCCATGCAATATCGGGTAGGCTTAGGATTTTGCCCCGAAGGGGCTTTATACTGTTTAAGGGTTCAATTACTGGCCGCTGCCATCATCCAATGGGGCACTGTCATCCACCGAAGCGCTATCATCAACAGGAGTATCCTCGGCTACGGCAGCATCGCCACCCTCGTCACCACCTAAAACACTCATCAAGACGGGCAATAACTCTTCCATCGGATCTTTTTCCTCTTTTTTGTCTTGAATCATTTCAACAATCTTTGGTAACAAGGCAGCTAAAAAATCATCACTTTGATTTTTCTGATGAGGAGCACTTTGGCTGGCACCCATGCCACCCATCATGGCGGGATTCATACCCATACCGTTCATTCCAGCAGCCATGGGGTTGGCACCCATTTGGCCAAAGGGAGAGGCGGCCATACCTAAACCACCGGGGGCACCAAACAGGTTGGCTGGCGCACCAAAAGGATTGGCAGCAGCAGGCTGCGCGGTTAAAGGGCTGGCAATTGCGCTAACGGGTGATGCGCCTAACAAAGATTGGGCTTGTTGAGGAGCAGCCGCTAACAATGACGTTTGAGGGGCTGCCGCAGCCAATAAAGAAGCGGGTTGAGCACTGGCTCCACCCAACAAGGTACCCAAGATGTTTTGGGCACTCTGAGCATCGTTAATGTTAATGGTAATGTCGGGCGATGCATTGGCATCTGCTTTGCTGGCATTAGCCGATTGAGTGGCTAAAGAAACAGGCGTGTACAATTGTGTGGCTGGAGCGGTAAGAAATGAAATGGCCATGATGATGAACCTCTCTCTAAGTATTGAAATAACAAACGGATAAAAACTTTTTCTCTCTTACTGTAATAAAAACAATCAGACGCTTAAAATTAATAGCAAAAGTATTAAAGAAATCTTAAATACCCCTCAAAAACAGCCCAAAAATAAACAAATTATTAACATTAAAAAAGTGCCATTAAAAAAGCCCACGGCTTTTGGGCCGCAGGCTTTAAATTTTTATTTTTACTCTCTTATCCGCAATTGCCATCGGGGCAGTTGCCCGATTGGCAGTCTTCAATGTCCATTCCGTCTGCATCACAAGCACCGTCGCCATTGGCATCTTGGCAACCACTGGTAGCAGGCTCTTCAGCTGCAGCGTCTTGTGCTACAGCCGCATTCGGGTCCGCAGCGGGGGTATCGGCGGCTTTTTTATCACCTTTGTTGGCACCGGTTAGTAGACTAATTAAGAGCTTTACAATATCGCCCTCATCTTTTTTTGGGGCTTGTGGAGCCTGACTTCCGCCCGCGGAAGCAAGAAGTGCTTCAATGCCGCCACCTTGTTGTTGGGCACCAAAGCCAGCAGAAAAAGCATTGGCCCCTTGGCCTAAGGGGTTGGCTGCCGCAAAAGGGTTGTTAGCTGCAGGAGCCGCTTGAGCCGCACCAAACCCTTGGGAAACACCGAACTGGCGTTGAAGTGGGTTGATGTTGTTAATGGCGCCAATGGACAAAATAAAGCCTCTTTCTCTCTCTGTTTGTATGGAATGATGGGAAGAACATTCAATTCTGATGAAGAGATAAAATGATTGCGTCTCTTACTTAAATAAAAACAATCGCTTGGGCGTTATTGGTACTAAAAGTATTAACACAATCTTAAATGGATGAACCATGGGATTTTACGATTTAACAGGCCAATGGCCCGCAGTATCCATACTGCGAGCCACTGTTACCTATTGGTTGAGAGAAAACTAGGGTGTTACTCAGCGGGGGTTTCTTCCACTGGAGGTTCTTCGGCGGCTGGCTCTTCCGCAGTGGCTTCTTCAACAGGGAATTCATCGCTATTGACGTCTTCAGAAGCCTCAGCATCCGCAACATTGCTTACGTCCAAACCATCGGTATTTTCAGCGTTGGTCGTATCTTCGGATTTGGTATCGGTTTCGGTTTCGTCCGTTGCTTTTTCGTTATCCGCAGCAGCGGCATCATATTTCGCAGCATCATCGGCTTTGGCTGCATCCAAATCAGCTTGGGTGCCATCAATGCCCTCTTTTAAGGCTTGGTCATTGGCCAGCAAACCATCGCGGGTTTTTTTTAATTCATCGCCCAAGCCATTCACGTTGGCATCGGTTTTTTGTTGGGCTTGTTGAATGGCCTGTTGCGCTTGGGCAATTTGTTGTGTGTTGGCGCCTAGCTTTTGTAAGCTATCCGCAATTTGCTTGTCTTGCGCTTGTTGGGCTGCGCTGGCAGCAGGGTCAGCAGCAGCCTTGGGGGCAGAGCCACACGATCCACCACCTGAAGATTTAGGGGCAGCGGCACCACCACTTTTACCGCAAGCACCACCACCCGAGGCTTTTTTAGCGGCAGCGCTGTTGCCAGCTTTGCCTTTGCCTTTGTTTAGCATTGCTAATAGTAAGGGGAGAATTTTATCAAGGCCATTTTTCGACTCTTGAGAAGAGGAATCGCCTGCTAACAAGGGTAATAAGGAAGCAATGTCGGCACCACCGGCGGCAGCGTTGGGGTCTTGAGCGGCGTAAGGGTCCATTCCCATTCCTTGGGCAGCGTAGGGGTCCATCATTCCGGCTTGTGCACCAAATCCGGCACCCATCATCATGGGATCGGCATATTGGCCATACAAACCGGCCTGAGGGGAAGCAACGGCGGCATAAGGGCTGGCCACAGCACCGGTTACAGCGGAACCAAACTGGGTGGGCCACTGTTGGGCAGCATAAGGGCTGGCAACTTGGGCGTAAGGGTTGTTAAATCCAACAGACATGGTAGAAACCTCTCTCAAATAAGGAAAATAAACGGCGGCTGGTTGTTTCAGCCAGGATACTCATCTCTCATACTCAAATAAAAACAATCCAATATCCGGTATTGTTAGTTCAAACCTTAAGGCATTCTTAAACCTCATTACTTCAAGCAGTCAGAGGGTTTTTAGACTTTGGTTTTTTAAAAAATCACTTAAAAATAACGCCGAAAAATAAACAAAAAATAAATATCGTAGCCACAATGTTATTGAACCTTTAAAAACTGTACGTAATTAAAGGGAGCTTCATCCCTCTTGCCGACCCTCTTCTTGAAAAGCAGGTGTACAATAATTTTTATTGTCTCTGTAACCATGCCTGTTCATTGGGAGCCACGCACATGGATTTTAGTTTAACCACGGAACAACGCAGTATTTGGCAGTGGGCCAAAGAATTTGCCGACCAAGTGATTGCCCCCCGCGTGGAGGCCAACGACCGCAAGGCCGTGTTTGACCGCGAACTGATGAAACTGGTGGCGGACAACGGCTTTTTTAGCGCGATTTTGCCCGAAAAATATGGCGGCCAAGCCATGGATCACATTGCCTATGCCCTGATGACCGAAGAAATTGCCCGTGTGTGTTCGTCCACACGCACCCTGTTTTCGGTTCAAATATCCTTGGTAGAAAAGCCCATTTGGCACTTTGGCAACGATGCTCAAAAAGACCGTTACCTACCCGCTCTCGCTAGTGGCGAAATGATTGGCTGCTTTGGCCTTACCGAACCCAACGCCGGTAGCGATGCCGCCAACCAGCAAACCAGTGCCAAAAAAGACGGCGATCATTGGATTATTAATGGGCAAAAAACATGGATTAGCAACGGCACCATTGCCGATGTGGCCATTGTAATTACCCAAACTGATGCCAGCCTTGGCCACAAAGGCATGTGCGCCTTTTTGGTGGATACCACCACCCCCGGCTTTACTAGCCGTAAAATGGAGCCTAAATTGGGCTTAAAAGCCAGTGATACCGCCGAATTGTTTTTAGATAACGTGCGTGTGCCCGATAGTGCCATGCTGGGCCAGTTTGGCGAAGGCTTTAAAGTGGCCATGTATTGCTTGGATCAGGGTCGTTTTAGCGTGGCGGCTGGTGGCGTGGGGGTTATTCAAGGCTGCTTGGATATTTCTACCAAGTACGCCATGGAGCGTGAGGCCAGTGGCCATAAAATTGGCGAGTACCAGATGATTCAATCCATGATTGCTGATATGGCGGTGGATGCCGACGCAGGACGACTGTTGTTGTTACGCGCGGCCCATAAAAAAGATTTGGGCGTGCGCAACACGCGTGAAACCAGTATGGCCAAGCTGTTTTGCGGCGAAGCGGCCAACAGAGCCGCCTACAATGCCGTGCAAATTTTTGGTGGCTACGGCTTTAGCGAAGAATACCCAGCAGCCCGCTATTACCGAGATGCCCGCGTGCTGACCCTGTACGAAGGCACCAGCCAAATTCATCGTATTATTTTGTCCCAAGATGCGTTGGGCATTCGCCCCGCCAATGGCCCGGGTTGCCCCCGCACCCCCATTGACCAGTACAGCAACCCGGCGGATCTCACTCAAGTGTTGGCGATGGTCTAACCCAGCAAGCTGAGTTTTTTACTGGCTTATTGCGTTACCTTTAAAAGATGATTGAGGATTACTCTAAGATCATAAGTAGTTAACATACCTTGGGATATCTGTGGGTAAGGGTGGGTTGTTGGGTTTACAATGCGCCAGCATTAACCCAACAACGCCTGTTTGCGGGCAAGCAAAGCGCAGCCGCAACTCTTGCGACACCCGAAATCCCACAGTAGAAAAAGCGATGATCCGTTGCCGGATACACAAGGGGCGCAGCCCCTGTGCGGGGAGCGCTGAGGGGCTGGCCCCTCAGCAAAAGAAAGCCTTAAAAGTAAGCTAATACTATAATAGTACGTTCGCGCTGTAATCATTGAACAATCGGTTATGAGCATCAAGGGAGGCCTAAAAGGCGGCGGGTTTTGGACCTGTACATCCTTGGTTCTTTTCGCAGTAAGCCCCCTCAACACAAACACACCATGGGTTTATTTCAGCAATACCAGCGTTTTACCCTCACCCCCATGAATGGCCTGTGCCCCACCAAAGGCCGCCACCAGGGGAGAATGTTTGAGTGCCTCTCTCACGGCTTTTTTAAGCGCCCCGGTCCCCATGCCATGAATAATGGCTACGGTTTGGTGGTTCTCAAGCATAGCGGTGTTTAAAAACTCACTCATGGCTTCCAAGGCTTCTTCCACACGCAGCCCCAGCAGCTTGCACTCTGCCGTGGCAAAAGCGTCTTTAGCACTCCACTCGGTATCGGCAGGTGCAATATTTGGTGAATGGGGGTTGGGCTTATTCAAGCGACGCTGCAAACTATCACCTGCTCGTTTGGGCTTACGTTTTTTAATGGCTGATGATGACGCCAGTATCTGAATATCGCTTAAATCTAAAGTAACTTGGGCCAAACCCGCTTGCAAGGTCACCGTGCCCTGGTTGGGTTGCAGGCTAATAATAGGCCCACTCATCCCCAGCTTGCGGCTGTTTACCACCTGACCTACCGCCACATCCGCCATGGTAAGGGTGGCTTCCGTCGCGTCGTTCAAGGCATTAAACGCATCGCCAATCAGCTTGTTGCCTCGTTTTTTTAAGCGGCTGTTCCATTGTTCTCGATGGGTTAAATCACGTTCGTTTTCTGTGGCCCTTAGACGCTGACGGGTGGTCTGTACCTCCACTTCCAATTGCTGCAAGTGATTTCGTATGCGTTTTTGAATGTCATGGGCAAACTCAAAGCGCTTTTGCTGCAAGCGTTCTTCCGCCGCTTTGCTGTCGGCATCTCGTTGTTCTAATGTTCTTTCCAAGGCTTTTAAAGCAGCTTCATCGCTTAGTAACTGCTGGCGCGCTTGGGCCAATTGTTGCAGCAGGGCCGCTGTTTCCACATCTCGGGTGCTGAGCAGCGCATTGGCGCGTTCAATGACTTTTGAATCCACTCCCAAACGCTGGGCAATGGTTATCGCGTGGCTCGCGCCGGGGATCCCCATCATTAACTGATACGTTGGGGCCAAGGTTTCAGCATCAAACAGCATGCTGGCGTTGGCAAACCCAGCGTGATGGGCCGCTGTTTCTTTCAATCGTCCTAGGTGGGTGGTAATCACACTGGTGGCACCGGCGTTATGCAGGGTTTCTAAAATGGCTTGGGCCAAGGCCGCCCCTTCCACCGGATCTGTGCCGCTCGCCAGTTCATCCACCAACACCAAGCCGTGCTGCAAGGGCAGTTGTAACCATTGCGCCAGTGCCCCCATATGCCCACTAAAGGTGGAGAGGTTCTGCGACAGATCCTGCCCGTCTCCCAGTTCGCACACTATGGGATGAAACACTCCCAACGTGCTGTCGGGCTCGCACGGCAATAGCAATCCTGCCCGTAGCATCCACGCGCACAGGCCCAACGTTTTGAGGAGAACGGTTTTGCCCCCCGTGTTGGGGCCCGTAATAATGAGGGTTTTAATGGGTTCTGAAAGGTTCAGGCCAGCCCCCATCCCCAACGTATTGGCCACCACCGGTGCTTCACCCAACGCCAGTAACGGATGCCGAACGTTGTTGAGAGACACCGTCTGTTCATCCGTCAGCGTCATGACATGGGCCGCCATGTCTGCTGCCAAATGGGCTGCCGCCCACGTCACATCCAGCCACCCCGTCTGCTCCCAAAAGGCGCGAAGCGCCTCTGTATGGGTGTGAAGCGTTTTACTTAGGGCTTCACAGATTCGGCTAATTTCCGCCTCAATGGTGGCGTGGGTTTCTCGGCGGGCGTTGTTAAGGGGCACCACCACCGCCGGTTCCATGTACACCGTGGATCCACTGGCTGACACGTCGTGCACCAAGCCTTCAAACACGTTTTTATAGCTGGCCTGAATGGGAATCACGGTGCGCCCGTCGCGCTCCATCAGCAAGCGTTCTTGCAGCATGGGCTGCACCGTAGCCGATTGCATGAGGTTGTGGAGGGTTTCCCCTATGCGGGTGTCTTGGTCTCTCAAGCGCTGGCGTGCTGCTGCCAAGGCAGGGCTGGCACTGTCCAGCACCTCACCCGTGGGAGAAATTGACTCTGACAACGAAGCCAATACGGCTTCGGGCAGGGTCAAACTTTCAAAAAAGGGAAGCAAAGCCTTGGGTCGTCCTGCATGTTGCCACGCGGCGCGTACATCTTTAACCCAGTGGGTGGCCGCGGTGAGGGTGGCCAGCAGTTGGCCCAACGTGGGTGCGGAAAATACCCGCTTGAGACGAATTTCAGCCAATAGGTTCTGTAAATGAGGCAGCGGCCATACCGTGGGCTGCGACCACCGATCGCGGTCCCCCACTTGGCGTAAGGCATCTACCTGTGCTTGACGCTCTCGCAGCCAGTCCACGTCCGTCCAAAAGTGGGGAGACGCCCAATAGGATTGCCCCATCACACTGGCGCACCGCTGCTGCAAGGCTAAGCTTAGTTTGGGCCACTCCAGCACGGCCAAGCTGTGGGCTTCTAAAGCAGAAAGATCCTTTGAGGGCGGCAAGGCCCATGGAGTTGAGTCTACAGTTGATACGAGATTCTCCATCGTCATACGGAGGTGCCTCGCGGGTGGGCCACAATGGTATCCAACACGGTGGAAATGCTTTGCACCAGTGCATTGGCTGATATGGGAAGTGTGAGGGGCGTTAGCATGGGGATAGCACCCGTCGTATCAACAGGGGGTAGCCATTTGGAACGTTTGTTGGGCAAATACAACCCCACCACTGGCGTTTGCACTGCTGCAGCCAGGTGAAGCACCCCAGAATCGACCCCCACCACCAAGGCCAGTTTGGAGAGCACCGCCTGACTTTGCAACAAGGTGGCTTGGCCACACAGGTTAAGAAGTCGGTGATGCCACTCCGGTGGCCATGTGGCGCGCAGGGTTTCGTAGGTGGAAGAATCGGATTGTGCCCCCACGCAACAAAACACCAGTTGGGGATAGCGGTCCAGCAGTGCTTGGGTGGCTTCGGAAGCAACTTGAAGCGGAAGTGTTTTGGTAGCATCGGTGGCGGTAAGGTGCAAACCCACTGGCAGTATGGGCGTATTATGAGAAAAATCGGGGATAAAGCTCAACAAGTTATCGGCATGGGCATTGTCTTCAGCAGACCACCAGCCTTCCAGTGCGGGGTGGCTCCATGCGTGGGGAAGCTTACCCACAGGTTGGCCAAAGGGCTGAAGGGTTTGCAAAAAACACTGCCACTCGGGCAGGGTTTTGTCGTACTCCATGGGATGGGTCAAGAGCAGTCTACGGCCTTCTGTGTTAAAGCCCACTCGATGGGTTGCCCCACTGAGGCACGCCAACAGAGCGGAGGACCACGACCGTTTAAGGACGAAGGCTACCGAGCCCTTGGGAAGTTGGCCTCGCAGGCGCTTGGCCAGATCCCAATAGCTGAGGGGGGCTTCAACAATAGGCTCCCCCACGGTAGGGGTTTCTTCAAGGGTAGGCGCTGTTTCTACCTCGTAGCGAAGGTGATTGGAAGGCTTGGTGGGCTTGTTGCTGAGGTACCATAGGCGATCAACATACGGGCAGTGGGTGAGGACCTCCCCGCTGCCGGGGCTGGCCACGTAATGAATGACCGCCTGTGGGGCTGCTTGTCGCAAGTCGCGTAGCATGGGAATGGATAGCACCGTATCCCCAATAAAGCGGTAGCGAAACACCACAATGGCGGGTGCCTGAGACAGTAAGGTCATACCCCACCTACCTTGCCAGAGAGGCCCGCCGTTTGTAATAAGGCCTCGATGGCCAATGGAGGAATACAGGGCTCGATGCGAAGGATGTGCCATTGCGAACGAGACTGACCCACCAAGGGACCTAGCTTTACCCAGTCTTTTTCTGTGGTGATAAGGGGAATTTCTTTCGGGGTTGCCATCACCACCCGGGCCACGTCTTCCGCCCTGTAAGGGTGGTGATCCCCAAAAGTGTGATGCGAGATTACCTTAACGCCCAAGGATTGCACGCTGGCTTCAAAGCCATCGGGTTTTGCTAAGCCACTCACCAACACCGCCTGCTTGGGCATAGCCTCCACACCCTCGCCATCCGAATTAAGTAATGTCACGGCATCAAAAGGAATCCGTTGAACATCGGTATCGGATTGAATGAAAGGTTTTATTTTCCCCACCCATAGGACACTTTGGGTCTCATCCCCTTTGGTGAGCCATACTAACGGGGCGCGTTTTAGCGAGGCTAAGGGCTCGCGATAACTGCCTTCTGGCAATATAGCGGTGTGGCTCGGATCGGTGCTGGCGTCCATTAGAACCACATCCACAGCACGCCCCAAACGCCGGTGCTGAAAACCATCTTCCAATACAATCATATCGGGATGATACTCTTCACAGGCTTTTAGGGCATTCGCCGAACGGTTCTTCCCTACAATAACGATGGCTTGGGGCACTTGCTGTTGCAACCACCACGCTTCATCACCATGTTGAGGGCCTGTGGGCTGGCCATAGTCCAGCGGTTCGGTGGCCTTGTAGCCTCGGGTCAATACCACTACTTTCAGGCCTTTAGCCACCAAAGCGTGGGTTAAGGCCTTTACAATAGGGGTTTTACCCGTACCACCGGTGGTGAGGTTTCCTACACTAATGACAGGAACGAGGGCTGCCACGGTGGGCATGAGTTTCCAGTCGTACAGGGCGTTACGAACCCATACCCCAAGGCCGTACCCCCACGCCAAGGGTGCCAACAACGCTTGCCCCATGGGTGTGGGGCGGCGGTGCTGCGATTCGATCCAGTGGCGGCAGGTGGTAAGCATTACGAGAGATGACGGTGTTGCTAAAAACAGTCTTTCATCTTACCCAAAGCGCTTACCGAATGAATGGGCTTTACGCAATAGCGCCCGTAATCAGGCTTAACGCGTTTGTAGCCAATGCAGTGGTGGGCTTAAAATTTTCCCTCCTTGGGCTAGTTCTGCCAAGGTTAGCGTTTGGTTATTATCTTTATCTAGTTTGGTAAAATTGGTTTTTAGAAAGTCGGCAAAGGGTGTTTCTTTCCCCTTTGTGTCGCCTTTGGCAATGCGTTTGTCCACCTCAGCCAGAGAAATTCCCTTGCTACTGTGATTGGAAGCCACATTGTTCAGCCACTTCAGGGCTGCAGACTGGGCCAATCCTTGAATAGATGCCATAATCTCTCTCTTTCTCTGCTGGTTTTGGAATGTTGTCCCACACATGTTGGATAGTTATGGGCAGTATTCGTCACAACCTCCGGTATCGGCATCCGTTAAGCAACGGAATCCTCCATGCCTACTCCTCCCCCCAATGCCCTACAATGATAAAGAACGTTTATGATTTGGGGCCTTTAAGGTTGACGTCAACGTCAACCTTGAGCCGTAATCAGCGACCCTTACCTTGACGTTCACGTCAACCTTGTTTGCCTCATTTTTATGGATAGTTATGCCCTCTCATGTCACCACCACACGCCATTGGAAAACCACGGTGGCCCAATATCAACACGAGATGGCTTGGGTCTCTCAGCGCCTAGCAGATGTGTTAAAACAAGCGTGGAATAATGATGGCGAATTTTCTGGCTCAGCGCCGTTTTTAGGGGTGGATTCGTCGCCCCAGTGGATGAAAGAAACCCTACAACGCTGTGATGGTAGTCCTTTCCATCGTCAGTGGCTAGAAAAATGTTTAAATATCCTGAAAAATACCTTGCCCCAGGCAGTATTGGGGCAACTGGCCGAGATTGAGTCTGAGCGGAGTGCCATTGCCTGCCACCAATGCGGGGTGTGTTGCCGCCTCGCCAGCCAAGATGAAGACTATGAGACCCTGCTGGCTAAAGCTTCTGGTGGTGATACCTTTGCCCAAGAATTTACCCGCGTGTTTTTACCGTACGAGACCCGTCAGCATGCCGAAAATCGTTTCCCCGAGCTGGTGGCAGCCTTGCAGGCGGAAGTAGGCGAAGAGCGTCCGCTTCATTTCTATCATTGCCCGTATGTGGGGCAAGACAATCGCTGCACCGTGTACGGCACCGCCAAGCGCCCTGCCTTTTGCGGCACCTACCCGGAAACCCCTCTCAGTGCCATACAACCCAACTGCGCCTGGAAACCATGGCAGGGAGAGCAACACACCATAACCCTTCAGTGCCATGCTACCTTAGTCCTATGCGAGGCTTGGCATGAACACATCAGTGAAACCCTGAGTTGTTAGACAATTTCTGCCACAAAGCTCACTTCCACACAGGCATTGAGGGGTAAACTGGCCACACCCACTGCGGTACGCACGTGTTTGCCGCGTTCGCCCAAAATCTCTACCAGCGCATTACTGGCACCGTTCAATACGGCTGGATGCTGATCAAAGGGCTGGCTGCCCGTGTTCACGTAGCCTGTGACGCTAATCATACGCCCAATGGAATCCAGGCTGCCCAGTTCTTCTTTAAGCACTGCCAAAGCATTTAGGGCGCACCAACGGGCGCATTCGGCAGCGGTGTCTACCGTCACATCCACACCCACCACACCCTTGGCCAAAATATGGCCGTCTTTGAGTGGCAAAAAACCACTGGTTACAATGGTATTGCCCACGCGGGTGGAAGCCACGTAATTGCCAACAGGCTTGGGGGCAACAGGTAATTCAACAACCGTTGAGGAGGTCATCCGTGTCAATCCTTACAATGTCTAAAATGTACTAAACAACAGGATGGTGATTAAGGGTGTTTGCCACCGCCAAGGCTTGTTTTAGGCGGTCTTCCACCACACCCCAACGGATCGATGCTTTGAAAACATCCAGATACCCTGCCCGATTGGTACCAAAATCAATCATGTAGGCATGCTCGTATACATCCAGTACCAGTAAGGGAATACTGGCTAAGGGACTGCCCCCATCATGGGCATCCAACCCATGGTGTACCAAACGATTTTCTGCCGTGCTGTAACCCACAATCACCCAACCGCGCATGGCCTTGGCAATGGCCATCAGTTCGCCCCAAAAGGCGGCTTCGCTGCCAAAATCGCGGGCAATGAGTTTGGCCGTCAGTGGTCCTATGGTGGGTTGGTCTTCGCCCAAGTTGTTAAAATAGGCTGCATGCAAAATGGCGCCATTACGCGCAAAACTATGATTCAGCTGCAAGGTGCGTGCCGTGGAATAATCCGACGTGGTACGGGCCGTGGCCAGCTGAGTGAGGGCATCGTTGGTTTTTTTCACGTAGCCTTCGTACAGGCCAATGTGCTGACACAGTTGCGGCCATGTGATTTTGCTGACCCGATCTTTCAGCCCCGAAAAATCCTGGACCCCAAGGGGGCTTAATAAAGGGATCTCGCTACTGTTTTTAGCCTTTGACGACGTATCCATGCCACAGGCGGCTGCCAATCCTGGAAAAGAGAGTAGGCTAGACAACCCCAGTCCAAGGCCTAAAGCGCCCGACTGCTTTAAAAAATCGCGACGAGACAACCCTTGCTCTACCCAATTTGCTACGACACTCATGGCCCACTCCTTCTAACGCTTACGCTCGTTTTAACGATGGCTAGCCAAATAGTATGCCAAAGAGATGCCACGGTGAAACAAGTATTGTTAATGACGCGCACCTAATTAAAAGTGCCCAAAGACCCTGCTATTAGAATAAGCGGCGCTGAACAGGTTCGGTTTCAAACAGCTCACCCACGCCGCAATCCAGTACGTCACACAGGCGGTCCATGTTTTCGTAGCTAGGCTGGGTGCGACCACTGGCCCAGCTGTACACCGTTTGCTGCGGTAACGAGAGTTCTTTGGCCAGCCGATACAGACTCCACCCTTTTTTATCTTTGGACACGTCTTTGATCTTAATCTTCATGGATCCATCCTGCGAGTTGTTGGCATACTTTACTCTTGGCGGAAAGAATACCCAACAGTCATTCGTACACCCCATTACCATACCGTATGTATTTGTTGTGGGCCAGACCCT
Source organism: Vampirovibrionales bacterium (assembly GCA_029866025.1). Classification (GTDB taxonomy): domain Bacteria; phylum Cyanobacteriota; class Vampirovibrionia; order Vampirovibrionales; family Vampirovibrionaceae; genus JARXAD01. The sequence goes on along the minus strand of JARXAD010000011.1, from coordinate 9,411 downwards.
ACAGGGTCTTTAACAACTTATATACGGCGTAGCCAACATTTTCTGTTTGGCGCTTTAGCAACAAAAATAAGACACGTGAGTCACCGGTGATTTACCGGATCTTTGCCGTTACGGGGTGGCGATAATCGCTATGAGCCAAGGAACCACTGCCATCCACGATGATCATGGGGGGGGCCACCCACCATTTAAAGGCGGCGCGCTCTACACGCGTAAAAAAGATGTCTAGCCACGCCTGTTTTTGCTCGGGCGCCACGGTGTAGCGGGTTTCATAGGTCAAGGTCATGGTCTGTAGCTGTTGGGGTGTAGCATGGTGGGCCTCCACCCGCCATATCAGCTCATCGGCCAGCTCGTAGGGCATCAAGGCATCTTCTGCCGTGAGGTGCCTCCCCGTTTTCGGGTCAATGGCCAGCTCCGCTCCCGATGGTTTGGTGAGAATTGCTTCAGGAATCGGCTCGATGGCTCCCTTGAGTCGTGCTTTCGCATTCAACCACGCCCCCAACGCCCGCACCTTAGTTTTTAGCACGTCACCCAAGGGGCTTAAGGCCCCGCTCATATCGCCATTGACCGTGGCGTACCCCAAGTACAGCTCCGATTTATCCGATGTAGCCAAGGGCAGCGCCCGATAATCATTGCCAATTACCCGCAGCACACTGGCCCGGCTCATGGCCTGTATGTTATCTCCCGCAAAGGACGGGGCCCCAAGGGGCCATTGAGAACTTAATTGGGCGTGAACGTCTTGACGGGTGGATTCAAAGACGTTAATAGGTTCTGCAATGGGGCAGTCGATAATGGGCATGCCTAGGCGTTGGGCAAGGTCTTCGGCATCTGTTAGGCTGCCGTCGCTAGAGGTAGGGCTGGGCATGCGAACGCCCAATACGTTTTGTGGCCCCAACGCATGACAAGCCAACGCCGCCACAAGACTGCTATCCAACCCGCCGGATAAGCCCAAAACAGCCCGCTGAAAACCTGTTTTAGTAAAATAGTCTCGGATTCCCTGCACCACACTGTGGTAGGTTCGCTCTAGGTCGGCTGCATGGGTCGCATCAAAGGCGAGGGTCGAGTCTGGTGCGGACAAAAAATAGGATGTTGATGCCAATGGCTCTTCGGGAGACGGCGCAACCACCCCCACGCCGGTGAAGGGGTTGGCAATCCACAAGGCGCTTTCAAAACTGGGGGCGCGGCTTATCAACGTGCCATCAGCGGCCACGGCACAACTGGCGCCGTCGTAACTGTGTTCATCAATGGCGCCGCACTGGTTTACATACAGAAGAGGGCGTTGGTATTTTTGCGCCAGATTTTGGAAGAGCGCTTGTCGCGTGGCCTGTTTACCACTGCGTGAGGGAGACGCCGAGGCGTTAATGAGCAGTTGAATGTTGGGCTGCTGTTCCAGCAATCCTTGAATGGGGCAGGTTTGGTTGGGGTGGGTGTTTGGGTCAAACCACCAGTCATAACAAATAGAAAGACCCACGCCATAAGCCCCTGAGGGTCCGGTAATGACTCCGTCCCACGTCGGAACAGTGTGGCCCGTGTTTTTGTGTTGCCACGGTTGAATACCAACCTCAGTATCGGGTTGGAAGGTACGGGCATCGTAGTACTCGTTGTAGTTGGGTAGTAGGTGCTTTCGTACCACCCCTTTAATTTCTCCTTGGTGCAAAATGGCCACGCTGTTGTAATAGGGCGCTTTGGCGGTGGGGCTCACGTTCGCAATGGGCTCTACAATGCCTACCAAGGCCACGGTTTCTTTTGTTAATAAGGCTAATTCGCTGAGGGTATTCAGTTGTTGAGCCACCAAGTCGGGATAGCGCAAAATAATATCGCCAATGGGGTAGCCCATCAGCGAAAGCTCTGGGAAGACAATGCCATCCAGCCCAAGGGCTTCTGCGGCGATAATGTGGTGTTGAATTTGGCGGGCGTTGGATGCCACATGGCCCGCAGCGGGGTTGATTTGCCCCATCCCCCAAAACCCTTGGCCCCGTGAACCTAAGAAGGGGCGGCTTTGATTCACGAGTTCGGCTGGAAGTGCCCCACCGAGGTTTAGGGCGGCATTCATAAGGGTTAGCCAAACAGAAACATCATTTTTCATACGGTTAAGGCTTTACTTGCTCCACAAGCCACGCTTGGAGCGTGGCGACTTCCGCATCGCTTAAGCTAGCCTCATCAAAGGCAGGCATGGGTCGCGGGGCAGGGTTACGCACAAGAGTGATAAGATTTTTAGGAGAAGTGAGCGCCGCAGACTGTTTGTACAACGCTTGGGTGGAAGGATCTTGCAACATGTGGCACCCGGCACAGTGTTGGGTAAAGAGAGCCTGACCCGTATTAGGTGCTTGGGCCTTTTCAATGGGGGTGACGGTCAAGGCTTCGGGGGGATCCGTGGGATTAGGCTGGCCACAGCCGGAGAGCGTGACGAGACTCAGCAATAAGGTGGTCATCAAAACAGCGTGGCGCATTATGTCTATTCCTAAAAAACCAACATGGTGAAGTCGTCTCCCAATCCTTTGTCCAATTATAAAACTGCCCTTGGGCAGGCCAGTGGGCGGAAATGGGGAGAAGGGTTATACTGTCGCTACTATAGCAAAGATGGCCACAATAAGTATGGAGATAGCGTATGCCGGTACTGGTTGTATTGCTGTTGCTGATTGCCAGCACGTATCAGTTGTTTTTTAGGTTTGACCATTGGAACGACCCGAACCAGTCGGGGGTTGTTTACGAGCGGGATCAACTCACGGGCCAGGTGCATCGCTTTACGGCAGGCACGCGTATTAGCCTCATCAATCGTTTGACGGGGGAATACCCCGATAGTTTGCAGGCGGATGCGTCGGCGGCTAAAAATCCACCGTTGCCTTCCGAAACCGATCCAATGCTGCGATCCAAAAGTGGAGAGCCGGTCATGATGTTGGGGGTATCAACACCCGGCCCCGAGCTACAAGCGCAGCGTGCCGCCGAAGCTCAAGGCACCACCGTGCAGTTTCAAGTAAGTGAACCTACCAGCGACTCGATACCCACAGCCACGGCTTCTAAAAAGCCGTTGAGTAGCTTATTCCAAAAAAAGCCGCCGGTGCCTCCAGCTCCTTCGTCGTCTCGTAGCAGTGTTAAACCGGCTTCGGTTTCGCTGGCCGCGCCGGTAGTTACCACGCCCCTGCCACAGCATGAGCACCGAGTGGATCTGAATTTGGACGGTGCACAGGAAAAAATTGCTCTGACTCAAACCCGTGGCGATGGCTTATTAGACATTGCCATTATGGACGGCCAGCGTGAAGTGTTTTACGGGCGAGGCCAGCGCTTGCAAGTTTTAGCCACGCGCCAAAACCGATGGGCGGATGTGGCCCTAGTGATGCCCAGTGGTGATTCCCAACTATTTCGCTACGATGCCAACCGCCAAGCTTACGAAGTGGTGGCTTCTCAACTTGCCATGCGCTAGGGGCGGTAGCAAGCTGCTTTTTATCAATAATCCCGGGTAGTCGTTTACGATTGTAGCGTGGTTAATAACGTTTTTGCCGTTAAAAATGCGGCGGATAACAATCCAGCAGGGACACCGTTGTTGGGCATGACCGTAATTTTGGTGCCCGTATTTTCGGTCTCTAGGGATGACGCACTGATTAAGGGCCTCTTTGAGGCCTCCCAGACGACGGTACAAGGGGGTAGTTGATGGGCTTTCAGGGTGGTGATAAGGGTTCGGTGCAACGACTCTTTCGCCTCGGGTAATAAAGAGCCTGAATGATTTTGTAAGCCAATCCACAGGGTATTTGGCTGTTCGCCCTTTGTGACGCGAATGATAAATAATCCGTGGTCCGATGTTTCCACGGTGAGGGTTACCATCCCATCGCTTTTGGGGCTACCACCGCTGGGGGTGTCGTCATCGGCAACAGTGATAAACCCCAGCTGTGGGGGTGGCATGGGGGGTTGAATGGGTAAATACAGAAGTAGAAGCGACTGCAAACTTTTGGCAGGGGTTTTTTCTGCCACCGTTTGCAGCTGAGACAGCCATTCCACTGCTTGATGCGTGGTTTCGCTAGCGCCTCCGGGTTGTTTCATGAGCTCCGAAGCGTGTTTGCGAGACTCAGTCAAGCGAGAAAGGAGTAGCTTTTGAAGCTGATCGGGGGTAATGGGCGTATCGCTGTTGGCCAGTAGCGTGAGCACTTCGGCTTGTAGGGTTTGCTTGGCTTTGGCTGCTGGATTCTTGACAGGTTCGGCCAATTCGTTGAGCAACATCATAAAGTCGGGCGGCAGGTTTAATAATCGTAGCAATAATTTTTGGATAGCAGCTGTGGTGAGTGGAAATGCCACGGCCAAGGCTGGATTTACCACGCTAGTATTATTAACAGTGCTTGCACTGCTGGCACCGGGGGCAACGGCCATGGCCGGCAGGTTGTTCAGTTCGGTGGTGTTTATGGTCTTTGGTACTGAGGGATTGCTTGGCGTATACGGCCGGAACCCGCCGCGGTTAGAATCTCCCGTGATGCCCATGAGGTTGCGTTCCTGCAAGTGGTTAAAAGTGACTTCTACAGTATACGGCCACTAGCACAATTGGCTTTGTTTTACTGAGGGGCATGTAGGCAATAGAAACAAGGGTGATTACGTAACAATTTGTTACTTATTAGCAGCAAAACCCTGGCCAATGTTTTTATGCCATTGAGACCTTCTATTCGTGGAGGGGCTCATGGGATCCGATGAGGCATTGGATTTTGTAGGATTTAGGCAACCCGCCATTGTAATGGCGAACATTAGGGAGTTTAGGGGAGCGCAACCGCAAACCGTTGGGTTTACCGTTGCCAAACCGCATACCGCTTATGAGTTTTGCAACCGCCAGCAGTCTGCTTTTAAGTCTCGTAGCTAGAAACTACGACCTTGAAGCTGAGGACATGCGGCTGAAATACGAAAAAATGTCGCTGATGGCGGATGCTGGAGCCTTAGAGGCTCAAATGCATGGCAATCCCCATGCGGCCATGGCGCAAGCATTGCAGGCTCAGTTAAGTGCGTTAAAAACCACGGAAAAAATGATTGATATGCGGCTGACCCACATTGAGCATGAATCGGAAGCCAACAAGGCCTACATGGAAAAAGTGGAAAAACGTTGCCAGGAAGGGGCTAAAACCTTTGGTAAAGGGGTTGGCTAAGCGCAGTAAACAAAACGTCATAGCAGTTTGAGAGAGAAAGACAGGAGAGAAACCATGGGGTTTGGATTAAGCGGCTTGCAAGCCACTGGTATTAACTACAGTGCTCAACAACGTATTGACGGAGCGAATGATCAAATCTATGACTTAGCAAACAACAGTGGATTTGAAAACAGCGGACTGCTGGCTAAGGGCGAAAAATTTGCATCTTTGAATCGAACCATGGGATTTGTTGAGGCTGAAGTTGCCAAAAAGTTGAATGAACAACATCAAAATGGCCCGAGCAATTGGGCAAAGTCTTTTCGAGGCATTCGTTTGGATACCCCAGCGTAAGGACTAAAATTCCCTCCATTCCCCCGAACGCAACAAAAAAGCCCCAAGCGTTTAGTAAACGCCGGGGGCTTTTGAGTATTTAAGCGTGGAGACTAAACGCGTCCACCCCAGTATCCGCCTTTACGGTTGACCAAGGCATCGTAGCCCGACCAAAAACGGAAGGGAGGAAACAGGCCAATCAAGGCGTGGGTCAGCACTTTGTCGCCGGACTCTTTGTTCACGGCTTGGCCAATACCGGGCCAAATAATGAGTGAGAGAGCACCGGCACCCACGGTTTTGGGAGTAATGCTATCAGCGTAGCTTGCAGGGGCTGCCAATACACCCACGCTAAGCAAGGCAATAACGCCTGCTACTTTTAACGATTGAGACATGTTTTTCATGTGTTTAAAACTCCGCAACCAACAATTTACACCATGAACATAACACACACGAGTATTAAAAGCGTTTCTTCTGTATTTAAAGTGATAATAGCCCTTTGCTGCAATAAGGATAGCAAAAGCCCTCGTTTTAACGGTGTAACTAATAAAAAATAGGTATTTATTATGACTTTTCGATTTAATCACGCCCTTGTCTTTTAAATAATGCTAGGATGCAAACTATCGTAGCGAGTTGCTACGACTATTGATAGAGATTAGGAGTGAATTGTATGAATCGTCGTTTGTTGTCTTCTTTATTGGCCCTTACGGTTGTGTTGGGTGCTGTGGGTAGCTTGTCTGCTCAGGCTGGAACCCCTAAAACGGCTGGCGTGCAAACCACCGATGTGGTGACCACCACCGAAACCACCACGACTACTGAGGGAACCTGCACGGATTGCTGGACCAAAGGTAGCTTTACCGAAGGCCACCCCATTATTAGCCGCATTGTTACCTTGCCCTTGCGCCCCGTGGGTGCTGCCATTGGTGCTCCTTTGGGCATGTTGGCTGGTTTTTACCAGGGTGGTAAACAAGGCGCTAGCGTCATGAGCGAAGCCACCTTTGGCCAAATTAAAACCACCGAAGGTTATGCCGTGGCCAACGCTACGTCCGAAATCATTAAAGCCCCCTTCTTGTCTACCTTTGGCATTTTGGGTACCACCTTGGGTGCTACCTTTGGCGCCACCATGGGCTTAATGGAAGGCACCATGCGTGGAACCGCTGCCGGTTTCATGTCTCCTGATAAATTTTAATTGCTAGGCGCGGTTGATTCTTCAACAGCGTCTTTTGATTTTAGCCGCCTCACACGAGTTATCGTTTGGGGCGGTTTTTTTATGACGTCTTCATCACACAACTGCCACGTGCATGTCATACGCACCCGTTATGGTTAATTAATTATGGGGAACCGTTGGGATTGTGTGATGTTGGGATCGATGTATTCTTACAACCAAAGCGTTGTGTACCCACCTGGCAAGGGGGGGCATTGTTTGCGATTTGGAAGCTGGCCTTCGTTAGGGGGTAACGGGTCTCAACTCGACTTATTCTCATCAACACAACCACCTGAAAATGCTACCACTGTTAAAGGTGTTGATGATGACCCTTTAGTTCAAAAAGCTCTAAAAATATCTGGTAGATTGGCTGCTAAGGAAGAAGTGCCCGTTAGAAATAATGAGCTAACAGGAGAGCAGCGTGAGGTGGAAAAACGTAATCAGTTTGACATTTTTCGTAACAGCCACAACTGGTATTAATCATCCGGCTTTAAAAATGGGGGCAAGGCTGGTTTACTTTTATGGGTTGGCAACAATAAGCCCCCAAACCCTTGGGAGGTATGGGGGCTTACAGTTGAAACAATATTTAATCTTTTCCTGTAAGAACGTTTACTATTTTAGTAAACGTCTCTTGAAATTGATTCGGAATGAGTTTGGTGGCAGCAGCGACAGTAGCTTCTTCCTTGGTAGGCCGTGATGTGTAGTCTGGTTTTGTTAGGAGAACAGCATCGGTTACTTGCTTTTAGAACCTAAAACCTTGAGAGTACAGTCAGTTTTGGCCTGTGATATCGCTATTTATAAATGATACACTGCGCTAAAAATCGTCTTCCACCAAAAACTCAGGTGGGGGTGGAATTTCTGGATGAATCCAGCGGTAGCGCTTGGGGCTCATGGTCATGGGTTTAATACTGCCCGCGGCGGTTAACCCTTTTAAATGCTTTTTAACCGTATCCAGCAACAAACCGGTTTGGTGGGCCAGTTGGGTGGCGCAGGGGTAGTCTTCCACGCCCCAATCGCAGGCATTGGCCGTTTGGGTGGCTTCCCATACCAGTCGGGTTATCCATGCATACGCTTCCTCGCTGGATAAGCGAGGGCGCGCCGTGGCAGCAGGGTGAGATCGTTGTCGCATCCTCACCATTCTAATCGGAACCGTAGCTCAGGGTAGCCTAATCCTGGATTCGCCCTTGTTTCTCCCCCAAATTGCTGAAGTTTTAAGAATCGTAAAGATAATTCGCTTGCCGGAACGCTTAATACTATTTAATATGTAGTAATAAACCGATACATTGGAGAGGGTCGGTTTTAGGCCTGTAACACTCACTGTTTCCACCACCCCACCCACACAAGAGAGTCTGGTTGCTATGATGTCATTTGGGTTCGATTCCCATCGCCAACCTTGGGCCCGTAAAACAAGCAATTCCTTTTTATGCACGGCTTTGTTGTCTTGCGTCATGGTGTCCCCGGCCTTGGCATGGGTTGGCACCACAACGTCTACTGTTACTACGTCTCCTGTCAGTGCGTTGCAAGGGTCGCCTTGGGGACAACTGGCCACGGCCAGCCAATCGGTGCAAGCCAATCAGCCCATGGCTGCCATCAAACCCTTAATGAACGCTACGGAACACGACCCTAAAAACGTATTGGCCCACTACTTACTGGCCGATGTGGCGGCTCAATTGGGTCGTCAGCAAGACGATGCAGCGTTAAAGGTGAAGTGGCAAACCATGGCGGGTGATTATTACGAAAAAACCATTTGCCTGAATCCTGGGGTGCTTTCGGCTACCTTAAAGCTGGGCAAAATGGCCATTGAAAACAAACGCTACGACGAGGCCGAGCAACATTACCTCAATGCGCTTCGTATGCTGCCAGATAACGCCGCCCTGCACTACAACTTGGCCAACGTGTACGATGAGCAACAACGCACCGCTGAAGCCATTGAGCACTATGAGCAAACCGTGGCCTTGGACCCCAACTTTTTGTACGCCTACAACAACTTGGGATTGCTGTATGAATTGTCGGATAAGCCAGCCCCTGCCCAAAAAGCCTTTGAAACGGCCTTGGCCAAAGACCCTCGCTACAATTTTGCCCGTCTCAACCTGGGTCAACTGCATGCCAAGCAAGGCAACCTAAAAACCGCCGAAGGCTTGTTTTACGAAGCCCTAAAATATGAACCAGACAACGCTTGGGCCTACGTGTATTTGGGCAACCTCTACGTTCAACAACACCAGTTTGAACCCGCGGCTACCTCCTACCAATCAGCCATTGTTCGCCAACCCGATTACACCCCCACGTATTACCTCATGGCCGCTGTGCTTGAAAAACTGGGCCGGTGGAGCGAAAGCGCCGCTTTGGGCACCCAATATTTGGAAAAAGCCCCCAATGGGGTGTATGCCTCTCAGGCCAGGCAATTGTTGGCGTATGTGCATACCCAGTCTCATGTGGCCATGATGCCGGAAGCTACCGCGCCTGGGTCCGGCGAACACGTCTCTAAAACATCCAATGCTCCACAAGGTGATGGTGTGGCCCGCGGGTACGTGCAAGCCCCTTAGCCTAAGTCGTTAAACGCGCAGTGGAGTGCTTGTAGGTAAGAGGCGCTTGTTGAGGCCTTAACACATTATATTTCTTTACAAAGTGTTCCATAATCACATAATATTGTTTTTATTTTAATAATGATATAATTAATGAAATCAAAGATTTAACGCAAGGAGATTATTTATGACTAGCATCAATTCCAGCCCAGCCCAGCCCAGCCCAGCCCACACTAGGTAAAGCAAAATAAGGAGAGCCAACAGA